>NZ_UPHT01000223.1 GCF_900566085.1 Mycobacterium attenuatum
GTCGCCGCGCGCACCGCGGCACCTATGTGCTCCAAATCCGTTGCGGCCCAGGCTAAGGCATCGGGGATCGCAATGACATTCGGCATCGAACCGCCCTCCCGGTACCGGAGAGAAACGTCTGGAACCGCAATGTAACACCGCGCTGTCCCTGGTCTTCCGGTTTTGAGGAAGGCAGCGGCCCGCTGATCAGATCCGGCGGGCGGCGTAGCCGCTTGCCCCTTTCGACGACGGCGCGAAAGCCGCATTCCGTCATGAACTCGCATGCCCCGACGATCGACTCACCACCGACGCTGTCCTTGATCGGCCAGCGGCATTACGGTCAACGCAACGAGCCGCAGCAATCCACCCCCGTCGACGTTGGCGGTGCGCTCAACCCACCATCGCCGAGCGCCGACCGTCGCATCCGGAGGCGAGAGATTGTCCGATGCCGAGATAGAACAGCGTTGCAAGCCGCACTCAAAATGGGCACGGTAAGTGCACTGGTTGATCTCCGTAAGTTGTTGCACGAAATCCCCTCGGGAGTGCGCCGGCTCAGGGCGGCCCGTTCACTCCGTTGCGGCCGAACAGAGCTCCGCCGAAGCCGCCGTAGCCGCCTTGGCCGCCGGGGACTCCGGCCCCGCCGTCGCCGCCATTACCGATGAGCACAGCAGAGCCGCCAAAGCCGCCGTTGCCGGTGCCGAACGGGGGCGGATCCGAACTGGTGCCGGCGTTGCCGCCGTCGCCACCGTTGCCGTAGAAGTATCCGCCGTTGCCGCCGTTGCCGCCGCTGCTGCTGAAGTACACCTGGCCGGTTCCGACGTCTGCGCCGTTACCGCCGTCGCCGCCGCTGCCGAAGAATCTGGCAGCTCCGCCGTCGCCGCCGCTACCACCTGGGCCGGCTGAATCGTCGATGCCGCCGGTACCGGCGTCGCCACCGTTCCCGCCGTCGCCGCCGTTGCCGCCACGACCGACCCAGCTGTAGCCGCCGCGGCCGCCAGCGCCGCCTTCGCCGCCGGTGCCCGCGACGTCGCTGACTCCGCCTGAACCGTTTCCTCCGGTGCCGCCGATGCCCCCGGTTCCACCGGCTCCGCCGCTGCCTAGTAGGGCTCCGCCGTTGCCCCCTAGCCCACCCTTGCCGCCCTTGCCGCCGTCGCCTCCGTCGACACCACTGC
>NZ_UPHT01000209.1 GCF_900566085.1 Mycobacterium attenuatum
ATCCCGGTAAAGGATCACCGGATCCAACGCCAGCACCGTCGCATCGATCCCGACGTTGCGCAACTGGTCGGCCGCGGTGTTGGCGACGGCCACCGAGGTCGGGTCGTTGGCCGCCACCCCGATAACCTGCGACCGTCCATACATTGGATCGATGACGACTCGTCGCCCGATAGTGACCACCCAAGTTGGGATCTTCCACTATTAAGACAGCACCGACGAATGATGGCGGCTGACGATGAACGGATAATGTTGAACTCCAGGTGATTGGTGTTGCTCGCCGAATGCGCAGCGTGCCTCACAAATCTTGAGCGCATAGCGGGTGGTGGCGTCTGACAACCAGTTGTGTCGCTTCCATGTTTGTCGACCCTGAAGGCGATGAATCCCATTGCTGTTCCGTGGGTCCAGATTCAGGCGGCGCGACGGGGTAATGGTGCCCTCAGGCGGGTATTGCAGACCAGGCGACGGCAGCGGGACGGTGCGGGCCAGTACGACGCCCTCCGGGCAACGCGCCTGCAACGCCCGCAGATGTACAAACTGGTATCAGCGGGAAGTACGACGTCGTCAACCAATCAGGGCGACCTGCTGCCCAAGAGGCCGGTTTGCCGGCGTTTTCCCGGCCCTGCCCGCGTTTGTATTGATTGGCCTCGCAGGGTTTACCCCCTCGGTATGGCCGACTCGGTTATGACGATCCGTTCTGCCCGTTTGCGCCGGCGAGTATGCCCCCGGTGCCGCCGGTGCCACCAGTCCCGCCACTGAAGCCGTTACCGCCGTTACCGCCGAAGCCCACAAACGTCGGGACGAAGGAGCCATTGCCGGTTAGCCCGACGTTGCCGCCGTTGCCGCCGTTGGCAAACCCGCCGCCGGTGCCGGCGTTGCCCCCGTTCCCGCCAAAGCCAACGTTGACAAGACCGCCACCGTCACCACCGGCACCGCCGTCGCCGCCATTACCAGCGAAGTTCGACCCCCCATCGCCGCCAGCACCACCGGCACCGACGCCCGTGAGTACCACGCCCTGACCACCATGACCGCCCGTGCCGCCCGAAACGACGGCGGAGCCACCGATGCCGCCGGCACCGCCAAGGCCGAGGCCGATGATCGCCGCACCCTGACCTCCTCGGCCGCCCACAGCGCCTATGACGTTGGAAGCGCCACCGATGCCGCCGGCACCGCCGACGCCCAAGCCGGCGACCGCGGCGCCAACGCCGCCGGGGCCGCCTGCGCCGCCTGCGAGTTCACCCAAACCGCCGTTGCCGCCGACACCGCCCTGGGCGTAGCCGAAGAGGGCAGCCATGCTACCGCCGGCGCCACCGGCCCCGCCGATGCCGTTGGAACCGGTGGCGCCGCCGCCGGCGCCACCGGCACCGCCGAGGCCAAATAATCCGCCCTGCCCGGCGCCGCCAGCGCCCCCGGCGCCGCCGGCGCCGCCGATTCCACCGGACCCGCCGGCCCCGCTCAGTCCAAAGAGCAGGCCGTTTGCCGCGCCGCCAACGCCGCCAGCGCCCCCGGAACCGCTGGTGAGACTACCTATTCCCCCAGGACCGCCAGCACCGCCGAC
>NZ_UPHT01000076.1 GCF_900566085.1 Mycobacterium attenuatum
TGGCGAGTCCCCGTTACTGAGTCAACCCGTTTTTAGAGCCGGGTTTGTTTGATTCGGATTCAGTTGATCTCGCAGGCCACCGGGGTATGGGTGTGTCTGCAGGCCGAAGCGTACTCGGCCGGTGTGCGGTAGCCCAGCGCCGAATGGCGGTGTCGGTGATTGTGTTCATGCTTGAAGTCGCCGATGACCACGCGGGCCTCGAACAGGGTGTTCCAGTGGTTGCGGTTGAGGCACTCCTTGCGTAGCCGGTTGTTGAACGATTCGATATGGCCATTGACCCAGGGACAACCTGGTGGGATGTAGACCAAGCCCGTTTTGTTCTCGCAGAATCGCTGCAGCGCTTGGGAAACCAGCTCCGGGCCGTTGTCCATCCGCAGGACCTTCGGCGGGCCGCCGGCCACGGTGAAGGCCGTCTCGAGTTCGGCCACGAGGCGTTCTGCGGTGATCGAGCGCTCGACGATGTTCAGCAGCGACTCGCGGGTGTGCTCGTCGATCATCGAGGCGATCTTGATGGCTTTGCCATCGGTGGTGGAGTCGAACTGGAAGTCGATCGCCCACACCACGTTCGGTGCATCGGCCACCACCGGCGGGACGGAGGACACTCCGGCCCGCTTACGCGGCGAGCGGATCTTGACCTGCAGGCCCTCCTCGCGCCACAAGCGGTGGACCTTCTTCTTATTGACTTGCCGGTGCTCGTCGTAGCGCAATGCCGCCCAGGCACGCCGGAACCCATGGCAGGGGTGTTTGGTGGCGTAGGCGCGCAGCCAGGCCCTCATCTGGGCGTCGGGGTCGGTTGGTGTCTGTGCCGCGGGCAGGCGGCGGTAAGTGGAGCGGGCCAGCCCAACGGCCTTGCACGCCAACCGTTCCGACATGCTCAATGTGTCCTTGAGCATGTCCACGGCGCGCCGCTTGGCAGCTGGGCTCAGAATTTTCCCTTCGCGACCTCCCGCAGCGCGTCCTTTTCCAGTTCGGCCTCGGCCAGCAGCCTCTTCAAGCGCGTGTTCTGCTCGCGTAGCTCCCGTAGCTCTTTGGCGGCGTCAGTGTCCATGCCGCCGTAGGCGCGGCGCCAGTTGTACAGCGTGGCGGCTGAGACACCCAACTGGGCGGCGATCTCGTCACCGGTCTTGCCTTCAGCAGCCAGCTCGTCCGCGCGGCGCAACTTGCGCACGATGTCCTCCGCGGAATGCCGCTTACGACCAGCCATGTGTTTCATCGTCCCTTCCAGCCCGACCTCGGGCCACAGGACTCTAAAACAAGCCGGACTCATTCACGGGGAACACGCCA
>NZ_UPHT01000136.1 GCF_900566085.1 Mycobacterium attenuatum
CGGCCCCGCCGTGCCCGCCGGCCCCACCGTTGCCGAAGAACCAGGCGTTACCGCCTGCGCCGCCGGGCTGTCCAGGTGAGCCGGACCCCCCATCACCGCCGTCGCCCCACAGAAACCCGCCCGGGCCGCCGGCCTGCCCGGTGCCCGGCGTGCCATTGGTGCCCTTGCCGATCAATGGGGTCCCCAACAAGGCATTGGTGGGCCAATTGATCACCGCCAACAGGTCCTGCTCGAGGGTCTGTGCGGCGTTGGCAGCCTCGGTGGCCGTGTAGGCAGTCGCGGCGCCGTTCAACGTTTGCACGAACTGGGCATGAAACGCCACCGCCTGTGCGCTGAGCGCCTGAAAGGCCTGCGCATGTTCGGAAAACAGCGAAGCCACTGCCGCCGATACCTCGTCACCGGCGGCGGCCATGAGCCCGGTAATTCGGGGCGTCGCAGCCGCATTCGCGGCGTTCACCGCCGAGCCGATACCCGCCAAATCCGACGCCGCCGAAGCCACAAAATCGGGGAACGCCACCACATACGACATCGCTGCCCCTCCCAGGTCACCGATACCCCAATGAATCCGACAAACAGGAAACGTGTCCAGACCGTAACCCTCCGAAATCCGGTTACGTAGGGGCTAAAGTCCCTTGGCGTACCCCGAACCCGGCAACGACGCGCCGATCCGCCCTGCGCACTCGACTGCGGAGATCCCCAAAATGCGCTGAACCAAATAGGTTCTGGGAGATGGCCTCAGGGCGAAGCACGGGCTACTGCCCGGTTAGGAGTTCTGGGTGGCTTGTGATGGCGAGCCGATGACGCCGTCGCGCGTGTAGGCGTGGATGCCGAGGGTGGTCAGGTAGCAGCGGCGCTGGCGGTGTGGTCGTTGGTCTGCCATCCCTGACGCAAGTAGTTGGGTAGGTGGCGAGCAGGATCGAGGTTTCGAGTTCCGGCGTGCATGTCGTCCTGGTTGCTACTGTCGATTCTGCGGCGGTGCGGGCCTCGGTCCAGACTTCGCGGCTGGGGTATGGGCGTCGTGGACTGGTTGACCTGCTGGACGACGTTGGTAAGTACCGCGTTGCCGCCGTGGCCGTTGACGACGATCAACCCGGCGGTGTTTTGTTGCGCCAGCGATTCGGTGGTGTCAGCGACAATCGTGGCGAGGGTGGTGGCGCTGATGCTGACGGTTGCCGCGGTAGGCGGCGTGTTCGTGGGAGCAACCGAACGCGACCCGTGGTATCTGAAACACGTTGTGGTGCCGACTAATTCATGACGCCAGCGACCCGCGCACCGTCCAGCGGGGCGCTGTGGTCCCAGCGGGCGCTGTGGAACACGCTGCCCGCCGACCCGTCGAGGCCCTTGATGTCGGGGGCAGCGCGGGTGATGCGACACCTGTGGCGGCGATGACGACGTCGGCCTCGTCGGATTCGCCGGTGGATGTCTCGATGCGCCAACGACTTCCGCCGTGCTCGAGGCGGTGGACCTCACCTCGCGCAGCTTGATGGCGGCCAGCACCCCGGCCATTCCGACTCCGATGGTGACGAAGCCCAGATCGGTCCGATGCGGGCCGACACGGACCGAGTTGGTTGAGTCGACGCGCTCACGGTCACGGGGTGATCACTCCGTGCACGGGCAGCAGACCGGCACCCTCACCGGCCATGGTGGCCAGCAGGTCCTCGGCGTCGTCGAGGCGCGCGCAGCGTCGCGGCAGGCCCTCGAACGGGTAGCGCCCCGATGCCAGTAGCGCCAGCGCAGCCCGGTAGGCCACGACGTCAACCCCGAGCGCACCAAGAATGCGCAGCTCCTTGAACACCACCAAGTCGGGTGAGAACCCGGGCGCCCCGGCGCCGACGCCTCTGGTGCCCGCGACCACGACCGTCCCGGCGGGCCGCGCAAGCGCGATCGCCTGTGCGAACGCTGCCGGCGCCTTGGCGGTGACGTCGACGACGACGTCGGCCAGCCCACCCGTCGCGTCATGCAGCGCGGCCACGGGGTCGTCCGCGGCGACGTCGACGGCGAGGTCAACCCCGAACTCGGAAGCCAGTGCCAGCCGGTCGGCGTCGCGGGGACCCAGCCCGGTCAGCATGACGAATGCCGCGCCGGCCTCCTTGGCCGCCACTGCGGCGCACAGACCCCGGACACCCGGTCCGAGGACCGCGACCACGTCACCCAGAGTCGTTCCTGAAAGCGTTGCGCCCCAACGTATTCCAGCCCCTAGAGGATTGAACAGAGTGGCCACCGCGGGAGCCAGCCCGGCCGGGACCGGCAACACCATCGAGTCGGGCGCCAGGTATTGGTATTCGGCGTAGCCGCCCCACAGGCCCGGCGCACGGTCAACCGGGATGAAGCCGTACATGTCGGTTAGCCCATGGCGTGCACAGCGGCGGTACTCGCCGGCGAGGCAATTCGCGCACTGGCGGCACGACTGGAACACCTCGACCGCCACCCGGTCGCCCACGGCGACCCCCCAGCGCCGGGCCGCCTGCGGCCCGATCGCCTCGATGATCCCCACGGTTTCGTGACCGGGAACGAACGCGAAGCCACCGCTGAGTTCTCCGGTGTACTGCTCGTGGTCGGTGCCGCACAATCCGCAGGCTTCCACCCGCACCAGCGCGTCGTCAGCGCCGGCGTCGGGCACCGGCAGCTCTCGGACAACCAGGCGGCGCGGCGCCTCTAGGACTAAGGCCCGCGATGTCGCGGCGTCCGAGCTCATCGCACCCACCTCTCGATCCGTCGCGGCTACCGGAAGCCCACGACCTCGGTGCCCCAGGCAGCTCGGATGTGGCCGTCGAGATCGCGGGCAACGGTGTCGGTTCTGTTGATGACCAGGCAGGACCGGTGGGGGTCGTCGTAGGACGGCCAGTCCGGCTCGCCCGCCGTGCCCGAGGGCTTGCCGTGCCTGGCGAAGTTGACCCACCGGGTCCGGACTCTTTCCGACACCGCCTTGGCGGTCCGGACGCCGCCCAGCCGCAGCGTGGGGTCGTGTGGTCCGCCGAGATTGCCCCAGACATAAGGCAATTCGGTCGCGTGTGCGGCGTTGACCAGCAGCAGCTTCAGCAACGGCGTCGAATAGTCGAAGCGGTACAGATATACCGGCGCCACCGTGCGATGTCCGTCGGCCAGCCACACCGAGGGCATCCGGAACCCGACATCGGTGGCGATGCTCAGCGGCCGCGCCTTGCGCCGGATGCGCGAATAGGCCAGTCCGATCTCTTCCTCGGTGGGCAATTGCAGGTCGGGCTGTTCAGCGGCGATCTGGGTGAACATCGACGTGATCGCGTGCGGGGTGATCGGCATCAACGGCGAGCGCATCAACCGGAACAGCGCCGCCTCGTGCTTGTTGGTGCCGATGATCAACGGCACGGGCTGGGAGCGGCCCTCCTGCGCCACCTTGACCGGGTAGTCGTCCAACAGATCGCCGTCGACGATCGGGACGAACGCAAGCGTGCCGGGATTACGCACCGGAACCTCGTCGAACACTTCTTTTGCCGCGGCGACGATCCCGGCGATGGGGACATCGACCAACCGGTCCGCCTCGGACGCGGCGATCCCCAGCTTGTCCAGAATGCACACCGCCGCCCGCCGTGCCCGGTCGCGGTCGTATACCGAGGTGGCCGGCGAACTCTGGGCGATCGCGCGCCCGAACAGCCCGGCCGCCGCCGGGACGGCCAGCAGCGTCGTGACAATCCCCGCTCCCGCGGATTCGCCGAACAGCGTGACGTTGCCGGGATCACCGCCGAACTCCGCGATGTTGTCGCGGATCCATTGCAACGCGGCCAGCACGTCGCGCAGCCCGATATTGGAGTCGAAACCGCGCCGCGCGCTGCCCAACGACGACAGGTCGAGAAAACCCAGCACTCCGAGCCGGTAGTTGATGGTCACCACCACCACGTCGCCGCTGGCCGCCAGACGCCGGCCGTCGTAGAGGGGCTGGCTGCCCGACCCGAGCAGGTAGGCGCCACCGTGCAGCCATACCATCACGGGCTTGCCGTCGCCGGGCTCGACGCCGGCCGGGGCCCAGATGTTCAGTCGCAGACAGTCCTCGCCCTGGGGCGCTCCCAGATCCAGTGGCATGTTCGGGACGACCGGCTGCGGGCAGGCCGGGCCGAAGCTGGTGGCGTCGGCCACCTCGGTCCATCGCTGAGGCGGTTGCGGCGCCCGGAAGCGCAGGTCACGCAGCGGCGGCGCGGCATACCGCACGCCCTTCCAGGTCTTGGCCCGCACGTCGCCGGTGCCCCGGACCGGGCCGTAGCTGGTTTCGACCACGCAGTCGTCGATCGCCATTGCTGAAACTCCCCTGGCAGTGCCTTGACTCAGGTTAACCACCGCCCGCCCACCGACTCCGATGGCCTGGCCCGGGGAGTCACGTGAGCAGGCTGCGATCCATCGCCCAACTCAGTGACGCCGGCACATTGCGACGCGGGACTACCGCGCGGCAGGACGAGATTGACGGTCGCCGAGTTCCCGGCATTCACTACTGGATTTGGCCGCCGCACCCACCGACGGCGCGCCAGCAGTGGCCCGATCGACGCCGAATCCGCGCTACCAACCACTCTGGCCGGCCGAACCGAGGGCGCACTACCCGCGACTGTTGAGCCCGATACCTGCGTCACACTTGCCGCAAGCCGCCAAATAGCTTGCGTAGCGGCGCTCTTGGACACACGCACCTGAGTGAAAGGTCAGCGCTAGGGTCGGTCAAGATCGGGCAACCAGCGCACGCGTCACGCTAGAAACCGACCGCCTGGCCATCGCGCCGAGGATCGCTTGCAGCCAGGTAACCGCCGTCCAGACACCAGATCGCCTGGCAGCTACCGAATTGGTTGTAGTCGTCGACCGTGACCAGCTCATGGCCGCGTCGAGCCAACTCGTCGACGGTGGTCGCCGGAAAGCCGTCCTCGACGGTGACCTGCATGCCCTGCACCACGCGGAAGCGTGGACCGTCGCATGCAGCTTGCGGATTTTGACCGTAGTCGACGATGCGCACCATGACTTGCGTTTGGCCCTGGGGCTGCATGGTGCCACCCATGACCCCGAAGCTCATCACCGGTGCGCCGTCCTTCGTCACGAAGCCGGGAACGATGGTGTGGTACGGCCGCTTGCCCGGACCGACCTGATTCGGATGGCCCTGCTGTGCAACGAAATTCGCGCCACGATTATGCAACGAGATGCCGGTGCCGGGGACTACCACGCCAGAGCCGAAGCCCATGTTGTTGGACTGGATCATCGACACCATCATCCCGGCGCTGTCTGCTGCCGTGAGGTAAACCGTTCCGCCGCTTGGCGTGCCGGCGGCAAACGACTGCGCCCGCCGCAGGTCGATCTGGGCTGCCCTGTTGGCCAGGTACTCGTCGTCGAGGAGTTGGGCCGGACCAAGTTGCATGTAATCAGGGTCGCCGACATAGGCGTACGCGTCGGCGAAGGCCAGTTTGATCGCCTCGATCTGCACATGCACACTGTCGGCTGAATCGACACCAAAAGCGGCCATATCGAAGTGCTGCAGAATACCCAAGGCGATCAACGCGACGATGCCCTGACCATTCGGCGGAATCTCGTGCACCGTGTAGCCGCGGTAACCATGGCTGATCGGTGTCACCCAGTCCGCCCGGTGTGCGGCAAGGTCGTTCACCGTCATGACCGCACCGTGCGACCGCGCATGTGTCGCCATGACTTCCGCCAGCCGCCCGTGGTAGAAGACGGCCCCGTTGCTGGCCGCGATCCTTTCCAGCGTGTCCGCATGGTCGGGGAACCGGAAGGCCTCGCCGGCCCGTGGGGCGCGTCCATCGGGCAGGAACGCCTCATCGAAGCCCGGTTGACCCGCAAGCAATGACACTTGCGCTGCCCACTGCCGGGCGATTGTCGGCGACACCGGGAATCCGTTGCGGCCGTACTGGATTGCGGGCTCGAAGAGCGTGGCGAAGGGCAGCCGCCCGAATCGGGTATGTAATTCGGTCCACGCCGACACCGCCCCGGGCACAGTCACCGAATTCCAACCCAGGTTCGGTACACCCTGCCCGCCGAAATACTGCGGCGTCCATCCGGCCGGTGAGCGCCCCGAGGCGTTGAGGCCATGTAATTGCCCGCCGTCCCACACGATCGCAAAAGCGTCCGAACCAATGCCGTTAGACACGGGTTCGGCCAAGGTCAACGTGATCGCGGTGGCCAGCACGGCATCAACGGCGTTGCCGCCCTGAGCCAGCATTCGCAACCCGGCCTGCGCCGCAAGGGGCTGGGAGGTGCAGACCACATTGCGCGCCAGCATCGGTGTCCGCGGCCATCGATAGGGAAGTTCCCAGGAGGGCGACACGGTCACTCTCCCATTCCTGGCTCGTCGACCGGGTTGTTGCGTGTCACGATCAATGGATCGGTGTTGGTGAACGGGAACTGCGGCAGGTCCTCGATGTGGGTGTTGAACGTGGCGGCCAGGACCTCGCGCGAATACGCACTGACCGAGGCGCGGTACCCGATATCACCCGGGGTGGGCTGGTCAAAGAAGATCGCAAAGTGGATGTCGGGTGCATCGACCACCTCGATGTGGTGGGGATAGGCACGCGGAACGAAGTACACGTCGCCCTGCTGGAGGTAATACGTGTCGAGCGATCCGTCGGGATCCATGACCGTCATCCGCGCAGAACCTGTTTGCACGTAACCCATCTCAGCGGTGACCGGATGCCAGTGCGGCTCGCGCATCCCGTCCTCACGCACGCGCAGCGAGTACATGGACAGGTCCTTCAGCGCCGGCCAGAACTGCACCCGCGCCAGCCGCGCCGACCCGACGGCAATGCCGACCGGCGGGCTCTGCGCCTCCACGGAGAACTTGTGCGGATCGTTAAACCAGGCAGTGGAAGGGATATTCGGCTTTCCGACCCGCGCCGCCAGGGCGCGATCGGTGGTGTCGCGGCGCAGCGCAGCAAAGTCTGAGGCGGGCAAGTCGTAAGTGTTGCCCAGGACCGCGTCGGTCATGGCCCCGAAAGCCGCGCCCAGGCCGAAATCCTCCGGGCGCTCACTGCGGAAGGCGATGATGAACTCCGCCACGCCCTCACCGATGTTTTCGATATGGTGCAGCGATCCCGAATCGATGTGGAACATGTCTCCGGCACTGACCGTGAAGCTTGCGAACTGGCTGTAGGTGTCCAGGACCGAGACCAGCGCGGTTCCCGAGACGCAATAGGTCAACTCGTTGGCATTGGCATGCCAATGCGGCGTACGCATCGCGCCCGGATTGATGACCACCCGTTTGATCGACATTCCGCGCAGCATCGGGAAGTTGTCGGCCGTCAGGCGCCGGATCGAGCCCAGGTCTGACTCCTCGACGACCTCACCGTCAACCAGGGAGGCCGCATGCCGGCTCGAACGAGCAATAGTTGCCACGCAAAGTTCCTCGCATTCTGTGTGAAGTGCTCTTGGGTTGATGGCTGCCGGTCGAGACGTCACGCGGGGGGCCTGTTCGACGAACACCGTGACGTCCCGACGGTCACCGAGCACAACGCCGCGAAGACGAACTTGCCTTTCTGGCAATCTGGCGGGACGTCTCGATGTGCTGGCTGGCAACAACAATAAGGCATCGGTCTGTAGAATATCTGAAGAGCAGATGTGGTTTGCCATCTAGCCTTCTGTTAGTTCACTGATGGAGAGTTCATGGCCCTGGCTGAAACAAACTGATGCGGGACTGGTTGGTGAGTTTGTATGCCGCGAAGTAGCACACATCTGATAACGACTAGGATGCAGATTCGCATGTCATGATTGGCGGCCGCAGTGGCCAATCAGGTGCCATTGCAAGGACGGGCCGTGAACACCGATCCACGGTTTCAATGCATGCCAAGCACCTGCCGACATCTGCTTTTGACGTCCAAGGATAGCAGGATCTGCGCCATAATCAATATGTGACTTTCGATGTCTAATAGTTGAGATGTATCAGTTCATTCACACATCCGATAGATAAGTTGGCTGAACCCCCCTACACTATGGCGGTTAGATACGTTCGTTGCGTCAAGGCGATTCTCGGGATACGGCCGATCGGGCGGGCCCAACGGTCGCTGCTGCGCCAACGTATGGTCGATGAACAGGTATTTATGCGCGTCAGTACGTCGGTCCGGTCCACGATGTCGTCGGCAGGGTTCACCGGTGCCCAGCACCTGCTAACGCCATGTCAAAAGGATTTTTCCGAACTGTCGAGCCGATAGGTAGCACCTGTGAAAATTTGGTCTTTGATCCGGCATTTAACAGACGGGCGCCCTCGGAGCGCCCGCGACTGCTGCGAGAATGTGGGCGATAGCCAGGTCGCACCCGAAGCAGTTGACCAGGACGTTTGGACAGCCGTTAATGCCTTAGTCGATCAGCAGTTGAGCGGGATAATGTACGGGACATGTTCACATATCTATCCCGGCAGAGAAATCGACAGTCCGCAGATTCCTATATCACCGGATGACTACCGTTGAAAACTTGGCTCCAGAGCGATGATCTTGAGCTACTAATTTGGCGGCCACCGCCTGATTATGCAATCTCTATTAAATTTGCTACAATATGTTTGCAATTAGGTTGCGTGATCGACTGTGCCGATTTCACGGCAGTTCTTGGAAGAAAAATTCCCAATATTTAGCGAGTTTGGCGCGACGCTGCGCGCGCCCGTCAGCACGTCCGGAAACGCCAGCACCGCCGGCTAACTAAGGCCCGAAGCCATACCTGCCGGCGACCCCAGCAGCCAGAGGTTCCGGTTAGGGTGACGCTCAACACCGATGCGGAGGGTGGGCGGGCCTAGGCATGAACACCGAATTCACGCTCAGCCAGAAGCGCGCGCTGGCCGTGCTCACGCTGGTCGCCCTACTGTTCGGCGCCTACTTTCTGCGTGAGTACTTCGTGCTGATCGTCGTGGCGGCGGTCGGCGCGTATCTGTTCACGCCGCTGTTCAATTGGTTCAACAAGCGGCTGAGCACCGGCTTGTCGGCCACGTGCACGGTGTTGACGGCCTTGGCCAGTGTTTTCATTCCGGTCGCGCTGTTGGTGGTGCTGGCCGTGGTCCAAGTTGCCCGGATGGTCGACAACGTCGCCGAGTGGTTGCACACGAGCGATCCCAGCGAGCTCGGCGACAAAGTTCTGCTTCTGACCAACGACTTACTGGCCAGGGTGCCGTTCCTGCACGTGACCGTCACTCCGGAGATGTTGCGAGACACAATGATCTCGGCGGCCCGCACCGTTGGCACCTGGCTGCTGCATGTCCTGCAGGGCGCGGCCGGAAGCCTCGCCGGCGCGGTCACGTCGGCCATCGTCTTTCTGTATGTTTTCGTGGCCCTGCTGCTGAACCGGGACAAGTTAAGGACGCTGATCGGCCAGCTCAATCCGCTGGGCGAGGAAGTTACCGATTTGTACCTGAGAAAGATGGGCTCGATGGTGCGTGGCACCGTCAACGGCCAGTTCGTCATCGCCCTGTGCCAAGGCGTGGCCGGCGCCGCGTCCATCTACCTCGCCGGATTTCACCACGGGTTCTTCATCTTCGCGATCGTGTTGACCGCGCTGTCGATCATTCCGCTGGGCGGCGGGATCGTGACGATCCCGTTCGGCATCGGGATGATCTTCTACGGCAACATCGCCGGCGGCGCCTTCGTGGTGCTGTGGCATCTGCTGGTGGTCACCAACGTCGACAACTTCTTACGACCGATTCTGGTTCCGCGCGACGCCCGGCTGAACTCCGCACTCATGTTGCTCTCGGTGTTCGCGGGAATCGGCATGTTCGGCCCTTGGGGCATCATCATCGGTCCGGTGCTGATGATCCTCATCGTCACCACCATCGACGTCTACCTGGCGGTGTACAAGGGCGTCGAACTCAAGCAACATCACGACCCGCCCGCCCGTCGCAAGTGGCTCCCGCGGCGAACCGGAAACGCCCCGGCCGGCGCGGCTACCGACCCAGCCGCTCAGTGAGGAACTCGACGACGCGCTTGCGGGCTTCGTAGGCCGCCTGACCGTCCACCTCGCGGACCTCGTCGGTGAGCACTGAATGCGCCATCCGGCTGAAGCCGTCCGCGTTTCCCGGGCTGGAGTCGATCTCGATCACCTCGAACCCGTCGCCGAGTCGCTGCTTGAGCGTCGCGAACCGTTCCCGCGGCGCCATCTTGTCCTCGCTGAAGCGCAATCCCATGGCGCACAGGCCGTCGTTGGCGCAGCGGTCGGCGACGATGCGAAGCTCGGACTCGCTCAGCCCGGCGTCGCGGCGCTGCGCGCGCGTCACCGGCAGTGGCACCGAAGGCTGGCTGAGCACCGGCGCGAGCACGCTGTCGTCGACGGCGGCGGCCAGCGCGAAGCCGCCGGTGAAACACTGGCCGATCACACCGACGCCCTTACCGGGGGTCGACGCGTTGAGGTCGCGGGCCAGCGCCCGCAGAAACTGCGCCACCGGGCGCTGCTTGTCGGTGGCCATCGCCGCGAACTCCCTTGCCACGCAGGCCCGGCTGATCGTGGCCGCCACATAACCGGCCGACACCGCCTTGCCCGGCTGACCGAACAGCGACGGGATGGCCACCGTGAACCCGTTGTCCACCAGGTGGTTGCCCAGGCCGAGCACCCCGGGGTGAATGCCCGGGATCTCCGGGATCAGCACCACTCCCGGGCCGGATCCCTTCCGATAGACGTCGTGGGTGTAGCCGCCACCGGTGAAGGGAGTTGACGACCACCCGGACAGGTCTGCTTCGGGTCCGCTCACGATACGTCTCTCCTATCGGTTCGGGACCAACGGCGGCTGCGACTGGGTCGCAGCGGCCAGCGTGCGGAACTCCTCGGCGTTGCCCGCACCGGTGATCGCGACCTGGGTGGGACCGGCCGGGCTGGCCAGCCTGGTGGTCCACACCGGCTCGAATGCGCCGTTTTTGTTGGCACCTTCATACACGACCCAGTTGGTTCCGTCGACGTCGAGCGTTCCGGTGGGGTGCATGCCCGGATGGATGGAACCGACCAGCTTGTCCTCGTCGGCGTTGCTCTGGGTCAGGCTCAGGTACATCCCCGTCGGGCTGATGTATCCCACGGTCGAGGTGGCCGCGTTGAGCCGCTGACCGGCGGACGTATCGGTCCGCCCGTTCTCGATGCCGCCACGACCACCGGAGTTGGGTTGCCATCCCGGGGGCGGTACCGGCAGCCGGATCGGGAACCCCAGCGTAGCGGCGTCTGCCCGTAACGCCCTCGCCGCGTCGTAGGACGGGATGCGCCCCCGGCTGGTCCCGCCCGGCTGCAACGAACACATCCCGACCAGGCCCGCCAGCACGATGCAGCCGATCACCAGCGGCACCAGCGACCAGAACATGTCGCGACCGTCCTGCAGCAACCGTGGTTTGGCCGGCTTCGGAGCAGGCTGCGGCTCAACAGTCACCTGGCCAGTATCCCAGCTCGTGCCGCGTGATTCGCTTCTGGGACAATCACCAACCATGACTGCACAGGGATCCGGTTCGTCGCCGGCGACCGTTGCGAAAACCGACCCTTCGGCCGTCCGACCACCGCGCGGGGAGGCGCCGGACCGCAACCTGGCCCTGGAGTTGGTGCGGGTTACCGAAGCCGGCGCCATGGCCGCCGGGCGCTGGGTGGGCCGCGGCGACAAGGAGGGCGGCGACGGCGCTGCGGTCGACGCGATACGCGAGCTGGTGAATTCGGTGTCGATGCGCGGCGTCGTGGTGATCGGCGAGGGCGAGAAGGACGACGCGCCGATGTTGTACAACGGCGAAGAAGTCGGCAACGGCGACGGCCCGGAATGCGACTTCGCCGTCGACCCGATCGACGGCACCACGCTGATGAGCAAGGGTATGCCCAACGCCATCTCGGTGCTGGCGGTGGCCGATCGCGGTGCGATGTTCGACCCGTCGGCGGTGTTCTACATGAACAAGATCGCCGTCGGGCCCGACGCCGCGCACGTGCTCGACATCACCGCACCGATCGCCGAGAACATCCGTGCCGTCGCCAAGGTCAAGGAATTGTCGGTTCGGGACATGACGGTGTGCATCCTGGACCGGCCGCGGCACGCGCAGCTGATCCACGATGTGCGCGCCACCGGGGCGCGGATCCGGCTGATCACCGACGGCGACGTCGCCGGCGCGATCTCGGCCTGCCGGCCCGAGTCGGGCACCGACATGCTGGCCGGCATCGGCGGCACCCCGGAGGGCATCATCGCGGCCGCGGCAATCCGGTGCATGGGCGGGGCCATCCAGGCTCAGCTCGCACCGAAGGACGAGGCCGAACGACGCAAGGCGCTCGACGCCGGCTACGACCTGGACCAGGTCTTGACCACCAAGGACCTGGTCGCCGGAGAAAACGTCTTCTTCTGCGCCACCGGCGTCACCGACGGCGACCTGCTCACGGGGGTGCGCTATTACCCCGGCGGCTGTACCACCCAGTCGATCGTGATGCGGTCGAAGTCGGGCACCGTCCGGATGATCGAGGCCTACCACCGGCTTTCGAAGCTCAACGAGTACTCGGCCATCGACTTCACCGGCGACAGCAACGCCGCCTACCCACTCCCCTGACCAACCCCCCACAACCCAGCCCCCACAACCAAGGACCCTATCTATGGCCGAGGACCCCGAATACCGCATCGAACACGACACCATGGGCGAGGTCCAGGTGCCGGCGAAAGCATTGTGGCGCGCGCAAACCCAGCGTGCGGTGGAGAACTTCCCGATCTCGGGGCGCGGCCTGGAGCGCGCCCAGATCCGCGCCCTGGGCCTGTTGAAAGGCGCCTGCGCGCAGGTGAACAAGGACCTCGGGTTGCTGGCGCCAGAGAAGGCTGACGCCATCATCACGGCGGCAGCCGAGATTGCCGACGGTCAACACGACGACCAGTTCCCCATCGACGTCTTCCAGACGGGTTCGGGCACCAGCTCCAACATGAACACCAACGAGGTGATCGCCAGCATCGCCGCCGCCAATGGCGTTACGGTGCACCCCAACGACGACGTCAACATGTCGCAGTCGTCGAACGACACCTTCCCCACCGCAACCCACATCGCGGCCACCGAGGCCGCGGTCAGTCACCTCATCCCGGCACTGCAGGTGTTGCAAGATGCGCTGGCGGCCAAGGCTCTCGAGTGGCAGACGGTGGTGAAGTCGGGCCGCACCCACCTGATGGATGCCGTCCCGATCACCCTCGGTCAGGAGTTCAGCGGATACGCCCGCCAGATCGAGGCCGGCATCGAAAGAGTGCGCGCCACGCTGCCACGGCTGGGCGAGCTGGCGATCGGCGGTACCGCGGTGGGCACCGGCCTGAACGCCCCCGAGGGCTTCGGCGTCAAGGTGGTCTCGGTACTGGTGGACCAGACCGGTCTTTCCGAATTGCGAACGGCGGCAAACTCTTTCGAAGCCCAGGCCGCCCGGGACGGATTGGTGGAGGCGTCGGGGGCGTTGCGCACCATCGCGGTGTCGCTGACCAAGATCGCCAACGACATCCGCTGGATGGGGTCCGGCCCGTTGACCGGGCTGGCCGAAATCCGGCTGCCGGACCTGCAGCCGGGCAGCTCGATCATGCCGGGCAAGGTGAATCCGGTTATTCCCGAAGCGGTTACGCAGGTGGCCGCGCAGGTGATCGGCAACGACGCCGCGGTCGCCTGGGGCGGAGCCAACGGCGCCTTCGAACTCAACGTCTACATCCCGATGATGGCCCGCAACATCCTCGAGTCGTTCAAGCTGCTGACCAACGTCTCGACGTTGTTCGCCCAGCGCTGCATCACCGGGCTGACCGCCAACGTCGAGCACCTGCGTGAACTGGCCGAGTCGTCACCGTCGATCGTCACCCCGCTGAACTCGGTCATCGGTTACGAGGAGGCGGCGGCTGTGGCCAAACAAGCGCTCAAGGAGCGAAAGACGATCCGCCAGACCGTAATCGATCGCGGCCTGGTCGGCGACAAGCTCTCCATTGAGGAGCTCGACCGCCGCCTCGACGTGCTGGCGATGGCCAAGGTCGAAGCGGCCGACGACTAGGCCGGTCGACTCCGGCGTCACGCGAATCTGCGGTGACGCGAATGCGCGGCTACCTTAGGTTGGGTAGTCCCCGAAAGCGAGGATGGTTCAGCAGATGACGGCTCCTCCGGGTGGCCCATACGGTCCAGATCCGAATCAGTATGGGCAGCAGCCCTATTGGGGCGGCCAGCCGCAGGGCGGCCAGTATCCGTATCCACCGGCCGCCCCCTACCCGGCCCCACAGGGCACGGATCCCTACGGCGCGACCCACTACCCGCCCCAGCAATATCCGCAGCCGGGCCAGCAATACCCGCCCGGCTGGCCCCCGGGCCAGTACCCGCCCGGACCACCGCCGAAGCCGCCCGGCTCGAAGCTGCCATGGCTGATCATCGCCGGCGTCGCGGTGCTGGGCGTGATCGCGCTGGTGGTTGTCCTGGTGATCGTGCTCAATCACCGCGACAGCTCGGTCACGGCAACCTCCCCGAGCCCCTCGGCCACGACGAGTGCCCCGAGCTCTGTGCCCAACGGTTCTCAGCAGACCGCGACCGACTGCACGCCCAACGTATCCGGCGGCGACAAACCCGACGACGGCACGATCAGCGCCGGCAAGCTGTCGTTTCCCGCCAGCGTGGCAGCGGGGTGGGCGCCGTTCTCCGACGACCAGAGCCCCAACCTCATCGACGCGGTGGGTGTGGGCCAAGAGGTACCCGGCGCCAGCCAGTGGATGATGCAGGCCGAAGTCGCGATCACCAACTTCGTCTCCAGCATGGACGTGGGCAAGCAGGCCTCGAAGCTGATGCAATGTGTGGCCAGCGGCCCCGGTTATTCGCAGTCTGCGCCCACTCTGGGGCCCACGAAGACGTCGTCATTGACGGTCGACGGCGTCAAGGCCGCCCGGGTGGACGCCGACATCACCATCGGCGACACCTCGCGGCACGTCAAGGGTGACACCGTCACCATCATCGCGGTGGACACCAAGCCGGTCACCATCTTCATGGGCGCGACACCCATCGGCGACGCCGGCTCAGCGGCAACGATCAGCAAGGTCATTGCCGCCCTGAAGGTGTCGAAATCGTGACGTAGCGAGGCTGCGCAGCCATACTTCCGATATGGCTCGACTGATCAGTAAATGCTGCCTTGGGTTGGCGGCGGTCTTGACGATATTCACCTCGGCCTGGGCGGTTATCTCGGTGCCGGCGGCCGCGGTGCCGGCAACCCCCAGTGGCGAGATCTGGCAATGGGCGTTGGGAAAAAACATGCTCACCGACCCGACGTTGCGGGACTACCTCAACTCGGCGCCGGGCGGACCCGGCCGGGTTTGCTACGGAGACCCAAGACTCTGCCAGCAGTCAACCCTCGACCCGCAGGACATCCGCGCGCTGACCGATATCGTCCGGGTCCCCAGCGAGGGGTTCGGGCTGGTTCCTGACGAACACGGCATCGTGGTGAGCGTCGTGTTGTACAACGACATCCGCGAACAGAAGTACCTCTACCGGGGCCGACTCCCGGAGGGATGGACCTGGGACAGTACCGCCACCGACATCGGAGCCGTCTTCGGTGCGCCCAACATGGTGGCCGGATTCGAGCAGCAGCCCTACGTTCCGATCGCCTTCAAGTATCAGACCGCCGATCACCTTTACGATCTGCGGGTTGAATTCGCCGCCAGCACCGCAGATGAGTTGCCCGGCGCGCACATGCGCACCGTCGCGGTCAGCCAGGCGGCGGGCGCTCCGGTAAGCCAGAGCGCGGCGTCGACGAGCGCGCCGGCACCCGCATCGATGTCGCCGACGACGGCGCCGATGTCACCGACGCCGACTCATCCCACGAACGCCTAGCGTCCTATCGTCGGTCGGCGCGGAGATGCGGGTGGCCTCGGAGCGGCCACGCAGCACCGCGGAATAGCACTCGGCCCAGCGATCGCGCTCGTCCTCGGCGGCACGCTCCACCGCGGCCGTCGAGCACAGGATCCGCCGGTCCGATGTTTTGGCGAGATCGGCCAGCCGAGCGGCCTCGTTGACGGCATCGCCGATAACGGTGTACTCGTGCCGGTTTTCGGCGCCGATATTTCCGGCAAACACCCGTCCCGCCGAAACACCGATACCAAAGTCGACGGGCAGCTCATGCAACCGGCTCGCCAGCGCGCGCGCAGTGGCCAGCGCCGGCGACGCCGGCTGGCTGGTACGCAGGGGCGCCCCGAAGATCGCCAGCGCCGCATCCCCCTCGAATTTGTTGACCAGACCCTGATATTCGTCCACGGCGTCGACCACGATCCGGAAGAAGTCGTTGAGCACCCGGGCAACCTCCTGCGGCGGACGATTTTCCGCCAGCCGGGTCGAGCCGACCAGGTCGATGTAGAGGATGGCGGCCTCCACCACGTCGCCCGACAGCGACGAGCCCTCTTCGATGGCCCGGCGGGCCACGTCGATTCCGACGTAGCGGCCGAACAGGTCACGTAGCCGTTCCCGCTCCTCGAGCCCGGCGACCATCCGGTTGAATCCGGTTTGCAGTCGCCCGATTTGGGAACGTTCGTAGGCGCCGACGTAGGTCGCAATGTTGCCGTGTTCGACCTGCGCCATGGCGTCGACGATCTCGTCGAGCGGATCGGAAATGGATCGCGACGTCAGGATCATCGTCGGCAATCCCAGTAGCAGCGCTGCCAGCGACACCACCAAGATGGGCACGTCCAGCGATGCTGACTCATGAATCAGCCAGCCATAAGACCGCAGCACAACGAAGCCCACAATCACCCCGATCGGGATGGCGCTGCACAAAAACCACAGCAGGACCAGTCGCGCCAGCACCCCGGGGACGGCCAGCCGCGGCTGAGCGCCCCGGGTGGCCACCCCCATCAGCGGCCGCAGGGTACGTTGCACGAGCAGCAACCCAGTGCCCGCTGCGGCCGGTCCGCCCAGGACCACCCCGAGCAGGATGGGCAGCAGCACCCTGGCACCGTCGGCGTGGTTGATCAACATGAGGATGGCGCCGCAGGCCGACCAGGCGCCCAGCAGAATCGCCGACTGGCGGCCGGCGAGCTTGACGGCGGCTTCTCGTTGCCGCGGTGTGGGTTCGTCACCGCGAACGAACCATCGTGCGCTGGGAGCCAGAATCAGGACACCGCCGACCGCGACGGCGATGACACCCAACGCAACCAGCACCAACACCACGGCCATGTTCTTCTCGGCGAAGTCAACGTAGGTGTGGCCTCGCAGCGGAACCAGGATGGCCGATGCGTCGAGGACGGCAAGGACGTAGGCGACCGCTAGGCCGAGCGCGTAATGAGCCAGCAATCTGCGGGCGCTCGGTGGATGCGCTTCAGCTGTGGCAGGGCTCGCCCTACGCACCGTTGTTCGGCCCGCCCGAGTTCTGGCCGGGAATGTCGGTGATCGGGAAGTTGGGCATCGGCTTGGGCGAGGCTGTGTTGGGCAACGACGGGATGTCGCCGGCCGGGATGTCGTGGAGTTCGTTGACCGGTGGCCCGTTCTCCCGGCTGCCGTAGCTGCTTCCGGGCGCTCGCGGCCCGAGCAACTCGCTGACCGTCACCAACCGGTAGCCGTTGGCCTTGAGCACCGGGATGAACTGGTACACCAGGTCGACGGTGCTGGAGTAGGTGTCGTGGAACAGCACCACCGAGCCCGGCCTGATGTGGGTCATCAACATGTATCGCGTGGCCGCCGTGTTGGAGTCGTTGGCCCAGTCGAAAGGAATGACATCCCAAAGGATTTCGGCTTGGCCGAACTTGGCGGCGGTTTGCCGCACGGCATCGTTGGACAGGCCACCGGCCGGACGGTACAGCGTCGGGGTGCGTCCGGTGGCGGCGGTAATCGCGTCGTTGGCCCGGGCGAACTGGCCGGCGATGTCTTCGGCAGGGATGGTCGTCATGTTCGGGTGTTCCCAGGTGTGGCTGCCGATCTCCATACCGGCGTCGGCGATGCGCTTGGCGCCCGCCGGGTTGGCCGCCACTTTGTTGCCGATCAGGAAGAACGTCGCCTTGGCGTCGTTGTCCTTCAGGATCTGCAGCAGCCGGTCGGTGTAGGGCCCCGGCCCGTCGTCGAAGGTCAGCGCCACGCACTTGACTACCGAGCAGCTGAGGTTGTCCGCGCGGGTGACATGGCCGGTCAGGCCGCCGATCACTAGCACCGCGACCGCCGCCACGACGCCAACCACCATGCGCCAGTAGCGCCAGGCCTGGTTGTCGGGTCGTTTGGGCACTCGCTTGGGCACTGTGGAAGTTTACCGGGCGTCGAGCGTGGGATCTGGGCGCCGAGTGTGCCCTCGCGGCTTCGAGCGTGCATACCGGGCGGGAATCCGTCCGCGTTTTCCGCCCGGCATGCACACTGGAAGACCAGGTCGCACACTCATTACCCGGACTTTACCGATGCCCGGCTACGGCCCGGAGCCCTCTCAGCGCGGCCCGGTGATTTCTTCCAGCATCTCGGTGACCAGCGCGGCGATCGGAGACCGTTCGCTGCGCAACAGCGTGATGTGCGCGAACAGCGGATGGCCCTTGAGCTTCTCGATCACCGCGACGATCCCGTCGTGGCGGCCTACCCGCAGATTGTCGCGCTGGGCGATGTCGTGAGTCAGCACCACCCGGGAGCCCGTACCCAGCCGTGACAGCACGGTCAGCAACACGTTGCGCTCCAGCGACTGGGCCTCGTCGACGATAACGAATGAGTCGTGCAGTGAGCGGCCGCGAATGTGGGTCAGCGGCAGCACTTCGAGCATGCCGCGGGACAGGACCTCATCCAGCACCGCCGGGCTGGCCAGCCCCTCTAAGGTGTCGAAAACAGCCTGCGCCCATGGGCCCATCTTGTCGCTCTCGCTGCCGGGCAGATAGCCCAGCTCTTGGCCGCCGACCGCATACAACGGGCGGAAGACCACCACCTTTCGGTGAGTCCGGCGCTCCAGCACCGCCTCCAAACCTGCGCACAATGCCAGCGCCGACTTTCCGGTGCCGGCTTTACCGCCCAGCGAAACGATGCCCACCGACTCGTCGAGCAGCAGATCGAGCGCCACTCGCTGTTCGGCGGAACGGCCACGCAGCCCGAAAACTTCGCGGTCACCGCGAACCAGCTGGACCCGTTTGGCCGGGTTCACCCGGCCCAGCGCATGGGAGCTACCGCCCAGCAGCCGAATTCCGGTGTGGCATGGCAGGTCCCGCGCATCGACCAGGTCGATTTCGCCGTCGGCGAACAGCGCGGCGATATCTTCGGCCGCGGTTTCGAGTTCGCGCATCCCCGACCATCCGGACGCGACGACGTCCTGCGCGTGGTACTCGTCGGCGGCCAGGCCCACCGCGGCAGCCTTGACCCGAAGGGGGATGTCCTTGCTGACCAAGGTGACCTGCCGGCCCTCGGCGGCGAGGTTGGCGGCGCAACTGAGAATCCGAGAGTCATTGCTGTCGGTACGAAAGCCGGCGGGCAGCACCGCCGGGTCGGTGTGGTTAAGTTCGACGTGCAGCGTACCGCCTTGAGTACCAACGGGAATGGGCTGATCCAGCCGTCCGTGCTCCAGCCGGAGATCGTCGAACAAGCGCAGCGCCTGACGGGCGAACCAGCCCAGCTCGTGGTGATGGCGTTTGGCCTCCAGTTCGCTGATCACCACCAGCGGCACCACCACCTCGTGCTCGGCGAAGCGACTGCACGCCCAGGGATCGGACAGCAGCACAGAGGTGTCCAACACGTAGGTCCGGAATTCGGTCACGGGGCGCTCCTCGAGCGAATGACGCCCGGGCGGACCCACACGAGCGTGTCGGCGCGGGCCGCGGCATCAGGACCGGGGCCGGTCCTGCCCTTGTGGTGACGGGAGGTGCCGCCCTGGCAGCAGAGCATGTCGCTGACCATCGAAACCGACGCTACTCCGGTGACGACACCGCCGCAGCGCAGGCGCGCCGACGCGCTCCGTTCGCGGTCGGAACTAGCCGGTGACGAACTGCTTGAGCGCAGGCTCGTCGGCCAGCCCCCAGGCAGTGATGCGATCGGAGATCACCTGCCGCCGCTGGTGGGGATCGAAGATGCCGGCGTTGGCCACCTTCTGCACCTTGTCCTGGTAGGCGTCAATGTCAGCGCCGACGACCTCGAGGTCGGCAGCGCGGGCTGCGATCGCGGTGATCGTCTCGTCCCGGGTGTAGTCGAGGCAGTGCGCGACAAGGTTGGCGAAGAACAGCTCGTGACGCGCCTCGTCCCGGGCGATCCGGTCGATCAGCCCGGCCAGGATGGGCTCTTCGATCTGCGCAGCCAGGTTCTGACAGAAGACGGCCAGGGAGCGCTCGTAGAACGCCATGTAGACCAGAGTCTCCACCTGCGTGTACTTGTCAGCGCGGTAGCCCTGCATGACGTATTGGACGCGAACCTCTTCATTGGCGACCGGGTCGACCTCGCGGGTCACCACGAGGTATTCCCGCAGCGCGATGGCATGCAGATGCTCTTCCGCGGTCCACCGGCCAAGCCAGCGGCCCCACCACTTCTCAAGGATGAAGTGCTCGACCAGCTCGCGGTGATGGCCGGCCAGGTTGTCCTTGAGGATCAGCAGGATCTCGCAGGCGTCGGTGATGACCCGGGGCAGCGTTGCCTGGGACGGGTCCCAGTCCCGTCCGCCGAGGAAGGCGAAGTTCTCGCCGCGGTCGAACGGAACGTAATCGTGGGCGAACCAGATGTCCTCGGTGTCAAGGTGGCGAGCCATATTCTCTTCCACCACGGGCTCGAGTTCGAGGGTCAGCTCATTAGCTACAGGTTTCTGTGCCATGCAGTAACTGTAACCCGACGACACAGGTTTCGTGAAATTGGGCCTGCGCGTGTCGCGGCCCACCCGCATCATCGCGCTGACAACGCCTTTCGGCACCTTTTCGGCACCTTTTCGGCACCTTTTCGGCACCTTTTGGGCACCGCTAACGACCGACCAAGCTCCAGTCCTCGAGGCCCTCGTAGAGCGGAAATTCCCGGGCCAGACGACTCACCCGGGCACGAAGCGCGGACAGATCGGCAGCGCCGCCCGCTGCCAGGGCGGTGGCGATCACGTCGGCAACCTCGCTGAATTCCGCGTCGCCGAATCCGCGGGTCGCCAGCGCCGGAGTCCCGATCCGCAGACCGGAGGTGACCATCGGTGGGCGGGGATCGTTGGGAACGGCGTTGCGATTGACCGTGATTCCCACCTCGTGCAACAGATCCTCGGCGGCCTGACCGTCCAGTGGAGAGTTGCGCAGGTCCACCAACACCAGGTGGACATCGGTTCCGCCGCTGACGACCGAGACACCGGCCTTGGCGACATCGTCACCGAGCAATCGTTCGGCGAGGATCCGGGCACCGGACAGGGTGCGCTGCTGGCGGTCGGCGAACTCAGCGGTGGCCGCGATCTTCAGGGCAACCGCCTTGCCGGCGATCACATGCATCAACGGTCCGCCCTGCTGGCCGGGGAACACCGCCGAGTTGATGGCCTTGGCGTACTCCTGCTTGCCCAGGATCATGCCGGAACGGCCGCCGCCGAGCGTCTTGTGCACCGTGGTGGAAACCACGTCGGCATGCGGTACCGGCGACGGGTGCAATCCGGCGGCGACCAAACCTGCGAAATGGGCCATGTCCACCCACAACTTCGCATCGGCCTCGTCGGCGATCGACCGGAATGCCGCGAAGTCGAGAATCCGCGGGTACGCCGACCAGCCGGCGATGATCACCTTCGGGCGGAATTCCAGCGCTTTGGCGCGCACCGCATCCATGTCGATCAGGTGTGTCGTGGGGTCCACGCCGTAGAAGCCGGTCTCGTACAACTTGCCGGAGAAGTTCAGCCGCATGCCATGGGTCAGGTGGCCGCCGTTGGCGAGGTCTAGACCCAGCAGCCGCTCCCCCGGGGTCATCAGCGCGTGCAGGACCGCGGCGTTGGCCTGGGCACCCGAATGCGGCTGCACATTGGCGAAATCGGCGCCGAACAGCGCCTTGGCCCGGTCCCGGGCGATGTTTTCCACGACGTCGACGTGTTCGCAACCGCCGTAGTACCGCCGCCCTGGCAGTCCCTCGGCATACTTGTTGGTCAGCACGCTGCCCTGAGCCTGCAACACCGAGCGCGGCACGAAGTTCTCCGAGGCGATCATCTCCAAGGTGTCCCGTTGCCGGCCAAGTTCCTTGCCCAGCAGCTCTGCGATATCGGGGTCGACCTCGGCCAGCGGGGCGGACATGACAGAGCGTGTTTCAGGGACCGTTTCAGGTGCATCAGTACGAGCGTCGGGTGCGGCAGTCACGGGCGCCAGTCTATCCAGGCAGCCCCTTTCGGGCCGACCACACGGCACATCGCACCCCGCAACCACTGGTTGCTCCGGCCGACTCGATCACCCTGTTGGTCCGGCCCGGCGCCGGCGCACCGGAGCTGCGCGACGCCGAACGGGCCGGCGCCGCCTTTTCACCGGCCCAGCCGCCGTTGCCGGGCAGATCCCTGCAAGACTGACACCATGCCACGGCTTAGCGAGCCGAGCCCGTACGTCGAGTTCGACCGAAAGCAATGGCGCGCGCTCCGTATGTCGACCCCGTTGGCCCTCACCGAAGAGGAATTGATCGGCCTGCGCGGCCTGGGTGAGCAGATCGACCTGCTGGAGGTCGAAGAGGTGTATCTGCCGCTGGCCCGGCTCATTCATCTTCAGGTCGCCGCGCGCCAACGGCTGTTCGCCGCAACCGCCGAGTTCCTCGGCGAGCCGCAACAAAACCCGGACCGGCCGGTGCCGTTCATCATCGGCGTGGCGGGCAGCGTGGCGGTCGGCAAGTCGACCACCGCACGTGTGCTGCAGGCACTACTGGCCCGGTGGGACCACCATCCGCGAGTGGACCTGGTCACCACCGACGGTTTTCTCTACCCGAACGCGGAGCTGGAACGGCGAAACATCATGCACCGCAAGGGTTTTCCAGAGAGCTATAACCGCCGGGCGCTGATGCGGTTCGTGACGTCGGTCAAGTCGGGCTCGGACTACGCGTGCGCGCCCGTCTATTCGCATCTGCACTACGACATCATTCCCGGAGCCAAACACGTGGTGCGCCATCCTGACATCCTGATCCTGGAGGGGCTCAATGTCTTGCAGACCGGCCCCACCCTGATGGTGTCGGACCTGTTCGACTTCTCGCTGTACGTCGACGCGCGTATCGAGGACATCGAGCAGTGGTACGTGTCGCGGTTCTTGGCGATGCGCAGCACGGCGTTCGCCAACCCGGAGTCGCACTTTCACCACTATTCGGCGTTGTCTGACCCGCAGGCCGTGGGCGCGGCGCGCGAGATCTGGCGGTCGATCAACCGGCCCAATCTCGTTGAGAACATCCTGCCGACCCGGCCGCGGGCCACCCTGGTGTTGCGCAAAGACGCCGACCACTCGATCAACCGGCTGCGGCTGCGCAAGCTGTAACCGACCCGCGTCAGAGCCGCTGCCGAGCCAGACCGGCGATGCGCCGGGGACTCCGGGCTTGCCGAACAGCACGCCGCTCGTGCCGCCGGCGCCGCCGTTAGAGCCATTCGCGCCGCTGCAGCCGTTGCCGATCAGGCCCGCCGCCGCGCCGCACCGGCAAGCTGGTTGGGCCCGCCGTTTCCGCCGTTACCTCCGTTGCCCGACGACAGCCCGCGGAGATTCTGCTGGACATCAACGGCCTCCGCGCTTGCGTACGCACCCGCACCTACCCTCAGAAGCCGCACGAAGCTGTGCGTGAAACCCGATCGCCGGCGTACTGAGGTTCTGGTAGGCCTCGGCATAGGCGCAAGACAGTGCTGCAATACCCGCCGACACCTGTCGGCGCCTGCCGCCGTCCCGGCCGTCGGGCGCCGCGGCAACCGCGTTGGCCGTGTTGACAGTCGAACCGATACCCGGCCAAATCGGTCCCCGCTGCAGCCATCGTTTCCGGACTCGCGATCACGAACGGCTTGGCTGCCCCAATCTCCTCCCCTGCACTACCGGCAATGACCCGAAATTGCAGCGCATGGCCGCCGGAAACGGCGTCTTCGGCTTTTTGCCGAAGACGCCGCCGGAACGGCTGATGCGGGGCAGTTGCGAAGTAGCTAGGCGTTCTTCGTGGCCAGGCGGTGCACGCCGAGGTATTGCAGGCCGGCGAACACCGCGGTGTATGCGCCGCTGGCCAGCGTCGCGGCGACCCCAACGACGGTCATGGGCACCAATTCAGCAGCCGCGACAGCAGCCACGGTGTAGACGAGATTGCCCACCACGACGCCGATCCCGGCGCGGCGCAGGTTCGGCAACGCGGCAAGACTGAATACCAGCACGCCATACAGCACGAAGAAGGCGCCGACGCTGTATTCCTGGCCGGACGTGAGCCCGGTCATTCTGGAAATCGGGTCGGCTGCGACGGCGACGGTCAACCCCATCAGCCCTGTCAACGTGGCATCGACGCGCATTGCGAACCGCAGCAATGAGTCCGTCGAGTCGTACAGGGGTCGGGTTGTCGTACCGGTAACAGCGGTCATAGCAATCACTCCTAGAGCTCTCGGAAAGTCGGTTGGAACGACTCTCAGAGTGCCGATGCTGTACTGCCGGATCGACGCATGGCACTGCCAGCTACTGCCATGGCGGGCCAAAATCATGTCGCGACCGCTGCTCTTCGGCGTAAGCGTGCGCCATGAGGCGCGTGTTGTTCGCATGGAGATGAGAGAGCTGCATCATGGACTCCTGCGATCGGAAGGTTGGGAGCCGGGGCGCCTTTCCTGGGAGACGACCGGTATAGACCGGAGCGGCCTGACAAAGCCGTGGCGGGTAGCACGTCAGATGACGTGTGCACGGCCCGACTTGCTCAAGTCAGGCGTCAGATGACGTGTGCGCGGCGAGCATTGACGAAGAGGAATTGGCAACTAACGGAGCTCTTCGTGAACGAGAGTGCATCGGTGGGGTGGAGGTATTCGGTGCGGGTGCCGTGTCGGTGAGCTGAGGTGGGCCCTCGGCGGGTGACGATTCGGGTTCCTACACTGGCCCGCCACACCACCGCGGGGACCCGTTGTCCGAGGCTACTGCCTGCCCACGCTCTGTTGTTGCCGACACGATTATGCGCACCAGGGGGTGACGATCACCGACGCCGCCGTCGACGACACCCAGACGACGATCTTCTACACGCCGGTGGGCCATGATCCCCGTTGCCCGGAGTGCGGCCGAGACGGCAGGTATCGCGATACCGTGACTCGGCCGTTGACCGATCTGCCAGTGGCCGGCTATCCGCTGGTGTTGCGGGTCGCGGTGCCCCGCTACCGCTGCACCACCGTCGAGTGTGAGCGGGCGGTGTTCAACCAGGACCTCGGAAGGCTCGCAGCGCCACGGTCCTCGACGACGCGGCGCTGTGCTCGCTATGTGTTGCGGCGGTTGATGATCGACCGAACCACCATCTTGGCGATCGCGGCCGAACTCGGGGTGTCCTGGCACACCGTCAGCACCATCGCCATGCCCGCCCTGGCCGATCTGATCGCTGCGGCCGGAACCGATCGTCTGGCCGGGGTGCGGGTCATCGGGGCCGATGAACACCGCTGGGCGCCGCGTCGCCATGACGCCGAGGGGTTCGTCACGCTGATCATCGATCTCACACCGGTGCGCGAGGGCACTGGCACTGCTCGACTGCTTGACCTCGTGACCAGGCGCTCGGCGGCGGCGCTGAAGATGTGATTGGCCGATCAGCCGCCGGGGTTTCGCGACCAGGTCGAGGTGATCGCCATGGACGGCTTCGACGGCTACAAGACCGCCGCGACCGAGGTGCTGCCCAAAGCCACCGCGGTCATGGACCCCTTCCACGTCGTCGCGTTGGCCGGCGCCAAGCTCGACCTGACCCGCCAACGCATCCAACAGGCCACCTGTGGTCACCGGGGCCGTACCGGCGATCCGCTCTACGGCATGCGCCGCACCCTGCGCACCCGGCTGCCGCTGCTGACCAGCCGCCAACGCACCCGGCTCGAGGCGGTCTTCGCCGATCACAACCATCTCGGGGTCATGGCGACCTGCAGTGTCTATCAGCGCATCATCGCTGCCTATAGCCATCCTGACCGGCGCCGCGGCAAGACCATGATGACCGCGATCATCGACTCGCTGCGCCGCGGTGTGCCCGCCGTCCTCGAAGAACTGGCCCAGCTGGGCCGCACCCGGCACCGCCGCCGCCACGACGCGCTGGCCTTCTTCGATCACCACACCTCCAACGGCCCCACCCAAGCCATCAAGGCCGCCTTGAAGCACTGCGCCGCAACGCCCTCGGATTCCGCAACCTCACCCACTACCGCTGGCGCTCACTGCTGCACAGCGGCGCCCTGCACTCACTGGTCAATGCACTCTGAATTACGAAGACCCCCTTTCCCTGCACGAATGAAGGGCGCTGCCAGGGGTGCACGTCGGGCTGGGTTCGTCGTCGACTGATCGGGTTGGGGGTGGCGGAGTCCCCGTACAAGACCCGTGCCCTGGCGGGCTGGAAGGGCTTGTTGCAGACCAAGATCAAGTCGTGCACATGGAAGACGGGTTCGACTTCGGGTTCCATATCCAGTGGCGCCGCAAGCGAGGAACGAACAAGTGGTACGTCTACACCTACATCGCCGACCAGGCGATCCGGCAGGCGAAGGCGAAGATTCGTGCCTGGACCCGACGCACATCACAGGAACCCCTCAAGGACGTCCTAGTACGGCGTGGAGACAGAACCGCGAAGATGACGCGATGTCATAAATGGTCGAGCTATAAACTTCTGCTGCACGCGTAACGTTCTTTAGCCCTGCTGTTTGCTGGACACATAAATCGGCAACTTTGGCGCTGACACCCTGGTCAGAAGCATCACCGGAATCAGCGTCAATGTGATCATTACTGCAGCAATCAGGAACACCATGGCATACGCATGCGTAATGCCCTGCATCAGGTCACTTAGAGCGTGGCCGTTAGGAGGCCGCCCCGGTACCGCTGGTGGCCCGACAGGTAGCTGTCTTCCGACAGAGTAATCTTGCATGGCTACCATCCGGTTCGCAGCAGAAATATTTTGGTCGCGGTTGGATTGGCTTGTCAGCAGCACTGTCATCAGAGCGGTTCCCACCGAAGCCGCAACTTGCTGATTGACTTTGGCGACTGTCGAGCCGCGTGCGACCTGGTGTGGGCGCAACGTCCGCACCGATGCCGCAGAGAGTGGAACCCGCACAAAGCCCCAACCGAGGCCCATCATTGTCAGGCCTGTTGCAAACAGCGGCAAGTAATCGGCTCGCTGACTTACCCCGTACGTGAAGATTCCCATGCCGGCGGCGCTAAACACGATGCCCATCGGGAGGGTTTTGCCTGGGCCGTGTTTATCAATGAGTAACCCACCTAACGACATGGTCAGCACCGCACCGATTCCACGTGGAACAGTACTGATTCCTGATTGCAAAGGAGTCTGATGCAGCACGAGCTGGAAATATCCTGGGATTAACAATCCGGCACCGAGTGTAGCAGCAGCGAAAAGAAAGGTTGCCATATTTGCTAATGCGACTACAGGGTTTTTGAAGAGTCGAAGATCGATGAGCGGATGCGCCGAACGGTACAGGGCATGTAAGACGAATCCGACGATAAAAGCTACACCAATCGCGCCCGGAATCCATACACGGAAATCTGATACTGAATCGCAATCGGGGATGGCTGATACCCCATACAGCAACGCCGCCAGGCCCGGCGACAGCAGGAGCGCACCGACGAGATCCAACGCTTCCGATGAGCGTGGATGATCAACGGGGAATAAGATGGCTGTCATAACAGTGGCCGCTAGGCCAAACGGCAAATTTATCCAGAAGATCCAATGCCAGCCATAGCTGTCGATAAGCCAGCCCCCCAACAAAGGCCCGAAGGCAGAGCCTAGCACTGTGGGAGCGCCCATTACGGCGACGACGCGGCCAAGCCGTTTTGGACCGGCTTCCCGGGCTAAGGTGGTGAGTATCAGCGGTAGAAGCATGCCGCCACCGAGGCCTTGCACGATCCGGAAAATTATTAGTGAATCGATATTTGGCGCAAACCCGCACAGCATCGAGCTGCCGGTGAAGACACTAAGTGAGCTGATAAAGAGGCGCTTGGCGCCAAACCGGTCAGCGGCCCAGCCCGCCAATGGGATAACCGTGGCCAACGCCAATGTATATCCGGTCATAGTCCAGGCGACTACAACGTGTGTGGTTTTGAAGACAGTTATGAAGGTGTGTTGGGCCACCGTAACCACAGTGATGTCCAGATAGGTCATCATCGACACTAGCAAACATATGCTTGCTATTTGCAGTAGCCGTGCGTCAAGATGAGCCGGATAAACCCGTCTATCCAGAACTGAATCGCGCCCACAGGTCGTAGGTGGCACGCCATGGACCGTAGTTGTAGTCGGCCCTAAATCATGTGTCGTCGACTTTCGCGGTCGTCGTGCCCTCAGGCCGCGTACCATCTGCATCGTCTCCTGAATCGCCCCGAGCGGCAAGCGACCGCGTCCGTGTCTTCTTGCGGATGTTTGCACCGATCGGCCTGTTCGGCAATCGGCGACGTCAGCGCCCATCGTCGTGGTCCATACACAAGATGCACGATCAGGCTTGAACCATCGCGCCAAGGCCACGCGATATGCCCGCGTTCCCGAGGGCGTCTTCACCTGCGCACGCTGGCCAACAGTAAGTAGTGCCCGAATCCGAGTGCAAATACCAGCCCCGTAGGTGTGCCTGCTCGTGGCCTGCCATGGCAAGCGCCAGATTCGTGCTGCCGCCCTCTTGTTGGTGGCGGCTGCGGGACTGTAGCTCGGCAAGAGGACTCAGACCGACGCGATCGCAACTTGCTCATCCGCGGGCGGTCAGTGGACCTGGCTGCCAGCACCGGACCAGCCAATGAAAACACATGCAGGCGGTCCATGCCGACGACATGCAGACGATTCCGGCCGACAGGGCCGATACAACGCAGCCGACCAAAGATCGTCAGCACTATAGCGTATATTTTTTTGGCCATTGCGTATACACCGCACTCATATGCGTAGGTTTTGCCGAAATCGCTGACGATTGTGGAAAGCCGCTCCGCCAGCCTGTAGTGTCGCTAGAGTCGATGCATAATCGGTCTGGAAGCTGATCGTGAAATATCGGATTGAGTTTTCAGCCAGCCAATATAATTATACCGGTCTTGAAGAATTCGCGTCATCGTTTAAATTAGATCAGAGACTACGGCACTTTAGTTAAGTTAGCCGATCAACGATATATTGTCATGTCGATAGGCGTATATGCGGTGCGCATTATTGCGGGAACTGCACCGGCAACTTCATTATGTAGTTCTCCATACCTTATCAATAGTTCTCGAGGAGATCATTGTCCGAAATGAGATTTTGTTCTCTGGCTTCTTCGCCGAGAACGCTGCCCGCACAATCTCTGGCTCTGGCATCTCTTTGAGCATCGCTCTAAGATCTGTATTTGAATACGCGGAGACTCGATCACATGGACCCCAGTCATATAACTAGACTCGACCCGTTGGACGAAAGTTTGAGCATGTCGCAGATACCTCACGACCCGAGACACCTTCGCATACCCAGCGTTGATAAGAGTGATGCAGAAGATTTCTGGGGGCAACACATCGGGTTACGCAGGCGCACCCACGCTGCAAGCAGGGCACTGGGCGCACTGGCGTTGATCGCTGGCGTGACTTCCGTTATTGACGAGGTAACCCCTCACGGCTCAGACATATCCGCCGGTAGGCTCACGATTACGCTGGCCACCTGTGATGAGTTCAAATCCGATACGTGCTCGAGTGAAAATTCTGGCGGCTCTACTGATAGTCAAGATACCGATGCTGTCAACAGTGCGAACATATTCACGGCTAATAGCAACAATTATGAAAACGGCTTAAAAAATCCGTTCACTTACGACAAACCGCCGAGCGTCGCCGTTATCATTGACAGCTATGATATTCTAGACGTGATAGACTTCCTGAATCAACAATCTGACCCGATCGAGATGAGCAACGTATATGTCCGCGTTGAGAATGACGACAATTAACCAAGACGCTGTGCACCGGCCTCTGATAAAGTTCTTCTTTATCTGATCTCCCACTGAGAATTCAGCGGCTATTGCGCATTCCATTGAATTTCGCGATGCTTTTTCAAGCAGGTCACGTCGTCGCAGGAGCGTGGACCGCACGTGACGGGTATTTGTTCAACATAGCGCGAAACTTCGCGGCAGACGTTCACGATGACTAATCAATTTGATCGACTTATCGAGCGGACAAACGATCTCACCGCAGCTTGGCTTAGTGGCGCGATCCAATCCGGAACTATCGTTGACTTTGACGTCGAACCTATTGGCGCTGGCCTAATGAGTGAGTGTTATCGCATACGGCTCCGTTACGCCGCCAATTCTTTTGTGTTAAGTAAGCCGCAATCAGTGGTCCTTAAACTGGTGGCTAACGACGAAGTGAGTATGCGAACTGGATGGACCCTGGGCTTCTACGAGCGTGAAGTCCGCTTCTACCGCGACCTCGCACGGCGCGTAAACGGACCGATAGCGACTTGCTATCACGCTGCCTTCGATGCTTCGACTGGGATATTCAACTTGTTGCTCGGCGACGTCAATCCGGCGGTCGCCGGCGATGAAATCCGAGGCGCCACGGTAGAACAGGCGCGACTGGCGGTCGTTGCATTGGGCCGCATACACGGATCATTGATCGGCGACGCAACACTAGCTGAGACTCCGTGGCTCAACCAGAAGATGCCAATCACTCAGACCCTCATAACCGAGTTGTACCCAGACTTCTTGAAGCGGTATGGCAACCAGATTTCACCGCCGCACCGCGCGTTGTGCGATCGTGTGGTGGCCAGCTTTGGCGATTACCGTGACATGATCAACGAAGCCGATGGACCACGAATGTTCGGGTTGATCCACGGTGATTACCGCCTCGACAACCTACTGTTCGGCACTGCTGCAGATCAATCGGTGACCGTCATCGATTGGCAGGCAGTGTGTTGGGGTCCACTGATGGCAGATCTGGCTTACTTTCTTGGCTGCGCCATAGCAACATCCGATCGGCGCCGGCACTACGACGCGCTGTTGCAGGCGTATCATGAGGCCCTCGGTGCTCAATCTCAGATCAGTCTCGCCGATGTTCATGAGAGCGTGCGCCGGCGAAGCCCTCTGTGCGTCGCGAGAATCATCGCTTCAGCGATGTTGGTGGGGCGCACCGATCGGGGCGATGCGATGATTAGAACTGCGCTGCAACGAAACTGCGAACATGTGCTCGATATTGGTTGGCGGTCGAGTTGACATTGCCGCTGGAGGTTCAACTAGCGAAGCCGTCCGAATCGATAGCGGAGGCAAGTGACGATGGCATCTGATAGCGATCAGATCGCGATAATTGGCCTTTCGTGCAGGGTGCCCGGCGCCGTTAACCCTAGTGAATATTGGCAACTTTTAATCCGAGGCCAAAGCTGCATTTCGCACTCCGCGCCTTATCAACGCTCGAGTCGCATCTTTGTCGATGAAAGAGATGGTCCCGACTGCTTGAAGTACGGCGCTTATCTCGAAGACGCAGATTACTTTGATGCTCCGTTTTTTGGAATTTCAGATGATGAAGCTGTACGAATGGATCCGCAGCAGCGCCTGGCTCTTGAGCTGGTCTGGTCCGCCTTCGAAGATGCACGTATTATCCCTGAAAAGATTACGGACAAGCCTGTAGGGTTATTTATCGGTGCGATGCGCGACGACTATTCATCTCTCCTGGCGCGTAACCACGTCGCAATTAGCCCTCGAAGCACGGTGGGGTCGCTTCGCTCGGTTATCGCCGGAAGAATATCTCATTTCTTCGGCCTAACTGGGCCAAGCCTTGTGGTCGACACGGGACAGTCGTCGTCGCTCACGGCAATCATCTTGGCGATAGACAGCCTTCAAAGGGGTGAGTGTGACCTAGCCGTAGCCGGCGGGGTCCACCTAAACCTCGACCCGTATGCCGCCGAAAGCCTTGCCGAGCTTGGCGTACTCTCGCCTGGGGGAATATGCCGCCCGTTCGATGATCGCGCTGATGGCTACGTTCGGGGTGAAGGCGGTGGCGTCGTCGTGCTTACGAAGGTAGCCAGCGCCTTGGCGCATAAAGCCCACATATATTGCGCAATCCGCGGTGGCGCAATCATCAATGACGGCAGTCGCTCGGGCCTCGTCAATCTGACTGCGGATGGGCATAGGCGTTTGTTTAATGCAGCACTAGCCGCTGCATGTACTGAGCCCTCAGACGTCGATTATGTGGAAACGCACGGAACTGCTACGCCGACTGGAGATATCGCCGAGGCAGAATCCCTTATTTCAGTATATCGTGGCCGTTCAGCGCACGGAGTGCATCCGTTGATTATCGGTTCGGCAAAACCCAACATTGGGCATCTTGAGGCTGCCGCCGGGGTCATGGGTGTGATTAAGGTCGCACTCGCGCTGAAAAATGATTTCTTACCCCCAACCATAAATTTTGCGGTGCCAAATGCAGCCTTAACAGGACACGAGTCAAGCGTGCGCGTACTTACCGCTGCGAGCGAATGGCCACACACCGATCACATCAAAACCGCCGCCGTGTCCGCCTTCGGCGTCAGCGGCACCAACGCCCACCTGATCATCCAACAACCACCCCCCCAGCCCACACC
>NZ_UPHT01000183.1 GCF_900566085.1 Mycobacterium attenuatum
TCGACGACGACAGCGGTGATGACCAGGCGAGCCTTCGACATCCACTGAACGTCGCTGCCGTCAAGCTATTCCGATGTCTTGACACACCCCATTCGTATGTCCTGACGCACCACACCGCCACCCCGACAGAGGTCAGCGTGGGTTTCCTACGTTCGGAAGCTGCCTCTTCTCTTGTCGTACCGCCTTTGCATGACCCCTATCACAATCCGAGCACATCGCCGAGCCCGTTGACCGCGGCGCGGGCGGCGTTCAATGTCTCATTGCCGACAGACGAGTCGGGTCTGAAATTTATGCCGCTACTTGGCCGATGCGTCGAGGGCCGCCGTCAGAGCACGGCGGAAGTTCAGCAGCGGATGGATGAATTACTACATCTGATTGAGGGCTCCTCCGAGTCAGCTTCCAACGCCCCCTAGGACCCCCTAGGACCCCCTAGAACCGGGGCCGCGGGTTCCGTCTGCGGCGGGCGGATCACAGCCCAGCCGCCACGGCGGCGGCGGTGTTGACTGCATGCACGGTCGCTGCTTGGTCGACTGTTGCGGTGCCATCCGTCCTGGAGGCAGTCGGCCCGGGTTCGCAGCGACCGGGCGGGCCTGGGCGACATGACAGCCTCGAAAGCGATGGCCGAGGCAAGTAAGCGGGCGTCGCGCCAGGTCAGCCCAGCCCGGGAGGCTGGTCTGCTCCTGCAGGACGGGGCCGAACGCGGTGCTGCCGGTGGCGGTCTCGGGGACGCGGATGATCGAGGTCCAGCGCCGCGGTTCGGCGTCGGCGGAGTCAGCGGGTGGTGTGTATCTGATCATGACCCGAGTTCAACGCCAGCTAATTCGAAAGGCTAAGGGGCGCAATTGATTAGCAACTGCGCACACTTTGGGGGGCGGGTGCACGCAATGGCGTGCGTGGCACAGTTCCGGTGCCGCAGATGACGTGGTTGCGTTGTACTGCCCCTGCGGATACCCCTAGCAACTCGAATACCGGCGTGTCCGCAGTTGTTCCCGCACGTCCCGAAGTCCGTTTGAGCAGGCAATTCGGTACACGCTGGGAGATTAGCAAACACAGAGAATGAAGCTGTCGTTCGAGGATTGCTGCCCGGCCACCCATGCGGAATTGTCGAACGCCGCACCAGTGTGGACATTCGATAAGAAACTGGCTGGCCAGGCCCAGTTCCGACTGGTGGCGATGTAACGACATCACGGTCGGCCGGTGCCGCGATGCGCGAACGTGTGCCCGCTGGCCGCCTGCCCTGACGACGTCGCTCAGCAGCTGAATGCTGGAGAGAGGCGGGCCAGGCGAGGGACAGCTGGCCGGCGGGCATCAGAGCCCGAATGCCGCCCGGAGCCCGTCATCAACTCGGCGCATGTCAAGCGCGAAGCGCGACAATTCTGCCTTGCCGACCGCCGCCCGGTCAGCGATGGGTCACGTCACGCCGCCTGCTTTGCTGACTGCGCGCCTGCCCGGTCATGTGGGTGGGTCTCGCTACTATCCGGCCTATGGTGTCCAAAGGCCGGTTACAGCAGATGATCCGCGAAGGCGTGGTTCACGGCGACGCGGCCGACTTGATTCCCCGCCTTCCGGACGGAAGCGTCGACTTGTTCTTTACCTCGCCCCCCTACGCGGACGCCCGGGCCTACAGCCGCATCCACCCCGACCGCTATGTCGAGTGGTTTTTGCCCCACGCGGAGCGCATGAAGGCGGCTGCGGCCGAAACCGGCAGCCTGGTCATCAACATCAAGAACCGAGTCGCCAATCGCGGCCCGCTCAAGGGGCAGCGTCACCCGTACGTCTACCAGCTCGTACTGGCGTTGCAGGAAATGGGCTGGCGTTGGATTGAGACCTACATCTGGGCCAAGCCGAACGCCGTCCCCGGGCGCTTCGGTCCTCGCACCAAGGACGCATTCGAGTACGTCTACCACTTCGCCCGCGGGCCGCGGCCTTATTTCGACCTCGATGCGGTCCGGGTGCCCTATAAGGCCGACGCCGCCGAGATTGCGCGCCGCAACCACGATGCCAATGGGCGGCGTAACACTGCGGCGGGATTTGGCCGCGACCGGACCAAGACCTACCTTCGGGGCGGCGCCGACCCGGGCAACGTCGTCGCGGTGCCGCAGACCTACAACCAGCATCGCGGCGTCGCACACACCGCAGCGATGCCGGAGGGGTTGGCGGAGTTCTTCATCCGCTGTGCCAGCCCGAAGGGCGGCCTGGTAGTCGACCCCTTCGCGGGCAGCGGCACCACGGTGGTGGTGGCCCGCCGCTACGACCGGCAGGCGCTGGGGTTCGAACTGCACGAGGCGTTCGCGGCCGAGGCGCGACGCCGGATTGCTGCTGACTTGGCTGACGATCCCGCCGTGGTGCTTCGTGCGGTAGGCCAGTGACCCCTTCCGAAGACACGGTTGCATCCGTGGTGGCGGCCGACACCTGGGACAAACGTGTCAACGAGGTGCGACTCATCCCGCAGCAACACGGTAAGTCGGCCCAGCCGGCCGTGTACGCCGCTGTTGCGCGGGAGCTGTACGTGCCCTTTCTCGCTCCGGATTTCGCCTTCGTGCACAACGCACCGTTCTACGACGAAGCGCACTTCAGTTGCGTCTACTCGGCCGCCGAGAAAGCCACCAACGGCTTCACGAAGGTTGACGTGGGAACCCTGGCGACGGTGTTGGAAGCAAACCCGCGCGTTCTTCTTGTGTTCCGTACCATCACCGGGCTGTTGAAGAACGAGCTCGCCTTGACGACGACAATGGTCGCCGAGCAGCTCGGCGAAACCAGTCCCGCCATCGCGGCCACCACCGTAGACGGAGCAGAAAAGCGGGGCAGCCGGCTCAGCCCAGCCCAGGCCCGGGTGCTCGCGCACACGATTGACCAGCTCATGCGCAAGGAGCTATTCACCGACGCACCGGCCGGGCTGCATAGCAAGCAGGACAAGTTCGATACCCGCCAGGGCTGGGAATCCGTGCGACAGCTCGCGGCCGGCGGCGTACCGTACTCAGCGTTTCTGCACCAGCGTCACTTCGGTGGTTCGTTCGGCCAAGTCACGAACGCGACGTCGGGTAAGAAGGGCGACCTGCTCGAGGACGAGGTCGAATCACTGTTCCAGGGCGCGGCCGTGCCATACCTACGTACCGGTAGTCACAATCAGGGTGACATCGCCCTACGTTTTGGCCTAACTGTCACGCCTGCACCGGATTTCGTGGTTTTCGACGCCTCGGAAACACTGCGCGCGATCTTGGAGTGCAAGGCCACTAACGATGGGGGAACCGCACGCGATAAGGCGACCCGGTTTCAACTGCTTCAAGCTGAAGGCATCAGGCTGGGTGGCGTGCCGGTGATCGCCGTACTCGGCGGCACCGGCTGGGCACGGGTCAACGACAGCTTGGGGCCTGTTCTCAAATACACCGACGGGCGGGTGTTCACCTTGGAGACGCTCGACCAGATGCTGACGGTGACGCCGTTTCCCCAGCTGACGGGTCTTGCCTCGGCCTGAAGCGCCTACGTTCCACGGAGATCTCCGAGAAGCGCCCCAATCCTGTTCCAGTAAAACAATATCCGCTTCTCCCGCTACGATGTTCGGTCAGCCCCGGTGCCGGCAACCGGAGCGGAGGCTGACGGCCCGTTGGTTTTGAACGCGCGAAACCTGCACCGATTGCGTGATTTTCTCGGCAACAAGCCGTGGCACCCCCCAGCTACCATTCGTAGTCGGTTTTGATCGGAAGTCCCGGGCAGGCTTCGAGGTAGTCGATGTCGGGTGACACCCAGGCCTGCCAGAGTCGGCGGCTCATATTGCTGGAGAGCTTGGCGCACAGTGCCGATGCGGCGTCGGCATAGTTGAGCCACAGCCGTACGGTCCCGTCTTCACTGCCGGACACGAGAAATGTTCCGTCGGGGCTGAATGCCACGCTCGTTACGTCCGCCGTGTGGCCTCGGAGCGGAGCACCGACGGGTTGTCCCGTGTCGGCATCCCACAATCGCACGGTGTGGTCCCACGCGGTCGAGGCGATGCGCTTGCCGTCGGGGCTGAACGCCACACTCATCTCGTATAACAGCAAGCCCGGGTAACTCATCAAGGTCTTCGCCGTCATCGGCCGGCCGACGAGTTTGCCAGTCGCCGTGTCCCACAACCGCACCGTGGTGCCTGCGACGGTGTCTTCGTCGGCGGCGATCCGCCGGCCGTCCGGGCTGAACACGACGCTCTCGACACCTCTGCTTTCCGTACCGGCGACTGCCATCGGTCCACCGACTTGCCGGGCGGTCGTCGCATCCCACAAACGCACGCCGTCGCGACTGCCCGATGCGATACGCGTGCCGTCCGGGCTGAACGCGACGCCTTTCACTTCGGAACTGTGGCCGGTCATCGGGTCTCCGATCTGCCGGCCGGTAGCCACATCCCACAGCCGGACGGTCTGGTCGTTGCCGCCGGAGACGATCCTGGTGCCGTTCGGGCTGAATGCCACGATTCGCACTTCCCAGTTCTCCACCGGGGGGCCGACGGGTCGGCCAGTGCCCACGTCCAACACCTGGACCTTCCCGTCACCCATCGCGGCGATCCGCCTGCCGTCGCGGCTCAACGCCACGAATTCTCCGTACTCGGTGATCGGGGCGCGGATGGCTTGAGCCGTGGCCGGGTCCCACAGTGCGACGCCGTCACCGCCGGAGGCGATCCACCTGCCGTCGGGACTGACCGCCACGTTGACGTTCTTGACCCAGCCCGGGGGCGACGGACTCCAGCCGGGCGGGGTCAGCGACTGGCCCACGAGCGGGCCGGGTTCGGCACTCCATAGTCGGACGGTTCTATCCCCGCTGCCGGAGGCGACCCGTTTGCCGTCGGGACTGAACGCCACGGTCCCGACCGTCCATCGGTGGCCCACCAGTGGGCGGCCGACGGGCTGGCCGGTGCCGGCATTCCACAACCGCACTGTGTTGTCCTGGCCGCCGGAGGCGATCCGCGTGCCGTCGGGACTGAACGCCACGCTGTACACGTTTCCGGTGTGGCCCGTCATCGCCGGTCCGACCGCGTGGGTTGCCTCAGCGTCCCACAACTGGATGGTGCCGTCGCTGTTGGCGGTGGCGATCCGCGTGCCGTCAGGGCTGAATGCCACGCTGAGCACCGAGCCGCCGGTCGTTTGCTGACCGATCGGTTGACCGGTGGCCGCATCCCACACCCGCACTGTCTGGTCCTTGCTGCCGGAGCTGATCCGTGTGCCGTCGGGGCTGAATGCCAGGGCGACGACCGGACCCTGGTGCCCGGCCAGGGGCTTGCCGACGATTCGGCCGGTGTTGAGATCCCAAATCTGAATGGTGCCGTTATTGCCGCCGCACGCTATTCGCGAATTGTCCGGGCTGAACGCCACCTCAGCGCCATTGAGCTTCAGCGGGTCGCCGATCGGATGGCCGGTCTCGGCGTCCAATACCTGCCCGGTGTTTCGAAGGATGGCGACGGCCCGTGTGCCATCCGGGCTGACCACCGCAGTTCGGACACCGTCGAGGTGCACCCGTTCGCCGATTGCCCCGCCGGACTCGGCATTCCAGACAGACACGCCAAGGTCATCGCCCGCGACAATCCGCCGCCCATCGCGGCTGAACGCGACGCTGGTAACTGCATTGGGCGGCTGGAACGACGTTTCGATGATCTTCAGCGCCCGGTGGTTGTCCTCCAGCACACTGCGCAACGGACCGTCATCGGGCGATTGCGCAAGTCGCTGCGTCGTAACCAGTCCTTGAAAGGCTGTGACGTCGGATCCGATGCGGGTACGGGCCAGGATCGACTGGGCTTCGGCAGCCAGGCGAAGGCTGGTCGCCTGGCGAAGGTTCCGACTCGCCTCTCGCTTGGCCTGAAACGCCATGACGAAGCCGACAACTGCGGCGACCAGCGCGATGACGGAGGTTACCGCGAGCACGGTTACGAGCACCCGCGGGCGGCTGGACTCAGCAACCGCGGCCTGGTGCCCGGCGGAGCCCCGTTCGTCACCGGCGGCCGGGGGTTCGGTCGTGTCTTCCACCGAAATCTCCTTTACAGCAACGCCTTTGCAGTTTCGAAGACACCCGCTCTGGCCCTGTGCCTCCGCTATCGGCCCGGATCATGGGGCGATGCCAACGCTTTTCGATCCCGACTACTCAGTGTCGGCGGTCGACGAGTTCTCCAAACAGAGCCTTTTGACCTTCTTATCGGCACCAATGGCCCCACCAATCACGCGAGGTGCCCCGCTGTGTCCAGATGGGCAGTGCTAAGCACCGGCCAGGCAAATGGCTTTTGGCTTTGCCATGCCCGACCTCGCGGTCTTCAACCGGGCAATGCCGAGCTGGACCCCCTGGAATGCCATTGCCACAAGCCGCCGACGTCGGGCGCCGGCAGGTTGTTGAGGCCAGATCCGCCTTCTACCAGGGCAATGAGCGGGCCGGGGTTGTTGGACCATATCAAAGCGGCGATATCGCCTTCGGCCTTGCCGCGCGCGATCGAGCCAGCAGGTGTGCCGTCCGGTCGAGTCCAAGGCGTCGGCGTGGACTCCATTCCGGGGCACGTCACGGGTTTGAAGTGGTGGGAATGGTAAATGGACGAGACGAGGGTTCCCAGCGTGACGGTATCGCGAAAGAGGGTGTAGCGCGCGCTGGTTGGGCCGTTCGGCAACCAATTGCCGGAACATTCGATCATGGCTATCGCTCCGGAGTCTGCCAACGGCCCGTCGGCCGAATGGCACGAACCTTCGCTGTAGCCCGGCGGTAGTTTGCTCATCAGGACGGCCAGTGGCTCGGTATTTCGACCCCGGAATGACGAAGCCGAAGTCCTGACCCGCCGCCGTGAGTGCTGACGCTGACGCGTATGCCGACTTCGCCACAGCCGGCCAACGATGCTGGCAAACTACCAATCCATGAGCGGCAACGATGCGGTCAACCGGGAGATCGAAGTGATCCTGCCGCGTGACCCCCAAGGGCGCCAGACCGCATTGGAGCTGTTGCGTTCGGCGATTATTCCCTGGTTGGTCACCATCAATCCCGACACCGATCAACCGGTGCCGCGGGCGGCACGCCAGGCGGATCTGCCCGAAGCAAGCCGACCACTGATTGACGCGCTGGTGCAAAAGCAACTGCTGGTGCGCAAGGAACGCGACGGGCAGGTGGTCGTGGAGATCGCGCTGGAAAGCCTGCTGCAGCAATGGGATGAGCTGGCCGGTTGGCTACGCGCCGAACGGCACAACCTCAAAGCCGCCGATGACATCGAGCGCAGCGCCACCGCTTGGACCGCCCACCACCGTGACCCCGCTTGGCTGCTCACCGGCACCCGGCTCGCCGATGCCGAAAATATCGCCAGCACAACCGAATTCACCGATCGTCTCGCCAGCGCGCACGATTACCTGGCCGCCTCACGGCAGGCCGAAAACGAGCGCATGGACAACGACACCGGCGAATCCCACGCCGCCGAGCTACGCAACCGGGTACGCACCCTACGTGCGGTCCTGACCGGCACTGCTGTCATCGCCCTTGTCGCTGTGATCGTGGCCGTGGCCGGATTCGTTCAGGCCATCCATGCCAAGCAGCTGGCGGACACGCGGAACCGCGAAGCGATTGCCGCGCAGCTGAGCTCGCAGGGACAGGCCATCCTCGCGGGCGTCCGCGCCGGCGGCGAGGTGCGCGCGATCCAGCAGATCCTCGCCGCACCGGCCATCGCGCCCAGCACCGACATCGGTGCGCTGCTCACCGCCGTGGTGGAGCGACAGTCCACCATCAAGATCATCAATACCCCTGCGGCGCTATTCAGTGTGGCGTTCAGTCCCGACGGGCGGCGCATCGTTTCCGGCACCGCCGACAAGACGCTGCGGTTGTGGGACGCGGGCACCGGGGCGCCCAGCGGCGCCCCGCTGTCCGGCCATACCGATGCGGTGGCCAGTGTGGCGTTCAGCCCCGACGGGCGGCGCATCGTGTCGGGCAGCTATGACGCCACAGTGCGATTGTGGGACGCCGGCACTGGCGCGCCTATCGGCGCCCCGCTGACGGGCCACAGCGGTCCGGTGGCCAGTGTGGCGTTCAGCCCCGACGGGCGCCGCATCGTCTCAGCTGGCGGCACCATCGCCGACGGAACAGTGCGGTTGTGGGACGCCGACACCGGCCAACAGGTCGGCGCCCTGCTGACCAACGGCCCATGGGACAGCGTGGCGTACAGCCCCGATGGGCGGCGCATCGTCTCCGGCAGCGGCTCCGTCGGCAACATCGGAACCGGCGTGGTGCAGTTGTGGGACGCGAACACCGGCCAGCCCGTCGGGCAACCGCTCGACGGTGGCACCGGGCCGGTGCTCAGTGTGGCGTTCAGCCCCGACGGGCGGCGAATCGCCTCGGGCAGCGCCGACAAGACGCTGCGAATGTGGGACGCCGGCACCGGCGCACTGCTCGGCGCCCCGCTCACTGGCCACACCGACGCGGTGACCAGCGTGGCGTTCAGCCCCGACGGGCGCGGTGCCTACTCCGGCAGCGCCGACGGGACGGTGCGGAGGTGGGACGCCGGTACGGGCCAGCCGATCGGCGCACCGCTGACCGGCCACGCCGGCCCGGTGGCGGCTGTGGCGGTCAGTCCCGATGGGGGGCGCATCGTCTCCGTTAGTCCGGATGGGCGGCGCACCCGCTCCGGCAGCTTCGGCGGCACGTTGCAGGTATGGGACGCCGGCACCGGCCCACAGATCGGCGCCCCGCTGACTGGCCACACCGATGCGGTGACCAGCGTGGCGTGGAGTTCCGATGGGCGGCGCATCGTCTCCGGCAGCGACGACAAGACGCTGCGGTTGTGGGACGCCGGCACCGGCGCGCCCATCGGCGCCGCGTTGACCGGCCACAGTGGCCCGGTGACCAGCGTGGCGTTCAGCCCCGACGGGCACCGCGTCGTGTCCGGCAGCCGCGACAACACGCTGCGGGTGTGGGACGCCGGCACCGGCCAGCAGGTCGGCGCCCCGCTGACCGGCCATACCCTGTGGGTGGAGAGCGTGGCGTTCAGCCCCGACGGGCACCGTATCGTCTCCGGCAGCGCGGACAACACGTTGCGGTTGTGGGACGCCGGCACCGGCCAGCAGGTCGGCGCCCCATGGACTGGCCACACCAACTCGGTGGCCGGTGTGGCGTTCAGTCCCGACGGGCACCGCGTCGTGTCCGGCAGCTACGACAAGACGGTGCGGGTGTGGGACGCCGGCACCGGCCAGCAGGTCGGCGCCCCCCTGACCGGCCATACCGATGCGGTAACCAGTGTGGCGTTCAGTCCCGACGGGCGGCGCATCGTCTCCGGCAGCATCGACACCACACTGCGGTTGTGGGACGCCGGCACCGGCGCACCCATCGGTGCGCCGTTGACCGGCCACACTGACTCGGTGACCAGCGTCGCGTTTAGCTCCGACGGGCGCCGCGTCGTCTCCGGCGGCAGCATCGCCGACGGCACGGTGCGGTTGTGGGAGGTGGCCACCGGCCAGCAGATCGGACCAGCGCTAAGCGACCACGCCGGCACGGTGTTCGGCGTGGCGTTTAGCCCCGACGGGCGGCGCATCGTCTCCGGGGGCCTCGACAGGGCACTGCGGTGGTGGCCGGGACCCGCGGCCTGGGCTGACCTGCTGTGCGACAAGCTCGTCGCGAATATGAGCCGCAACCAGTGGGCGGACTGGGTGTCCGCTGACGTCGACTACATCAGGCTCTGCCCCAACCTGCCCATTCCCTAAGACGGCCAGCGCCAATTCCCAGCGCAGCGGCCAAGACTGTGGCCCCAGAGCCGGAACTGCGGTGACATGGTGGGACGGCACGAGAAGGTGGTTATGCACACTCTGCAATCACGTGAGCAGTACCTGGAACTGGGCGGATCGCCCTCCGGGCCGAGACCCATTGGCCGGCGGCGCATCCGGGGGGTATCGTGACGGCGCCGTTGCCGGCGCAGGGTTGGTATCCGGATCCGGAAGACAGCGGTCGGCGTCGGTACTGGGACGGCGCGGCGTGGACGCATCGGGGCGAATTGCCATACGCTCCTCAGCGTCGGGATCAAGTCGACATGACAATCGCGGAAAACCTTCGTCCTGATAACCCCGAGACGACTGGAAGAGCTTCCGGCCTCACGATTAGCAGGGGAATCTCGCTGATCTTGCTGGCGCTCGTATTCGGGAGCATTGCTGGCGCATCCTTACCCGAAGGCCCTACTCACTGGAATGAGTATGCCACTGCGGGGGCCGACACTATTTGGCGCACTTACTTTTTGGCAGTCGAGACGCTCTGTGTTGTGGCGTTGATTCTGGGTATTGTTTCGCTGGCAAGACCTGCACGTCACCCGATGTTCAGCGTTGCCGAAGGTGCGGCGGTGATCGTCGTCGGGGTGATCGGCTGTCTACTCGGCTTTTTGTCTGTCGGTAACGGAAGTGATGTGGCGACCCCGCTCACCTTTTTCGGTACGGGCAGCCTGTTCACACTCGGCGGTGGAATAACGACGTTGTTGTCGGTGATTACTGTCGTCGACCTACGCCGTTCCAGAACTCGGCCGTCGTCGCCGGCGCTGCCGTCCGGATTGCAGCCCGCCCCATTGGGATTGCGTTTTCTCGCCCGGCTGATCGACGCCATTCTGGTCGGCATCATCACGGTGCCGCTGGCCATGCTGACCGAAATGCACATCGGGACGACCGGATTGTTCACCGGTTTGTTCTCCGGGTTGCTTGCCTTCGTCTACTTCGTGGCGTTCGAGGCGAGCCAGGGCGGCACCCTGGGCAAGAAGCTGCTGCGCATGCGGGTACGCGGACCGGCCGGCGCCGAAAGACCCACCCTGCGCCAGTCCGCCGTCCGCAACCTTGTCACCTTGCTTGCGGTCATCCCCTTCCTGGGGGAAGTGCTCATGCTCTTCGGCGCCATCGTGATCGCGGCGACCATCCAGTCCAGCCCCACCAAGCAAGGCAGACATGACGAGTTCGCAGGCGGAACCCAGGTGGTGAAGGTCTGATTGCGGTGATCGTCGGTTTCGACTCTCATTAGGGATGCGGGCTGGTGCTGGGTGGCGCAGGTGGCGGCGCGAACAGTGCTGGGTCGGCCAGCACCACTGCCGCGGACACATTGCCTGTCCGTGTCACCGACAGCGGCGTTCGATAGACGAATCCTTGGTTGTCGCATCCAGCGCTGATGGCGGTGTCGCTCTGGCTGCCTCGAAGCGTGCCGTCCGGCCGCGGCTCCAATGACCACTCGTAGATCTCGGTGGTCGCAGTTTTGGGGTTCGTCCCTCCTGGGCATCCCTGCCCAGGCCCGATGTGAGGCGTCTGCTGCCAGTGACCTTCGGCAAAACGCAGGACCATGCCGCCGCCGACCGGCCCATGGGGGCTTTCCTCGGCCAGTTGGGCACCCGTGGCGACGCATCCAGCCGATGTGCACAAGGACCGAAAAGCCCACCAGTCGACACTGGGTGTCAGGTCGTCACCAATTGCTGGCTTGCCGTTCACCGTCTGCTTTGCCCACAGGTACTCCACGCGGAAGGTGCCGTCGAGTACCGGCGTCACACCCGCGACCACGGGAACCGGGCTGCTGGTCCGTGGGATGGCGGCGATGGTCGACGGATCGGCCACTGTAACGGTGGGCGGCACGTCGCCGGTATGCACCGCGACCAGCGGAGCCTGCCAGACCGTGCCGATAAAGCCGCATTCATCGGTCAACACGGTATTGGTCCAAACGCCGCGAAGAGACTTGTCGGGCTGTGGCGCCACCGACCACGAAATCAGTTGGGTCTCTGTGCCCGGGCCGACTTTCGCGTCTGCTCCCAGGCACCGCTTGCGCGGGTATTGATGCCTGACGGGTGTTCGCTGCCAGCCACCGTTGACGAAATGCAATTCGGCGGTAAGTGGGGGTGCGGCTGCCATTTGGTGGTTCGTGTTGTCTAGCTGGATGGCGCTGGCGACACACCCCGTGGCCGAGCAAGACGAGCGAAGCGCCCACCAGGTGCTGGCGTTGGTGGTGTCGGAAGAGGGTGCCGTGGCGCCGTTTTCGGTCTGCTTGGCCCAGTCGATGTCCAGCCGATAGGTGCCTTCGAGTACGGCGGCCGGAGGGGGTTTGGCGGCGGTGGTGTTGTTTTTCTTGGTCAGGTAGCCGACGACAGCGATGACAGCGACGACTGTGAACAACAACACCACCACCCCTGCCGTCGTCCCGATGAGGATCCGGCGCCGGCCGCCCCGCTTCGGCCCGGCCGCGGCGGGTCGGTACTCGGTGCCCCGGGCAGGAGTTAGCGGTTGCTGCGCATCGTGAGAGCCAGGAAACGCCTCGATCACCGGTGGCAGTGGCGGTCCGCTCGCGGCAACAGAGTATTCCGGCGGGGGCTCTGTCGGTTGGGGGCTCGAGTCGACGTCGGCAGGACTTCCGGGTTCTGCGGTTCCCGCGCTGGGCCGGACGCCGGTAGGGTCCTGTGGCTGCGCGGGTGGCCCGTCGGAGCTCACGACATCTGGCGGCTCAGCGTGTGCCCAGGGCCAGTGCGGATCGAAATCGTTGGACACATGCATTTCCTTTCGCGCACGGCACATCTCGGATCGTAGTAGTGAGACGCTGGTGGGCAGCGGGAAACCCAGGATCAGGTCGGAGGCCGCGTCGCCGGTTGCATGCCGTAACCGATCGGTTGTCTGCGATAAGGGTGACCTGGAGCCGGTGATAGTGCAATCTAAAGCGATGCAGGCGGTCAGGCCGGGGAGGCGCACATGACTTCTGACGGATCCGGCCGGGACCCAGCGGACCCGTTCGGCGCCGACTCCTTCGATGCCGGGCCATTCGGTGGTGGCGGCCCGGGCCACGGTGCACCGGCGCCGCCTGATCGTCCCCAGGGCGAGGTCAACACGCTGGCCACACTGTCGATAGTTTTCGCGTTCTTCTTCGCCCCGGCCGGGGTTGTGCTGGGCCACGTTGCGCTGGCGCGGATCTCCCGTAGCGGCGAACAGGGTCGCGACCGCGCGCTGATCGGCCTGACGCTGTCGTATGCGTTCATCCTGTTCGCGGCGGTCGCCCTGGTGGTGTGGCTGGTCATGGGTGGCGGTAGAGGTCCTGCGCCAGGAGGGACGACCACCCCGACCACCACACCGACCACAGCCGCCCCGTCGACGAGCATCGTCACCAGCATCGTCACCGCGCCGTCGACGACGCGGCCAACGTTCCCGGTTGAGGACATGCGGGTCGGCGACTGCGTGGAGATACAGCACCTCTATCCCGACCCGACGAACCCCGATCAAACGCAGATAAGCCTGTTCTACTCCGTGCCATGCGAGGTTCGCGACGGGGTGTTTCGGGTCGACAAAATCGCCACGCAGAGGAGCCAGTGCCCCGGCTACGCACTGGTCAACGCCGATGAGACCCTCTTCGCCTGCGTCTCCAATTTCCGTGGATGACCCGGCGAGTGTATTTGCCTGTAAGAAGCCATGAATGGTGTCGCCGTTTCCCGTCGTTGCAGGAATCCGGTAACCGGGGCCGACGGGAGCACCGGACCGATAGACTGCGTCGGTGAACCACGCTGGGGATCCGTTTCGCCAGGATCCTGCTGATCAGTTCGGTACGAGCAGCGGGCCGCCCGCGGTCAGCTACCCGCAGCCGGGCGGCGATCCGTGGCCGGTCGGAGGAAACGCGTTCCCCACTCCGCCCGTCCAGAAGCCGAGCTTGGACACGTTTGCGGTGCTGTCATCGATCCTGGCCGTCCCGATGCCCCCGGCGGCCGTCGTGCTCGGGCATCTGGCGTTGCCCCGAATCCGCCGCACGGGCGAACGCGGACGGTTAGCGGCCATCCTGGGGCTGGTGATCGGGTACCTGATGTGTGTGGTGCTCTTGGCCGGGGCAATCTGGGTGGCAACGACCAGTCGCGCGCCGTCGAGTCGGAACGCGGCCACGCCGACCCCGAGTGCACCGTCGCTGCCAGCGTCGACGTCGACGTCGACGTCGATTGTGACGGTGCCACCGTCCATCCGGCCACGCGTGAAGCTCGATCTCAGCCAGGCCGCGGTGGGCACCTGCGTGGAAATTCAGCGCCGAGGAACCCAGGCGGATGAGCTTGATCTGTTCAAGGTCGACTGCGAGCACCGCCAAGGCGTGTACGTGGTCGCCGCTCGGGTCAACAATCAGTATGAGTGCAAGTCCACATACATCGCTGCGCCTCCGGACCGCGCGTTCGCCGTGTGCTTGAACCTGTACTGATCGGTGCCCGCGGACCGCAGACAGAGGGATTGGAGACAATGCAGACCGACCGCCGGCACACTTTCGGCGCCTCAGCCGCATCTGAGGACGGCAGCTGAGATGGCGCCGTCGGATCCGTTCGACTTCAGCGATTTCGGCGCTTCCTCGACCCCCCCGTCGCCGCCGCGCAGCGCCCCGGCGCCTCGTCAATCCGCTGGGCGGGAAACGAACGGCCCATTCGACACCGGTTTTGACCCCTTCGCGGGCCAGGCCCTCGACCAGGCCCGTCCAGTTGCCGGTGACGCATTCGGGGGTTCCGATCCCGGGCTTGGCGCGCTGGTGGTCGCTCGTCCACCGGTAGCGCTTTTCGCGCTCGCTCTCGGGCTTGCGCTAGCCGGGGTTGTGATCGGAATGCTGTGGGGCACTTCGTTGCCGGCTGCGTTTACCGGGTGGCTGCTGGCCGGTCCGGTGGCGATCGGGGTGCTGGCCGAGTTCACCCGGGTGGACACCCAGCGCCGCGCCAACGCGGTGTATTCGGCGCCACGCTGGGTCGCAACCCTGTACTGGGTGGTCCTTGGCGTGTGTCTTCTGGGTATTGCCGTGGGCGCCTGGCATATCGCGATCTGGGCGGGCAGGCTGTAGGACGAGCTGATGATGATCGTCAACCAGCTAGGCCGACGCCCCGCAGCCCCCGGAAGAGCGCTGCGCGGTATCACAGGCCGTATGACAGCGGTCGCGGCGCTGGCTGGTGCCCTGGCGTTGTGGGGATCTCTCCTGCCGGCAGCCCACGCGCAACCCAACAACGGCCCCAACAACGGCCCCAACAACGGGGTAGCCCGCTACGGTGCCTGCCTTGCCGCGCAGAAGCAGGGCGAGTTGCTGATCCTGGTCGACGAGTCAAGCAGCCTGCAAGACACCGACAGCAAAGCTGCGCGCGTGCAGGCGGCCAAGTACCTGGTGCGAACGCTGGGTCGCTACGCCGACCGCATCCAGGCCAAGCTCGACGTCGCCATCGCCGGGTTTGCCGAAAACTATGTTTCCGAACAGGATTGGACGCCGCTGACCGGTGCCACCGCTCAGCACGTGGGCGATGAACTGTCCGGCCTGGCGTCGAAAAACACCGGGATCGACACCGACTACTGGCTCGCTCTCGACGGCGCGCGCCAGGCGCTGGCCTCACGCGGCAGCGGTGTCGGCGGCGCCGACCGCTGCCAGGCGATCGCGTGGTTTTCCGACAGCAAAATCGATTTCACGGCGCGGCCGCTGACCAAGCCGTACGCCGAAGGGACTTCCCTGGATAGTACGAACGGGGTGGCCGAAACGATTCGGTCAGCCACCGAATCGATCTGCCGGGCGGGTGGGCTTGCCGACCAACTGCGTTCGCGCGGCATCGTGATGTTAGGTGTGGGGCTCGGTGATGCCGCCCGCGCGTCCCAGTTCGACGTCATGTCGGCGATCAGCACCGGGCGGGGCCTCAACGGAATGTCCTGCGGCAACATCACCGAACCCGCTCCCGGCGATTTTTACCGGGTGTCCAACATCGACGACATGCTGTTTGCCTTCGATGCGCTCAATCCCGAGCCCGGTGTGCCCCAGCGCAAAGGTCCGGTGTGCGAGTTGCAGGTTTGCCAGGAGGCCCGCCACGACTTCGTGTTGGACCGGTCGATCAAGTCGGTGAAGATCCTGGGCTCCGGCGGCACGCCCGGCATCGTCCCGTACCTGATCACCCCGGCCGGGCAGAAGGTCGAGCTACCCAACAGGCCGGGCCAGGTCAGTACCGAAATCGCCGGCACCCCGGTCGAATACGAATGGCTTTCGGAGTCGTCGCAAACCATCACGATCCGCAATACCGGCAGCCCCGACTGGGCGGGGAAGTGGGCGATCGTCTACGTCGACACCACCGGGCAACACCCGGACGCGGTGTCGCGGGTCAGCATTCACATCATCACCGACATATTTCCGGTCCTCGGTGACGCCGCGAATCTGGCCTGGCACAGCGGACAAGTGATCAAGGCCTTGACCTTCGGTCTGGCCGACGGGCAGGGCCATCCGGTCAAGCCCGACGACCTGGCCGGCACTGCGACCCTGTCCGCGGTGCTGGAACCTGATGGCGCTCAACCGATTCCGTTGCTGATGTCGGTGCCCAAAGGCGAAATCGGCAAACCCGTCGACGCCGACCTGACCGCCGTCAAGCCGGGTCATGCGACCCTGCGGATGTCGTTGATCATCACCACTGCTGCGGCGACCGATCGTAACGGCGCTCAGATCGCCCCGGGAACCACCCTGTCGCCCCAAGACGTCGCAATGTCGATCCAGATTCTGCCCAAGGTGGGGCTGCCCGCCCCCGCTGGCCGGATCGACTTTGGCACCGTGCAGGGCGCCAAGGGCGCCAACGGCTCACTCGCCATCACCGGGCCGGGATGCGTCTGGATCGCCGCGGCTGACAAGGACAACATCATCGCCGCCCCCGAGGGTATCGGGACCACCCGCATCACCTCTTCGGCCGATGCGCCGCAAACCTGCCTTAAGGTAGCTGCCGGTGAGACCGCCCGCCTGCCGGTCACGCTGCGCACCGACCGAGACGGCCGCGGCGGCCTGAGTGGGACTGTGCCGCTTCATATTTCGCCCCTGGCCAACCCGAGCGACGCGCAGGTCGTAGACGTCCCGTTCGTGGCGTCGCTGACCAAACCGCTCAGCAGGACCAACTTCGTGCTGGTGTTCCTGGCCGCATTGTTGCTGGGTCCGGGCATTCCGCTGGCGCTGTTGTATGCCGGCAAGTGGTATGCGGCCAAGATCCCCGGCGAGCCGATGCTGGCCGAGCGGATCCCGGTCGAGGTGGATTCCAACTCCGACACCGTGACCCGCGACGGTTCGCCGTTCGCGATGGCAGACGCCGACCTGCTCAGGCTGGTACCGGGGCTGGCCGGAGGTGCCCGAAAGCTGAGTGTGCTGGGGGTTACCTTGATCGCGACCGTTGGACGAAGCCCCTTCGGCACCGGGCACGTCATCATCGACGCCGACGGCCGGGTCAGCGTGGGCTCGGCACTTCCCGGCACGGATCGCACCGGTCTGAAGGCGGTGCTTCCCCTTGCCGTGCACAACAAATGGGTGGTGTTGCACGATCCCGGTGGTCCACCGGATGCGGCCGAGGTGCTGCTGCTCGTGGGCGGGCGAACCGACACCGCCGTGCGTCAACGACTCTACGAGGATGTCGGCCGACGACTGCCCGAGCTGCTCACAGCTTTGCGGCAGCGGGCGGCCGACGCCGGACTGGTCGTGTCCACCGACGGCGAGCCCGGATCACCGTCCGCCTCCGCCGGGGCGACCGCGCCCGCACCGGACCCGTTCACCTCGGCAGAACACACCGCGCGGCCGGGCGGTTATGACCCCCGGCCTTTCGACCCATTCGATGAAGGAGCCTCATGCGACGATTCCTGATAGTTGGTTGTGGCGGCTCGGGCGGCGCGACGTTGGCCTACATGATGGACCAGCTGCGCTCCGAACTGCACGCGGCCGGTATCGAAAGTCTGCTGCCCGGTTGGCAATTCGTCGTCATCGATGTGCCCAGCGGGGCCGAGGACGGTCCGGAGGGGCTCAGCAACGTTCCAGCCCAGGGCGGCACCTACATCGGCTGCGGACCACAGGGCAGCAGCTACGCGATCCTGGACGCGGCGCTTTCCCAGCGGCTGGCCGCCAATGCCGCGCTGGATACCATCGCCACCTGGGCGCCGCGGCACCCGGAGGAAGTGACCAACCCGATCTCGACAGGTGCCGGGCAGTACCGCGCGATCGGGCGGATGATCGTCCTGAGCAAGGCCGGCGAGATTCGATCTCGCCTGCAAGCCGCCTGGGATCAGCTGTTTCGCGTGGAGACCGTTTCTGCGATGTCGACGGCGCAGGTTCCCGGCATCGGTCCGTTCGACCCGCATCAGCCGCCGCTGGTGCTCGTGGTGTCGTCGATGGCCGGCGGCGCCGGCGCGTCGATGGCCCTGGATGTGTGCCGGTTGTTGACGCTGGTCACCGGGCTGGACCCGAGGTTGATGGGCTTGTTCCTGGTCACGCCCGACATTTTCGACTCGCTGCCGGAGAGCGCCCGGACCGGCGTTCGGGCCAACTCGCTGGCCATGCTGGGTGAGATCGTCGCCAGCCAGTCCGGCGCGGCCCGGGAGCACGACGTACGGATCCTGCGGGCGCTCGGACAGCAACACGGCGAGGGCGAGCCAATCCCGTTCGCACGGGTCTTCCCGGTCGGCCGCTACGTCGGCGCCGACCGCACCCTGTTCGGGGACGGCTCACCGTTCGCGGTGTACCGGGGACTGGCCCGCGGCCTGGCCGGTTTGATGATGAGCGGCACGGCCAGCGACCAGTTCGTCTCCTACGACCTGGGCAATACCGCCTCGCCGGCCGGTGATCGGGATCTGTTGGGGTGGGGCAACTCGGTGTGGGATCCGCTGCCGTGGGGGACATACGGGTTTTCCAGCCTCAGGATGGGTCGCGACCGCTACGCCGAATACGCCGCGCAGCGACTGGCCCGCAGCTGCGCCGACAAATTGGTGTCCGGTCATATGCAGCCGGGTAATCCGGCGTCCAGCAACGAGCAGCTGGAGTCGTTGCTGACCAGCCAATGGACGGCGATCTGTGACGAGCTCGGAGTGCTGGCGGCCGCCGGCAGCGAGGACATCAACGCACTCGGAAACTGGGTGGCCAACGTGGCGTTCCCAGCCCAGTCGGTAGCCCCCGTTGTCAACACCATCATCGATCGTCAGCTCCGCAGCCACCTGCCCAGCCCGGAAGGAATGACCGCCGCTCAGTGGGTTCCCGTCTTCCGCCAGGCGATCACCAACCGTCGTGATGCGCTGGCACACGCCTGCTCCGATGCCGGCTACCGCCTGGCCTTCGGCTGGCAACGGGCCTTCGCCGACCGGCTCGACGACGTCGTCGGCAACGCGATCGCCGACTTCGGCCTGCCGTACGCCAGGGCGCTGGTCGACCAGCTGCGCCGCCACATCGACGACGTGCTCACCGCGCCCATGGGCCAGCTCGGTTCGATGGGGCCACCCGACGTGGTCGCGCTGCCCCCCAACGTCGACACGGCGCTGGCGTCGCTGCGCGGCGTGATCACCAACGCCGACCAGGTGCTCGCCACGACATTGGACGGCTTCCGCGGTGCGGTGCGCCGACAGGTCTATGCCACCGTTGCGGCGCGGCTGGCAGATGTGTTCGCCGTGATCGGTGGCGAGCTGCTCGTCCCGCTGCGCGACGCACTCTCGGAGGCCCTGATCCTGCTGGAGAACTCGCAGGCCGAGCCGCCGTCCGATGTCGGTTTGGCCCGCCTTGCCACCGACCAGTACGCGGCGTGGCCGGCCGATGCCGACGAGTTCGTCCCGTCCCGCTTCGCCGAGGCCAACAACGAGGTCCTGCTGATCAGTTCGTCGGCCTTCAAGCAGCGCTACGAGAGCGATCTCGTCAAGGTGATCGCGGCCGGCCACACACTGGTGCCGTTCCGGGCCGCGGTCGGGGAGGCCACCACACGGGTGATTCTCGGTGAGTGGCAAACCACCGGCGGCACGGTGGCGCCCGGCGGTCTGTTGGAACGCAGCGCGAATTGGGTCACCCGCGCACTCGGTTCCGATCCGGACACCGGACGTTCACGGGTTCCTTCGGTGGCCCAATTCGATGTGCACACCCGCCCCGCCGAGTTGCTCGCGCGGGCACGGCTCTATGTGGAGCGACCCGGTGAGGCGTTCGACGAGTTCTGCCGGGTGTCGCTACGCGACTATGTCCAGGGGGCCGGGGCCCCGGAATCGGAATTAACCGCACGCCGCCACGACATCGCCACCAAGTTTGCCGAGGCCTTGTCGCTGGCGCGCCCGCTGGCCAGCGTCAACGACCAGGCGCTGACCCGCGTGCATCCCGGCCAGCAGGTCGAATACCGCTACAAGTTCTCGGAGATACCGTTCGCGGGCCAGCCGGTGGGGATGGCGCTGGCCGACGCGCTGCGTTCGAACCCGCGCGTCGACCAGGCCAGCAAGGACAACTTCGCGCGCGCGCTCACCGACGATGACGGCGTCACCCACATCGACATCTTCGGCTCCTACCCGAACTACTCACCGCTGGTCTTCGACTCGGTGCTGCGCCCACCTGCCCAGCAGTGGGCCGAGGTCGCCGGTCCGGGCCGCATGCAGTTCTGGCGTTATCGTCGCTCGCGGCCGCTGCAGGCGTCGCTACCGATGGGCGACGCCGAACGGCGCACCATGACGGCCGGCTGGCTGCTCGGCCAGATCATCGGGCGGATCCAGATCCCCCAGTCCCCCTACATAGAGCCGGTCCGGGTTTATGACGGCGACGCTGAGCAGTGGCTGAGTTTTCCCAGTCCGCTGTTGACCCCGCCGTCGAACTTCACGGCCTCCTACGACTGGCTGCCGGCGGTGCTGGAGGGGGTACTGCTTGCGATCGCGCAATCGCAGGATCCGCCGGTGATGCGCTCCCTGCGCCCGTATCAGGTGCTGCGTGGGCTCTATGACGCCAATTCGCAAGACCCCGCCGGCGGCATCGTCCAGCTTTCCGGGGTTGGTCTGCTCCGCGATTTCATCCTCAATGGGTGGTCAACCCCGGACGTCGTGTCCCGGATCAACGCCATCGCGGCCGCCGAGACACCGGCCGATCGGGCCATGGCCGCGCAGGAGTGGCTGGCAACCGTCCGGGACACCGCCGCCGAATATCTGCCGCCGGGCACGTCAAGAGCGGTGACTGCCGGGGCCTTCGCCAGGGTCGCGACCCGCTCGAAGGCCTCCAAGACGCCGATTTTCCGCGACCTGGCGCCTGACGTCTTTTGGGCGGCCGAGATGCTGATCAAGTTGGTCCGCCAGGTGAAGGCGACGGCTGTCGACGGCAAATCCCCAACGGCTGCAATGACTTTGGATGAGGGGGAGCAGGTCGTGATACCGGACGGCGGAACCTTCTAGCGATGACCGCTCTTACGGTGGTGCTGGCTCCGCAGGCGCAGTCCGAAGACATCCTCGCGGTGCTCGCGGACTACTCCGCTGTCGGATTGCTGCGCAGCTTCGCCTGGGTGGACGCGCCCTCCGGCGCGGCGAGTTCGCTGCCCGCCGCCCTGGTGACCGATGGCCAGATGAGTCCCGTTGTGCTGCAGCAGATCTTGACTGCGCGAAGGTATGACCGGGTCCGGCTGGCCGTTCTGGTGCCGGTGGAAGCGCCTCGTGAAGCCCGGATACCACTGGCCGTCGAGCTGCAGGTGGAGCAGGTGGTGCGGTCCAGCGCGATCGGTGCGCCGATCACCCTGCTGCGGCTGCTCTATACCGCCGGCACGGCCGCGACGGTGACCGCCGACCCGTCGCTCGTGCTGGAAGGATGGCACAACCTTCTTGTCGCGCCGGAGAACCCGTCGGGTCCGGAATTGGCTTCCGCAACCCTGGACCGGCTCACTGACCCCCTGGATGTGGCGCGTTATGTCGCACCGGTGGTCGCCGGCGTCACCGGCCTGTGGGCGGACATCGACCGGACGCCGTTCGACGCGGCCGCGATCCTGCCGGGGCTCACCATCCGCGCCGTGCGCGCCTTCTACCGTCAACTCGACACCGCAGACGTCGAGGAGCGCCTGCGGGCGCAGCTGTTTGACTCCAGCGGTCGGCTTCCGTTGCCCCGCGCCGACCGCGTGCCGGTCGTCTTCATCGACGACGTCGCGACGGCGACGCAGTCGATGGCCCGGGCGCTGTGGACCAAGCACCGCGACGTGCTGCGCGGACCGAGATTGTCCGTCGGTGGCGAAGCAGCACAACGGATTTCGATGGGGATCGCCCTCAGGATGTTTCTTTCCTTCATGGGCTCGGCGCTGTGGCGAGCGCCGTCGGCGTGGATTTCCTCGGCGCTGGGCTCGGTGTCGTCGGTGGTCGCCACCACGGTGCAGAATGCGGTGTTCGGCCGCTCGGGATCGGCCTACGACGTGGTCGCGGGCGCCGAGCCGGCCAGCTGGCAAGACCTGGGCCGAAGCGCCGACACCTTGGGTGACGCGCTGGCCGAACCTGCCGGCGGCAAACACCTTGCGCATCAGGATCTCAGCCGCCTGTGGACGGATTTCGTCAGCGTCGCCCTCACTCTGGCCGACGGCGGCCGGCGATCCACCAGCCTGGAGCCGGTGCGCGTGGGCGCCGCTGTCGGAGTGGTCCGCAACTGTTCAGATGTCGTACCGAGCGCCGCCGACCGGTTCGCCGCCATCCCGGGGTCGTTGGCGGCTGTCGCCGGGGTGAGCGCGGTGGAGGCAACCGATTTGCTGGAGGCGGCTGCACTGCGAGGCCGCCTGCAGCGCCTCTACGGTGACCCGGCCGCCGGAGTCGAGGCTCGCCGCGCCGCGGCAAGCCTGGACGACTGGCTGCAGACGGTGTCGAAAAGCTTTGCGTGGCAGGCCGGCTCGATCCTCGTCGACTACCTGCAGCGGGCCCGCAGCGAGGTCGCCGGCCTGGTGCAACAAATCCGCGGCACCACCAACCGGGACGACGTCGAGGCGCGGCTCAGCCAGCGCCAGCACACGATCGGACTGATCCTCAAGACGTTCGGCTGGGGCGTTTTCGGTGGGCTGGCGTTGTTGGTCGTGGTGGCCGCGTTGGGCGGGGTCGGGTGGAAGTTCGCGATTGTTACCGGCGGGGTGCTGCTGGCGGTGTATCTGGTGATCACGCTGGCGTTGTTCCTGCTCACTCAGCGCGACCTGTTCGCCGAGATGAATCTGCGCCAGTCGCAACTCAGTCGGTTGGACGCGATGCACACCAATCTGCGCTCGGCGGTGCAGGATCTCAGCCGGCTGTCGGGCGCATATGGGCAACTGCTGGCGTGGACCCGGGTGTTGGGCGCGGTGCTGCGGGCACCCTTCGGTTCCGCGGCGGCCCCGGACCCGGCCCCCGGGCAGCTGATCGACGGGTTGCCGCGGTCGACCTGCCTGGGTATCGCGATGCCGGGTTTCGATGACACCCAGACTGCTATCGATTGGATCGAGCAGCGGTTGTACTCGGTGGGCTGGCTCACCCGGCCGTGGGAGGACATGCTGGGCGAGGCGGGAAAGCAGCTGCGCGAGGCTCCCGCGGCGTTGTTCGTCATGCCCGGCGCCGGGACCGGATCACCGCTGGACCAGTGGTCTTCCGCGGTCGCGGGCGGCCAGGTGCAGGCCAGAGGTGCCGATGCGCTGTGGCAGCGGGTGGAGCAGATGCTCACCGAGTCGGCAGGCCCCGTCGGCGACACCCTGACCCGTGCGGTGTTTGTGCCGGCCTCCGACCGGACCGTGCCCGAGGCGGAGTTCAGCACCGGGGTCACCGATCACCGGCCGGAGCGTGCCGCGCCGTTTGCCGGGACGCTGTTCACCGACGCCGCCGTCACCGCCGGTCGTTCCGCAGCGGTGTTGGACGAATCCGTGATAACGCGCAGGGGGCTGGGGTATCGCGCGGTGGTGGTGCAGGCCAGCGACGGCCTGCAGCCTTACGATTTCGCGGTCTTCGCGCCGCGCACCACCATCGCCGCCGGCACCGATGCGGAGACCGATCACGACGAACCGCCTGGTTCTGGGAAACTGGTCTTCTAGCGATGCCCAATCCGAACGCACTCGACAGCGATCCGCGACTGCCCGCTCTGTTGCGGTGGCGCCAGCACCTGATCTCCTCCGGTGCGGTGTCACCGCACAGCTTCAAGGAAGCGCATCTGCGGATGGTGCTGCGGTCCGGGCGCCGCGACGTCGACGAAATCCGTGCAATGTTGCCCGGCTCGGTGGCCGAGTACGCCGAGGACCTGGCACGCATGCTCGACGAATTGACCACCGAGACCTCCGAGCCGGCCCGCGCCGCCGATACCAGCCGGGCTGCGACGAGACAGCCGGTGTCCGAAGATGATTCAGCACCGCCCGGTGAGGATACACCGGATAGCTTCGCGCCGTACGTATTTCGCAAGCAGACTACCGAGCCGCACGAGATAGTGATCCGCCCCGTCACCGACCCTGCCGGCGGTGAGCAAGCCCTAGAAATAAGCTGGCCGCCCTATCGATCTGGAAGAACAGAATCGGATTGCTTCACGGCGTACCGGGTGGTCAGCAGCGAAGAGAACGAACCGTACTCTCCGGACCGGGCGCAACTGGTCGCGGTGACTTCGACCACGTCGGCACGCGACAGCCGACCGCCGACCAGTGCCGTGCGCCGCTTCCAGGTGTGGGTGAACACCGGTGCATCACGCGCGGAAGCCCTTGCTGCTCAACCTGTTTTGCATGCTGCGGGCGCACGTCCAAGCCCGGTCAACGATATCGTCGTGAGCCAGGATGCCGGCCGGGTGATCGGCCAGTGGACAGTTTTCCCGCGGGTGAGCGCCGTGCACCTCTACCGGATCCCGGTAGAGGACGCCGCAAGCGATGAAATGCGGTACCAAATTCTCGCCGACCGTGACAACCTCGACGGCTTCGTCGATGCCGAGGCCGAACCCGGGCGCCGTTATGTATACCGGGCGCGCTGCAAGGTGAGCGTCGACGGAGTGGAGCGCCTGTCGGACCCCGTGCAATCGGAGGTGCAGGTCTCTGCCATGCCGGCGCCGGTCGACGACTTGTCGCTAAGCCCCCACGACGACGACATTGCGGTGCTCGACCTCGGGTGGACCTCGCCGCCGGCGGGCCGTGTCGTGATCTTCCGGACCCAGGAGCTTCCCGAGGCGGCCGAATCGGCTGAGCTGCCCGAAAGCGCACTCGAGTTGGCCGGGTTGGGTCCGGCATCGCGGCTGAACTATCCGGTATCCGAGCACCCTGACGGCGGGGGCCGGTCGCGGTCAGTGATAGCCGGCGTGCCCTGGCCCAGCGAGTGGAGTCGCGCCTACTTCACCCCGGTGACCGTGCTGGACGGCAGGGCGCGGTTGGGCAAAACCGTCTCGACGGTTCGGACCGGGTCGATCACCGACGTCCAACTCACCGAGTACTGCAGCAAGCAGGTGCTCACCTTCGCCTGGCCGCACGGCGCCGCAGCGGTGTCGATATACCTGGCCCCCAAGGACTATGACCCACAACTGGGGCTCAGCGGGCGGCATTACGAAGTCACCTTCGAGGACTACCACAAGTTCGGGGGACACCAGTTCCTCAAGAGCGAGCTACCAGCCGGTGGCTGTTCACTGCACCTGGCGCCGGTGGCGTTCTCGGCCGGTCGCCGCATTCAAGGCCCGGTCACCAGCTTCAAATATGTCGGTCTGCTACGGCTGTGGTACTCGGTGAAGATCGCGCGAGATCGTGCCGGCAACGCGGTCACCGCCGCGCTGATGATTCGCGCCGAGACCGACGACGTCATCGGTTCGCCGCCATTTGTGTTGGTCAACAACGCCCAACGGATCCCGTTGAGCATCACCGACGGTGAGCCGCTCGACGTGGCACCGCTCAACGACCAGGGTGAGGTGGCGGCGCGCCCCGCAAAGCAATTCAAATGGCCGGTGCTGCGAAGCGACGCCACCTCACAGGTTTTCGTTGGCGACGTCAGAGGCCGGCAGGGGTGGCTACGGCTCTTCGCCGACGTCGGCGATCCGAAACGGCTGCAGCGGCTGGCGCTGCTGGATCCCCCGGTCGATGCGCTTCGCCTGACCCGGACGTCGTCATGACGGCCCGGTACGCACAACTGAGCTACACGTCGTTCGACGCTTCGGGCTCGGCCGGCGGCTGGCGAGTCAAGCAAACCAGCGGCGACCTCGATGAAGCAGAAGAAGCGCTCCTGGTGTCCGGCGTGCACACTGTGCTCAATCCGGTAAAGCCGCTACCGGCCTTCCCGACAGCCGCTCAGCTGCAACACATTCCACGACGGTTGGCTTATCGCCGCATCAACCGCAACACAGCGTGCTACTGGCACACGGTGCCGGCGGGAAGTGACCGCACCGGCCGGCCTGGCAACGTGTTCGTCCACGCGATGCTGGATCGGGAAGCCGGCAATTCGCAGGGCTCATATCGGCCCATCGAGCTGTGGCGTTCGCAGCGCTGGCTTTGTCCGTACGGTGGTGCGGCCGTGGGAGGTGCCGCGTTGCCCGCAGAACCGCCGGGGCCCGGTGCGGCTGTGACCCATCGCAGCGTGGTCAGCTTCGCCTACGACTCCGACACCTGGCGGCTGACAACACTGTTCGGGTTGATGGATGCCGTGGCAGCCGCGATCGAGGGCGGCCCACCGGTCGTGCTCGGTGTGGAGTCAGACGAAACGGCCGCACAATGGATCGGTTTGATGAGCTTCCTGATGTCGCCGGGAACCGCACGGTCGCTGAACTTCTCCACGTTTGACCGTGCCGATCAGCTCGAGCACGCCGTGCGGATCGGTCAACATCTCACCGCGGTCCCACGCGATGACCTCGCAATGGTGCCCGCCGCGGCGGTGACGATCGACGAGACCCACACACTCTCGCTGGGAGAATTCGGCGGCCAACCGCACCGGACCGCGGCAGCGCAACCGATCGAGGTCACCGCCTGGTCGGCCATGGCGCAGGTGGCCATGCTGGACCCCGACTCAATGCAGTTGGTGCTCAACGACATTGACATGTTCTCCGGAAAGGTGACCGATTGCGGCCTGCACCCGGCGTGGCCGATGGCCATGTCCGTCGCCACCCGGGAACGATTCGTCGATGCGGCTGAGGAGGCCCGGTTTGTGATCGCGCGGCACTCGCCACCCGGGCCAGTCATCGACCCCGCCATCGTGCAAACGATCAGCGAAGTGGTGCGCTCCGCGGCCGGCACCGAGACCGCCGAGGCGCTGGAGGCGGCACGAGGGATGCCCGACGGTCTGACGGCGCAGTTCGCCGACGCGGAGTACATCGCGCGGGCCATCAGCGACGAGCGGTGGCTCGACCAGCCGGGCCCGATCCCGCTGGGCCGGACTCGCTATCACGGCCGGCCGGTTCCCACCGAACTGCTGGCGGCGGTTCCGGCAGCCTTGCGGGCCGCCGGTGATCGTGGTCCGGGCCAGGTGCTCCGCGTGGCCGACATACTCGTCCGGCTGGGCATCGACTATGACCTGTCCAAGGTGTTCGGGGAACGCGTCCTTCCGGTGCTGCGGGATCCGCGGCTAGCCCGAGGACTGATCCGCGAGCTCGGCGGGCGTATCAGCGTTGACTGCCGCCTGGCTGTGGCATCGGTGCTGGGGCAGGGCGAACCGCCGGATCAGCTTGCAGGGCAACTCGACGATGCCGTGCTGGACTGGCTCAGTGATGGGGTGACAGCGCCGTCCGCAGAGCAGCTCACCGGAGCCCGGCCGTGGGATCAGAATTGGACCCGGGCGGCGGTGCGTGCCGCGCGGACGCACCGACTCGGTCCCCAAACCGACCGGGATCGGCAGGCGGAGACGTGGTGGCGCCATATCAACGGTTTGTCACCGGCGCCGTTAGATCAGACCGAAGACCGGACGCTCGAGCATCGGCCTGCGGCTCGAGAACTGATTGCCGGCCTGGTGAGTGCGCCCGACTCACCGGAAACGTTCGAGCTCGCCACCCGGGTGGTTACCGACAACAAGGATGAACTAGGGGTCGCATGCGCGGTGGTACGGCTCTATGAACCGCGAGACTGGTTCGCGCGGGGCTACGTTATGACATACCAGCGCGGCTACACCCCCAAGTGGGACGAAGCGGTTGACATGGTCGGACCGCAGCGCGTTCACCACGACTTCGCGCGCCGGCTGCTTGTCCTGGCGGTTCTCGGTGCCATCGTCGGCACGCCGTGTCCCCGGGTGTGCGCCGAGTTGCTGGCCGATCCACGTTTGCAAATCGAAGTGACCGAGCAAGTTTTCGACCTCGCCGAAAGCGGCGTGATCTCGGCCAGGGCGGCTCTGGCGGTAAGTCTGCTGCATCCGGACGGGACCGATGCGATAGTGCCGCTGCTGCGGCAGTTGGCCGCTCGGATCGCGGCGACCTTCCCGTGGGATGCCGACGAGGTTAACGACGTGGTGCATGTGATGGGGCAAATCAGCGCGGCCACGGACCCCGCGTCGCTGCGGCGTTTCCGCGAGATGGTGCTCGACGCGCTCCACGGTCAGTCCAGCGGCCTAGATTCCCTGGCGGCGCCTTCCCAGCGGAGTCGCTGATGCCTATTTATGTGATGAGCGAGCGCACCCGAAGCGTCACGATCCCCGGGCAGCCGCTGGCGGTGTCGATCAGCGGATCGCTCGACGACGTGGTGTTGAATGTCCGCGCCGCAGCCGATCAGCCCGTGGTGCGGTCCTCGCCGCACCGTTCGGTCCTGCCGATTGTCAATGGGCCGCTCACTATCAGCGTGGAGCCGGTCCGGGGCGACTTCTTCGGCCCGGACACCGTGGTCCAGCTGGCAATTGGATCCGACACGGCCGATCAGGTGGATCCCGTTCAGGTAGTTTTCGACCCGGTTGACGTCTCGGGAGACAGCGACGTCGAACTGGCCACGTTGACACCTGCGGGGGCCCGCATCGAGATAGCGGTCAGCGCGGTGGCCGACAGATCGTTGAGCCCGCTCGGATCGGCTGCCCGCGCCGCCGCCCGGAGAGTCATCGGGCGGCGATCCGAGCCGTCGAGCGACGCGGTCGTCATTGCCGTGGACGCTTCGGCCTCCATGCGCTCGGCATTCCGCGACGGAAGCGTCTCGGCCGCGGCTGACATCGTGATCGGAGTTGGCGACGCGGTCGGCATCACGGAGGTGTCGGCCATGCTGATCGCGGAGACACCCGTACCGGTTGCCACCCAGGGGGCCAGCACATTGGCCGATGCCATTCGCAACGCGGAGCCTCGGTGGTCCGCCGGTGCCCGATGGTCAACTGTCGCCGGCACCGGCGCACGCATCGTAGTGTGCACCGACTTTCCGACACAGACACTGCGGCAACGGTTTCCGGTCATTGCCATTTCGACCGATCCGCGCCTGGAATCCGACTGCGCGGTGCTGCGTCCGCCGCGCCCGGGGGTCGACGCCGCCGCTGAGGTGCTCAGCCAGCCGACGGTGCTGGAACGCATCGCGATCTCTCTTGTGCGGGGCTTGATGTGACGAAGTGCCCGCGCTGCTTCTCGGTCCTGAGCGACGACCATTACGCGTGGACGGTGGACCCGCGCGTTGGCGGAGTTCCCCGTTATGCGGATGCGGCCGCATCCGCCTACTATGGCGCGGCCGTCACGTCGCCGCCGGTGTATGACGCCAAACGGCCGCCGGGCTACAAGGGCCGGCTCCACACGGCCGCCGACGCCAGCGCCGCGATGAACGGCCTGCCCGTCGTCGAGATCTGCCCTATCTGCCACTTCGAACTTCCGGGGGGATGGCGTCAGGGTCAGGCGGTCTGTATTGCGATGGCCGGGGCCCGGGCAACCGGTAAGAGCATCTATATCGCCGTCTTGATCAAACAGATGGAGCTGCTGTGTGAAGCCTTGAGCGTGTCGATGAGCCCCACCACCCAGGCCTCGGCCCAGGCGTACGCCGTCAATTATGAGCAGCCGCTGTACGTTCAGCGAGGGCTTATCCCACCAACCCCCACCGTGCGAACACAGGCTTCGCATCAGCGCGAACCACTCATTTTCAGCATCGGGGCATGGCTTGGGGTGCCGAGCTTCGTGGTGTTGCGCGACGTGGCCGGCGAGGACCTGGAGGCCGGCAATACCTACGCTCCGCATTTCCGGTTTTTCGCTAGCGCCGACGCCGTGTTTTTCATGTTTGACCCTTTGCGGGTCAAGGGAGTTCGTGATCAGCTCCAGGACTTGCTGCCAGCACCGTCGTCGACTGGCGGAGATCCGCGGTCCGTCCTGGGCAACGTGATGCTGGCGGTTGGCATGGGACGGCCCAAATTGGCGGTCATCGTCTCGAAGTTCGACGCATTGCGGGCGCTACGCGACGTAGAGGGCTCGGACTGGAGTTACGTCATGTCCAACTCCGGCGCGTCGTACCTGCGTGACAGCTCCGCAAACAGACAGTACGACGATGCCGACGGACAGCTTCTCCACGAGGAAGTGCGCAGCCTGCTGCTCAGGCTGCAAGGTGGCTCGGTTGTCACCGCGGTCGAACACCCTTCCACCGGAGAGCCTTTGCCGCATCGCTATTTCGCGGTATCGGCGCTGGGCCAGCCGCCCGACGGCAACCGGTTGAACGTGCGCGGCATTGCCCCGTTCCGCTGCACGGATCCGCTGCGCTGGGTCACCTCCAGCTTCGGGGTGTTGTAACTCCTCGCAATCGGAGCAAACCCGTATCTACCGCGACGGCGCTCCTCGGCGATCGATGAACCTTAGTTACAGGATGTCGACCAGACTGGCACCGATATCATCCGAGATATGCGGCGCGTGGGAGGGATGGCAAGTGTCCAACGATGTGGATCCGCAATCGCCGGGGCCTGAGCCTGATCCGTTTCGTGACCTGAGTTCCGGCGGGTCGCCGGGGCAGCTTCAGGGTACCAATGACATCGAGCCAGGCGGGACAGGTGCGCAACCGGGTGGCTTTGCCGACTCCGACGTGAGCGCGTCATCGAAAGAGCCTGTCCCGGAATACTTTTCTGATTCGAACGGGCCGCCGTTACCGCCGGTGATCGAGGCGTTTCCCGGCTATCACGAGGTGCAGCAGCCGCCCAAGTCGCCCAAGCCGCCCAAGCCGCCAAAGATGGCCGCCGACAAGGTCGTCGGTTCGCGGAGGATCCGGTGGCCGGCGGTGGCCATCAGCTTGGCCGGCGTCGCCGTCATCTTGGTGGCGGTGGTGGTGACCGTGCTAGTCACCAGCCGGCGCGGGCCGAATCCAGGCCAACGGCCTGCGCCGGCGGCGCCGTCGGGAGCAATTCCCCCGAGCGCGTCACCGTCGCCGACGTTGACAACGCCCGATCAACTGAACGGCATTCTGCTCAGCGAGGCTGACATCAACGAGATCATGCGCGCTTCCAGCATGACAGCGAGCAAGACGTACGAGGAGATGGACCCCATATCCCTGAAGGTGTCGAACCCGGACTGCCAGGGGGCGTTTCATGTCGGGCAGGAAGCGGTGTACACGGGCAGCGGCCAGACCGCAGTGAGAGCCCAGGTCCTATATGAGCTGGGACCTGCCCGGGAACACTTTGTCGGCCAGGCCGCGGTGACCTTTCCGTCCGCCGCCGAGGCCAGTCGCTTTGTGCAGAATTCAGCGGCCAAGTGGAAGAACTGCGCCAACCAGACGGTCACCGTCACACTCAGTGACGGCCAGACCTCCAGGTGGACCCTCGCGAGCCTGAAGGACATGCCCGCGGCAATCACGCTGAACGCCACCCAAGAAGGATCCAGTAACCGCTGGGGCTGCCAGCATGCGCTGAGTGCGGTGTCCAATGTGGTGATCGACGTCGAAGCCTGCGGCTACCACGTCACCGATGAAGGCGGCCAGATCGCCGACAAAATGGTGGCCAAAGCCAAAGGGCATTAGCGCGACAGACTTGCCGGAGCCGGCGAGAGGTTCACCTGGTGGTCAATACCCTCGACACGTCGGGTCATGCGCTCTGATAGTTCCAGGAAGTCGTTCTCGCACCTACTGGAAAACACTGAATAACCCAGCTTGCGTACTTCGGTGGCGAAGCCCCGCACGTCATGGGCCAACTGCTGCAACTCGTTCATCGCTACCACCACCGTTTCGAGGCAATCCGGCGATGCGGCGGTCTCCAACGAATTGGGGCGGCCACAGCGAGCGGCGCAGCGATGAGATGCCGCGCCTGGGCGCGGTTGCGGACCGTCGAAACGGATGCCGGGTACGTCGGTTCGGAACGAATCATGGATTCCAGTGTCGGTCGTGGACCGACCGGAAATCATCGGCACAAGTGCTGAGACAGCCCGTCGCCATAGCGCAATAGATCCAGCGGATCTACGCCGAATCGATCGACACGCAGGCCCAGCCGGTGCGGCCGGTGGCGACCCTCGCCGGCTATCGACAGCCCCTTGTTTCGTTGTTCGCACCGATATCATCCGACGTACGAGGCGCGTGGGAGGAATGGCAAGTGTCCAACGATGTGGATCCGCAATCGCCGGGACCTGAGCCTGATCCGTTTTGTGATGTGCGTTCCGGGGGGTCGCCGGGGCAGCTTCGGGGCACCAATGACATCGAGCCCGGCGGGACAGGTGCGCAACCGGGCGGCTTCGCCGACTCCGACTCCACCTCACCATCGAAAGAGCCTGTCCCCGAATACTTTTCCACCCCTAGCGGGCCGCCGCTGCCGCCGTTGATCGAGGCGTTTCCGGGCCATCACGAGGTGCTGCAGCCGCCGAAGCCTCCGAAGAAGACCGCCGCGAGGGTCGTCGGTTCCCGGCGGATCCGATGGCCGGCCGTGGCCGTCGGCGTGGCCGGCGGTGCCGTGATCCTGGTGGTGGTGATGAGCACCGTGCTGCTGACAAATCGGCACGGGACGAAGCCGCGCCACAGTGCTGCGCCACCGACGACGACGGTGGCCCCGCCTGCGAGCACCTCGCCGCCGCCGACCCTGACGACGCCCGACCAACTGAACGGCATTCTGCTCAGTGCGGACGACGTCAACGTGATCATGGGCGCTTCAACCATTCAACTGATCGATTCCTACGAGCAGCTGGATCCCACGCCCATAACCGTGTCGAACCCCGACTGCCAAGGGGCGCTTTATGCGATGCAGGGGCCGGCGTATGCGGGCAGCGGCCAGACCGCGGTGAGAGCCCAAGTCTTGTCGGAGCCGGGCCGTGTCCATGCGCACTGGGTCAACCAGGCGGCGGTCACTTTTGCGTCCGCCGATGACGCCACTCGCTTCGTCCAGACTTCGACCGACAAGTGGAAGAACTGCGCCAACCGGACGGTCAGCGTCACAAACAGCAAGGGCGAAACCTTCAGGTGGTCTTTCACCAGCCTCAGCGGCAGACCTCCGAATATCTCGTTGAACGACCTCCAGGAAGGAGCCAGTAACAACTGGGGCTGCCAGCATGCGTTGAGCGCGGTGTTCAATGTGGTAATCGACGTCAACGCGTGCGGGTACCACATCGCCGATGAAGGTCGTCAGTTAGCCGACAAAATGGTCGCCAAAGTCGCTGGGCGATAGCACGATCCGACGTGGGTCGACGGCGCCTTCCGGAGGGTCGGGGGAGGCGTCCTTGTTGGGTGGTTAGGCAAACGGGCAGACGTTCGCAGGTGTCGAGCCCGGGTCGGAACGGGTAGGACTAGGGGTGTGATGAACAAGCAGGAGTTGCTTCGAGAGCTTGGCCATCCCGGCGCCCAGACGCTGCTCTCCGGATCCATGGCCCGGCTCGCCTACAACGGACACGACGGCTTCCCGAGGGTCATCCCCGTCGGGTTCCACTGGACCGGTGAACGCATCGTTGTCTCGACGGCACCGACCTCTCCGAAAGCACGCGCACTTTCGTCTCGCCCGCATGTCGCAGTGACGATCGATACCGGCTCCACGCCCGAGGAGGCCAAGGCCCTCCTTGTGCGCGGCCTTGCCACACTGGAAACCGTCGACGGCGTTACCGACGAGTATCTGGCAGCGGCGCGCAGGTCCATGAGCGGACCCCAACTTGCCGAGTTCGAACGCAACGTGCAGTCGACATATCAGCAGATGGCGCGAATCTCGATTGAGCCGCTGTGGGCGCGGTTCTATGACTTCGGCGCAGGCCGATTACCCGCTTTCCTCGCCGATCTCGTCAGCGATGGTTAGCCGCATCAGGTCCGTATCGCGTCATGGAATCACTGTGGGTCGGCCAACGCCGCGGGTGATCGCGCTCGCCGAAATTCCCCACTGAAGCTGGCGGATTCCACTCAACGTCGCAACACCGAAGACCATTCGGAGGTTGTCATGGAGTCGGAACGGAAGACCCGGGGACGGGGACGTCCTAGGGGTGGAACGCTGGTCGACGAGCAGGAGCGGTTCGGCCGGCTGATCGCCCAAGGAGTCCGCAACTCGCAGGCGTGTCGGATTGTAGGGATCGACCGCAGGACGGGGACACGCTGGCGCTCCGGGCGCGTGGTGGTGGCTCCTTTTCCGCTTCGGTCGATGCCGGAGTGGCGCCGCCTGTCTTGGCTTTGACGGCGCTGGAAACGCGCAAGGCAGAGATAGCGGCAGCATAGTCGCGGGTGGGGACGGAATAAGATTCAAGGAACTCGCGTAGATCGTCTGGCGCTATACTTGGGCAATACGGTTGCAAGCGCCAGATAGCATCTCGCAATTCGATAACTGTATGCTGCAGTTGCAGCGTACTTTTTCGTGGTCCACACCCGTCGAGTACGTCAGAATAGAAAATACTGCTCGGAACCGCAGCGGTGAGGCATGCTCGCACCGGCTGTAATTTCTTCCAGGTGCGGCTGGTCGAGTCCAACCCAAATTTAGCAAGTATTAATATTCCCAAAGGTATTGCGCCGAGCGCAGAGACGACGGCTGGAATGAAGAAACAAATTATGCGGTTTGTCATCAGCCGGTAGTCGGCTGTATCGGTCCAACTGAGCTTGTCGAACAGCGGCAAAATTAACCATTGGTGCGGCCATCACGAACGACATGGGCACCTCCCAGCGTGCGGCCAAGGGTGCAGTTTCTCTCGCTTGAACGATGCTGCCGCGGAGGTCCCTTGGTCATGGCTGTCCGTTGATCCCGTCCTGCCCGAAGAGTAGCCCGCCGGTTCCGCCGGCGCCGCCCGTTCCGCCGCCGGTAGCAGCGGCGGAGCTGCCGCCGGCGCCGCCGGCGCCACCGGTGCCTAGCAGGCCGGCGGCCCCGCCGGCACCACCGGTTAGGCCGGTTGAGCCGGATCCGCCCGCACCACCGTCGCCGAGCAGCCATCCACCGGGTGCACCCGCTTGACCAGAGCCGGTCGATCCCGGCAGGCCGTTACCGATGAGAGGGCGCCCGGTGACTGCCTGGACCGGCGCATTGACCGCGCTGAGCGCCTGCTGCTGCAGGGTGTGAAGGGGTGAAGTGCTGGTCGGAGCATTGAATCCGTCTGCTCCTAGCAGCAGGCCGCTGATGCCACCAGCGCCGGTTGCTCCTGGTGTCGGGCCAAACCCGCCGTTGCCGCCGTTGCCGCCATTGCCGATGAGCACGCCGTTACCCCCGGTGCCTCCGGGACCACCGGTAGTAGCGCCTTCCCCGCCGGCGCCGCCGGCCCCACCATTGCCGACTAGCAGACCTGCCCTGCCACCCGTACCGCCAATCCCGCCAGCGCCCACAAAGGTGGACCCCCCTAGACCGCCGCTTCCCCCGGAGCCCAGTGCACCCGCGTTGCCGCCCATCCCGCCGGCCCCACCGTGACCGCTGATACTGGTTCCGCCGGTGCCGCCGGCCCCACCGTTTGATAAGAACAGGCCGGCGCTGCCACCGGCGCCACCGGCACCGCCGGGTCCTGCGACACTAAATCCGCCGGTTCCGCCGGCTCCGCCGGCGCCGAACAGCAGCCCGGCGTTGCCGCCGGCGCCACCTGTCGCGCCGGGTGCCGGACCGAATTCGAGTCCGGCAGCGCCGCCGGCACCGCCGGGACCGCCCAACAGTCCGCCGTTGCCGCCGGCGCCGCCATCGCCGGCCGTTGTCGACCCCAGCCCTCCGTTGCCCCCGTTACCGCCGCCCGCTCCTACCAGCCCGGCA
>NZ_UPHT01000020.1 GCF_900566085.1 Mycobacterium attenuatum
CGTCTTCGGCGCCACCCATCCCACCGACTCCGCCGGTCCCGCCGCTCCCCCAGAGTCCGGCGGCGGCGCCGCCGCTGCCCCCGGCCCCGCCGGATCCGCCTATGTTGCCGGGTCCGGCGTTGGCCACTCCGGCCCCGCCGGTTCCGCCGGCTCCACCATTGCCGAACAGCCACCCGCCGGTGCCGCCGTTACCTCCCGGTGCGCCTAAGCCTCCGGTCGCGCCGGCGCCGCCGGTGCCGATCAGCCCGGCGGGTCCGCCGTTGCCGCCCGCCTGGCCCGACGCGCCCGGCGCGCCGTTGCCGCCGTTGCCGAACAGGATGCCGCCGGCTCCGCCGTTACCGCCGGGCATCGTCGCGTTGGCTCCGTCGCCGATCAGCGGGCGGCCCAACAGCGCCCGGGTCGGCGCATTGATCGCGTCTAGCAGCATCTGCTGGACGTTGGCGGCCTCGGCGCTGGCATAGGACGCGGCTCCGGCGTTCAGTGTCTTAACAAACTCGTCGTGAAACGCGGCCATCTGGGCGCTCAGCTTTTGATACTGCTGCCCGTATGTACCGAATAGCGTCGCGACCGCGGCCGACACCTGATCGGCGCCGGCGGCCAGCACTCTGGTGGTCGGGGCGGCCGCCATCGAGTTGGCGAGACCGATTGTCGAGCCGATTTTGCTCAGATCCGTTGCTGCCGAGGCTACTTCAGCCGCCGACATGATCACAAAGGACATGATGTGCTCCCGTCAGGCCTGAATAGCCTACCGCCGCTTGATCGCCGGATTTGGCGTTTCACAGATGACGCTGGCTGCCGCGCAGCTCGGCAGCGCGATGCAGGGGCGTCTGGATCGTGCTGGCCGGTCGGCGCGCGAAGTGGGATGATTTCAAACGTGCACCTGCCCGACTGCCGTGACCATCCGACCGGTGCCGCACTGCCCGCCGCGGCCAGTAAGTACTTGAACGTCGGCAGTTTTCGATTCTGGTTTGTCGGTCAACGCTGGGAGTGGTCCGATGAGGTAGCAAGAATGCATGGCTACGAACCCGGATCGGTTGCGCCGACGACGAAGCTGCTGCTGTCGCACAAACATCCCGACGACCGCGCTCATGTCCAGGACCTGCTCGACTACGCGCTGCGCTCGGGAGGGTCCTTTTCCAGCCGCCATCGTTTCGTCGACACCGGCGGCAGGGTGCACGACGCGATCGTGGTCGCCGACCGCATGCTCGATGATTCGGGTGCGGTGCTGGGCACCGCCGGCTACTACATCGACCTCACCGACACCTTCGACGAAGCGCGGCAAGAAGTGCTCGACGAGGCACTGCCCGACCTGTTCGAAAACCGCGCGGCGATCGAACAGGCCAAGGGTGTACTGATGGCCGTGTACCGGGTCAGCCCCGAGCAGGCGTTCCGCGTCCTGCAGTGGCGGTCGCAAGAGACCAATACCAAGGTGCGCGCACTGGCAAAGCAGTTGGTCGCCGAAGTCGCCACCTTGCCGGCCCCGTCGGCGACGGTTCAAAGCCAGTTCGACCATCTGTTGCTGACGGTGCATGAACGTATCCCCACCGGAGCGGGTTAGGCTGTAGCAATCTAGGACGGCGCAGGCGTGGGTCGGGCGCCCCGCCCAGTTAGTTACCGGGATTCGACATATTTGCGGGCGGAGTAGAAGGCCATGGACCTGCTGTCGGTCGAGTGTGAGGTTCGCCAGGACGCCGTTGTCGTGCGTGCCGAGGGCGATATCGACTCGACCACCGTCGACGAACTCACCGCACACCTGACCACGGCCCTGCGGGTGGCTGCCACCCACCCGGCCCGCCTGCTCGTCATCGATTTGCAGGCGGTGACCTTCTTCGGCAGTGCGGGATTGAACGCGGTGCTGGATTGCCACGAGCAGGGCACCGCCGCCGGGACTTCGGTCCGGCTGGTCGCCGGCCACGGCCAGGTCATCCAGCCGATCGAGGTCACCGAGCTGGACCGCATTCTCGAGATCTATCCGACCCTGTCGCAGGCACTGCAGGCGGCCCGACCCAAGGATTCCGAACAGGCGCGATGAGCGAGCCGACGCCGCCCAGCACATTCGGTACGCGGGAGCTACCCGATGACCTGGCGGCCGCGGTCGCGCTGGGCGCAGAGATGGGCCGGTGTTTCGCCGAATTCAATTGGGCAGCACACCCGCTCGGGCCGCCCGCCGACTGGTCGCCCGAGATTCGGACGGCGGTGGCGGTGGCGTTGACGTCGCGGTTCCCCATCGTGTTGTGGCTGGGACCGACGGATCTGTTCTTGATGTACAACGACGCCTATGCGCACATCCTCGGCGACAAGCATCCGGCGGCACTGGGTGCGCCCGGCAAGCAGGTATGGCCCGAGATCTGGACAGCGATCGGACCGATGCTCGGCGGCGTCGTGGACACCGGCGAAGCCACCTGGTCGGATGACTTGATGTTGCCGCTGGTGACCGCGGGCAAGCCGCGGGAGCGCTACTTCACGTTCACTTACAGCCCGATCATCGGCGGCCACGGCGCCGTCACGGCCGTCTTCTGCGCCGTCATGGAAACCACCCAGCGAGTGCTCAGTGAGCGCCGCCTGCACCTGCTCAATGCCGTGGCGTCGGCGACCATGGAGACCCGCACCATCGACGACGCGGTAAGCGCAGCCGTCACCGCCAGCGCCGGCCAGCCCGAAGATCTGCCGTTCATCGCGGTCTACGTGCGCGACGAGCTCAACCCCGACCGGGATGGCGCCACGCTGCGTGGTGCCACCCCGTCGATGCGGTCGGTGCTGCCGCGCAACCTGGCGCACCTCACGAATTGGGACGCGGCATTGCCATCGCGGGAGACGGCGCACGTGGTCGACCGCCTTGACGAGCTGATGCCCGGGATCGACCGAATTTTCACCCAGGACTGCCCGAGGCAGGCGCTGGTGTTGCCGCTCAGCGAGAACGCGACCCCCGGGGCGCTGGTGGTGGGGGCGAATCCGCTGCGTCCGCTGGACCCCCTGTACCGCAGCTTTTGCCAGCTGCTCGCTGACCAGCTATCGGCGGCGTTGGCGGCCGCGCGCTCCTACGAGCAGCAGCGGCGGCGCGCTGATGCGCTGGCCGAACTGGATCGGGCGAAGACCGCCTTTTTGACCAACGTCAGCCACGAGTTCCGAACGCCACTGACGCTGCTGCTCGGCCCGATCGACGACGCGCTGTCCGACGCCGCAACCGGCACCGTCCTGACCGAACGGCTGACCACCGCACGGCGTAATGCGCGGCGGCTGCTGCGGATGGTGGACTCATTGCTGGATTTCTCCCGCATCGAAGCAGGCCGCGCGAACGCGAAGCTGGCATGCACCGACGTGGGCGCGTTGACCTCCGATATCGCCTCCTCGTTCAGCGAGCTGTGCGGGCGCGCCGGCCTTGATCTGGTGCTGGACTGTCAGCCGGTGCTGGCCGACGTCGACCCGGACATGTGGGAGACGATCGTGCTGAACCTGCTGTCCAACGCGGTCAAATACACGTTGACCGGGTCGATCACCGTCGAGGTGCGCAGCGAAGATACACATTGCCGAATTGCGGTGCGCGACACCGGAGTCGGGATTGCCGAACACGAGCTAGGCCGGTTGTTCGAGCGCTTCTACCGGGCCGAAAACGCCAGCGGGCGCAGCGCGGAGGGCACCGGCATCGGCCTGTCCCTGGTGCGCGGCCTGGTCGAACTGCACCGCGGAACGGTGCACATCGACAGCGAGGCGGATCGCGGAACCACGGTGACCATCCGGCTTCCCAGGTCGCTGGGCGAGGCAGCGGTCGACCCGTCGCCCGCCCGGCTCAAGGACGGCAGCAATCCCTACGTGGAGGAGGCCAGCCAGTGGTTGGGATCTGGCACACCGCGTGCCGAACTCACCCGTGACCAGGCCCGCCAGTTGGTGTTGATCGTCGACGACAACGCCGACATGCGTGCCTACCTGGACCGGGTGTTGTCGCCGCACTGGGAGACGGTGCTGGTCGCCGACGGCCAGGCGGCACTGAATGCCAGCCGGCAGGTGCACCCGGATGTGATCGTGACCGATGTGATGATGCCGGCCATGGACGGTTTCGAGTTCGTCGCGGCCGTTCGCAATGATCCGGTTCTGGTGGCCACGCCGGTGATCATGTTGTCGGCCAGGGCCGGCGCCGAGGCCGTCAGCGAAGGCCTTGCCGGCGGCGCCGACGACTACCTGCCCAAGCCGTTCCGCTCCCAGGAACTCGTCGAACGGGTGAAGTCTCGGCTGGCCGCCGTCGCCCGCGAGCGCAGCCGGCAGGGGCTTGCGGTGGATCTGGCCGAGCTTGACGCTGCGCTGCAGGCCACGGACTCGGTGGGCGGAATACTGGCCGCCGTGCTGGACTCCCGATTCGGCTCGGGTGCCGCGGCGGTCGGGATCGGTGTCGTCGACGGCGAATATGCCCGCTTCGAATACGCCGGGGATCTTCCCGCCGAAATTCGCGACCGCTACCACGTTGTCGCGCTGAACAGCCCCCTGGTTGGACCCGACGTCATCCGCCGCGGGGCGCCGATGGTGGTCAGTGACACCCTGGCGCTCCCGGCGCGCTACCAACATGCCGTGCAGGACACCGCGGCCAAGGTTCGCGCTTGTGTCGCCCACCCGTTGCGCGGTCGCACCGGCCGCGTCGTCGGAGCGATGATTCTGCTCTGGCCCGCGCCGCGCCAGTTCGACGCCGCCGAGCTCGACATGTTCACCCGGATAGCCGAAATCACCCAATCCGCACTGGACCGGGTCCTGCTCAGAGCCCAGGAACACCGCATTGCCGTCTCATTCCAGGAGCACCTCCTCGACCTGAACCGGGGGTCGACGGCTGCCGTGGTGGCGGCGGTGTACCAGCCGGCGGGTGAAGCGATGCGGGTCGGCGGCGACTGGTATTCGGTGTCGCCGTTGGATGGTGGCGGCTTGATCGGGATATCGGTGGGGGATGTCGTCGGGCACGGTCTACCCGCCGCGATAGTGATGAGCCGGCTGCGCGCCGCCGTGTCGGCCTTCGCGCTGACGTCGGCCGAGCCCTCCGATGTGCTGGCCGCGCTGGACAAATATGCGGCGACCGTCGCCGGGGCCCGTTGTGCCACCGTTGCCTACGCCGTCATCGACGCCAGACCAGATGCCGGACCAGATGCCCGGGGCGCCATGAGATACATGTGTGCCGGGCATCCCTATCCGCTGCTGGTCTCGGCCGACGGTCGCCCGGTCTACCTCAAGTCGGGCCGGCGTCCCCCGGTGGCCAGTTGGCCAGAAAGCTGCGCCGCGGTCACCGCACACGCCGACCTGCCCGCGGGAAGCTTGATCCTGCTCTATACCGACGGATTGATCGAACGGGCCGGGGAGACGCTCGACCAGGGATTCGCCCGGCTGCAAACCGCCGCCGCAGCGTGCAGCGGGCTGCCTGTCGACGCGGTGTGCACCGAACTGTTGCAGCGCATGTGCCCGCCCGAGGGCTACCGCGACGACGTCGTGGTGCTGGCGCTGCGTCCCAGCCACACGGGTCCGCGCAGTTTCGCCACCGTGGTGCCCGCGGTGCCGGCGGAGATCCCGGCCGCTCGGGGGCGGCTGCGGGATTGGCTGGCGACCATCGACATCGCACCGGCGGGTCGTGACAAGATCCTGCTGGCCACCGGAGAAGCGGTGACCAACGCAATCGAACACGGCAGCGGCTGCGACGCCCGCAAAACCGTCTCCATCGAGGCATTCCTGCACCGGGACCGGGTTGCCGTCACGGTCAGCGACTCCGGCCGGTGGGCGGGCGATTCCTCGGCCAGCCTGCGCAGCCACCGGCGGGGACGCGGCCTCACCTTGATGAGCGGGCTCGCTGACCGGGTCGACACCGTGCGCACCGCCGGCGGAACTCGGGTCGCGCTGCAGTTCGACAGCGCCACCGGGGCCTGACTGGACTGGGCCTACTAGGGGCCTACTAGGGGCCTACTAGGCCTCTTCCATCGCCTCGCCGAGCTCTTCCAGGAGCCGGTTGTGATGATTGCTCGCCAGGACGTGGCCCGTGGCGATCACCAACGCGACCGGCCAGTCGATGAGTTCCAGGGCAGCCAGCGCGGCCAAGCCGCCGTAGTAGGCCAGCTGCTCGGGCCGGGGCACTTCTAGTTGTCCTACCAGCGGAAGATTAACCACGAAGGTCTCGCCCTCTCTGATCTTCTTGACGGCTTCGCGCTGCGAGGTTCCGCGACGAGCCTTCTTTTCTACCATCATTTGCCTTTCAGTAACGAAGGGTTTGCCGCCGGGCAGTGTCGTAGGGTCACCGTCGGGAGTATGTCGACGACCGACGCCCTGGCCGATCCGCTGGTTTCGTCGATCGCCGCGGTGCTGAGCGTGCCGTTGCGGGAGCTTTACGCGCTGCTGTGGCGTGTTGGGGTCGTGGAGATCGTGGATCGGAAGCCGGCAGCGCGCCCGCTGGATCCGGTTCGGCATCCGTACTGTCCAGAATGCGGTTCAGAACGGCCATCGCGGCGGTCGCGGCGGCGGCCGAACCCAGGCCCTGCGCCCACCCGACCGGGCCGAGCGGGGTGCAGCCGAGCAGTTGGCTGACAAGGGGAATGCTGATCAGGGTTCCCATCGCGGCCAATGAGCCCAGCGCGGTAACCACGACCAGCCAGTCGTGCGAGTCCAGCAGGGTTTGACCCAGCTGCGCCGCGACCAGTGCGACAAGTCCCACCGTCGATGCACGCCGCGGCAGGCCGGTGAACCTCGCCATGGTCCACGCCGCGGTGGCTGCCGCAGCGGTGGTGGCCCCGCGGACCCCTACCGCCTGCCACAGCGCCCGTTGATCGGGGCCGCGGGCGTCCAGGCTGGTCTGGCCACGTGGCTTGCTGACCGCCAGCGCCGCGGCGGGCAACGCATCTGTCAGCATGTTCACCAGCAGCAACTGCCTGGTATTCAACGGCGACGTTCCGCTGATCGCGCTGCCGATGATGGCGAACGCCACCTCTCCGGCGTTGCCGCCCAGCAGCACCGACACCGCCGCCTGCACCCGCTGCCACAGTTGACGACCCTCCAGGATGGCGGGCAGCAGCGATTCGATGCGGCCGTCGATCAGCACCATGTCGGCGGCGACCCGCGCGGGGTCACTACCGTGCGAGACGACACCGATGCCCACGGTGGCGGCCCGGATCGCGGCGGCGTCGTTGGAGCCGTCGCCGACCATCGCGCAGACCCGCCCGCTGCGCTCCAGCGTCTGCACGATCTGCACCTTGTTCTCCGGGGTCATCCGGGCGAAGATGGTCCGCTCGGCCACCGCCTTTTCTTGATCCTTGCGTGACAACGCATCCCACTGCGCACCGCTGATGATCTGGTCACTGGTCACCGACATACCGAGTTCTTGGGCGATCGCGGCGGCGGTGATCGGGTGATCGCCGGTGATCAGACGCACGTCGAGCCCGTGCTCGTGCAGGTCGGCGAGCAGTTGGGCGGCCGGGCCTCGGGGCGTGTCCGACAGCCCGAGGAAGCCCACCAGAGACAAGCCGTCGTGACAGAACTGGGCGATGTCGTCGGGGTCGTCCAGAACCGAGCGAGCCTGTTGCGGGTCGAGTTGGCGGCGCGCGACGGCGATCACCCGCAACCCGTCGGCGGCCAGCCCGGAGACCATCCGGTCCATCTCGGAGCCGTCCGCGCCGCAGGCCGCCAACACCACCTCGGGCGCACCTTTGACGGTCAGCTCGGTGCCCGACACCGAGGCCGAAAACGCCCGCCCGGAGCGGAACGGCAGGTGAGCATCCGGCGGGTCCCCATTGCCGGCCAGTTCGGACGGCGCCGCCGCCACGATGGCGACATCGGTGGCGTGCACTTGCGGGCCGCCGTTGGTGGCGGGAGCGGCGTGCACGGCGCAGCGCAGCACCTCGTCGGCGCTGCACCCCCGCGCCGGCCGCACCTTGGCCACCCGCAAGCGGTTTTCGCTCAGCGTCCCGGTCTTGTCGAAGCAGACCATGTCCACCCGGCCAAGCGCCTCCACCGACCGCGGGATGCGCACCAGCGCGCCGAACTGCGTCAGCCGTCGCGCCGAGGCTTGCTGCGCCAGCGTCGCGACCAATGGCATGCCTTCCGGAACCGCGGCGACGGTGACGGCGATGCCGCTGGCCACCGCCTGGCGCAGGCCCTGACGGCGCAGCAGCCCCAGCCCGGTGACCACCGCGCCGCCGGTCATGCTGACCGGCCAGGCCCGGTTGGTGAGCTGACTCAGCTGGTGCTGCAGGCCGACAGTGGACAGGTCGCCGGACACCAGCTCGGCAGCGCGCCGTTCCTGGGTGTCGGCCCCGACGGCGGTCACCACCGCAACCGCGGTGCCCGCGACGACGGTGGTGCCGGCGTACAACATGCAGCGGCGCTCGGCCAGGTCCGCCCCAGGGGTGGCTTCGACCTGTTTGGTTACCGACAGCGACTCGCCGGTAAGCGCGGATTCGTCGACCTCGACGTCGACCTCCTCGATCACCCGGGCGTCGGCGGGGACCACCTCGTGGGTGCGGACCTCGATGACATCGCCGGGCTGCAACTGCTCGGCGATGACGTCGCGATACCCGCGTTGCCCGCCCGGACCGGTCACCACCTTCCTGGCCGGCGGAATCTGCAGTGCCAATAGACGATTCAGTCGGCTCTCGGCACGCAACCGCTGGGTCGCTGCAAGTACGGAGTTGCCGGTCAGCACCGAGCCGACCATCACCGCGTCGACGGGCGACCCCAGCACCGCGCTGGCGGTGGCGCCCAGCGCCAGCATGGGGGTCAGCGGATCGGACAGTTCCGCCCGCACCGCACCCAGGAACTGACCGACCGCCTGCGCGGGCCCCACGGTCATCCGGGCACCGCGCTTTGCCGTGTGAATGCCACCGGCGATGGCGCGGGTGGCCAGCGTCGAGTGCTCCGTTGCCGGCTGCGCGGGGTCATCCGGCGACGGCAGTAGCTTACAGACCTGCTCGGCAGACATCGCGTGCCACTCGTGGAAGGCGGCCGGGCGCGGCGCTTGCGCGCCGATAATCTTGCGCGCCAACAGATATCCCGACAGCATTCCGGCCGCCGCGCCGGTGGTCACTGGCCCGGGGCCCAGGCCGCGAACACCGGGCAGCATCAGTAAGGCGCCCAAAGCCGATGCACCGCCGGAGATTTCGATGCCACGCCGGCGCGCTTCCCGGGCCGCGGGAATGGCGCTCATCATCCGCCAGGCCGCCGCAAGGTCGGGCAGCAACACGTGGGCATGCCATGCGGGGCCGGCCGCGGCGTGCGGCGGCAAGATGCCCAGCGCCACGTCCGCCGACGAAATCGCTTGTCCATCAAGCGAAGACAACACAGCCACGGTCCTGTCGGCCGCTTGCAGATCTGCCACCGCGCCGGCCAGAGCGTCATCGATCGATCCGTTGGGCGCGCCTTTTCGCAGCGGCCGGATGTCGTCGAAGGCGGGCCGCAGCTCGCCCAACGAGCCGTCGTCCACCGAGACCAATTCTGCTCCGGTGCGATGTGCCTCGGCAACCACGGCCGCGGCAAATGGGTCGTGGGCCGGCAGAAACAGCGCTCTGATGCCGCAGTCCGTTGTGCCGGAATCCATTCCGGGCACTGGGTGCCAGCCGGGACGCAGCCCGTTGTTTTCCAGGACACGCTGGGCGCGGCTCCAGGCCGCGGACAGCTCGTCCGGGCCGGCGCCGGCGATGCGGGCCACCCGCAGCTTTTCGGTGCACAACACCCGGGGGTCGACGACGATCGCGTCGACCTTGCTGAGTCGGCGCAGTCCCTCGGGGCGCAACGGCAACACCCGATGGCGATCGGCGAGCCCCTGCCCGAGCGCCGCGGCAAACGCCTCCGGGGCGGTTCGGCTGGCCTTCGGGGTGGCCACCAGCGCGGCGGTGGCGGCCATGTCCAGATTGCGGGTGCTGGCGCCGACCAGACCGGCGCTGATCGCCTGGATGAGCGCAAAGCGAGTGTCGGCCCGCTCGGCGGCGGGCTCGGGCCGGCGCACCGGCCCGATCGGGAGCTGGTCGGCATGCAGCGCCAACCGCGGTTCGTGGTGGTTCCAGGCATGCGCCGCCGCACGGGATTCGGCTGCTTTGAATGTCTGCATCACCAGGCCCACCGACAACGACGCCGGCGCCTGCGTGATTGTCTCCGCCGCGACGACAGCCAGGGTCATGAGGGTGTCGGTCGCCGCGGCGCCGATGCGGTCTTCGAGCAGGCCGCGTAATCGCGGCTGGTAGTCGACGGCCACCACGCCCGCGAGCACGCTGATCGGCACTCGGGGCCAGCGCAGGGCACGGCCGCTGACCGCCAGGCCCAGCCCGGCAGCGTTGGCGGCCAGGGTCACCGCTCGGGTGGCCAATACCACGCCATCGCCCGGCAGGCTGGGCACGGGCGTGCGGACATACGGGTCTTGCGTTGAACGGTAATGCTTTTCGGCGTCTGCGACGACCCGGCACAGCTCCCGCAGTGAGGCCGCCGCCTCCTCGAAGCCGACGACGACACGTGATAGCGGATAGTTCAGGCGGGCCGATGTCACGGCCGGGTGGGCCCGCATCGACTCGAGCACCAGGCGGCCGAGTTCGCCGTCGTCGCCGAGGCCGCGCACCTCGATCCAGGCGCGGCTGTCACCATGCCAGCAGTGCCGGCTCAGCGTCTCCCGGGACAGCTCATCGGAAATCGCCTTGACACCGTCGCGCAACGGCGCTGTGCCGGCCGCCACGCACACCTTGGTGACTGAACCCGCGGTCTTGCCCAACGTTTCGGCAACACCCGCGGCGACCGTGACCGAGGCGGCGGTAAGTGCGGTGGTCGCCTGAATTCCAGTCGCGAGCGCGCGCAGCGGCAGGGACCGTGTTATGGACTTGGCAATGCTCAATGGGTGCTCAACACCGCCGTCAGTTGGTGCTGCGCAGCTCGGTGCTACCTGCCCGCCGGCCGGTCGCCTTCTTGGCCGGTGCCTTGCCGGTTGTCTTTTGTGGCGGGGCCTTGTCCGGCTCGGCATCGCTGGGTACGGAGGTGAGTTTCGCCTTCACCGGCGGTCCGGAGTCCCCGGGTTTCTTGTTCATCCGGCGCAACAACAGCGCACCGCCCCCGACGGCCAACAGGATCGGCCACTCGACAATTCCGGTGACGCCGAGCGCGCCGATGGCCAGTGCGGCCGCCGGCGTCGACTTGGTGCCGGTGCTGAGGCCGCGCTGAACGCCCTCCGCGGCCCCTTTTACGCCGCCGACAACGCCGTTGACCGCCGCGCCGCCGACAGCGCCCGCGGCGGCCGTGGTCACCGTGGCGGCCTGGCTGACCGTTCGACCAACGCTGCGGACCGCTCCGCCGACGATTCCCATGATGACTCCCTGGCTTGTAATCGCTTATCTACTCTGGGCCGCACACTCACAGCACGCATGTCAACTAAAAGCCTGCCACGTTACCAACGCCAGGACAACGAACAGTGACCGGCGAGTGTCTTGCCGTTATGCGGACGAGCCGGCGCGCACGTCGACGAAGACCGGCGCATGGTCGCTGGGTGCCTTGCCCTTGCGCTCCTCGCGGACGATCTGCGCGTCGATGACGCGGTGCGCCAATGCCGGCGAGCCGAGGATGAAGTCGATGCGCATCCCCTGCCGCTTCGGAAAACGCAGCTGGGTGTAATCCCAGTAGGTGTAGACCCCCGGCCCGGGGGCGAAAGGCCTTACCAAGTCCGCGAATTGGGCGTCGACAATGGCGTTGAACGCGTTGCGCTCCGGCTGCGAGACGTGCGTGGCCCCGGCATAGAACTCGGTGCTCCACACGTCGTCATCGGTCGGGGCGATGTTCCAGTCGCCGGCCAGCGCAACGGCGGCGGCGGGATCGTCACGCAACCATCCTTCAGCCGTATCCTTCAGCGCCGCAAGCCAATCCAACTTGTAGGTGTAGTGCGGATCATTCAAGGCGCGGCCATTGGGCACGTACAGGCTCCACACCCGCACACCGCCACAGGTGGCCCCGAGGGCCCGCGCCTCCGCCGTGGCCGCCACCTCCGGCTTACGGCTCCAGGTGGGTTGGCCATCGAAGCCGATCTCGACATCGTCGATACCGACACGAGATGCGATTGCAACACCGTTCCATTGATCGAAGCCGACATGTGCCACCTCATAGCCGAGTTCGAACAGCGGCAGCGCGGGAAACTGGCCGTCGGCGCACTTGGTTTCCTGCATGGCCAATACGTCGACGTCGGCGCGGGCGAGCCAGTCGAGGACACGATCCAGGCGGGTGCGAATCGAATTGACGTTCCAGGTGGCCAGCCGCAGGGTGCCCTCGGGCATGGCTAGAGGCTATCGGGTGGCCTCAGATAGCGGCGGCGATGGTGCGGCCGGAAACCCGGCAGCTCTGTCGAGCCCGCGTCCGGCAGGGTCAGGTAGGCACGGGTTGCGCCGCGTTGCGCTCCCCACGCCAGCAGCGCCTCGCACAGTGCGGCGGTTCCAGACTGGTCGCAGGCGGGTATAGCAGACAACCCCACCCATCGAGTGCCGCCCGGTGCGTCGGTCACCGACGCGCGTGCGGCGGCACCGCCGGGGTGGATGCCGAATGCCAGATCCCCCTCGACAACGGCAGTAAGGACGTCGAGGGGTATCCGGCGGCTGTCGAAGCGCAGCCAGGAGTCGTCGGGACGGGCGGACACGCTTATCGAGCGGTCGACCGGGCGGGCGAGCGTGTCGCCCAGGTCGCGAACCAGGATGCGTTCGGCGTATTCGGCGACCAGGCCGGTGGGCCGCAGCAACCGGTCGGCGAGGGCCAGCCGGGGCGTGAGGCCGCGGTCCCGGTACCACTCGACGATGTCGGGGATACTACTGGCCTGCGCCGAGATATCAAGAGGCACTGCAGAATTGGCGGCCATCGTGGTTCCGTGGCCGGCTCGTAGCCACCAGCCGCCCAGCCAGGCTTGCTCCACACCAGGCCAGGCCTTGGCCGCCGCATGCTCGATGGCCCGGATCTCCGCGGTGCGCACCGGCGCATCGGTCAGTCCTCGCACCGCCACGACATCGGCGGGTGCGATCTCGACCGTCGCACCGGTCTTCGTTCGCACCCGCACCGTCGGGTCGACCGACAGCAACCGGCCCACCGCGTCGGTCAACGGCGGGACCGACCCGGTGGGCCGGCGGTAGCGAACCGTCACGCGCGTCCCGAGGTCCGGCCACCACACCGCCATCAGTGACCGAACGGGTCGGGTCCCTCGCCGGGCAGCCACGACAGGCCCGGCACGCCCCAGCCATGTGACTTGACCGCGCGTTTCGCGCTGCGGGCATGCCGGCCGATTAGGCAGTCCAGGTACAGGAAGCCATCGAGGTGGCCGGTTTCGTGTTGCAGCATCCGCGCGAACAGGCCCGTGCCCTCGATGTCGACCCGTTTGCCGTCGGCGTCGAGGCCGGTGACCCGCGCCCACTTGGCTCGACCGGTGGGAAACGACTCCCCGGGAACCGAGAGGCAGCCCTCCTCGTCGTTATCCGGGTCGGGCATGGTTTCGGGGATTTCGGAGGTCTCCAGCACCGGGTTGATGACCACGCCCCGGCGGCGCGCGGTCTTGCCGCGGTCCTCGGCGCAGTCGTAGACGAACACCCGCAGTCCGTAGCCGATCTGGTTGGCGGCCAGGCCGACGCCGTACGCGGCGTCCATAGTGTCGTACATGTCGGCGACCAGTTGCGGCAGATCGGCCGGCAGCGATCCGTCGGCGCCCACTGGTATCGGCTTGGTTGGAGTGTGCAAGACCGGATCGCCCACGATGCGGATAGGTACGACTGCCATGGTCGGCTAGCTTAAGCGGGCCGGCCATGCGCGCCGCGCGGCGGCGGGCGCAGAACGAGGGCGGTCGCGTCGCCCAGCGCGGCCGACCGTGTATTGGTGGCTTTGAGTGTGTACCGACGGCCGGCCTGACGCCCGTGGGCCGCGCCGTATTCGCACTCTCGACGTCTCCAACGCACACTCGCATGGACTTGACGGCCGTGGGGCGATCGCCGCGCCGCGTGCAGTCAATCGGCCGACTCGCGGGTCGGGGTCACGGGGCAACAGTTCCCGGCGTGGTTCAATATTCGCCGGAACATGCCCCTTTGTAGGTCAAGTCATTCGAGCTAATTGAGCATTCGCCGGAAGGGTCCAGGGAAGCGATATGGACGGCGCCATGGCGCGGGCAAGTCGAGCGGGGGACGACTCTGACATTGCCGAAGGTCTAACCCGTCGCGAGCACGACATTTTGGCTTTCGAACGTCAATGGTGGAAGTTCGCCGGCGCCAAGGAAGAAGCGATCAAAGAGTTGTTCTCCATGTCGGCGACGCGTTACTACCAAGTGCTCAACGCGCTGGTTGACCGACCTGAGGCACTGGCCGCGGATCCCATGCTCGTGAAACGGCTGCGACGGCTGCGTGCCAGCCGCCAGAAGGCGCGGGCGGCGCGCCGCCTTGGCTTCGAAGTGACTTGACGCCCGTCCACCTTTTTGACGTGCCGTTACAGGTTTCGGGCTTCTCCTGGCTACAGTGGGCTCGATGAACGAGCGCGTCCCCGACTCCACGGGGCTTCCCCTACGAGCCATGGTGATGGTGCTGTTGTTCTTGGGCATCATCTTCCTGCTGCTGGGCTGGCAAGCCCTGGGCTCGTCCGGGAAATCCGATGAGGACTCCTCGCCGGTGACCTCCATGACGACCACCACCGCGCCTACCTCGACCGGTGCGAAAACCCCGGCAAACCAGGCCGAGGTGCGGGTGTACAACATCTCCGGCAAAGAAGGAGTCGCCGGACGCACCGCCGATCAACTCAAAGCGGCCGGCTTCAAAGTGACCGAGGTCACGAACCTTTCCGTGACGGATGTTTCCGCCACGACGGTGTATTACGGCGACGCCGAAGGGGAACGGGCCACCGCGGACGCGGTCGGCCAGAAACTCGGAGCACCCGTCGAGCGGCGCATCGCCGAACTCGCCGACCAGCCGCCCGGCGTCATCGTCCTCGTCACGGGCTGAGGCCGCAGATCACTCGGGCGGGTCGTGTCGACCCGCCCGGGCGCCAGGCCGGGTCTATTTGCCGGGCTTCCGAGCGGGTCGTGTCGACCCGCCCGGGCGCCAGGCTAGGCTCTCCGCTATGTCTATGCCCGCCGGTCACCGCCACGTCGTAGCTACCACCTTGTCCGCCTTGTCCGCAGCCGCTTGCGTCGCCCTGGTAAGCGCGTGCTCGTCGCCGCAACACGCCTCCACGACACCTGGTACCACGCCGTCTGTCTGGACCGGATCACCCGCGCCGGCAGAAGGCCGGGGCCACCAGGAGGGGGCGCCCACTGGGCAGGGCCTGACCACCCAGCTGCGGGCACCCGACGGCACCGAGGTTGCGACCGCGAAATTCGAGTTCGCCAATGGATTCGCGACCATCACCATCGTCACCACGGGCACCGGGCACCTCACCCCCGGCTTCCACGGCGTGCACATCCACCAGGCGGGCAAGTGTGAGCCCAATTCGGTCGCCCCGAGCGGCGGGGCTCCGGGCGACTTCCTGTCCGCCGGTGGACACTTCCAGGTGCCGGGGCGTGCCAAGACCGGACAGTCCAACGGTGACTTGTCGTCACTGCAGGTGCGCGGCGACGGTAGCGGCACGCTGGTTACCACCACGGACGCCTTCACCATGGACGACTTGGTGAGTGGCGAAAAAACGGCCATCATCATTCACGCCGGTGCCGACAATTTCGCCAACATCCCGGCGGACCGTTACACCCAGGCCAACGGGACACCGGGGCCAGATCAGACCACGATGAGCACCGGTGACGCCGGCAAGCGGGTGGCGTGCGGTGTCATCGGTTCCGGCTAGCTCGCCGGTCCACAGGGCGCCCCAAAAAGGTGATGTCCGTATCGATTTCGCCCCATCGCCACGGCCGACCGTCGGTGTGGAATGGGAGTTCGCGCTCGTCGACGCGCAGACCCGTGACCTGAGCAACGAAGCCACCGCCGTCATCGCCGAGATCGGCGAAAACCCGCGCGTACACAAAGAATTGCTGCGCAACACCGTCGAGGTGGTCAGCGGTATCTGTGAATCTGCCGCGGAGGCAATGGACGATCTGCGTGACACCCTGGGCTCGGCGCGCCGGATCGTCCGGGACCGCGGCATGGAGTTGTTCTGCGCCGGCACCCACCCGTTCGCGCGGTGGTCCACCCAGAAGCTCACCGACGCGCCGCGCTACGCCGAGCTGATCAAGCGCACCCAATGGTGGGGGCGCCAGATGCTGATCTGGGGCGTGCACGTCCACGTCGGGATCTCGTCGGCGAACAAGGTGATGCCGATAATCTCGTCGCTGCTCAACTACTACCCCCATCTGCTGGCGCTGTCGGCGTCCTCACCCTGGTGGGGCGGCGAAGACACCGGCTATGCCAGCAACCGGGCGATGATGTTTCAGCAGTTGCCCACCGCCGGGTTGCCGTTCCAGTTCCAAACCTGGTCCGAGTTCGAAGGCTTCGTCTACGACCAGAAGAAAACCGGCATCATCGACCACATGGACGAAATCCGCTGGGACATAAGACCTTCGCCGCATCTGGGCACGATCGAGATACGGGTGTGCGACGGCATCTCCAACTTGCGTGAGCTCGGCGCGCTGGTCGCCTTCACCCATTGCCTGGTGGTCGATCTGGACCGCCGGCTCGACGCAGGGGAGACGCTGCCGACCATGCCCCCCTGGCATGTCCAGGAAAACAAGTGGCGTGCCGCTCGCTACGGCCTGGACGCGGTGATCATCTTGGACGCTGACAGTAACGAGCGGCTGGTGACCGAGGACCTCGACGACCTGCTGACCCGGCTGCAGCCGGTCGCCAAGTCGCTGCATTGCGCCGACGAGCTGGCTGCGGTGGCAGATATCCCCCGGGTGGGTGCTTCCTACCAGCGGCAGCGACGGGTGGCCGAAGACCACGATGGTGACCTGCGCGCCGTCGTCGACGCGCTGGTTGCCGAGCTCGACATCTAGATTCACACGTGACGCGCAGAGTTGGATATCCAGTTATGGTGCCTGCCGAACAAACCGATTCCGTCGAGCTGGCGATGTTTCCCCTCGAATCGGCGTTGCTGCCCGGCGAAGACCTGCCGTTGCGCATATTCGAGCCTCGCTACAGCGCCTTGGTGCGCGATTGCCTGGACAGTGCAGAACCCCGGTTCGGTGTCGTGCTGATCTCACGCGGCCGCGAGGTCGGCGGCGGTGACATCCGCTGTGATGTCGGCACACTGGCCAGGATCAGCGAATGCCTGGATGTCGGATCGGGCCGGTATGTACTGCGCTGCCGAATCGGCGGACGGATCAAAGTCTGCGCCTGGTTGCCCGACGACCCCTACCCACGCGCCAACGTACAGGCCTGGCCCGACAAACCGGGCCCAGCGGTCACCGCGGACCAGCTGCATGACGTCGAAGACCGGGTGGTAGCCCTGTTCGAACGGATCGCCATTGCCCGTGGCACGCGGTTGCCGAGTCGCGAAGCATTGCTGGGATACCAGCGGAACATTACCGATGACGCCGAAAAAATGTTGTATACGTTAGCGTCTCGTGCTCCGATGGGCCCCGCTGATCGCTACGCCGTATTGTCTGCACCCTCAGCGGCCGACAGGTTGGCCACGCTGGTAGAGGCTGTCAACTCCGTTGCCGAGATGCTCGAGTTCCAGCTGTCCGATTAGCTGACCTGCCCACGCGTGCCGTGTTCAGGCGGGGTGTGTACCGGCACGAGCGGCAGCGCGACCAACGGGAACAAGCCACACAGGGCGAACGCCAACGGGTAGCCGGCCGTCATGATCACCACCGCGAAGACCGGCGGTGCGACCGCCACCACCAGCCGCTCGAAGGTGTTCTGTTTGCCCAGCGCCCAGCCGCTCCAGAAGGGACCGGCAATCTCGGGAATCACCGTGAACGGCAGCCCGCTATCGCCGGTGATCGCCGCCGCGACGACCATGACCGCCAACGCGATCGCCCAGTCCAGCTGGTCGGTGATCGCCAGCGCTACCATCACCCCAGTCGTGACGACGGCGATCGTCCGGACCGGCCGCATTCGCGAACCGACGCGATCCGACCAGCGTCCGGCCGCGATGCGGGCGAGCGCCCCGAGTAGTTGCGATGTGGCTACCAACGCACCCGCGCCCGCCACCGACAGGCGGCGCTCTTGGATGAACCAGACGAGCATGAACGTCAAGACGACCGGTTGCGGCACCATCAGCAGGGCCGAAGCGAAGTGGATGCGCCACAGCGCCGTCTTGCGGTACAGGTCGGCCACTTCGCGAAAGTCGACACCCGGTCGGTCGTCACGCGGGGGGTCGTGCACACCCAGTGCGCTGGCCATCGCCGCTAACGCACACAGTGCGGCGGGGAACAGCAGCGCCACCGAGAAGTTGCGCTTGGCGAGCTCGGGAATCACCAACGCCGCCACCGCGATGCCCAGCGGTTGGGCGGTTTGCCGTATCCCCATGGCAACCGCGCGCCGATGCTGCGGGAACCAGCCGGTGACCAGCCGCCCGCTGGCGCTGATACAGCTGGCGGCGGCCATGCCGCCGAGGACAAGGAGTATGCCCACGACGACCATTGAGTGCACGGCCGCGGCGGCAACCCCTGCCGCCGCGGTCAGGGCCAAACCGAAAGTGAGCACGATCCGCTCGCCGACGCGGTCCAGCAGGTGGCCCCAGGCGATCAGCGTCAACATCATCCCGAAGCTCGGCATCGACGCCAGCAGCGCGGCTTGGGCCAGGTTGGCGCCGCGGTTGGCCAGGGCGGGGATAAGGAACGCCACACCGTTGATGAAGACGTTGGCGGTCAGCGTCGCGGTTTGCGAGATTGCCAGCATCGACCAGCGTCGGGCCGTGCTGACGGCGCGGGTTGCCTCGTCCGTCGTCATCGCGTTCTGTGTTCCCCGGTGGCGAACCGGATGCTGTAGACCAGGGCGCTCACGGCGAACATCGCGGAGGTGAGCATGAGCCAGCGGCCCAGGAAGGGTTCCTGCGTCAGCCCGGTGTCTTCGAAGTACTTCTGGGCCCCTTGTTCGATGATGTTCGGCAAGAAGATGAGCAGGATCAATCCGGAGCCCAGCGCGGGCACCCGCAGGTAGTTGCGGGCGGGCACCCGAGCGGGCCGGGGTCTGGCCGCTATGCCCAGCAGCCGGTCGGCCAGGGCGTAGATCGGGAACAGCACCAGGTCGTGAAAGACGATTGCCCCGGCGAACCACACCGCCATCGACTTCCACCAGCTGCCCTCGGGTTTGAGCAGTGTGGACGGTTCGGCAGTGACAACCAGGTAGCCCAGCAGCGCGAATCCGGCCAGCATGGTCAGCAGATGGACCGGGCCCGACCCGTACAACTCGCGCAACCTTCTTGCCAGCCTGGTCACTCAGCCTGCCTCGAAGTCGATGGCGGTCACCCATTTGGTGTTGTGCACTCCGGGCAGCGCCGAGACGATGACCCGGGCGGGGTACCCGTGATCGAGCGACAGGTCCGCGCCGTTGACGCGCAGCGCCAGCATCGCGTCCGGGTGACCGATTGCGTTGGCCTGCAAGGTCGCTCGGTTGAAGTAGCCTTTGCGTCCCAGCGAGGACACCAGCGCCGAGCGCGGGCGTGAAACTCCGGCCAGCGTCGCGAGTTCGGCCAGCCGAACTCCGCTCCAGCTCTGCACGGTCGACCAGCCCTGCACGCATGCGATCGGCAGCCGCGCACGGTGCTGAGCCAGCGCCATCAGATCCTCGCGCCGCAGCACCACCGGCGTGGGGCCGCCGCGCAGGGTGAGCCGCCAGCTGTCACCGGTGGCCGCGGGCTCCACGCCAACTCCCTGCGCGGTCTTGTTGATCCGGAAGTCGTTCGGACCTGGGCCGGTCTTATCCCCGGGCGGAAGCATCAGCGGCAGATGGCGGGCCAAGCCGCCGATCGTCTGGCCCACGGTGACCAAGGCGGTCAGCAGCACCCCGCCACCGACCAGCCCGAGCGCGCCACGGCGGCTCATCGTCGGGGGTGCCGGGTCGGCGGCGACCAGCCCGTCGGCATCGGGCTCCTCTGGACGGGTGTCGGACCGGTTGGTGCGCAACACTTTTCGCAGCGACATCGACCGCAGGCCGGTCAGCATCCGCGGGAGTTTGACGGTGATGTGCATCAGGAAGCCGGCGATGAACACCCACGCGCCGTAGTAGTGGGCGGGAAAGAAGCTGAACCCGTAGACGTAGTCGTACTGGATGTAGAGCACCCCGGTGACGATCTCGAACAGGATCCCGCCAACCAGCATCGCTATCGAAAGCCGTTCCACCACTTGGGCTATCGACCGGCTGGGCGGCCAGACGAACAGCCGCGGGATCACCGACCACAGCTTGGCCAACACCACCGGGATCAGCACCAGCCCCAGCCCGACGTGCAAGCCTTGGCTGAGTCGATACAGCCACACCGGCCGGGTGGGCCAGTCGAACGTCGGCAGCTTGAGCCATCCCACATCGACGGGCAACGCCTGCCCGAACTGTGGCCCGTAGGCAATGTAGGACAACAGCCCCGTCAGGATCACGATCGGCAAGCCCACCAACAACACCAACGCGAACACCGACGTCAGCCATGGCCCACGCAGCGGGCTCCGCCACAGTCGGGCCGGGAAACCATGGTCAACGGGTGGCGTGTGTTCATTACGAGCGCGCCGGGACCGCTGGTGCAGGCTACTGGCGGCGCGAAATCTCATCGCGCGTTGCCCGCCGGGGCGGCTGTGGCGTCGAGGATCAGCCGGATCGTTTCCTCGGGCTGGTCCCAATGCGGGAAGTGTCCGCACTTGTCGAACCAGTGCATCGATGCATCCGGAAACAGCCGCTGCGCCCGGGCCGCCTGGCTGGGCGCGGTGACACGATCGTGGCGGCCCCAACCGATAACGACGGAGCCGGCCAGCGAACCAGCCGGGGCGCCTTGCTGTTTCGGGCCGTGCACCAGGGCATCGAGCGCCGCGTCCAAGTCCGGGGCGTGGCTGAAGCCGCGCAGTTCCTGCAACACCAGCTGCGGATCAAGCCGCCATGGCCGCGCCGAGAACTGCATGAGCAGTGCGGTGCGGCCCAGCTTGGTCCGGGTCAGCGCCGGCAGCAACGGCTGGATCCGACGCACCAGCGCGATCGAGGCGCCGACGGTGATACCGAAGACCCTGACCTGTGCATCGCTCCAGAAGCCGCCGGGGTTGAGCGCCACGATGTTGCCGGCGTGGCCGCGGCGGGCCAGCTCCAGCGACATGCGCGCGCCCATGGAGCTGCCGACGACGTCGACATCGCCCAAATTCTGTTCGGCGATGAACGTTTCGACGGCGTCAGTAAGCGTGGCGATGCTCACCTCGCCTACCATCGGTTGGCTGTCGCCGAAGCCGGGCAAATCCACGGCGATGACGTCGCGCTCGCGGGCCAACCCGGGGATGATCGGGTCCCAGTTGTGCAGATTCGAGATCCCGTGCACCAGCAGCAACGGCCGACCCGATCCTGCCCGCACGAACTTCACCCCAATTACCCCTCACTTGTTGGGTTGACACGCTCTGGCGTCAAGATGGTGTGTGCCGGGTACCCACTTCCGGCGCAAACTACCTCGGGCGCTCGGCCGGGCCTGCGCCTACCAGTTGGTGTAGATGACGTGGTTGAGTGCCACCGCGCCGACGATGTTCGCCGCCAGCCACCATCGGTGCGACGGAGGCGGCAGCAGCGCGGGGGCGGCGGTTAGCCAAACGGTGAACGGTAACCAGATGCGTTCCACCTCGGCCTTGCTCAACATGCTCAGGTCGGCAATGAGGATCGCCAGCACGACGGCAACGAGCAACAGATGAATACCCGGGCGTCGTCGAATGGCTCGGCGATCGAAGGCCATGCTGAGACCGACCACGCTGCCCAGCCCGATGGCGCATGCCGCCGCGGCCAGATTGGCCCAACTCCAATACTGGAACGGCCGGTCGTTGGCAATCCCTTGCCAATAGCGTTGCAGCACAAGCATATAGCCGTCGAGCCAGCAAAAGCCAAAGGATGCGAACGCGGCTGTGACCGCCGCCGCGCCGACCAGAGCCAGCGCCAGCGCGCGCAGCGCCGCGGTCCGCCCGGGCGCGGCGAGCAGCACCGCCAACGCCGGCAACGCCAGCAACGCCAGGCCATAGTTGAGAAAGATCGCCCAGCCCAGCAGCAGCCCGGCTGCCAGCGCCGGCAACGCCGGCAGCCGAACCGATCGGGTGACCGCCAGCGCCAGCAGCGCGATGCCCCAGGCCGCGGCACCCGTGAAGTAGCCGTCGGCGGACACGGCGACCCAGATTGCGGTGGGCGCCACCGCGACGAACGGTGCCGCCAAGCGTGCCGTGGACTCGCCGGACATCACCCGCACGGCGACGATGATGGCTGTGCTCGCGCTGGACCCTGCGAGCAAGCACAGCGCGCCCGCCCAGGCGCCACCACCCAAGCCGATGCGGTCCAGCCAGACGAACGTCAGCAGCGCGCCGGGCGGGTGCCCGGACACATGCGTGATCCACGAATCGGGCTGGAAATCAAGAATGCGCCGCGAGAAGCTGTGCAGCGCGTGCGGGATGTCGGTGACGGTGGGCACTTGACGCAGGTATTCGTGACGCGCCGTGAGCCGGCCGGCGAAGCCACGCTGCCATCCGTCGACCATCGCCAGCGCGAAGGCCCACGTTGGGCATCGCCCACCGAAAGCAGTTGCCAGCTAACCGGAATCACGTACCACATGCGTCGGATCGGGCAAATCAAAGCGGTGGTCCGTGTCGCGCACGCCGTTCGTCTTCGATTTCGACAAGCCGTCTGCGTGACCGGGGGCGGTTGTTGCCAGGGTTCTCCCGACCGCTAGGGGTAAATCACGGGAGACCGTGGCGACTACCGCTGCCGCGGTCACCACAATCCGGGTCAGAAGACAGACGACGCGGCGTAACGGTTGCCAGCATGGCTCAAGTTCGATCCGGCGACCTCGCCGGCCTGGTTGTGCGCAATGTGCAAGCGGCATCGGCGGTCTTTCCTCGGCTGCATGTGCGGGTTCACTGGACAAGACGTTGCAGCCGACGGCCTTTGTGTAACCCGCAGATGTGTTTCCAAACAGTGGGCAGGGTCGTCGTCGAGCAAGGCGTCAGGGCGAGCGGCCGCCAACGCGCCGCTACCGGCCCTCGGTAAAGCTGCGCAATGCCGCTACCTGCTGCGGATCCAGTGAGGGGCGCACGGTTTCGCGGGCCGCCGCCAGGTCGGCGGCGGTGACGTCGGCGGCATCGATGCAACGCCGCATCGCGGTCAGCGCGGCTTCCCGCAGCAGGGCCACGCAATCGGCGGCGCTGTACCCGTCGAGCCCGGCGGCCACCTCGTCCAGGTCGACGTCGGCGGCCAGTGGGACCGACTTGCCGGCGGTGCGCAGAATTTCGCGGCGCGCCGCCGCATCGGGGGGTTCCACGAACACCAGACGTTCCAGCCGGCCCGGGCGCAGCAGGGCCGGGTCGATGAGGTCGGGCCGGTTGGTGGCACCCAGCACGACGACGTCGCGCAGCGGGTTGATGCCGTCGAGCTCGGTCAGCAGCGCCGCCACCACCCGGTCGCTCACCCCCGAATCGAGGCTTTGGCCGCGCCGCGGTGCCAGCGCGTCGACCTCGTCGAGAAACACCAGGGACGGCGCCGAGTCGCGCGCGCGCCGAAACAACTCGCGCACCGCCTTTTCCGACGAGCCCACCCACTTGTCCATCAGCTCGGAGCCCTTGACCGCATGCACGCTCAGCTGCCCGGTACTGGCCAGCGCACGCACCACGAACGTCTTGCCGCAGCCGGGCGGGCCGTAGAGCAATACCCCGCGGGGCGGGTCGACGCCCAGCCGGGCAAAGGTGTCGGGGTGCTGCAACGGCCACAACACCGACTCGGTCAGCGCTTGCTTGGCCTCGGCCATATCGCCGACGTCGTCGAGTGTGACGCTGCCGACGGCCACCTCTTCGCTGGCCGAGCGTGACAGCGGCCGGATGACGCTCAGCGCGCCGACGAGGTCGTCCTGGTTCAGTTTCGGTGACCGACCGTCCGCGCTGGCCCGCGAGGCCGCCCGCAATGCCGCCTCACGCAGCAGCGCCGCCAGATCGGCAACCACGAAACCCGGTGTGCGGCTGGCGATTTCATCGAGGTCAAGATCCCCGGAGGGGACGTGTTTGAGCAGCGCTTCCAGCAACGCCCTTCGGGTGCCGGCGTCGGGCAGCGGCAGGCCGAGTTCTCGGTCCAGCAGCTCGGGCGCGCGCAACCGGGCATCGATCTGGTCGGGCCGGGCGGTGGTGGCGATCACGGCCACGCCGTCGGTGGCCACCGCGGTACGCAATTCGGCCAGGATCAGTGAGGCCACCGGCTCGGGGGTTGCCGGCAGTAGGGCATCGACGTCGATGATCAGCAGCACCCCGCCGCCGTCACGCACCGCCGTGACTGCCTGCACGGCAGCGGTGACAGCCTCGAGCCGGGCTTCGGCAGCCAGCGCGCCGATCTCCGGGCCGTCCAGCTCCACCACCCTGCGCCCGGCGCACACCGCGCGCACCAGCGTCACCTTGCCGACGCCGGCCGGACCCGACACCAGCACACCCAGGTTGGCGCCAGCCCCCAAAGTCTTGAGCAGGTGGGGTTCGTCGAGGGCAAGTTTGAGCCATTCGGTGAGCTTGGCCGCCTGCGGCTGGGTGCCCTTGAGCTCCTCGACCTGGATCTCCGGGGTGGCGACACTGGCCTTCTCCGCGGCCGTCGACGCCCGGTAGGGTACGCCGGCACCCCAGGTGACCAGGGAATTCGGCTGTACGCTGACCGGTCCTTCGGGATCGACGCCGGTCACCGTCAACAGCTCCGAGGTCCAGCTGATCCCGACCGACGCTGCCAACGCCCGGGTTGCCGCCGACGTCGAGGTGCCGGGACCCAGGTCGCGGGGCAGCAGCGACACCGCGTCGCCGACGGTGAGCACCTTGCCGAGCAGCGCCTGGCGCAGGGTGAGCGGCGAGATCGACTGAGAGGCCAGCGTCGAGCCGCTCAGCGTCACGGTCCGTGCGCCGTAGACGGTGACCCCGTTGACGAGCACCGCGGTGCCCTCCCGTACGCCCGCGTTGGACAGGGTGACGTCGTCCAGCAAGATGGTGCCGACCGGGACCTGCGGACCGGCCATGCCCGCCACCGCCGCGGTCGTGCGGGACCCGGTCAGTGACACCGCATCCCACTCCCGGATGCCCAGGGCGGCGATGGCGCTGGGGTGCAACCGCACCACACCGCGGCGCGAGTCGACGGCCGAGGTGTTCAGCCGGGCGGTCAGCGTCAGTTGCGGGGCACCCAGGGGGCGAGTCCGGACCGGATCACCGGGACGAGTCACAACCGCCCGCCCGGCTTGCGCAGCCCCAGCCGAGCCATCGACCGCCGGTGCGGCTGCGCTCGGCGGATCGCGCGCCGGGCGGCACGTCGTTGCTTGGGTTTTTCGCCCCACACCTCAGGATGTTCGGCAAGCCAGCGTTTGCTGCGCACCGCGAACGGGATATGGCACACGTAGGAGATGATGATGACCCAGATCAGGATGTAGGGCGCCAGGATCGCGGCGGCCGCCACAATCGCCAGCACCGCCAGCAGCGGGGCGGCCAAGTTGGGTGGCACCGCGACGGTGTGAATCTTCTTCATCGGAATCGTGCTGACCATCAGCAACGATGTGCCTGTGATCCAGAACGCCAGGAAATAAACCGACGTCCACCAGCCCTCGCCGAACTGCAGTTTGAGGCCGATCAGACCGATCATGGACACCGCCCCCGCCGGAGCCGGCATTCCGACGAAGAACTCGTGCGCGTAGGGGGGCAGGGTCCCGTCGTCCAGCTGGGCGTTGTATCTGGCCAGCCGCAACACCACACATACCGCGTACAGCAGCACCACCATCCAGCCGACCGGCCACTTGGACAGCAGCGACACGTAGACCACCAGGGCCGGTGTCACGCCGAAGTTCACGGCATCGGCCAGGGAGTCGATTTCGGCGCCCATCCGCGACTGCGCGTCCAGGATGCGGGCCACCCGGCCGTCGAGGGCGTCGAGGATGGCGGCCACGGCGATCAGCGCCATCGCCGGTATCGGCTTGTGGTCGAGGGCAAACTTGATCGAAGTCAATCCCGCGCAGATGGACAGTACCGTCATCGCGCTGGGCAACAAATGCAGGTTCACCCCTCGCCGGATCCGAGGCTTGGTCGTCATGGCAGGTCAGCCAGTACCGTCTCGCCGGCAATCGCGCGCTGGCCCACTCTGACCGCGGGTTCCGCGCCCGGCGGCAAGTAGGTGTCCAGCCGCGAGCCGAACCGGATCAGGCCGTAGGTGTCACCGATCGACAGCGTGTCCCCGACATGTGCGTCGCACACGATGCGGCGGGCCACCAATCCGGCGATCTGCACGGCCACCACCTCGGCGCCGCCGGGCGTACGGATCCGCACACTGGTGCGCTCGTTGTCGTCGCTGGCCGACGCCAGGTCGGCGGATCCGAAACGGCCGGGCCGGTGTTGCACGGCAACCACGTCGCCGCTCACCGGTGACCGCTGCACGTGGGCGTCGAAAATCGACAAGAAGATGCTGACCCGGGGCCGCGGTTCGGAGCCCATGCTGAGTTCGGCGGGCGGGGCCGCGGAGTCGATCACGCAGATGACGCCGTCGGCCGGCGCGACGATGGCTCCGGCGCGGGTGGGCGGCACCCGGGAGGGGTGCCGGAAAAACCCGGCACACGCGCCAGCGGTCAGCAGGCCGGCCCGGCGCAGCCACCTGGACCGGTAACCGGCAGCCGCAACAGCGAGGCCGGAAGCGACGAATGGCCGCCCCGCCGGGTGGATCGGCGGAACGGTCGTCCGCACCAACGCCAGCAGGTGCTGCGGGCTCAGCGTCGGTTCCGGATAGGACGGGCCTTCCTGCGCGGAAGGGCTGCGGGGGCGTCGTGCCACGGCGGTCATCTTACGGAAGGTGGGCGTGGGTTGCGCCCGAGTCGATCCGGTGCCGATCCGTACGATCCGTGGCCACGCCGGACTGGCTGCAGACAATGGTGTAATCGGGGCGTGCCGACGACCCGCCGCCGTCGGCCTGGGGGGCGAAGGTCGCTAATGTCCACGAGGGTTGCCAGACCTGTTTTGCCATCCGATCCGTTGCTGCGTCGCGCCAAGCTCGGTGTCACGGCGGCCTTCGTCGCCCACGCCGTGCTGTTCTCCTCTTGGGTGGCACATATCCCCCAGGTAAAGGCTGAGCTGGAGCTATCCAACGGCCAGTTGGGCGCCGCGCTGTTCGGGGCGCCGCTGGGGTCGGTGATTTCCATGGTGCTGAGCCACTGGGCGCTGCCCCGGTGGGGCAGCCACCGGTTGGTTCCGATCAACCTCGCCGGCTATGCCGCGTCGGGATTGACGGTCGGGCTGGCTGGATCGGGGCGCTGGCTGTTCGCCGCGCTCGCGTTGTGGGGGATGTTCCAGGGCGGCCTGGACGTGGCGATGAATACCCAGGCCGGCACGGTCGAGCGGCTCGCCGCAACTCCCCTCATGGCGCGGTTCCACGGAATGTGGAGCGTCGGCGCTTTCCTGGGCGCCCTGATTGGCACGGTATGCGTCACCGCGGGCGTTCGACTGACCACTCAGTTGGCCGTCCTGGGGGCGATCGTCTTGATCGTGGCCGCAGCGCTCAACCTCGGTGTGATTGCGGATCGGCACGCCGGTGCCGCCGCCGAGGCCACCGGCCGGCCCGGCAAGCGCGCCTGGATGACGACCACCGTGGCAATCCTCGGGGCGGTGGCGTTCATCTCCCTGCTGTGTGAGGGCGCCGCCGCCGACTGGTCGGCCAATTACCTGCAGGATGTCCTCGGCGACGGCCCGCAGGACGGCGACGGTATCGCCGGGCTTGGCTTTGCCGGGTTCACCCTGGCCATGGTCGTCACCCGGCTCGGTGGGCCGCGACTGCAGTCCCGCATCGCCAGCCGGCGGTTGCTTCCGGTGCTGGCGATGCTGGCCGCGACTGGTATGACGGTGGCACTCATCAGCGCCAATCCCGTGCTGAGCGTGCTGGGCTTCGCGACGCTGGGCGCCGGCGTGGCGTTGCTGGTTCCGACGGCCTTCAGCGCGGCCTATTCGGCCACCACGGCCGGATCAGCGATCGCCCTCGTGGCCGCGATCGGCTGGTTGGGCTACCTGATGGGACCGCCGCTGATCGGCTTCCTCGCCGATCTGATCGGTTTGCCGGGGGCACTGGTCACCATTCCGTTGATGATCTCGATCGCCGCGGTAGCGATCCACTACACCGACGCATTCGAAGCGGCCGACCAATTCCACCGCGACGCGGTGACATCACCGGCGGACTGAGGTCAGGACAGGTCCCAGACCTCGACCTCGGTTCCGGCGAACACCTCCACGACGTCCTCCGGTATGTCCAGTAGCGCGTTGGCCGAGGCCAGCCAGCGCAAATGGTGCGATGCCGGCGGCCCGTAACTGGTGACCTGCCCGCTGCCGGCATCCAGCACCGCCCGCCGGAACTGCCGTTTGCCGCGCGGCGAGCTCACCGATTCGGTGAGCATCGCGGTCCGTCGCGGCCGGAACGGCTCGGGCAGGCCCATGGCGTTGCGCAACGCCGGGCGGATGAACACCTCGAAAGACACCAGCGCGCTGACCGGGTTGCCGGGCAGCGTGACGATCGGCGTGCCCGCCACCCGCCCGACGCCCTGGGGCATTCCAGGCTGCATCGCCACCTTGACGAACTCCACGCCCTGGTCGCCGTCACGGCCGAAGGCGTCCTTGACCACCTCGTAAGCTCCAGCGCTCACACCGCCGCTGGTGATGATCAGATCGGCGTCACCGGCGCAGCGCTCGATGATCTCGGCGAACTGCGCGACGTCGTCGCCGGCGGTTTCGGTGGCCGCCACGACGGCTCCCGCGTCGCGGACCGCGGCGGCCAGCATGATCGAGTTCGACTCATAGATCTGCCCCGGTTGCAGCGGGCTGCCCGGCGGCACCAGCTCCGAGCCGGTGGAAACCACCAGCACCCGCTGGCGCGGGATCACGGTCAGCTCGGCCAGGCCCAGCGCCGCGGCCAAACCCAATGCGGCCGGCGTCACCGGTTGGCCGGCGTGCAGCACGGTGGTGCCGGCGGCGACGTCTTCGCCGGCGCGCCGGATGTGCTTACCCGGCTCGGCGGGTTGCCGGATCCCTACCGTCGGCACGCCGCCGTCGGTGGCTTCGACCGGAACGACGGCCGTGGCGCCGAACGGCATCGGCGCGCCGGTCATGATGCGGTGCGCGGTGCCGCGTGCCAGCCGCAATTCGTCGGTGCGACCGGCGGGGATGTCCTCGGCCACCGGCAGCAGCACCGGATGCTGGTCCGTCGCGCTCGCGGTGTCCTCGGCGCGAACGGCGTACCCGTCCATCGCGGAGTTGTCGAACACCGGCAGCGACAACCGCGCGACCACGTCGCCGGCCAGGACCAGGCCCTGGGCGTCGCTCAGCGCGACCGTGGCCGCCGCTCGCGGCTGGACCATCCCGGTAACGACCCGCTGGTGTTCTTCGACTGAGCGCACTCGGCCATTATGGTCCGCTACACCGGAAAGTGGACGCCGGTGAGCTCCTCGGAGACCGCCCACAGCCGGCGTTGCAGCTCCTCGTCATGCGACGCGAGGCTGGACTGCACCAGCTTCGGGTGGCCACGTTGCTCGAGGAAACCGTCGGGGCCGTAGTACTGCCCACCCGCCACCGACGGGTCGGTGGCGGCCCGCAACGTCGGCAACGCACCCATCTCCGCGCTTTGGAACAGCACCGGGGCAAGCAGGTTCGACAGCGGCCGCACCATCCGTGGCAGGTGGCGGGCCAATTCGGTGTTGGAGCCGCCGGGGTGGGCGGCCACGGCGATGGTGGCGGCGTCCGGATCTGCCGCCAGGCGGCGCTGCAGCTCGTAGGTGAACAGCAGATTGGCCAGTTTGGACTGGCCGTAGGCGGCGACCCGGTCGTACCCGCGTTCCCACTGCAGGTCGTCGAAGTGGATGGCGGCGCGAATCCGGTGGCCCAGGCTGCTGACCGTCACCACCCGCGAACCGCGCACCGGGATCAGCCGGTCGAGCAGCAGGCCGGTCAGCGCGAAGTGACCGAGGTGGTTGGTGCCGAACTGCATCTCGAAGCCGTCTTTGGTGGTCTGCCTCGGTGTCCACATCACCCCGGCGTTGTTGATCAGCAGATCGATGCGGGGGTAAGTCGAGCGCAGCGCTTCGGCGGCGGCGCGCACCGAATCCAGCGAGCTCAGGTCGAGTTCCTGCAGCGTGATGTCGGCTTGTGGTTTGGCTGCGACGATGCGCGCCAGGGCGGCGTTGCCCTTCTCGGGGCTGCGCACCGCCAGCACGACGTGCGCGCCGCGGAAGGCCAGCACCGCGGCGGTGTGGTAGCCGAGGCCGGTGTTGGCGCCGGTGACGACGACCACGCGGCCGCTCTGGTCGGGAATGTCGGCCCGCGACCACTTGCGGTTCTCAGTGGCGTTCTTCGAGACGTCAGAGGTCATGGGGCCCAAAGATACTCAAGCCGACGGCGCCCATCGCGACGCGTCGCCACCTGGGTAGAGTTGAGAACGTGATTACCGGTTTGGCTCACACCGGAGTGTGCGTACCGGACTGCGCGGCCGCAGTCGCGTTCTATCGGGACGTATTAGGCCTGGAAGTGCTCTCGCCGCCGTTCGTCATGGCCGGTAACGCCATTCGCGACGACATGGGCGAGCTGGTGTCCGACCCCGCAATGAAGGCGGCCATCGTGGGCGTCGGCGGTGACGGTGACCGAGTCATCGAGGTCATCGAATACCTCAACGTCGACGGTTGCGGTCAACGGACCGCAGCGGCGCTGAGCGATCACGGCCTGACGCACGTCGGGTTGATCTGCGACGACCTCGACGCCACCCGCGCCGAGCTGGAAAGCAAAGGGGTGCGTTTCCTGGTCGACGGCATCGCGGAGGTGGCGCGGGTGCGCACCACCTGGTTCGCCGACCCGTGGGGCGTGGTGTTCATCCTCGTGGAGAAAAGCCGGCCGGAACGACCCTATTTTGCGCAATGGGACTGAAGCCGCGGGTCGCGGTGATCGGAGCCGGAGCCGGCGGTATCGCGATGGGCATCCAGCTCGCCGACGGCGGTTACGACTTCACCATCTTCGACCGCGCCGACGGCTTCGGTGGCACCTGGCGGCACAACACGTTCCCCGGAGCCGCCTGCGATGTGCCCTCACACCTGTACTCCTATTCGTTCGCGCCCAACCCGCGCTGGAGCAAGACGTATGCCAACCAGCCGGAGATCCTGGCGTATCTGGAGAAGGTCGCCGCCGAGCACCGGCTCACCGGCCACCTGCAGCCCGGCACCGCGGTCACCACGGCCCGGTGGTCGGATAGCCGGCGGCGCTGGACGCTGCACACCGACGGCGGCCGCCAGCATGAATTCGACGTCGTGGTCAGTGCCGTCGGGATGCTCGACGTGCCCAACATTCCCGACATCCCGGGCGCCCGGCGGTTTCGCGGTCGGCAATTCCATTCGGCACGCTGGGACCACGGTAAGTCGACGGCGGGGGAGCGGGTGGCATCCATCGGCACCGGCGCCAGCGCGATCCAATACGTTCCGGCGATCGCCCCGCAGACCGCGCATTTGACGGTGTTCCAGCGGACCCCGATCTGGATTTCGCCGCGATTCGACATCCCGTTCACCGCCGAGCAGCAGGACCTCTTCGAGCGCGACCCGGCCGCCGCCCGGCAGCTGCGCGACGAGGCCTTCGATTCCTACGAGTCGTCCAGCTTCGACGTCGACGCGGCGCAGACCCGGGAGGCGACCGAACTGGCCCGCAGCTACCTGCGGCGCAAGGTGGCCGACCTCGAGCTGCGCGCCAAGCTGACACCGGATTACCCGGTCGGCTGTAAGCGGCCACTGATGTCGCGCGACTGGTACCCGACGTTTTCGCTGCCGAACGTCAGCCTGGAAACGACCGCCATCGCCGAGCTGACCGACTACGGCGTGCGCACCGTGGATGGCGTCGAGCATCGCGTCGACACCGTCATCTACGGCACTGGGTTCAGGGCCGCCGACTACCTGGCCAGCATCGACGTGTACGGCACCGGCGGCCGCCGGCTCCGCCAGGACTGGCGCGACGGCGCGGAGGCGTACCTGGGTACGCTGGTCACCGGGTATCCGAATTTCTTCACGCTGTATGGCCCCAACACCAACGGGGTCAACTCGATCATCTACATCCACGAGGCGCAGACGACCTTGGTCCGCCGCGTCCTCGACGTCATGGTTGGTCGTGGGGCGCGCACCGTCGAGGTGACGCCCGACGCGCAGCGCCGCTACAACGACGAGATCCAGGCCGCCATGGCAGGCAAGGTGTGGCTCGCGTGCGCCAACTACTTCCGCCATCCCAGCGGCAAGGTCGTCACCCAGCTGCCCTACAGCGGGCGGACGTTCTTCGAGCGCACCCGGGTCATGGTGGCCGGCGACTACTGGATCCACTAGCCGTCTTGACCGATGCAGAACGCGGCATTTTTCCACGTCGGCGAACAGCATCAGGATCGACGCCGGTTCGTGAGACTCGTCGCGGAGCTGGGACGCGGCGCGAATCGATCACCGACCCGTTCCTTGCACTCGGCAGGGGCGAGTGCTAAGAATGACGTTGGCACTCTCCACCGGCGAGTGCTAGGTCGGGACGGTGAGGTCCAGCACGCGCTGTGATCGTCCGTCGCGGGCACTGCGCCCGGCCAGCGTAAGTAACGGGGTCGTCGTCACCCGGTGACCCCAGTTCATTCCCTATCCGGAGGAATCACTTCGCAATGGCCAAGACAATTGCGTACGACGAAGAGGCCCGTCGCGGCCTCGAGCGGGGCCTGAACGCCCTCGCCGACGCGGTAAAGGTGACGTTGGGACCCAAGGGCCGCAACGTCGTCCTGGAGAAAAAGTGGGGCGCTCCCACGATCACCAACGATGGGGTGTCCATCGCCAAGGAGATCGAGCTGGAGGACCCGTACGAGAAGATCGGCGCCGAGCTGGTCAAGGAGGTCGCCAAGAAGACCGACGACGTCGCCGGCGACGGCACCACCACGGCCACCGTGCTGGCGCAGGCGCTGGTCAAAGAGGGCCTGCGCAACGTCGCAGCCGGCGCCAACCCGCTCGGCCTCAAGCGCGGCATCGAGAAGGCCGTCGAAAAGGTCACCGAGACGTTGCTCAAGGGTGCCAAGGAGGTCGAGACCAAGGAGCAGATCGCGGCCACCGCGGCCATCTCCGCCGGTGACCAGTCGATCGGCGACCTGATCGCCGAGGCGATGGACAAGGTGGGCAACGAGGGGGTCATCACCGTCGAGGAGTCCAACACCTTCGGCCTGCAGCTCGAGCTCACCGAGGGTATGCGCTTCGACAAGGGCTACATCTCCGGCTACTTCGTCACCGACGCCGAGCGTCAGGAAGCAGTGCTGGAAGACCCCTACATCCTGCTGGTCAGCTCGAAGGTGTCGACGGTCAAGGACCTGTTGCCGCTGCTGGAGAAGGTCATTCAGGCTGGCAAGCCGCTGCTGATCATCGCCGAGGACGTCGAGGGCGAGGCGCTGTCCACCCTGGTCGTCAACAAGATCCGCGGCACCTTCAAGTCGGTGGCGGTCAAGGCCCCCGGCTTCGGTGACCGCCGCAAGGCGATGCTGCAGGACATGGCCATCCTCACCGGTGGTCAGGTCATCAGCGAAGAGGTCGGCCTGACGCTGGAAAACGCCGACCTGAGCCTGCTGGGCAAGGCCCGCAAGGTGGTCATCACCAAGGACGAGACCACCATCGTCGAAGGCGCGGGCGACACCGACGCCATCGCCGGGCGGGTGAGCCAGATCCGCGCCGAGATCGAGAACAGCGACTCCGACTACGACCGCGAGAAGCTGCAGGAGCGCTTGGCCAAGCTGGCCGGCGGTGTTGCGGTGATCAAGGCCGGAGCTGCCACCGAGGTGGAGCTCAAGGAGCGCAAGCACCGCATCGAGGACGCGGTGCGCAACGCCAAGGCCGCGGTCGAGGAGGGCATCGTCGCCGGTGGCGGCGTGACCCTGCTGCAGGCTGCCCCCACGCTGGACGAGCTTAAGCTCTCCGGCGATGAGGCCACCGGTGCCAACATCGTCAAGGTGGCGCTGGAGGCTCCGCTGAAGCAGATCGCGTTCAACTCCGGTCTCGAGCCCGGCGTGGTGGCCGAGAAGGTTCGCAACCTGCCTGCGGGTCACGGCCTCAACGCCGCGACCGGCGAGTACGAGGACCTGCTCAAGGCCGGCGTTGCCGACCCGGTCAAGGTGACCCGTTCGGCGCTGCAGAACGCGGCGTCCATCGCGGGTCTGTTCCTGACCACCGAGGCCGTCGTTGCCGACAAGCCGGAGAAGGAAAAGGCTGCCATGCCCGGTGGCGGCGACATGGGAGGTATGGACTTCTAGAAGTCCACGAAAAGGCCCGGCCCGCTTTGGCGGGCCGGGCTTTTTCACGCGCCAAGACTGCATACAGCGTTTGGGTGGCCGGACACGCGCGCGGCGGGGCTAGAGCTACGGCGTCGAGAACACCACGCAGTCGTGGCGGCAGCCCTTGGCCGCCGCGGGGGAGTCGGGCTCGGCTTCGCGGTGCAGCAGCGCGCGGCTGGGCACCACCGACAGCCGGACGGTCTCCTCGTCGGCAGCTGTTACTTCGGCGCTGCCGTCGACGATCAGCGAATAGCCGCCGGACTCACGCGGGGGCCACAGCAGCGTCACGTGGCCGCGACGGGCCAGGTTCTTGCGGGTTCCACCGCCGACCAACCCCACGTCGACGACCACCCCACGCAACACCGGCTCGACGGTGACGGTGTGCGCGCGGTAGTCGTCATCGACGGTGATCAGGTAGGCGAATGGATAGTCGGCCAAGGCGGCCGCCAGCCGCAGAAGGTCTACCTTTTTGGCGCCCATGCAGTCGAGGATAGGCGCCGGCAGGGGCCGAGTGGACGTGCGCCGCCCAGCCGGTCGGGGCTACTCCGAGCGAACCGGCAGCTTGATGCCGGTGCCGGGTTCGCCAGGCTCGCGGCTGGGATAGAAGGTCGACCGCGGGATGCCCGACCCGGGAAGGACCGGAGCGCCGCTGACCGGCTCCCGAACGGTGGTGTTGCGCAAACCGGGATCGTTGTTGCCCGAGTTGTAGAAACCGGTATAGCCGCTGCCCGCGCTGCGCGGTCCGGCAGTGGCCGGGGAGCCGGTGCCGGCATTGCCAGTGTTCGCGCTGGAGTCGACTCCGGCAGGAGGGGTGATCGGCGTAGCGGCCGGGGGTGTGGCCGGGGCCGGGCTGAGCGCGTTTGCCAGACCCGGGTGCAGGCCGCCCGCCTGACCGAGGGCGGAGCTGAGGACGCCCGAGCTCAAGGTTGCCGTGCCGCCGGTTGCGTAGCTCGCGGAATTGGCCAACCCCGCGTCCAAGCCGGCCGAGCCGGGCAGATTGCTTTGCATCACCGACTGCCACAGACCCGCGCTCACGCCGCCGAAGTTGCCGAAGCCGGTGTTGATGCTCCCCGAGTTCCCCAGACCGCTATTGAGCAGGCCTGAGTTGCCGATGCCCATGTTGTTGTTGCCGGAGTTGAAGAAGCCGACGTTTCCGGTCCCGGAATTGCCGAAGCCGATGTTGCCAGTGCCGGAATTGAGGCCGCCGAAACCGAATTGGTTATTGCCCGTGAGCCCAAACCCGACGTCATGGTTGCCGGTGCTGCCGATGCCGAGATTGCTGTTGCCCAGGTTGCCCATGCCGACGTTGTTGTTGCCGGTGTTGCCGCCGCCGATGTTGCTGCTGCCGGTGTTGCCGATGCCCAGGTTGCCGCTGCCCGTGTTGCCGATACCGATGTTGCCGCTGCCGGTGTTGCCGAAGCCGAGGTTGATCGCGCCGTTCTTGCCGATGTCGATGCCGAGGTTGCGCAGCACCTGTTGCCAGGGCGCCAACAGCGAGGCGGCCGCGGAAGCGTCGGCGTGGTATGTCGCCATCGCAACGACATCCACCGCCCACATCTGCTCATAGGCGGCCTCGATGTCCATGATTGCCGGGGTATTGAACCCCAACCAGTTTGTGGCCGCCAGTACCTGCATCAGCCCGCGGTTGGCCGCGACGACCGCCGGCTGCACCGTCGCCGCGAGCGCCGACTCGAACGCGGTGGCCGTGGCGGCAGCTTGGGCGGCCACCTGTTCCGCCTGGGCCGCGGCGGCGCTCAGCCACGCCATGTATTGGGTGGCGACGGTCATCATCGCCGCCGCCGACGGACCCAGCCAGGAACCACTGGTGAGGTCGTCGAGCACCGAACTGAATGAAGACATTGACGACGCCAGTTCCTCGGCCAGGCCACCCCAGGCTCCGGCCGCGGCAAGGAGCGGTCCCGCGCCGGGACCGGCGAACATCAGTGCCGAATTGATCTCTGGCGGCAACCACGCGAAATGCGGGTTTGTCACTAGCCCAAACTACCCGCCCGAGGCCCTCGACGTGGCCATATCGACGCGGGAAAACTGCGTATCCATACGGGGCGCACAGGAACCCCCAAGACTGCTCAGGCGGGCGCCGCAGCGAACTGGCGTCCGCGGATCAGCTTTCCGGGCCGGGCTGCGGTGGGCACACCGTTTTCGGCGATCACTTCGCCCGAGACGACGGTTGCGACGTAGCCCTCGGCGGTCTGGTCCAGGCGCCGTCCACCGGCGGGCAGGTCGTATCGGATGACCGGCTTGTGCAGCCGCAGGGCGTCGTGGTCGATGACGTTGAGGTCGGCTTTGTAGCCGACGGCGATGCGCCCGCGGTCGGCCAGCCCGGCCACCCGAGCCGGAACGGAGGTGAGTTCGCGCACGGCCTCGGCCACGGTGAACCGCCCGGAGGCGCGGTCCCGGGCCCAATGCGCCAAAAAATACGTCGAGTAGCTGGCGTCGCAGATCATGCCGTAATGGGCGCCGCCGTCGCCTAGGCCCAGCACCACGTCGTTGCGATGCAACAGTTTGCCGACGGTGTCCAGCGAGTTGTTCTCCAGGTTGCTGGTCGCCACCAGCAGCATGGCGTGGCCGTCGTCGTCGAGGAGCCGATCGTAGGCCTCCTCCATCGGATGCACCCCGCGGGCACGGGCGCGGGCGCCGATGCTGTCCGACGGGTCCGGCTCGTAGTTGGGGTTGTCGCACAGCGGGAAGATCCAGTCCCAGGCCTGGGCCACATACAGGATCGGATGCCCCACGCCGGGCTTGTCGGCCAGGATGCGGGCGCGGACTTCGGGCTTGCGCAGCTCGGCTACCCGCTCGGCCAGCGGCAGGTGCATGATCTCGCGGTAGCTCGGGTACAGCACGAACGGGTTGGCCGACAGTTGCAGCCCGATGATCAGTCCGATCGGGCGGGGCAGTAGTTGCGCGGTGATATCGCCACCGTTCTTGTTGGCGTTTTCGACCATGGTGATCGCGTCCGGCCACGTCGGGTCGCCGGCGTTGGCGACCACCAGCGTGAAGGTGACTGGCAGCCCGACATCCTCGGCGACGTCGAACACCGTCTGCAATACCGGCTGATAGCCGCCGGCCGGAATGTCGGGCACGAACTGCAGCAGCCCGCCGCCGCCGTCCACCACACCCCTGGCGATCTCCTCGATCTCCTGCCGCGCGGCGTCATAGCTGGGGATCGGTGAACCGCTCTGCGTCTTGTGGATGGTCAGTCGCGACGACGCGAACCCCAGCGCGCCGGCCTCGATCGCCTCCTTGGCCAGGGCCCGCATCGCGGCCAGGTCTTGCGGGGTGGCCGGTTCGCGGTCGGCACCGCGCTGGCCCATCACGTAAACACGAAGCGGCGAATGCGGCAGGTAGACGGCCACATCGATGTCCCGCCGGCGCGCCTGTAAAGCATCCAGGTACTCGGGGAAGGTTTGCCAGGTCCACGGCAGGCCGTCGGTCATGACGACGCCGGGAATGTCCTCCACGCCGGCCATCACGTCGACGAGCACGTCGTGGTCCTCCCGGCGGCACGGCGCGAAGCCCACCCCGCAGTTGCCCATCACGACCGTGGTGACTCCGTGTGCCGACGACGGCGTCAACCGGTCGGACCAGATGGCCTGGCCATCGTAGTGGGTATGCAGGTCGACGAAACCGGGGGTGACCAGCAGGCCGGTCGCGTCGATCTCTCTGGTGGCGGTGCCACCGTTGACAACACCAACGCTTGTGATGACGCCGTCTCGCACCGCAACGTCCCCGACATACGGCTCGCCGCCCAACCCGTCGACGATGGTGCCGTTGCAGATGAGCAGGTCGTAGGTCATCTAATTAATCTACGGCCGTGACGGCCGGTGGTGCCATGGCCGTCCCCGCCCGTAAAGTCGCCGCTATGGCCAGCCCCCATGCCAACACTGCCAACCATGCCCCGGCCCGGGAGCTGCTGCGCGACGCGTTCACCCGGTTGATCGAACACGCCGACGACCTCACCGACGGCCTCGCCGACGAAGTCGCCAACTACCGGCCTACCCCCGAGGCCAACAGCATTGCGTGGCTGCTCTGGCACAGCGCCCGCGTCCAGGACGTTCAGGTGGCGCACATCGCCGGCGTGGAGCAGGTGTGGACCCGCGACGGCTGGGTCGACCGGTTCGGTCTGCCCCTGTCCCGCGACGACACCGGCTACGGGCACAGCGCCGCCGAGGTGGGCAAGGTACGCGCGCCGGGCGACCTGCTGTCCGGTTACTACCACGCGGTCCACCAGCTCACCCTGGAGTACGTGGCCGCAGTGACCGCAGCCGAGCTGTCGCGCGTGGTCGACACCAACTGGAACCCGCCGGTGACCGCCAGCATGCGCTTGGTCAGCATCATCGACGACTGCGCGCAACATCTGGGTCAGGCCGCCTACCTACGCGGCATCGTGCCGCCGGCCCAGTAGCTTGTGAGGCGTGCGATTTGCTGCGACGGCGGTGTTGTGGCTGGCCGCCACGGTCGCGCTGGCGGTAGCGGTCCCGGCGGCGTGGGCGCAGACCACGATCATCGATGAGGACGGCTACGCCGCCCTGGCCCAACGGGCCGCCGGCGATCCCGTCCTGCAGTCCGCCATGGCGGCCGAACTCAGCAGCCGGGCGACGGCCCTCATCGCCCAGCATCGGCGGTCGAGCTATCCGATCGACAGCTCGACGGTGCACGATGCGGCGGCCGCATTCACCGCCGGCCCGGCGTTTCCGCCCCTCTTCGCGCGGGCGAACCGGATCGCGCACGGCTGGCTGTTCGGGCAGCCGCGAGCCGGCCGCGCCGGTGACCAGTGGGTGGTCGATCTGGCCCCCATGCTCCAAGACAGCTCGATGCAGGAGGTGCTGAGTAGCTATCACGTCGAGGCGCCGGCCACGCTGCAGGTTCCGCTGACGGTGTCGGCGCCCCGGCCGGTGCACCCGGGACAGCTGCGGCGGCTGGCTGTGTGGGGTCCGTGGATCAGTATCGGCGCCGCAGCCTCGAGCGTCGCCTGCGCGTTGCTGATGCTGCTCACCGCGCGTCGCCGGGGCAAGGCGCTGGCCAGCCTTGGGGTGTCGGCGCTGCTCGTCGGCGGCGCCGGCTGGGCCGGAATCGAAATCGGCAGCCACTATGTCGACGACGCGCTCGACCGGACCGCCGGCGATATCCGGCGGATGGCCGACGTCATGGTTGGTACCGCGGAGAGCAGCCTGCACCTCTGGTTGAACCTGACGCTGGTCGCCGGTGTGGCACTGGTGGTGCTCGGCGTGCTGGCCGCGGTGCTGGGCAGCCTGTGGAAGTGACCGGGACTTCGTGTTTGACGCCGACATCGCCGCCGTGACGGCAAACTCGGCGAGCGCTGGTTCACCGCAGCGGCAGCTCGGCCAAAATCGCACCGGTCGGCTGCGCAGAACCGGTGCCAGGCTCGACGGTGAAGGCCAGCGCGGTTGAGTTCCCGAGGTCGGGCAGCGTGGCCTTGGTCGACGGCGCCACCGCCGCGGGCCCCATGGTCCCCGCCGAGGTGGGACCATTGGCGCCCAGCAGCCACATCTGATAAACGGTGCCCGGGGACGGCGGCGGCACGTCGTTCATCACCAGCACGCCGGCATTGCGGTCATGGGAGAACATCACTGTGGCGGTCCCGCCGCCCAGCGGGCGCGAGACGGTCTGCACGTCCGGTGCGCCCAGTACCTGGTCGGCGACCGTGGTCGGCGGCGATGGCCGCAGCACGGTGCCCAGGCCGAACGCGCCCAATCCCACCACCACGGCGGCGGCTGACGCGAAAACAGCTGTGCGCCAGCGTGGTTGGCGTCGGTCGGGGGTTGGTTTCACGGTGTCCAGCACGGCCGCGCGCAATCGTTCCGGCGGTTCGGTGGCCGTCGTCGCCGACACGATCGCCATCGTCTCGCGGACCGCGCGGACTTCTTCGTTGAAGGCCGCCGTGATCGCCGAGGGTGCCGCGGCGACCATGCGCTCGATGTCGATTCGCTCCTCGTCGGACACCGCATGCAGCGCATACGGGATTGCCAGCTCCAGCAGTCCGAAATCGGTCGGCTCACTCATGACATACCCAGGCAGTTCCGCAGACCGCGCAGCGCGTCCCGCATCCGCGATTTGATCGTCGACAAATTCGTGGCCAGCCGGTGCGACACCTCGGCGTACGTCAGGCCGCCGTAGTAGGCCAGCTCGACGCATTCCCGTTGTACATCGGTCAGCCCGCCGAGGCATTCGGCGACCCGGCGGCGTTCGTCACCGGCGATCGCGGAGTCGGCGACGACGTCGCTGGCCGGGTCGATATTGGCCACGCCGTAGCGCGATTCCCGCTGGCTGCCGGCTTGCTCGGCGCGTACCCGGTCGACGGCGCGCCGGTGTGCCATGGTCAGTAACCAGGCCAGTGGCGAGCCCTTCACGGCGTCGTACTCCGATGCCGTCCGCCACACCTCGAGATAGATCTCCTGGGTGGTTTCTTCGCTGTAGCCCGGGTCCCGCAGCACCCGTGCCACCAGCCCGTACACCCGGGTGTTGGTGTGGTCGTAGAACGTGGCGAACGCGTCACGGTCGCCCCGCGCGATCTGGTGCAACAGGGCGTTGAGGTCGCTGCTCAGCCGTGGCGGTCCCGTCATCGACGGTAGCCTATCGTCAGGTCGCACCGAAATCGCCAAACCGGTCATAACTGACGCGCCGATCGCGGTGGCCGCGGCACGAAATAAGCTGTCCGGCGCTGGTATTCGGCGAAGCCCGGACGGCCCTTCATGTACTTCTCGGTCAGCCGGGCCCCGCTCACGTCGACCAGGAAGTAGGTCATCAGCAAAGGTGAAACCACCGTGAGCAGCGGCGCCCAGCCGGTGATGGTGATCAGCCACAACCCCCACCAGACGCAGGCGTCACCGAAGTAATTGGGGTGGCGGGTCCAGGCCCACAGGCCGCGGTCCATGATGACCCCGCGGTTGGCCGGGTCGGACTTGAAGGCCCGCAACTGGCGGTCACCGAGCGCTTCGAAGACGAGCCCGACCAGCCACACCGCCACGCCCGCCGCGGTGACCACCAGCAATGGCCTCGGTGTGGGCCCGGCGACCGCGGACAGCTGCAGCGGGAAAGAGATGAACAGCGTCAGGAAGGCCTGCAGTCCGAAGACCTTGCGCACCACCTGAGCCGTCGTGGCGCCGCGCAGCAGATCGGCATAACGGGGATCCTCGCCCTTGCCGGCGGTCTTGCGGTGCATGTGCCAGCTCAGCCGCAGGCCCCACACCGTCACCAGCGCCAGCAGCAGCCACCGGCGGGCCGGGTCGCCGGTGGCTGCTGCTGGCGCTGGTGACGGTGTGGGGCCTGCGGCTGAGCTGGCA
>NZ_UPHT01000099.1 GCF_900566085.1 Mycobacterium attenuatum
GCCCCACAGGTAGCCGCCGCGCCCGCCGCCGGCACCGGCCCCGCCCTGGCCTCCGGCGACGGTCCCGTTGCCGCCGTCACCGCCGCTACCGCCATGACCGCCGGCACCGCCGGTGCCCAACAACCACCCGGCAGCACCGCCGGAACCGCCGGCACCACCGGTGACGCCCCCGGTGAACGACCTTCCGCTCGACCCGCCGTCGCCGCCGGCGCCGCCGTTTCCGCTCAAAAAGCCCCCATGCCCGCCGTTACCACCGGCCGCGCCCGCCGTGGGCACGCCAAGACCTGCGCTGCCACCGGTGCTACCAGCACCGCCATGACCCCACAGCCAGGCGTTGCCGCCAGCGCCGCCGGCACCGGCGATCGCGTTGGACGTACCCGCCCCGCCGGTGCCACCGGCACCGCCGCTACCGAACAGCCATCCGCCGTCGCCGCCCCGACCACCGGCGCCGGTGTTGGCGGCCGCGCCGCCGGCCCCGCCGTTGCCGATCAGCCCGGCGGCACCGCCGTTGCCGCCGGCGGGATGACTGCCGTTTCCGGGTCCGCCCTCGCCGCCGTTGCCGAACAGCAAACCGCCGGCGCCACCGTCACGCCCCGAAGCCCCGGGCGCCCCGTCGCCGATCAACGGCCGCCCCAACAGCGCCAGCGCGGGAGCGTTGACCAGGTCCAACAGACCTGCAACCGGCGACTGCAGCCCTGCCGCGCTCATCGCCTCGACGCCGGAATACGAGCTGGCAGCCGCATTCAGGGCGAGCACGAACTGGTCATGAGCAACCGCCGCCCGGGCGCTCAAAGCCTGAAAGCCATCGGCATGAGCGCTGAACAACGCGGCAAGGGCGGTGGAGATTTCGTCGGCGGCCGCGGCCAGCACGTTGCTGGTAGGTGCCGCCGCGACGGCACTCGCCGTGGTGATGGTGGATCCGATGCCCGCCAACTCCGTTGCTGCGGCCGCCAGTTGCGAAGGCATCGCGACGACCAACGACATCCGGTACCTCCCCACGGGTCAGCAAACGGATCGTATCGCGATCTCCACACCCCGTCGGGCGCTTTGGAACGACGCGGTTGGCCTCAAGTGGCCTGCAAGACCAGCGGCGGCCCCGGGTCTGGTGACAGCGGCACGTTCTCGCGTTGCATCAGCCAACCGGCGATGTTGTGGAACAGCGGGGCAGCCGAGTGGCCCGGGCTGCCGTCGGCGTTGCGCTCCGGATTGTCCATCATCAGCCCGATCACATATCGCGGACTGTCGACCGTGGCCATGCCGGCGAAGGTAATCCAGTACACGTTGTCGAAGTAGCATCCGCAGGCGGGGTTGATCTGTTGTGCGGTCCCGGTCTTGCCGGCCATCTGGTAACCGGGTACCGCAGCCGCGGGGCCGGTGCCCTGCTGGTAGCCCATCGGGTCCTGCTGCACGACGGCGCGCAGCATCTGGCGCACGGTCTGGGCCGTCTGCGCCGACACCACCCGGATGCCTTCGGGGCGCGGTTCCTCGGTGCGGGTGCCGTCGGCTGCGATGGTGGCCTTGATGATCCGCGGCGGTATTCGCACCCCGTCGTTGGCGATCGCCTGATACATGCCCGCCATCTGCAGCAGGGTCATCGAAAGACCTTGGCCGATAGGCAGATTCGAGAATGTGCTCCCCGACCACTGGTCAATGGGCGGCACCAGACCGGCACTCTCACCGGGCAGGCCCACACCGGTGCGCTGGCCCAGCCCGAACTTGCGGACCATGTCGTAGAAGCGCTCGGGACCCACGCGTTGCGCCAGCATCAGCGTGCCGACGTTCGACGATTTCCCGAACACGCCGGTCGTGGTGTAGGGCATTACGCCGTGCTCCCAGGCGTCGTGCACGCTGATCCCGCCCATCTCGATGGTGCCGGGAACCTGCAGCACCTCGTCGGGATTGGACAGCCCGTACTCGATGACCGACGAGGCGGTGATCACCTTGTTCACCGATCCCGGTTCGAAGGGTGACGACACCGCCGGGTTGCCCAATTGTTTGTCGCCCTGCCGCCCGATGTCCTGGGATGGGTCGAACGTATTGTCGTTGGCCATGGCGAGCACTTCGCCGGTCTTGGCATCGAGCACCACCGCCGAGACGTTGTGGGCACCCGACAAATTCCTGGCCTGCTGCACCTGCTGCTGTACGTAGAACTGGATGTCGTTGTCGAGGGTGAGCTGGACGGTCGAACCGTGAACCGCCTTGTGCCGGTTGCGGTAGCTGCCGGGGATCACGACGCCGTCGGACCCGCGGTCGTAGGTGACCGAGCCGTCGGTTCCGGCCAGCACGGCGTCCATGGAGTCCTCCAGACCCAGCAGGCCGTGCCCGTCCCAATCGATGCCGCCGACGATATTGGCCGCCAGCGACCCGCCGGGGTACTGTCGCAAGTCCTGCCGCTCGAAGCCCACCTCGGGATACTTCTCCGAAATAGCGCTGGCAATCGCGGGGTCGACGGCACGTGCCAGGTACACGAACGACTCGTTGCTCTGCAGCTTCTTCAGCACTGTCGCCGCGTCGGGCTTGTTGTTCAGCTTGCCCGCGATTTCCTTGGCAATATCCTTGAGCCGCTGTTGCGGGTCAGGGGCGGCGGGGGATTTCTTCTTGGCCTCCTCCAGCTGCTGGCGGACCCGTTTGGGCTGAAAGGTCAAGGCACGCGCCTGGATGGTGAACGCAAGCCGGTCGTTGCGGCGGTCAACAATAGCGCCGCGAACCGCCGGTTCGACGTCGGTGACCTTGAGCTGGCCGGCCGCCTGAGCGCGCAGGTTGGCGGCATGTGACACCTGCAAATAGAACAGCTGTGTCGCGGCGACCATCATCAAGGCGAAAATCACCGCGTTGCCGGCCCGATGCCGAAAGACGAACGACGCGCCTCGGATTGCCACTTCGGCTGCCTGACGGGTTCGCCGTTGCCGCGCCGGCCGGCCGGGCGCGGCCGTCTCGGCGCGCAGCGCGGCGCGGGTTTTGTCGGCGTCCTTGGCTTTACGGAATCGCTGGGGAGCCTGAGGCTCGTCGGCCCGGCGCTCGCTTGACTTCTTCGACCGCTTCGACTGCCGTGCGTCGACGGCTTGCTGACGTGTGCGGGGACCACCCGTCGACGGTCCCGAACGAGGGTGCCCGCCGCGGCTCACCGTGGCCCCCCCGGCGCCGCCGGCAGTGATGGAGTCACCGGGCCGAACTGCTCGCCGTTGACCGACACCGGTGGTGCAGCCGTCGGTGGCGGAGCCGCCACGATCGCCGGAGGCGCCGGCGCCACCGGCGCTACAGGGGCCAGGGGGGCTGTCGGAGCCTGCGGCACGCCGGGAGCGACCAGCGCCGGCGGCACGATGCCCGCATGCAGCGGTACCGGAACCCCTGTCGGCGCAGGCGCCGGTACCACAGCCGGGCCGGGCAGCTGGACCGGCGCGGAAGGCGCAGAGCCTGCGGGTGCGGGCTGCTGACCGGGTAACGGCGGCTGTCCCGGCACTCCCAGCGCCTGGCCCGGCACTCCCGGCACTTGGCCCGGCACCTGTTCCGGCACTCCCGGCAGTTGACCCGGCAACTGGTTGGTGTCGGCGCCCAGCGTCGCCGCGCCGTCCGGAGTGCGCGGCAGCAACTGCGGCCCGGACCGCGCGGGCGGGGCAGGGTCACCGGGGCCCGGCATGACCCGAACCGGAACCTCGGGAGGAACCACCGGAGGTTTCGGCGGCGCGGGCGGACCTTCCTCCGGCAGCTTCGTGTTCAGCGGAGGCGGCGGAACGCCGTCGGCCGGCTTGGGGGTTCCCACCACCACCCAATTGCCGTCGGGCGCCTGAACCAAGTGGGCGGTGTCCCTGGTCGGGATCATGCCCTGCTTGCGCGCCGCCTCTGCCAGCGCTGGCGCAGACTCGGCCTCGCGAACATCGCGCTCCAGCGACTCCTTCTGCTGCTGCAATATCCGGGTCCGTTCCCGGGCGTGACTCAGCTGATACGACCGCTCGGCGGCATCGGTGGACAGCCACAGCGTGAGCGCGAGACCGACCCCGAGTGAACCGATCACCAAGACCACAAATGGGACCTTGCTCAGCAAGGTGCGGGGCCGCAGGTCGACCGACATCAGCCTGGTCGCCAACCGCTCGCTCAACTTAGGACGTACTACTTTGGGCGCCTTGGCTTTTCGAGCCTTGGCGCGAGCCTTGGCCTGACCGGTGTTCTTGGGCCGGGCCGGACGTTCCACGGGCCGGGGAATCGGGCTGGTCTGCGGTCCAGACTTCGGCATGCGCGCTTCGGGGTGCGGCGCACTGGTTTTGGCCACCCGTCCGCGACGCGACGCGGAGTCGGCCGCCGCGCGCCGGCTGGTTGGGGCGGAACGATCACTACCGCCGCGACGTTCGCTGCCGCGGCGGTTCGCCGGGACCCGAGCTTCGCGCTTCGTCTTCATGAATCGCCCTTCCCGGTCGCCCGCCGCGGTTCTGCCTCGTGGTCAATGCGTTGCAACGCCCGCAACCGCACCGCGGTGCTGCGTGGATTGCTTTCCATTTCGGCCGCATCCGCGCGTTCAGCGCCGTGGGTCAGCGACCGAAACCGCGGTCCGTGGCCGGGAAGCTCGATCGGGAGCCCGATCGGTGTTCTGGAGGCGACCGCGTCGGCGAACACCCGCTTGACGATTCGGTCCTCCAGCGACTGGTAGGCCATCACCACAATCCGTCCGCCAACGCAGAGTGCGGCCATCGCGGCGGGAAGAGCGCTGCGCAACGAATCCAGCTCCTCATTGACCGCGATCCGCAGAGCCTGGAAGGTGCGCTTGGCCGGATGCCCGCCGGTGCGCCGGGCCGCAGCCGGAATCGACTGGTAGACAACGGCAACCAGTTCGGCAGTCGAGGTGAACGGCGTGTGGGCGCGCTGCCGGACAATACGCCCGGCGATGCGGCGGGCGAACCGCTCCTCACCGTAACGGTGCAGAATATCGACCAGTGCGGCCTCGTCGTAGGTGTTGAGGATGTCGGCGGCTGTCCGCGGTAAGTCCGGGTCCATCCGCATGTCCAGCGGAGCGTCCTTGGCATAGGCGAAGCCGCGCGCGGCACGGTCGAGTTGCATCGACGAGACGCCCAGATCGAATAGCACGCCATCAATCGATTCGGCTGCGCCATAACTGAATTCGGCCAATGCCGCCGCGAGACCGTCGTAGCGGGTGCGCACCAGGGCGATCCGCTCGGCGAAGGGCGCCAACCGATCCCGGGCAACGTCTAGTGCGCCGGGGTCGCGATCCAGCCCGATCAGCCGCAGGCCCGGCAACTCCCGAAGAAACCACTCCGCATGCCCGCCGGCGCCGAGGGTGGCATCGACCAACACCGCCCCCGAGCCGTCCGGATGACGACGGGTCAGGGCCGGGGTTAGCAGCTCGACGCAACGCCGCGCCAGGACAGGCACATGACCGAAATCCCTTGTGCCCTCAGCCGCCACGACACCTCCCCGGGTGCAGCAATACCTGCCTGGCCACTGCCGCGTCCCTGCACCGAGGTCCCTGTCCGAAGGCGCGAACCTGGCGTCGGGGAAGTACGCCAGGGTCGGTTCGGGCAGAGACCACGGTGCACGGACATGCACCTCAGAAGATGTCGCCGAGTGCTTCATCGCTGGCCGCGGAGAAGTTCTCTTCATGGAGTTGTTGGTAGTCGTGCCAAGCCTGGGCATCCCAGATCTCGAGGTAGTCGACCGCGCCGATCACCACGCAGTCCTTGGAAAGACCCGCGTAGCGGCGATGGTCGGCCGAAAGCGTGATCCGGCCCTGGCCGTCGGGGTGTTGCTCGTCGGTGCCGGCGGCAAGGTTGCGCAGGAACGCCCGTGCTTCGGGGTTGCTTCGCGGTGCCTTGCTCGCCCGGCGCGCCAACTGCTCGAACTCCGCTCTCGGGTAGACGGCGAGGCTGTGATCTTGGCTCTTGGTGACCATCAACCCCCCTGCCAACGCGTCGCGAAACTTTGCCGGCAGCGTCAGCCGCCCCTTGTCGTCGAGTTTGGGCGTGTAGGTGCCCAGAAACACTAGGCCACCTCCCACCTAGAGCCGCTGCGCTCACCCAAACACTTCAGCCACCATACCCCACAATCCCCCACTTCGCCCCATTGATGGGGTGTCGGCACCTAATTTCTCCATGAGTCTGTCGCGCCGGGCCGCCTGCAGGCCGTCGCACGGTCGCCATCGCGCCCACTCGTCCTGACAAAACTGCATTTCAGGAGGCAGAAAGTCGCAAATGGGGCGCCAAGTGGGGCGTGGTGGGGCATGCGAAGGCCAGTGGATCACGACTGGGCCGCGGAATGGGCTCCGCGCCGTTACCCACCAATGGCGACTGCGGTGGCGCAAGGCCGGCGGCGCACGCAAAAAACGGGGCAGCCATCCGGCTGCCCCGTGACGTCTACGTTCGCGCGTCTACTCGTCGAAACGACGGCGGAACCGATCCTCCATCCGGCTGGTGAATGAGCCCCCGACCCCTTTACCGCGACGCTGGCGAGGTCCCCCGGACGTCGGCCGAGAGTGATCCAGCCGACCCGGCAGCCGCGGGCCGGTGACCGCATACACGACGCCGCCGAACATCACGACAAATCCGAACACGCTGAGGATCGGAAAGGTTCCGATCATCGTGGCTTTGAATGCGACCCCGGAAACCAGCATGGCCAGACCAATGACGAACAACGCCGCACCCTGCAAGCGCCGACGTGCCGTCGGTGCGCGAAAGCCCCCACCGCGGACACTCGACGCGAACTTAGGGTCCTCGGCGTAGAGCGCGCTCTCGATCTGCTCAAGCATCCGCTGCTCATGATCGGAGAGTGGCATTCGTCCCTCCTTGCCGACAGAGTGTCACGTAACTACCGATAGCAACGCGGATGCCCGTTGTGGGGGCAACTAACTCAGATGATACGAGGTCATTCCCAGCCGTACCACTGATTCGCCGGCGATTCTATCCCGGCCCCGCCCCGGCGCACGAATGTCCCCGATACCCATGTGGTGCAACTGGTCACAATCTCGATATCGCTGGCAAATCGCTTGCTGAGTGGCACGTTGTCAGCCGGCATCTCGACGGATCCGTGAACCGCGGCCGCACTGGCCCGATCGCGTGGTCCGATACTGGTTGCTGGAGCACCGCACCGGATCATCGTGAGGAGGGCACTTGGCGATATTCCTCATTGATCTGGCCCCCAGCGACATGGAACGCCGCCTCAGGGAGGCCCTGACCGTCTATGTCGACGCGATGCGCTACCCCAGAGGCACCGAAAGCCAGCGGGCGGCCATGTGGCTGGAACACATCCGGCGGCAGGGCTGGAAGGCTGTCGGCGCCATCGAAGTAGCGGACCCCGACGTGCCCGATCAGACGGCCAGCCCGGATGCCGACGACAACCGGTCGTCAGCGGCCGCCGACCTGAGCAACGCGCCGATGGTCGGCGTGGCCTACGGCTACCCCGGCGCCCCCGGTCAGTGGTGGCAGCAACAGGTGGTCCTCGGGCTGCAGCGCAGCGGTTTTCCGCCGCAGGCGATCTCGAGGATTATGAGCAGTTATTTCGAATTGACTGAATTGCATATCCATCCCCGCGCCCAAGGCCGTGGCATCGGCGAGGCGCTGGCCCGCCGGCTGCTCGCGGGCCGGCAGGAGGACCACGTTCTACTGTCCACTCCGGAGACCAACGGCGAGGCCAACCGGGCGTGGCGGTTGTACCGGCGGTTGGGCTTCACCGACATCATCCGCGGCTACCACTTCGCCGGCGACCCCCGGGCGTTTGCGATCCTGGGCCGCGCGTTACCCCTGTAGACCGACCGTGGACGGCTCGCCTAAGCGGCGCACCGGGTCTGGCACGATGACCTGGTGCGCGCCAGCCCTCCCTCGCTTCCAGCCCACAAGTCCCACATAGCCGGGACCCGACGGCGTCGCATGCTGGCCATCGCGATGCTGCTGATGCTGGTGCCGTTGGCGACCGGATGCCTTCGCGTCCGGGCGTCGATCACCATCTCTCCTGACGACTTGGTGTCCGGCGAGATCATCGCTGCGGCAAAACCGAAGAGCAACAAGGACACCGGTCCTCAACTCGACAGCAACAACCTGGCTTTCAGCCAGAAAGTGGCTGTCTCCAACTACGACAGCGACGGCTACGTGGGTTCCCAGGCGGTGTTCTCCGATTTGACGTTCGCGGAGTTGCCACAGCTGGCCAACATGAACTCCGATGCGGCCGGGGTGAACCTGTCGCTGCGCCGCAACGGCAATCTGGTGATTCTGGAGGGCCGGGTGGACCTGACCTCATTGACCGACGCGGACGCCGACGTCGAGTTGACCGTCGCGTTTCCCGGGACGGTGACCTCCACCAACGGTGACCGCATCGAGCCCGAGGTGGTGCAGTGGAAGCTCAAGCCGGGCGTGGTAAGCACCATGAACGCTCAGGCCCGCTATACCGATCCCAACACCCGGTCATTCACCGCGGCCGGAATCTGGCTGGGCATCGCGTCGTTTTTGGCCGCGGGGGTGGTCGCGCTGCTGGCCTGGATCAGCCGGGACCGTTCCGCTCGGCTGACCGCCGCGGGCGACCAGCCGCCTGGTTAAACGGGTCGTCAGCCCTGCTTGTCGGGCGCCCAGTAGTCCAGCATTTCGGCGAAGGTATCGAATGCCGGCGCGGACAGGCCATACGTCGCCTCGAAATGGATGCTCAGCGGAAAGCCGAGATCCACGACACCATCCACCACACGCTGGTAGAGCTCGACCATGAGCCGGCGCTTCTGGGCAGGTTCGCTGGCGGCCAGCTTGTGGACGAATTCCTGTTCGCCGGCGACGGCGGTGTTGCCCGGGTCCTGGATCAACCAGTTGATCAAGCCGACCCGTGCCTCGACCTTGGGGACAAAGCCGAATGACAGCAGGATCTCGGGTCGATGGTCGGTGGCCTTGGCGAACTCGGTGAGGAAACCCACGATCGCGTCGGAATACAGCAACTGGGTCATGCCGTAGGTGGCGCCGTGGTTGCATTTGAAATCGAGCCGATCATGCTCGCCGTCCCGGGTGGGAATCACGATGACTCCGCGGTTGGCCACCAGCTCGCGATAGATCGACAACGCGTCGGTTGGCGCGACACCGGAGCCTTCGCCGTCGTTCATCGTGCGCGGGACCCCGACGAACACCACGCCTTCCATCCCGGCAGCGCACAGGTCGGCGAGCCTCCCGTGAAGCGACGATTCGTCCATGAAGGCGGTGACCTGCGTGCACAAGCCACTGATCCCGGGCAACTGCGCTCTGATGATCGACCAGAACTCCAGGACGTCGAGCTTAGGCTGCATCGGAACCGGCCGATCGTCGTCCTCGGCGATCATTCCCGGAATCATCACGTGCCGGATTCGGCAGTCAAGGCCGGACTCGGCGGAGTACCGGAGCAATTTGTGCGCGTCTTCCAGAGCGCGCTCCCGGCCCCCGTCGACGTTGGGCGGCACCAGCTCGAGTGCGATGGTGTTGAGCGTCACATGGCACCTCTTCCTCAGACGACTACTGCTCAAACCGCGCCACGCCGCGCACACCCCCGCGCCGGGCCACAACACAGGGCCACCACGACAGCATAGGGGCGGAATGGCTAGTTAGTCGAAGCAACTGCGTTCATCCGAATGCGGACCAATCCGCCCGTAGGCAGCCCGAATGGATTCCGGCCGCCCGAGTGAGGCAATCTCCGTCCAGCGCCGGGGCCCAATACACTGTCGGGCCAGGGACTTGCCGAGCAGAAAGGGGCGCCGCGCTGAGCGTCGAAGCATCGGCAACCGACTTGGGCGGCGCCATCACCGACCAGCTACGGCGGTATTTGCACGAGCGTCGCAGGGAGGCGGCGTACATCGGCAGTGAATACGACCTCTTGACGGCCTGGCTGGAAGATTTTGCGCTGCGCGGGGGGAAACGGCTCAGGCCGGTCTTCGCATACTGGGGCTGGCACGCCGTGGCAACCGAGGAGCCCGGCCCCGAGGTACTGCGGTTGTTTTCGGCCCTCGAGCTGTTGCATGCCTGGGCTTTGATACACGACGACGTGATCGATGCCTCCTCGACCCGCCGTGGCCGGCCTACGGCCCATGTGCATTTCGCCGCGCTGCACCGGGAGCGCAACTGGCTCGGCCCGGCACAGCAGTTCGGAATCTCGGCGGCAATACTGCTCGGCGACGTGGCCCAGGCCTGGGCCGATGACATCGTTTCCGAGCTGTGCCAGTCGTACTTGCGGCCCGACGCTGCGCGCCGGGTGCAGCGGGTATGGTCCGGCATCCGTACCGAGGTGCTGGGCGGGCAATACCTCGATATCGTGGCCGAGGCCAGCGCGGCCAACTCGATCGCCTCGGCGATGACGGTCGCCACCTTCAAAACCGCCTGCTATACGGTGTCGCGGCCGCTGCAACTCGGGGTTGCCGCCGCCGCCGAAAGGCCCGACGTCGCGGCCGCGTTCCATCAGTTCGGGACGGATCTCGGGGTGGCGTTTCAGCTGCGCGACGATGTGCTGGGGGTGTTCGGCGACCCCGCGGTGACCGGCAAACCGTCCGGCGACGACCTGAGGTCGGGGAAACGTACGGTGCTGATAGCCGAGGCAGCCGAACTCGCGGAGAAGTCGGATCCTCAGGCGGCGAGCCTGCTGCGTAATTCGATCGGCACCGAGCTGACCGACGTGCAGGTGCGCGAGCTGCGCGAGGTCATCGCTGGGGTCGGCGCTTTGGCAGCCGCCGAGAGGCGGATCACCGAACTCACCCAGCGAGCGCTGACCACACTTGGATCGGCGCCCATCAACGCACGAGCCAAGGCCGGATTGTCGCAGTTGGCTCGGACGGCCACGGACCGGTCGGCCTGAACCGATGACCACCGCGACGCCTCCGCCGGAAGCTGCTTCCGCTACGAAACTACCAGTGGGCCAACGTCTTTCACAGATTCGCAGATTTGCCGCCACGCCGCAGGCCAAGCCCGCATGGCTGGGCTTCCTGGGGGCGGTGCTGATCACCGCCGGCGGGCTGGGAGCGGGCAGCACGCGCCAGCACGACCCACTGCTGGAGACGATTCACATGTCGTGGCTGCGGTTCGGCCACGGGCTGGTGGTGTCGTCGATCGTGTTGTGGTTGGGTGTGGGCCTCATGCTGGTCGCATGGCTGCGGCTGGGCCGGCACGTTCTCAGCGGCGAAGCGACCGAGTTCACCATGCGGGCCACCACCGCGTTCTGGCTGGCGCCGCTGCTGCTGTCGGTGCCCGTCTTCAGCCGCGACACCTACTCCTATCTGGCCCAGGGCGCACTGTTACGCGACGGCCTGGATCCCTATGCGGTGGGGCCGGTGGGTAACCCAAACGCGTTGCTGGACGACGTGAGCCCGATCTGGACGATCACCACCGCCCCCTACGGCCCGGCGTTCATTCTGGTGGCCAAGCTGGTCACGATCATCGTCGGCAACGACGTGGTCACCGGGACCATGCTGTTGCGCTTGTGCATGCTGCCCGGACTGGCGCTGCTGATTTGGGCTACTCCCCGCCTGGCCCAGCACCTCGGCGCCAACGGCTCGATTGCACTGTGGACCTGCGTGCTCAATCCGCTGGTGCTCATCCATCTGATGGGTGGAGTACACAACGAGATGCTGATGGTGGGCCTGATGGCGGCCGGCATCGCGCTCACCATGCAGCGGCGCCATATCGCGGGGATCACGCTGATCACGGTAGCCATCGCGGTCAAAGCAACGGCCGGGCTGGCGCTGCCGTTCCTGTTCTGGGTTTGGATGCGTCACCTGCGCGATGATCGCGGGTACCGGCCGGCCCGGGCGTTCCTGGTCGCCGCCGCGGCGTCGCTGCTGATTTTCGTGGCGGTGTTCGCGGTGCTGTCCGCGGTGGCCGGGGTCGGGCTGGGGTGGTTCACCGCGCTGGCCGGTTCGGTGAAGATCATCAACTGGTTGACGGTGCCGACGGGAGCGGCAAATCTGATCCATGCCCTGGGCCGGAACTTCTTCACTCTCGACTTCTACACCTTGCTGCGGATCACCCGGTTCATCGGAATCCTGATCATCGCGGTGTCGCTGCCGGTGCTGTGGTGGCGATTCCGGCGCGACGACCGGGCCGTGCTGGCCGGCATCGCGTGGTCGATGCTGATTGTGGTGTTGTTCGTCCCCGCCGCCCTACCGTGGTATTACTCCTGGCCACTGGCGATAGTGGCGCCGCTGGCCCAGTCACGGCCTGCGATCGCCGCTATCGCCGGGTTCTCGACCTGGGTCATGGTGATCTTTAAGCCCGATGGATCGCACGGCATGTATTCCTGGCTGCATTTCGGGCTGGCGACGGCGTTCGCGCTACTGGCCTGGTATTCGCTGTACCGGGCACCGGAACCGAGTGCTGCAAGAAGTGCAACGGAATCCGCTCAATAGGCCGTCAATACGCCATAGCCTGGGCGCGCCGCACGACTTCTCGAGCCTGGTGGGCATGAAGCGCATCGACCGGGCGGGCGTTGCTCACGATATCGCGTGAGCCGTCGCGGGTAATCGTCAGCGACGGATCGGGAGTGAACAGCCAGCGCATGATCTCGGTATCGCGATAGCCGCCGTCGTGCAAGATCGTCAACAGACCCGGCAGGCTCTTGACCACCTGGCCGGAGTGGGTGAAGAACACTTGCGGCACCACCACGCCGCCAGCTCGCCGAACGGCGACCAGGTGACCTTCGCGCAACTGCTGGTGCACCTTGCTGATCGGCACACCAAGAAGCTCGGCGACCCGGGGCAGGTCGTAGGTTGGCTCGTTGGGATCTAGAACATCATCGCCGGCCGGAATGCTGCCCACGGCGCAAGTGTAGAGCTTGGTGCACGTTGTCTCATCCGATTCGCGCCGCCACCTACGATGGCCCCGTGGCTGAAGCTCAAGTGCCCGGCTCCTTCCCGGGCCGTGCCGGCCCGTATCGTCGCCAGGCGGAAGCTGGAACTTCGGACCCGTTGGAACGCACGCTCCTGGAGGGCCGGTATCTGGTCCAGGCCAGGATCGCCAGCGGCGGCACCTCGACCGTCTACCGCGGTCTCGATGTGCGCCTGGACCGCCCCGTCGCGCTGAAGGTGATGGACTCGCGCTACGCAGGCGACCAACAGTTTCTGACCCGGTTCCAACTCGAGGCCCGCACGGTCGCCCGGTTGAAAAACCCCGGCCTGGTCGCGGTCTATGACCAGGGCCTGGACGCCCGCCACCCGTTTCTGGTGATGGAACTTATCGAAGGCGGCACGTTGCGCGAACTGCTTGCCGAACGTGGCCCGATGCCGCCACACGCCGTGGTGGCGGTGCTGCGCCCGGTGCTGGGGGGGCTAGCAGCCGCGCATCGGGCCGGCCTGGTGCACCGTGACGTCAAGCCCGAAAACGTGCTGATCTCCGATGACGGCGAGGTCAAGATCGCCGACTTCGGATTGGTGCGGGCGGTCGCCGCCGCTGGAATCACTTCGGCCAGCGTCATTTTGGGAACCGCGGCGTACTTGTCTCCGGAACAGGTCCGCGACGGACAGGCAGGCCCTCGCAGCGACGTCTACTCGGCCGGCATTCTCACCTACGAGCTGCTGACCGGACGCACACCTTTCAGTGGCGACTCAGCTTTGTCGATCGCCTATCAACGGCTGGATCATGACGTGCCGGCACCCAGCTCTGCAATCGATGGAGTGCCAACCCAATTCGACGAATTCGTGGCGTGTGCCACCGCCCGCGACCCCGCCGAAAGATACGCCGACGCCATCGAAATGGCTGCCGATCTCGAGGCGATCGCCGAGGAATTGGCGCTACCGGACTTTCGGGTGCCGGCACCGCGCAACTCGGCCCAGCACCGGTCGGCGGTGCTGCACCACAGCCGAATTGCCCAGCAGCCGAGGTCACCGGTTCGCCACCGGACCCGCGAATTGACCCGGGAACCGGCGGGCTTGCCCGGAACGGTATCAGCGGCCCCGCCGGACTCCGAGGCGGAAGAATACGAATACCAGCCCGTATCAGGGCAATTCGCTGGCATCTCGATGGACGAGTTCCATTGGGCGCGACAACATGCCCGCCGCATGGTGCTGATTTGGGTGTCGGTGGTGCTGGCGATCACCGGACTGGTCGCAACAGCAGCCTGGACAATTGGCAGCAATCTGAGCGGGCTGCTGTAGCAGCATGGCGAGGAGGCGCAAAAGCCCCCAAAACGCAAGCGTTTTGGGGGCTTTTGCGCCTCCTCGCCACCTTAGTCGCGCAGCATCTCGGCCACCAGGAAGGCCAGTTCCAGCGATTGCTGGGTGTTGAGCCGCGGATCACATGCCGTTTCGTAGCGGCCGGCCAGATCGCTGTCCGAAATATCTTGTGCGCCACCGAGACATTCGGTGACGTCTTCGCCTGTGATCTCGACATGGATGCCGCCGGGGTGGGTGCCGAGGGCGCGATGCACCTCGAAAAAGCCCTGCACTTCATCGACGATGCGGTCGAAGTGACGGGTCTTGTACCCAGTGGAGGACTCATGGGTATTGCCGTGCATCGGGTCACACTGCCAGACCACCTGGTGACCGGTGGCCTGCACCTTCTCGATGATCCGCGGCAGCAGGTCACGGACCTTGTTGTTGCCGAGCCTGCTGACCAGCGTCAGCCGGCCCGGCTTGTTGTGCGGGTCGAGGCGCTCGACATACTCCACGGCCAGCTCGGGTGTCATCGTCGGGCCGATCTTGACCCCGATCGGGTTGGCGATCACCTCGGCGAACGCGATGTGCGCACCGTCGAGTTGCCGCGTCCGCTCACCGATCCACACGGTGTGCGCCGACAGGTCATAAAGTTTGGGGCCGTCGTCGGCGGCCTCGGAGTCATGGGCCAACCGCAACATGGCCCGCTCGTAGTCGAGCACCAATGCCTCATGGCTGGCGTAGATCTCGGCGGTCTGCAGATTGCGGTCGGCCACCCCGCAAGCGCTCATGAAACGCAGACCCCGGTCGATTTCGGTGGCCAGGGCCTCATAACGGGCCCCGGCGGGCGAGGTCCGGACGAATTCCCGGTTCCAATCGTGCACCAGATGCAACGACGCCAGGCCCGACGACGTCAATGCACGCACGAGGTTCATGGCCGCACTGGCGTTGGCGTACGCCCGGACCAGCCGCGACGCGTCATGTTCGCGCGCCGCGGCGTCGGGCGCGAAGCCATTGATCATGTCGCCGCGGTAGGACTTCAAACCCAGCGCGTCGACGTCGGCCGACCGGGGCTTGGCGTACTGACCAGCGATCCGGGCCACCTTCACCACCGGCATGCTGGCGCCGTAGGTCAACACCACAGCCATCTGCAGCAGGGCGCGGACGTTGCCGCGAATGTGGGGTTCGGTGTTGTCAACAAACGTCTCCGCGCAGTCACCGCCCTGCAACAGGAATGCCTCACCCTTGGCGACCTGAGCCAGCTGTTCCTGCAAGCGGACGATCTCGGAAGGCACGGTCACCGGCGGCACACTTTCGAGCACCGTGCGCATCGCCAGCGCCTGGTCGGCGGGCCAGCTGGGCTGCTGGGCGGCCGGTCTGGCCAGCGCGGCGTCCAGCCGGGCTCGCAAGTCGGAAGGCAACGGCGGCAACGGCGGCAGCTGGTCGATCGGAATATCGACGGTCCAGTTCATCGGTACATGGTAACCGGGCTGCGCCTTGGGCTGATCAGGCCGAACGTTGCCGTCAATCCCCTCCGTCCGCCGGGTCGGAACGCCGGTCGCGCCCACTGGTCGTCCGCGCGCGGGAGCTGCCGGCCCTGCGGAAGGTGCCCGCTCCGCGCGCCGGACGAGGCCCGGCATTGCCGGCCGACGTGATGATCCGGAAGCGCCGCAACTGGTCGCGCGCATCGACCAACGCGTCGTGGGCATCGCGCGATCGCCGTGGCAGCCGGGGGCACCCACGGTCCTCCCAGAGTTGCCGCAATTCCCGAGTGAAGCGCGGTATCGCCGATGGCAGCTCCGGCATCGGCCCCCACAACTGACACAGGGCGACGTGGTCGTATGCGCCCACCCAGGCCCACAGCTCGATCGGGTCGTCGCCACCCACCCCGAGGAACTTTTCCAGATCACAGCGGATCTGCCCGCGGGAGCGCCACAACTGCGAACCCGGCGACGGCAACTTCGGCAGCACATGGGAGCGAACCCAGCTGCCGGCGCGCTGCGGATCGAACTCCGTGGAGACGGCGTAGTACTCGCGGCCGTCCTCGGCGACCACCCCGATGGAGATCAAATCGATGGTGCGGCCGTCTTCAATGAATTCGGTGTCATAGAAGTACCGCACATCGCAGTTTATCCGGCAGGCTATCCCGCGGTCAGCAAGCGTGCGGCAGCCTCGGGCGGTGGCGCGGGATGAACGTCGAGGTCCAACCGGGCGTCCACCGCGTGCTCGTCGGGCAGGCGCGGTGTCCCGGCGACCGCGCATTGCAGCCACAGCTTGGCCCGTACCACGGGGCGGCGCAGAGTACGTTCACGCTGCAGGGCACGGTGCATCTTGTCCGGCCGGGCGCTGTATCGCCACCGTGCCCACGGGGCATGCGGACGCGACAACCGGATCGCGCCGACGATCAGCAGCACCACGATGAACATGCCGAGCAGTCCGGTCCACACCTTGCCCTTGAGTAGGACCACGACCGCCAACGGCAGCGCCAGCACCACACCGCCGACCAGTGCGGCATGCCAGATCACCGAACTGGTGTCCGACCAGATCGCCAGGAGACGTCGGACAGGTGCAGAATCAAAGCGTATTCGTCGAGCACCAGTGCCGCGCCGATTCCGAAAAACGTCGCCGAGACCGCGAACTCAGGTGCGCGTCCGTCGACCGACAGCGCCACCAGCGCCAGCCCGGAAGCCATCACGACCAGCACCCCGAAGGCCACGTGGTGGACGTGCACCGACCCGACGTAGATATTGCGGGGCTGCCACCAGCTGGGCGGTGGTGCGTCGTCGGGGCGGCGACGGATGATGCGGGCGAAGGTGCGCGTCACAAAAAAGGTCAGGATGAAGGCGACCAGGCAGCACAGCAACGGCAGTCGGCCCCGGTCAATGATGTCATGCTGCAGCCATTGGAGCACTCCACAAAAACTACGCCTGCCGACGCCGGCGCGGCGCAAGCGGCTTGAGCCCCGCTATGGCGGTAAGCCGACCGCCTCGCAACGATTAGGCTGTCTCTGACATGAGTACATGGCGGTCGCCCGGGGTGGGCAGTCGACTCGGGCGGTTCGCGTTATGGTGCCTGCTCTGGCTGGTGGCCGCCGGTGCACTGAGTTACGTGGCCTGGCGGCTGTTCGGGCACATCCCCTACCGCATCGACATCGACATCTATCAGATGGGCGCTCAGGCCTGGTTGGACGGGCGCCCCCTGTACACCGGCGACGTGAAGTTCCACACACCTATCGGGCTGGACCTGCCGTTCACCTACCCTCCCCTGGCCGCGGTGGTGTTCAGTCCGTTCGCCTGGCTGAAGATGCCGGCCGCCAGCGTCGCGATCACCCTGGTGACATTGGTGGTGCTCGTCGTCTCGACGGTTGTGGTGCTGACCGGCCTGAACGTCTGGCCCACCTCGAGGCTGCTGCCGAGTCCGGCCTGGGTGCGCCGGCTGTGGTTGGCGGTGATCATCGTGGCTCCCGCGTCGATCTGGCTGGAGCCGCTGAGTTCCAACTTCGCCTTCGGCCAGATCAACGCCGTGCTGATGACGTTGGTGATCCTCGATTGTTTTCCGCGCCGCACCCCGTGGCCGCGCGGGCTGCTCCTGGGCTTGGGCATCGCACTCAAGCTGACCCCGGCGGTGTTTCTGCTCTACTTCCTGCTGCGCCGGGACGGCCGGGCGGCGCTGACCGCCCTGGCATCCTTTGCGGCCGCAACGGTGGCCGGCTTCGCGCTGGCGTGGGGTGATTCCCGCGAATACTGGACCCATACCCTGCATCACACCGATCGGATCGGTTCGGCTTCGTTGAACACCGACCAGAACATTGCGGGTGCGCTGGCCCGACTGCCGCTCGGGCAGCACGAAAGCTTCCTGCTGTGGGTGATCCTGTCGCTGATGGTGCTGGTGGCGACCATATGGGCGATGCGCACCGTGCTGCGGGCCAGCGAGCCGGCCCTGGCCGTGATCTGCGTGGCGTTGTTCGGGTTGGTGGTTTCGCCGGTTTCGTGGTCACACCACTGGGTGTGGATGCTGCCGGCGGTGCTGGTGACCGGAGTGCTGGCGTGGCGGCGGCGGAATATGGCACTGGCCGCCGTAACCGTCGCCGGGTTGGCACTGATGCGATGGACGCCGATCGATCTGCTGCCCAAGCACCGCGAAGCTACCGCGGAATGGTGGCGTCAACTCGCCGGGATGTCCTACGTGTGGTGGGCGGTCGCGGTCATCGTCGTCGCCGGCCTCACCGTGACGACCCGGATGGGCACCGAGCGCTCGGCCGAACCAGGGCGAACCCCGGTGCCGACGGTCGCGGCCTGATTTAACCGGCGGCCGTCTCGGGGATCCGGGCGGCGTCCTTCGGACCGGGATGAGCACCGGCACCATTGCTGCCGTCTTTGACACTGGCTGCGTAGATATCGACGTACTCCTGGCCGGAAAGCCCCATCAGCTCGTACATCACCTCGTCGGTGACGGCCCGCTCAATGAAGTGGTTACCGGCCAATCCCTCGAACCGCGTGAAGTCCATCGGCTTGCCGAAACGAACGGTCACCCGGCCGAACCGCAACATCTTCTTGCCCGGGGGGTTGACGACGTTGGTGCCGATCATCGCCACCGGAATGACCGGGACCCCGGTGTGCAGCGCCAGCCGCGCCAGGCCGGTCTTTCCCTTGTAGAGACGACCGTCAGGCGAGCGGGTGCCTTCGGGGTACATGCCCAGCAGCTTGCCCTGGTGCAGCAGACGTTCGGCGGTTTCCAGCGCGGCCTGTGCGGAGTCGGCGTTGGTGCGGTCGATGGGCACCTGCCCGGAGACGCTGTAGAACCAGCGGTTGATCCAGCCCTTGAGCCCGGTACCGGTGAAGTATTCGGCCTTCGCCAGAAACGTGATGCGCCGGCGCACGACCAACGGAAGGTAGAAGCTGTCCGCGACGGCAAGATGGTTACTGGCGAGGATAGCCGGCCCGGAGCTCGGAATGTTTTCTAAGCCTTCGATTTTCGGCCGGCCGAGCAAAATAAAGAGCGGGCCCATGAAAACGTACTTGAAAAGGTAGTACCACATGGCCCTCCCTCTCGCCCCCACCGGAATTATGTCTGCGCCAACTGTACCCATCTGCGGTGGCTGCGACCACCATCGCCGGGTGGGGGCTCAGTCCTGCAAACTAACCGGGATGGGCTGGTAGCGCGTCTTCGCACCGGTGTCCGCCGACCCGTTCTCGGGCGGTGTTTCGCTGGTGAGGCCGCCGCCGGGCGGATCTTCCGGCGGCGGTTTGGCCGATCGATCGATGTCGTCGACTATGGCGCGAATCACGTTGAGCAAAGCGACACTGTGGTTGGCGATCACCGTCAGCAACGGGTGGTGCTCGCCGCCGGCCAGCGCAGCCAGCGCGCATACCGGACACCACACCTGTTGGCACTTGGCGGCCGCTTTGCCACCCGTCGAACCGGAAGCCATCGCGGCCGCGGCACGCACCGCGGGGTCGATCCCATCCAGGATCGCCTGCGCAAGTCTACGCAGTTCGGGACCGATCTCGGTATGAACACCGGTCATGTCGGCCACACCTCCGGATTGGGTCGAAATCGAACGGTCAGCTCACTCCCCCGCAGCTGTGCATCCAGCACCGTGCACCTACGCAGCACCGACGCCAGCCGAACTCGGCGCCGCACCCCGCCGGCGCTGATGATCAGGTCGTCGTCTGCGCGGCCCAGCGTCAGCGAACCAGGATCGAGCTGGGGCAACGCTAGCCGCAGACGATATACCGACTCAAGCCCCGACCCGGATTCCAGATCCACAATAGGGCGCAGCGGGCCCGGCGGCGCCGACCCCCGCCGACGGCGGGCACTGTCGAGTAGCCCACCCAGCGCCTTGGGGCCGATCGGCTCGCCGGACAGGTGCGGAACCAGCACCAGAGCCAGGTCACCAATGGTGGCGTCGAGCTCTTCCAGGACGGCGCGTTGTTCGGAGATGCGCTCGGCATACCAATAAAAGGCCGGGTGGTCGGGAAGGCTGCGGTACTCGTAGGTTTCGTCCCGGACCAGCACCTGGTTGACCAGCAATTCTTCGACGCGTATGCCCATCAGCGCCAACGAACCCAGGGTCCGTGCTGCCTCGGCCGCTACCACCCGCTCGGGGGTCAGCACCAGATGCGCGCCCACCAGGTCACCGTCGCTCAGCAACGCGCTGAGCCGGTCCACACTGTCGCTGGTGCGCTCCAGCAAGGCCACCAGCGCGGCGGATCGGTTGTCGTCGACGGCGAGCCTGCGATGCCGCGGCCACGCCCGCTCGACGTACAGCCCCAAGGTCGCGGGCAGCGTCAGCATCCGCAGCGCATCAGCGGTAGAGGCGCAGTCGACGACGACGCGATCCCAACGTCCGCTGGTAGCAAGCTTGCCGACGGCGTGCAGGCCCAGCACTTCCTGAATCCCGGGAAATGCCGAGAGTTCTTCTGGCGCAACGCTGCTCAGTTCGGAGCCGGGGAATCGCAGGTCGAGGGCGTCGACGACGTCTCGCCACCTGTCCTCGAGCAGCGCCAAGGTGTCCAGCGCCAGGGCGTCGAGAAGGCCGCCGTCGGGCTCGAATCGCCCCGTTTCGAGGTCGGCAAGAACGCGGACCGGCTCGCCCCGCCCGGTCGGCGGAACCGAGATGCCCAGCACATCGCCCAGCGAATGCGCCTGGTCGGTGGATACCAGCAGCACTCGCTGACCAGCACTGGCATCGCAAACCGCGGTCGCGGCCGCCAGCGTGGATTTTCCTACCCCGCCTTTACCTACGAACAGACTGATCCGGGCCGGGGTAGGTGCCCGGAATTCACTGGATTCACTCAGCCTCGACTCGTTTCTTCAGATCCTTCAAGGCGCCGTCGATCAACCTGCGTTCGGCCTTGCGCTTGAGCATCCCGATCATCGGGACCGCGAGGTCGACGGAGAGCTCATAGGTCACCTCGGTGCCAGAACCCTTGGGCTCCAAGATATATGAGCCCTCAAGAGCCTTCAGCAGCGAACTGGATTCCAGGGTCCAGCTCAGCGATTGGCGATCCGCCGGCCACTGGTAGGCCATGATCAGGGTGTCCCTGAAGATGGTCGCGTCCATCAACATCCGGGCCCGCTGCGGGTAACCCTCGTCGTCAGCCTCGAGGACCTCGACTTCCTTGTACTCCGAAATCCATTCCGGGTAGGCCTCGATGTCGGCGATCGCCTTCATCACCTCGCCTGGAGCCGCGTCGATGTAGATGGTCTGCCTCGTCTTGTCCGCCACCTGGCCAGTCCCTTTCCCAATTTCCGCGCAGCGCGCGTCGACCTCGCGGGAACACCCGCCGCTCGGCGGAAACGGTACTCCCGATGCCCAGATTGAGCCCTCCTCGAGCCCCACTCGACCCGGTTAAACTACCGGAGAAACCCCGACGGGGCGCGCTTGTTCCAGTGTGGTTTTGACCTCGAACGCCATTTTCTTCGCTGCCACCCGGCGGCGATGCGTTATTTTGGCGAGATTCATCCGGGCCAATTGCCAGGCTGCTGCCGCGGTCGGTTCGGCGTGCAGGAAGTAGTGCAGCACCACCCCGTCCATCGAGGGTTCCAGCCAGATTTCCATGGTGCCGGTCAGGGCGCCGGTAACCGCCCACCTGATGCCCTTGTCGGCACGGTCCTCGGTGACCTCCAGCCGCAGATCAGGCCACCACCGGCGCCAATTCGACGGGTCGGCAATCGCAGCTCCCACCCGCGCGCCGTCGGCGGCGATATATGTCTGGTCCGCGATCTGGATGCTGTTCACCGCCACAGCTTCACATACCCATTTGGCGACTCACTTAGCGACCACGTAGCGACCGGGTCGCGACAGGCAAGCAACGGCCCTCAGGTCATTTGCAGTGATCTCCGGCAGCAATCATCGGGCCGCCCGAATGCCCGGCTAGGCTGGGGCGCGGGGGTCTACCCGCAAAAGCATCGGTTGGAGCGAGGTCCATAACGTGCGTCAGTACAGTGTCCCTGCCCGCTTTGCCGTCGACAAACGCGACAACATCGCGGCCATGGTTTTCGAGCACGAGCGCGACGACCCCGGGTACGTCATCTACCAACGTTTGGTCGACGGCGTCTGGACTGACGTGACCTGCGCAGAAGCGGCCCGTCAGGTACGCGCTGCGGCACTGGGTTTGATAGCGCTGGGGGTGCAGGCCGGTGATCGGGTGTCCATATTTTCGGCCACCCGCTACGAGTGGGCAATCCTGGACCTAGCCATCCTGGCGGTGGGGGCGGTCACGGTGCCGATCTACGAGACTTCCTCGGCCGAGCAGGTGCGCTGGGTCCTACAGAATTCGGAAGCCGTACTGGCGTTCGCCGAAACCGACGCGCATGCCGCTATGGTTACCGAGCTCAGCTCTGACCTGCCGGCGTTACGCCGCGTACTGCATATCGACGCCTCCGGCCGCAAAGCGCTCGACCAGCTTGCCGAGGAGGGCGCATCGGTTGACCCGCCGCAGCTGACCACCCGCCTCGAGGCCCTGCGAGCCGACGATCCGGCGACGCTCATCTACACGTCGGGCACCACCGGACGCCCCAAAGGCTGCCAGCTCACGCATTCCAACCTGCTGCACGAGATTCGCGGCACTCGCGAATGCCTGCCCACGCTGCTGTGCCCGGGACAGCGGCTCCTGGTGTTCTTGCCGCTTGCCCACGTGCTGGCGCGGGCACTGACGCTGTCGGCGTTCGCCAGCAAAGTGACCGTGGGGTTCACCAGCGACATCAAGAATCTGCTGCCGCTGTTCGCGGTATTCAAGCCGACGGTGGTGGTCTCGGTGCCCCGGGTTTTCGAGAAGGTGTACAACACCGCCGAGCAGAATGCCGCGAACGACGGCAAAGGAGCGATTTTCAAGCGTGCCGCGCAGACAGCGGTGGATTGGAGCCGGGCCTTCGATAGCGGCCGTCCGGGGCTGCTGCTGCGCGCCCGGCATGCGCTCTTCGATCGCCTGGTCTACTGCAAGCTGCGCGCGGCGCTCGGGGGTGACTGCCATGCGGCGGTGTCCGGCGGCGCGCCGCTGGGCGCGCGGCTGGGCCACTTCTACCGCGGCGTGGGCTTGACAATCTACGAGGGCTACGGTCTGACCGAGACCAGCGCGGCGATCACCGTCAACCAGGTGGGCGCCCTCAGGATCGGGACGGTGGGAAAGCTGGTGCCCGGCAACAGCTTACGCATCGCCGGCGACCAGGAGCTGTTGGTACGCGGCGGCGTGCTGTTCAGCGGCTATTGGCGCAACGAGCAAGCCACGGAGGAGGCCTTCACCGACGGCTGGTTCCGCACCGGTGATCTGGGCGCGATCGACGAAGACGGGTTCTTGAGCATCACCGGCCGCAAGAAGGAGCTCATCGTCACCGCCGGCGGTAAGAACGTCGCCCCCGCCGTGTTGGAGGACCAGCTGCGGGCACACCCGCTGATCAGTCAGGCAATGGTGGTCGGAGATGCCAAGCCGTTCATCGGCGCGCTGGTCACCATCGACCCGGAAGCGTTCGTTGGCTGGAAGCAGCGCAACAGCAAGCCCGCCGACGCGTCGGTGGGCGACTTGGCCACCGATCCGGACCTGGTGGCCGACATCGATGCGGCCGTCAAACACGCCAATCTGGTGGTGTCGCATGCCGAGTCGATCCGCAAGTTCCGCATTCTGGGTGTCGACTTCACCGAGGACACCGGCGAGCTGACACCGACGATGAAGGTCAAGCGCAAGGTCGTGGCCGAGAAATTCGCCGGCGAGATCGAGGCGATCTACACCGGCTAATGGCGCGAGCAGTCGCGACCTTTAGGCGCGCAGCAGGCCAGCCAGCCGGGCGGCCAGCGTGTCCCAGCGCCACTGCGCCCGCACCCATTCCCGTCCCGCAGCGCCCATGGCGGCGGCGCGATCACGATCGATCAGCAGCCCAGTGACGGCGTCTGCCACCTTGGTCACCGAGGTACCGTCAACCACCAACCCGGTCTTGTCGTGCTGCACCGTTTCGGGCGCGCCGCCGGAGTCGCCGGCGATTACCGGCACGCCGCTTGCCGAAGCCTCGAGAAACACAATGCCCAAGCCCTCGACGTCCAGTCCGGCACCGCGGGTGCGGCACGGCATCGCGAACACGTCGGCCAACGCGTGGTGGGCCGGTAGTTCGTCGCCCGGTATGCCGCCGGTGAACGTCACGTGGCCGGCCACGCCGCGATCCTTGGCCAGCTTGCGCAGCGTCTGCAGATAGGGGCCGCCTCCGACGATCACCAGCGCCGCCCCGTCGACGCACCGGCGGATCGCCGGCAGCGCTTTGATCAGCATGTCCTGGCCCTTGCGCGGCACCAGCCGGGACAGGCACACCACCACGGGCCGCTCGTCGAGCCGGTAACGCTTACGCAGTTCGGCGCGCGCCGCCGGGTCGGGCCGGAACCGGTCGCTGTCCACGCCCGGCGGCAGGTATTCCAGCGCGGCGGCGGGTCCGAAAGCGGGGGCGAAGCGGGCTTGGGTGTAGCGACTTACGAAGGTCACCACGTCAGCGGTGTCGCCGATGCGGCGTAACACCGACCGCGCGACCGGAAGCATCGACCAACCCACTTCATGCCCATGCGTGCTGGCCACTATCCGGGTGGCACCGGCCTGACGCGCACGCGGCGCCAGCAGCGCGAGCGGCGCGGCCGCCCCGAACCAGACGGTATCGATGTCGTACTCGGCGATCAGGCGGCGCATTCGGCTGTCGACGGTCGGGACCGGCAGCATCAGCGTGCCGGGATGGCGCACCACCCGATAACCGGCCGCCCAGGCCGCATCGTCATACGCCGGCGCCCCCTTCCAATGCGGTGCGTACACCGTCACCGAATGCGATCCGGTATCGACCAGCCGACCGACGAACTCCCCCAGGTAGGACTGGATGCCACCGCGTCTGGGCGGAAAATCGTTGGTTACCAGCAGAATCCGACTCACCTGGGTCAGGCTAACCGGGTCAGCCATCGCTGCCAGCGGACAAGCAGGCCGGCAGGGTCGGTGTCGAGTACGGCGCGCGCGGCGGTTGCGAAGTTGGGATGTCCGGCGCCACAGGCTGCCAGGTACAGCTCGCGCAACACCGTAGTCCCGTAGGTCTCTGCGATGAACCGGGCAAACCACCACGCCCGGTCATATGCCAACGACCGCTGCGGTCCGGCAGAGCCCAGGTCGGCATCGGACGGCAACACCGCGGGTACCGCTTCTGCGACCGGGCTGGTCGCCGGTCTGGCGACGAAATCGGCTACTCCCTCGGTCAGCCAACGCGGCGCATCGGTTGCGGTATCCATGCGCGCTGCATAGTGAAAAAGCTCATGCGTCAACACAATTCGCAGCGCCGCCGGGCTCATGCCGGCGGCGCCTGGCGCGAAGACGATGCGTTGGCCGGTAGCTGTGCGGCGGGTGTTATCGACGTGGTCGACGACGGTGACCGCAGCGATATCGACCCATTGCGACGCTGCTCCGCCGCCGGCGGCGATCCGAAACTGCTGGTCGGAACCGGCCGCCACAACCGAGATCTGGTGCGGCCAATTGGTGCCCCAGAAGGCCGTGACCGCGTCGATCGCGGCACCGAGGTTCGCTACCACACCGGATAGCAGGCGTTCACTGTCGGCGTCGCCGAGGCCGATCAGCGAGACGATGCGCCCTGCGACGACCACCTGGATTCGGTGGGCGTCGACTCGCGCCGCTGACGGTGGCGCCGGGCCGTCGCGCAGCGGACGGGCCGGCAGAGGGGCCGCCGCGACCAGCTCGGCCACAAAGACGAAGGCCAGCATGATCGACAGCCACCGAGGCCGGCGGCGAAGCCACGCCACGAGGTGGTCAGTAGCGACGGGCGTCGTAGATCGGGCCCGAGGAGGTCATCGGCACCACCCGCACCGGCTGGCCGAACGTGGACGAGTGGACCATCAGACCGTCACCGATATAGATGCCGGCATGCGAGGCGTCGGAATAGAAGGTCAGAACATCACCGGGCTGCAGGTCCGACAGGGCCACCGGCTGACCACCATGGGCCAGGGCCTGGCTGGAATGCGGCAACGCGATGCCGGCTTGCTGGAACGCCCACATGACCAGGCCCGAGCAGTCGAATCCGCCGGGCGCCGCACCACCCCAGGCGTAGGGAGTACCGACCTGGGTCAGCGCAGCCTGCACCACGCTCGCCCGGTCCCCGCCACCGCCAGGAGCCAGGAACGGTATATCGGAGACTCCGCCCGGAGGCGGCGCTTCACCGGGCGCCGGTACGCCCTCGGGCGGAGCACCGGGCGGCAGTCCTTCGGGCGCCGGTCCGGGGACATCCGGTACCCGCGCCGGGACCGGGCCCGGGTCGGCAAGCGCGGTGCGCTGCTCCGGCGTCAGGGCCTGGTATTGCGACTTGACGACGGCGATTTGCACCTGCAGCTGGCTCTGCTTGTGCTGCAGATTGGCCCGCACCGCCGCAGCCTGCTCGGCAGCGGACTTGGCATCGGCAGCCGACTTGGCCGAAGCCTGCTCAGCCTTGGCCGCCTCTTCTCCGACGGCCTTGAAACCGGCCATTTGCGTGGACATTTGACGTGCCATCACCCGCTGCACCGAGAGCCCGTCGATCAGCAGCTGCGGCGATTCTGCCGTCAAAATCGCGTCCAAGCCGTTGGTGCGGCCACCCATGTAGGTGGCGGCCGCAACCTTGTTCACGGCGGTCTGGAAGGTGGCCAGGCGCGCTTTCGCGGCGGCCACCGCGGCCTGATCCTCGGCGAGCTTTCGTTCCGCGGCCTGTTGGGCCGCGAGCTTCGCGTTCAGGTCGAGTTCCGCGCTGTGCATCGCCTCGGTGGTCTGTTCGGCCTGCCGCGACAACTCGTTGAGTTTCGCCAGCGCATCGTCAGCGGGGTCGGCCATTGCCGTCGCGGCCAAGACGCCGGACAACACGGTGAAGCTCGCCAACGAAGCGACTGCGGACCGCTTGACGACGCGCGCGATCGAATGCCTACAGTCGAGCCTCAAGATTTGCTTCCTTAAACTGCCATCGGCCTAGCGCCGTCGAGCTGGTTTAGGTCTCAAACAGGTTACGAAACGGTCTCGGCTTTTGTCCAAAGGGGGGAGTTAAGAAAATGGCAAGATTTCTGTCATTTTCGTGTGAGAGCGCTTCTTTGCGCTTCCCCACCATACAGGCTCGATCAGGCCACACCCGACGTCTGACCCGGCGCGCAATCGCGACGGATCGGGACCAGCCGCAACCTCGGCGCTAACCCGGCATCGGCGAGTGTCTCGAGCGCCGCTCGCTCGTCGTGCGACAACCAGTCCGGCACCCCGAGCAACACGCTCACCACGCAATCGCGGCAGGCTTGCCCCCGCACGGCGCACTCGTCACAGTCAATGACCACCGGCTCCTCCGCCTCTGCGGGGCCGCCGGTGCTTTCGGTACCGCTGCCTTGCGCCATCAATGCCGCTCCTTTCCGTAGGGCTTTCGCTCGCCAAGTCGTGCTGCGCCGAACGCTAACGGCCATCACTGACAATTGGTTTTGACGGGTGCCCTCGAACGCCCCAACCACCGACTGCAACCCGTTGAGATGACCTGGTGTTGAGCGCTCTCGGCAGACACGGTGGGCCCGGCTGGTGTCCCTGTCGGAAACTCGAAGCCGCCGCAGAGACCGGCGAGAGAGCAGCCCCGCACCAGATTTCGCGCGCGAGCTGATGGAGCCACGCCTTCGCCGCCAATCTGCAGCACGCGCCCTTGTGTCGCGTGTAACGTAGGTCCGCCCCGCGACACCCACATACTTCGGCACCCAGGAGTGGCGATGATCCTGTCGACGGCGTTATCTGCGCTGGACAGCTCGGTGTTCGGCGGCTTGCATACCACCGACGAGCTGCGAGCGATCCTCGGCGAGCGAGGTTTGCTGGCGCGATTCCTGCAGGTCGAGACGGAACTTGCCGCGGCGCAAGCCGACCTGGACATCATCCCGGCCGAGGTCGCGGCGGCGCTGCGCGCCGTGACACCCGACAACCTCGATATCGCGCGCCTCGCCCATCGCACGTCGGCGGCCGGTTATCCGATCGTCGGCCTCGTCGAACAACTCGCCGAGATTGTGCCCGACGGTCTGGGGCAGTACGCCCATTGGGGGGCCACCACCCAAGACATCATGGACACCGCCGCGGTCCTGCAGATCGTCGCGGCGCTGGACGTCATTGAGCGGGATCTCCTGCACACGTTGGCCGCGCTGATGGAGCTGGAAGCCCAGCACGGCAGTGCGGTCATGGTCGGTCGCAGCCAGCTGCAGCACGCCCTGCCGATCACCTTCGGCTACCGGGTGGCGTCCTGGACCGCACCTCTGCTGCGCCATCTGGACCGGCTCGCCGAGTTGCGGCACCGTGTCGCGGTAGTTCAGCTCGGTGGCGCTGTCGGCAGTCTCGCCGCCATGGCGCCGCACGGCATGGACGTCCGTCGCGAGCTGGCCCGGCGTCTGGGTTTGGCCGCGCCGTTAATCAGCTGGCATGCCACCCGCGACCGCTTCGTCGAGGTTGTCGCCTGGGCCGCACAGGTGGCGGCGTCGTTGGGCAAGATCGGGCTGGACATCGTCGTGGGTTCCCAGACCGAAGTCGCCGAGCTGAGCGAGCCCAGCGCGCCCGGGCGCGGCGTCAGCAGCACCATGCCGCAGAAACGAAATCCAATAGGCGCACAACAGCTCCTTCGAGCCGCACGTCTGACTCGCTCATACCTGGACCTTGCCCTCGATGCCGCCGTCGCTGACGCGGAACGGGCGACTGCTGTCTGGTCACTCGAGTGGCATGCGGTGGCCCCGGCGCTGGGTGTCTGCGGCGGCGCTGCGCGAACTGCAGCAGACGTGCTGGCCGGGCTGCACGTCGACACCGCGGCGATGGCGGCCAATCTCGGCCGGACCCACGGGCTGATCATGGCGGAATCGGTGATGATGCGCTTGGCACCGACACTCGGCCGCCAGGCCGCTCACGACGAATTGGAAGCCATGGTCACCGCCTCCGTCGAAAGTGGCGCCTCGTTCGCCGCTCTCGTCGCGCGTCGCGACCCCAATCTGGCAGCGGCCGTGTCGCCGGATGCCTATCTCGGGCATATCGCCGAACAAGTCGCCGCTGTCATGTCCGAGGCGGCCGCGCGAGTCGGTGGCCACCCATCGGAGTCCGGCTACCAGAATGACCGCGATCACCGTTGAGGAACTGGCCGGCCTCCCCGTGGCGGCTGGCGTCGGACACTGGCCGGGTTGACACGCCTTCCCGGACGCACTGCCGGGGATTCCGGAGTGGCTACTCCACAGTTGGGTTGCTTCCTCGTACATCGCTGTACATCGCTGTACATCGCTGTGCACCGCTGTACATCGCTGTGCACCGCCTCGTGCCTTGGGGTGGCGCACGGACCGACCCGGACCACCTGGCTCGACCCGGCCCGGTTTCGTGGGAACCGCTTGCTGGCTCCCCATTCCGGGCGGAGCCAACGACGATGACGACTGACGTGGCGGCGTGGGAACCGTTGGCTGTCGGTACCGCTGCCTAACCTCACCGCCATGGGTATGAGCGGTGGGACTCAGCTGAGTCTCGCCGGGCTCGACCCGCTTGCTTTTTCCGGCATCGACGCCGCGTCGGCCGACGAGCTGCCGCTGCGCGAGACCACCTTCGTCGTAGTCGACTTGGAAACCACCGGTGGGCGCACCAAGGGCACCGAGGCGGACGCCATCACCGAGATCGGAGCGATCAAAGTACGCGGCGGAACCGTCCTCGGCGAGTTCGCCACGCTGGTGGACCCGCAGCGCAGCATCCCGCCCCAGATCGTGCAGCTGACCGGAATCACCACGGCCATGGTGCGCGACGCCCCCACCATCGACGCGGTCCTGCCGATGTTTCTCGAGTTCGCGGGCAGCTCGGTACTGGTCGCCCACAATGCCGGGTTCGATATCGGGTTCCTGCGGGCAGCAACTCGACGCTGCGACATCGCCTGGCCGCGGCCGAACGTCCTGTGCACGGTCCGGCTGGCCCGGCGGGTGCTCTCCCGGGAGGAAGCACCCAGCGTGCGACTGGCAGAACTGGCGCGGCTGTTTTCCGTCGCCGCCCAACCCACGCATCGCGCCCTCGACGATGCCCGGGCCACCGTCGAGGTCCTGCATGCCCTGATCGAGCGGGTGGGCAACCAGGGTGTGCACACTTACGCGGACCTGCGTTCGTATCTGCCCAACGTGACCCCGGCGCAGCGCCGCAAACGGGTGCTGGCCGCCGGCTTGCCGAACCGCCCCGGAATCTATGTGTTCCGGGGACCGTCGGGCGAAGTGCTCTACGTCGGCACCGCGGTCGACCTGCGTCGTCGGGTAAGCCAATACTTCAACGGCGCCGACCCCCGCGGCCGGATCAAGGAAATGGTCGCCCTAGCCACTGGGGTCGACCACGTCGAGTGCGCCCACCCACTGGAAGCCGGGGTGCGTGAGCTTCGAATGCTGGCCGCACATGCGCCCCCGTACAACCGCAGATCGAGATTTCCCCACCGTTGGTGGTGGGTGGTTCTCAGCGACGAAGCGTTTCCGCGCCTGGCCGTCGTTCGCGCTCCTCGACACAGCCGGGCCATCGGCCCGTTTCGGTCCCGGGGCGATGCCGCCGAGACGGCCACCCTGCTGGCTCGCTTCACCGGGCTCCGAACCTGCACCAGGCGGCTGGCACGGTCGGCACTGCACGGGCCGGCCTGTCCCGAGTTGGAGGTGTCACCGTGTCCCGCCGCGCGCGACCTGACCGCCGACCGATACGCCGAAGCCGTGCAGCGCGCAACGGATCTGATCGACGGGCGGGACAACACCGCGCTGGCCGCCGCGGTTCGCCACGTCACCGCCCTGGCCGAGCGGCATCGCTACGAGAGCGCGGCACGCCTGCGCGACCATATCGCCGCCACCATCGAGACCCTGTGGCGTGGTCAGCGGCTGCGGACGCTGGCCGAGCTGCCCGAGTTGATCGCCGCGACGCCGGACGGCAGCGGTGGCTACTACTTTGCCGTGATCCGCCATGGCCAATTGGCTGCGGCCGGAACCGCCAGGCGCGGCGTGCCCCCGATGCCCGTAGTCGACGCGCTGCAGGCCGGCGCTCAGGCGATTTTGCCCGCCGAGGCGCCGCTCGGCGGCGCGCTGGTGGAGGAGACGGCGCTCATCGCACGCTGGCTCGCGGCCCCGGGCGTGCGCATCGTTCGAGTCGCCGGGCACGACGACGGCTGGGCCACGCCGGTGCGCTGCGCCGGCGCATGGGCGGCGTGGGCGGCATGGGCACGTTCGGCGCGGCTGGCCGTCGAGCAGGCACCCGGCCCGATGCGACGGGTCTGCCCCGACCAGGACCCGCCCTACCGGGCGTCGCACCCCCGGACCGGCAGCTCAGAACTGCTTACTGAACCGCACCCATCGCGCCAGCAATTGTTCGGCCGCGCCGCTGTCGATCGCGGCGCTGGCCCGCTGCAAGCCGTCCTCCCACGCAGGCAGCCATTCAGCCCGGCTGGATAGCCCGGCATGGGCGACGATCGCGCCGGCGGCGTTGAGCACCACCGCATCCCGGACCGGGCCCGCGGCCCCACCCAGCACCGCGCGGGCTTCGGCCGCATTGGCCTGCGCGTCACCACCCAGCAATTCGTCGAGTTCGGCCCGCGGGAACCCGAATCCCGCAGGATCGAAAGTCAGTTTGTCCACCGTGCCCGCCTGCACCCGCCAGATCGTGCTGGTGGTCGTCGTGGTCAACTCGTCGAGCCCGTCGTCACCGTGTACCACCAGCACGCTGGACCGGCGCGCGGCAAACACGCCGGCCATCACTTCGGCAAGATCAGCGAATGCACAGCCGATCAACCCAGCCCGCGGTAGCGCTGGATTGGTCAGCGGCCCAAGGAGATTGAACACCGTAGGCACGCCGATCTCGCGGCGCACCACCGAGGCGTGCCGGTACGACGGATGGAATTGCGGCGCAAAGCAAAACCCGATCCCGACTTCGGCGACGCTGCGCGCCACCTGAGCGGCGTCGAGGTCGATGCGCACCCCGAGCGCTTCGAGGGTGTCGGCCCCCCCGGATAACGACGACGCGGCCCGGTTGCCGTGTTTGACCACCGGCACACCCGCGGCCGCCACCACGATGGCCGACATGGTGGACAAGTTGACGGTGTTGACGCCGTCGCCACCGGTACCGACGATGTCGACGGCGTCATCCGGAATTGCGTGGGCCGGCATCGGGCGCGCGTGGTCGAGCATCACTCCGGCCAATTCGCTGACCTCGTCCGAAGTGGGCGCTTTCATCGTCATCGCCACCGCGAATGCGGCGATCTGGGCCGGCCGCGCCGCACCGGTCACGATCTGATCCATCGCCCAGGCCGCCTGACCCCGCGCCAAATTGCTCCCGGCCGTCAAGCGACCCAGAACCTGTGGCCAAGAGGTCCCCGAAGAGGTCCCCGACGCCGGCACCGACACCGACACCGAAGCCGAGACCGCCGGACGCGAACCACCGGGGAATCCTTCACGCGAGCGAGGCACGCGCCGATGGTCGCATGCCCGCTGGCCACCTCCCAACACGCGCCCGGCAAGGGCCGGTAACCCGGCGCGACGCGGCTGCAAAACGACGCGCGGAAAACGAAATTGTGACCCGGGTAGAGTTCGACAACTACAAAGCGTCATACTTGCGGATGTGACGAGTGCTGTAGGGACCTCGGGTACTGCCATCACGTCGCGCGTGCATTCGCTGAACAGACCGAACATGGTCAGTGTCGGCACCATAGTGTGGCTTTCCAGTGAATTGATGTTCTTTGCTGGTCTGTTCGCGATGTACTTCACCGCGCGCGCTCAGTCCGGCGGGAAGTGGCCGCCGCCGCCGACCGAGCTCAATCTCTATCAGGCGGTGCCGGTGACGCTGGTGTTGATCGCGTCGTCGTTCACCTGCCAGATGGGGGTATTCGCCGCCGAACGCGGCGACGTGTTCGGCCTGCGCCGCTGGTACGTGATCACCTTCCTGATGGGCCTGTTCTTCATCCTTGGTCAGGGCTACGAGTACTACCACCTGGCCACGCACGGGACGACCATCCCGGGCAGCGCCTACGGCAGCGTGTTCTACCTGGCGACGGGGTTCCACGGCTTACACGTGACCGGTGGTTTGATCGCCTTCATCTTCTTGCTGGTCCGGACCGGGATGAGCAAGTTCACCCCGGCGCAGGCAACCGCCAGCATCGTCGTCTCCTACTACTGGCATTTCGTGGACATCGTGTGGATCGCGCTGTTCACCGTGATCTATTTCATCCGATAAGCCGGCCCCCTCGAACAGGCACGGACCCCGAACAGGCATGAATAGGAGTGCTCAGTTGAAAAGACTGGGATTCACCCGATCCGGTGGCAGCGCGCAGCGGAACAGTCGCTCGCGGCAGCGTCTGCACCGGCGGTTGTCGGGCGGGCTGCTGCTGGTCATAGCGCTGACCATCGCCGGCGGCCTGGCTGCCGTCCTGACACCCACCCCGCAGGTGGCCGTCGCCGACGAGTCGTCCTCAGCGCTGCTACGCACCGGCAAGCAGTTGTTCGACACGTCGTGCGTGTCCTGCCACGGCGCCAACCTGCAGGGCGTGCCCGACCACGGGCCCAGCCTGATCGGCGTCGGCGAGGCGGCCGTCTACTTCCAAGTCTCGACGGGCCGGATGCCCGCCATGCGGGGGGAGGCTCAGGCGCAGCGCAAGGAGCCGATCTTCGACGAGGCCCAGATCGACGCTCTCGGTGCCTATGTGCAAGCCAACGGGGGCGGGCCCACCGTGGTCCGCAACCCCGACGGCAGCATCGCCACCAAGTCCCTGCGGGGAGACGACCTGGGACGCGGCGGCGACTTGTTTCGCCTCAACTGTGCCTCCTGCCACAACTTCACCGGCAAGGGCGGCGCGCTCTCGTCGGGCAAGTACGCGCCCGACCTCGGACCCGCCAATGAGCAGCAAATCCTGACCGCGATGCTGACCGGGCCGCAGAACATGCCGAAGTTCGGCGATCGCCAGCTGTCCTTCGAAGCCAAGAAGGACATCATCGCCTACGTGCGGACCGTCGCCGAGGAGCGGTCGCCGGGCGGCTACGGCCTCGGCGGATTCGGACCTGCGCCCGAGGGCATGGCGATGTGGATCATCGGCATGGTCGCCGCCATCGGGCTGGCACTGTGGATTGGGGCGCGATCATGAGCGACGGGTCTCCCGTGACCGGCGACGGCAAAACCGGCCTTGGCTCGGACACCGATAAAGGCCCCGGTGCACCCCACGAACCGAATGAGGCGGCGCTGGCCGCGATGTCGCAGCAGGAACTGCTCGACCTGGGCGGCAAGCTCGACGGTGTCCAGATCGCCTACAAGGAGCCCCGCTGGCCGGTCGAAGGCACCAGGGCCGAGAAGCGCGCCGAGCGCGGCGTGGCCGTGTGGCTGTTGCTGGGCGGTGTGTTCGGACTCGCCCTGCTGCTGGTTTTCCTCTTCTGGCCCTGGCAGTACAAGGCCCAGGGAGAGTCGGGAAACTTCCTGTACTCCCTTGCCACCCCGCTGTACGGGCTGACCTTCGGTCTGTCGATCCTGGCGATCGCAATCGGGGCCGTGCTGTTCCAGAAACGCTTCATCCCGGAAGAGATCACGATCCAGGACCGGCACGACGGAGCGTCTCGCGAGATCGACCGCAAGACGGTGGTGGCAAACCTGACCGACGCCTTCGAGAGCTCGACCATCCGGCGCCGTAAACTCATCGGGCTGTCTTTGGGCATGGGATTGGGTGCGTTCGGACTGGGCACCTTGGTCGCGTTCGTCGGTGGCCTGATCAAGAACCCGTGGAAACCGGTCGTCCCCACCGCCGAGGGAATGAAGGCCGAGCTGTGGACCTCCGGCTGGACCCCGCGCTACAAGGGCGAGACGATCTATCTGGCGCGGGCCACCGGTTTGCACGACGGGCCGCCGTTTATCAAAATGCGCCCCGAGGACATGGACGCCGGCGGCATGGAGACGGTGTTTCCATGGCGGGAATCCGACGGTGATGGCACCACCGTGGAATCACATGAGAAGTTGCAGGCCATCGCGATGGGTATCCGCAACCCGGTGATGCTCATCCGCATCAAGCCAAGCGATTTGGGCAAAGTGGTCAAACGCCAAGGGCAGGAAAGCTTTAACTTCGGCGAGTTTTTCGCCTACACCAAGGTCTGCTCGCACCTGGGTTGCCCGGCATCGCTGTACGAGCAGCAGAGCTACCGAATCCTGTGCCCGTGTCATCAGTCGCAGTTCGACGCACTGCATTTCGCCAAGCCAATATTCGGCCCGGCGGCCCGCGCGTTGGCGCAACTGCCCATCACCATCGACTCCAAAGGATTTTTCGTCGCCAACGGCGACTTCATCGAGCCCGTCGGACCGGCATTCTGGGAGCGCACAACATCATGAGTCCGAATCTTCGTCCTCCGAAAATCGGCGACGTGCTGGCTCGCCAAGCCGAAGACATCGATACCCGTTATCACCCCTCCGCCGCCCTGCGCAGGCAGCTGAACAAGGTCTTTCCCACGCACTGGTCGTTCCTGCTCGGCGAGATCGCGCTGTACAGCTTCATCGTGCTGTTGCTCACCGGCGTGTACCTGACGCTGTTCTTCGACCCGTCGATGACCGAGGTCACCTACAACGGCGTCTATCAACCATTGCGCGGCGTCGAGATGTCGCGCGCCTACGAAACGGCACTGAACATCTCCTTCGAAGTCCGAGGCGGATTGTTCGTCCGCCAGATCCACCACTGGGCCGCGTTGATGTTCTCCGCGGCGATCATGGTGCACCTGGCGCGGATTTTCTTCACCGGCGCGTTCCGACGGCCCCGTGAGGCCAACTGGGTCATCGGCTCGCTGCTGCTGATCCTGTCAATGTTCGAGGGCTACTTCGGCTACTCGCTGCCCGACGACCTGCTGTCGGGTATCGGCCTGCGGGCAGCGCTCTCCTCGATCACCCTCGGCATGCCGGTGATCGGAACCTGGTTGCACTGGGCGTTGTTCGGGGGTGATTTCCCGGGCACCATCCTGATTCCTCGGCTCTATGCGCTGCACATTCTGCTGCTGCCCGGAATCATCCTGGCGCTGATCGGCATTCATCTGGCGTTGGTGTGGTTCCAGAAGCACACCCAGTTCCCAGGCCCCGGGCGGACCGAGCACAACGTCATCGGGGTGCGGGTCATGCCGGTGTTCGCATTTAAGTCCGGCGCATTTTTCGCCGCAATCGTCGGCGTTCTGGGCCTGATGGGCGGCCTGCTGCAGATCAACCCGATCTGGAATCTCGGTCCGTACAAGCCGTCACAGGTGTCGGCCGGCTCGCAGCCGGACTTCTACATGATGTGGACGGAGGGTTTAGCACGTATCTGGCCGCCCTGGGAGTTCTACTTCTGGCACCACACCATTCCCGCCGTGGTGTGGGTGGCGCTGATCATGGGCTTGGTCTTTATCCTGCTGATCGTTTACCCGTTCTTAGAGAAGCGGTTCACCGGCGATTACGCACATCACAACCTGCTGCAACGGCCACGCGACGCACCGGTGCGCACGGCAGTGGGCGCGATGGCAATCGCGTTCTACATGGTGCTCACTCTGGCGGCCATGAACGACATCATCGCGTTCAAGTTCCACATTTCGCTGAACGCGACGACCTGGATTGGCCGTATCGGCATGGTGGTGCTGCCACCGTTCGTGTACTTCATCAGCTACCGGTGGTCCATCGGCCTGCAGCGCAGTGACCGTGCGGTGCTCGAGCACGGCGTGGAGACCGGCATCATCAAGCGGCTGCCGCATGGGGCCTACATCGAGCTGCACCAGCCGCTCGGCCCGGTCGACGAACACGGTCATCCGCTGCCGCTGGAGTACCAAGGTGCTGCCGTTCCCAAGCGAATGAACAAGTTGGGCTCGGCCGGTGCGCCTGGCATTGGCAGCTTCTTGTCCGCCGATCCGGCGTCGGAGGACGCGGCACTGCGGGAGGCCGGTCATGCCGCCGAACAACGTGCGCTGACCGCGCTACGCGAATACCAGGACGGCATAGCCGGTTCGCCCAACGACGAGCACGGCGAGCACTAGGGACCGGCAACGCGGGCGGATCAGGCTGGAACTGCGCCGATAGCGGCGTCCCGCCCCGGTCAATCCCTCGGCCAGTCAGCCGGTCCTCCCCGAACCCGACCAGCGGTAGGTGTGCAGCAGTCGTCGGATCCGCGGCCCGGGCAACGCCCGCACTATCCGCCGATGACCAGTCGGCGTCACGGGAAACTTGCAGACCGACCCGGCGTTCGCCGTTTGCCCGGGCGCTATCGGTGGGCCAGCGTGCGTCGCAGCTGCCGGACGTGGTACCACTCGATCGCCGGCATTCCCGCGGTGATCACCGCTGCGACAGCGTAGCTGGCCCACGATGCGCCGTCGTGACCGACAGCCATCAGATACGTCGCCAACGCAACCGCGATCAGTGCAGTACCGATGGCACCGGTCAACGTGACGGTTCCCCGCAGCCAGATTCGGTCCACCGCCTCGCCGGACCAGTCGGTGGCCGCCTCGAAGGCTCTGACGTGGTCTCGGCGGGTCGGACCGCTTACCGCGCGCACGGCCGGTTGCGCCGGTCTAGCCGGGCGCCTGCCCTGCGCAGATGACAGCGCCGGCCTCGGCGCCGAGTCCGCCCCCGACATGCGGCGAGCGCGCAACAACACCGGAATCGCGCCCGCGATGATCAATGCGGAGATGATGATGACGGTGTACAACACCCAGGTGGTGTGCGAGTCCCTGGCCACCTTGTGAAAGCCGCGTCCGAGATCGGCCAGTGCGACCGCGGCGGCCACGCTCACGCCCACCAGCACCAGCCAGACCGCCGCGCAAGCTCCGATGAGGATGCGGTCGACGACAACGGGAGCCACGATGCCGTCGGGACCGCGCCGGTATGCCGAGTATCTGCCGAGCATCAGCAGCTCGTCTGCGGTGCGTCGTTGTTGTTTGATGACAGCACCGTCCCGTCGCTGGTGGTGATCGAGCAGTTCAGTTTGCTGACCCGGAAAAGGCTGGACGCCTCCACCGAGCCCACGTCAGATTGCGAGATGGGAGTGACGGTCATCGACCACGGGATATAGACATTGTGCTGCGTGCGCCGCCGACCGGAGGCGTCGACATAGGTGACCGAGATGATGTCACCCGGCGCCTTGGTGCCGGTCACCGAATAGGTGACTTGTCGGGGACCAGCCGGCGTGGTGGTAGTCGTCGCCGGTGGCGCCGCCGCCGTCGTCGTCGCCGGAGGCGGGGCCGCCGTGGTCGCCGGTGGTGGCGGGGGTGGAGGCGTCACGGTCACGGTCTGCGTCTCCGTCGCTGTCGGGATCTCGGTGGTGGGCGGTGGTGGCGG
>NZ_UPHT01000019.1 GCF_900566085.1 Mycobacterium attenuatum
CCCGAAATACCCCCCCGAACTACCCCCGAAGTACATAAGCACCCCCGAACGGAGTTGTTGTGGACTCTTTCAATCCGACCACCAAGACCCAGGCGGCGCTGACCTCGGCGCTGCAGGCGGCTTCGGCCGCCGGCAATCCCGAGATCCGGCCGGCTCACTTGCTGATGGCCCTGTTGACGCAGGCCGACGGAATCGCCGGGCCGCTGCTCGAGGCCGTCGGTGTCGAACCCGCCGCGATCCGCGCCGAAGCGCAGCGCGTGCTCGACCGGTTGCCGCAGATCAGCGGCGCCAGCTCGCAGCCGCAGCTATCTCGCGAATCCCTGGCGGCGATCACCGCCGCGCAGCACCTGGCCACCGAGCTCGACGACGAGTACGTCTCCACCGAGCACGTGATGGTCGGCCTGGCCACCGGTGATTCCGAGGTCGCCAAACTACTGAACGGCCACGGCGCCTCGCCTCAGGCTCTGCGGGAGGCGTTCGTCAAGGTCCGCGGTAGTGCCCGGGTGACCAGCCCCGAACCCGAGGCGACGTATCAGGCGCTGGAGAAGTACTCCACCGACCTGACCGCACGCGCCCGCGAAGGCAAGCTCGACCCGGTGATTGGGCGCGACAACGAGATTCGCCGCGTGGTGCAGGTGCTGAGCCGTCGCACCAAGAACAACCCGGTGCTCATCGGCGAGCCCGGCGTCGGCAAGACCGCGATCGTGGAGGGCCTGGCCCAGCGCATCGTGGCCGGCGACGTGCCCGAAAGCCTGCGCGACAAGACGATCATCGCCCTGGATCTGGGCTCGATGGTGGCCGGTTCGAAGTACCGCGGCGAGTTCGAGGAACGGCTAAAAGCCGTGCTCGATGACATCAAGAACTCGGCCGGGCAGATCATCACCTTCATCGACGAGCTGCACACCATCGTCGGCGCCGGCGCGACCGGCGAGGGCGCGATGGACGCCGGCAACATGATCAAGCCGATGCTGGCCCGTGGCGAACTGCGGCTGGTCGGCGCGACCACGCTCGACGAGTACCGCAAGTACATCGAGAAAGACGCGGCCCTCGAGCGTCGTTTCCAGCAGGTGTTCGTCGGGGAGCCGTCGGTGGAGGACACCATCGGTATCCTGCGCGGGCTCAAAGACCGCTACGAGGTGCACCACGGCGTCCGGATCACTGACTCGGCGTTGGTCGCCGCGGCCACGCTGTCCGACCGCTACATCACCGCGCGCTTCCTGCCGGACAAGGCGATCGACCTGGTGGATGAATCGGCCAGCCGGCTGCGGATGGAAATCGACTCGCGGCCCGTCGAGATCGACGAGGTGGAGCGGCTGGTCCGCCGGCTGGAGATCGAGGAAATGGCGCTGGCCAAGGAGGAGGACGCGGCCTCCAAAGAGCGGCTGGAGAAGCTGCGCGCCGAGCTGGCCGACCAGAAAGAAAAGCTGGCAGAACTTACTGCGCGCTGGCAGAACGAAAAGAACGCCATCGAGATCGTCCGTGAGCTCAAGGAGCAGCTGGAAGCCCTGCGCGGCGAATCCGAGCGGGCCGAACGCGACGGTGACCTGGCCAAGGCCGCCGAGCTGCGCTACGGACGCATCCCCGAGGTCGAGAAGAAACTCGAGGCGGCGCTGCCGGAGGCTCAGGCCCGTGAGCAGGTGATGCTCAAGGAAGAGGTCGGCCCGGACGACATCGCCGACGTGGTGTCGGCCTGGACGGGCATCCCGGCCGGCCGGCTGCTGGAAGGCGAGACGGCCAAGTTGCTGCGGATGGAAGACGAGCTGGGCAAGCGCGTCGTCGGGCAGAAGAAGGCGGTGCAGGCGGTGTCGGACGCGGTGCGTCGCAGCCGGGCCGGCGTCTCCGACCCCAACCGGCCGACGGGGGCGTTCATGTTCCTCGGGCCGACCGGTGTCGGTAAGACCGAGCTGGCCAAGGCGCTGGCCGACTTCCTGTTCGACGACGAGCGCGCGATGGTGCGCATCGACATGAGCGAATACGGCGAGAAGCACACCGTGGCCCGGTTGATCGGTGCCCCGCCCGGCTATGTCGGGTACGAGGCCGGTGGTCAGCTGACCGAATCGGTGCGCCGCCGTCCCTACACGGTGGTCCTGTTCGACGAGGTCGAGAAGGCCCACCCCGACGTGTTCGACGTGCTGCTGCAGGTGCTCGACGAAGGCCGGCTCACCGACGGCCATGGTCGCACGGTCGACTTCCGCAACACCATCTTGATCCTGACGTCCAATTTAGGATCGGGCGGCAGCGAGGAACAGGTGATGGCCGCGGTGCGGGCCACGTTCAAGCCGGAGTTCATCAACCGGCTGGACGACGTGCTGATCTTCGAGGGCCTCAACCCCGAGGAACTGGTGCAGATCGTCGACATCCAGCTGGCGCAGCTGCAGAAACGGCTGGCGCAACGGCGGTTGCAGCTCGAGGTGTCGCTGCAAGCCAAGCAGTGGCTGGCGCATCGCGGATTCGACCCGGTGTACGGCGCGCGTCCGTTGCGGCGGCTGGTCCAGCAGGCCATCGGCGACCAGCTGGCCAAGATGCTGCTGGCCGGCGAGGTGCACGACGGCGACGTGGTGCCGGTCAATGTCAGCGCTGACGGCGACTCCCTGATCCTGGGCTAAGTTCCCTGGGCGAGCAGACGCGTAAGCCCCCTTTTCGGAACGAAAATGGGGGCTTACGCGTCTGCTCGGCGTGACGGCCGCTGGGTGCCCAGGCCCCTCTAGGCTTTTTCTACGCCTCCGAAATTTTCACATACCCCTGCTGCACCAGCTGGGTCAACCTCGCCATGGCGTTCCTGTTGACTTTGATTCCGGGAATCAAATCGGCATTGCGCCAACCGTTGGCTCTGGCGGTAGCGCCGCACAGCTCGAATTGGGCGCCCTTGGCCATCAGGCCGGCAATCATCTGTTTGTACGGATTACCGGTACTGACGTGCCGGTTCGCGTTATACGCCTCATCGTCGAGGGTCACATGTCCGGCATTAGTGTGGAACACGGCGATTACCTCGGCCGCGGCGCCCCAGTCCGCGGCATCGTTGACCACGATTCCCAGGTGGAACAGTACGGCTGGCATGTCTCCCTCGAACGTCAGCGATGCCACGCTGAATACGACTTTCACCTCATCGAGCTGGACTGGAATGTCGATGTGTGGCGGCAGGTCTGGAAGCGACACGGATGGGCTCCTATTTAGAGGACAGGATGACAGTCCTGATCGCGACCCGACGGTACCTCAGCGCATCGCATGTATGTTCGGCCCACCCAATATCGGCCACCCGATACCGGCCTGCGACGCGCCTGGTTTTTCGTCCTGTGATTCGGTTGTGACCTGGTCGGATTCTCTATTGGAGCCGATCAGCAGATAGGCTGTCTTCCGTGGTCCCGCTTTGGTTCACGCTGTCCGCGCTGTGCTTCGTCGGTGCGGTGGTGTTGCTGTACGTCGACATCGATCGACAACGCGGGCGCAGCAGACGTCGTAGGTCGTGGGCGCGGTCGCACGGCTTCGACTACGAGCGCGAATCGACCGAAATCCTGCACCGCTGGAAGCGCGGTGTGATGTCGACGGTCGGCGATGTTCCGGCCAAGAATGTCGTGCTGGGTCAGATCCGCGGCGAGGCTGTCTACATCTTCGACCTCGAGGAAGTCGCCACGGTCATCGCCCTGCACCGCAAGGTGGGCACCAACGTCGTGGTCGACCTGCGGCTCAAGGGGCTCAAGGAGCCACGAGAAAGCGACATCTGGTTGCTCGGCGCGATCGGGCCGCGGATGGTCTATTCCACCAACCTCGACGCGGCCCGGCGGGCTTGCGACCGGCGCATGGTCACCTTCGCCCACACCGCACCCGACTGCGCCGAGATCATGTGGAACGAGCAGAACTGGACGATGATCAGCATGCCGATCTCGAGCACCCGCGCGCAGTGGGACGAGGGGCTGCGCACCGTGCGCCAGTTCAACGACCTGTTGCGGGTGTTGCCGCCGCTGCCGCAGGAGGACAACCCCCAGGAGAGCTCTCCGGAGAGCAAAGAGCCGGTGCGCAACGCGGCACCTGGCCGTCCGTTGGCTTCCGCCCGTCAGGCCGAGTTGCCGCCCCGGCGCGCTCAGGTGGACCCGGCTGCCGGTCTGCTACCGGACCCGGCACGTCGGACGGCCGAGCCGGCGCATCGTGACGAAGGGGTTCGGCGTCCGCCCACCAGCCGCAACGGCCGCCAGGCCAGCAACTACCAGCACTGATAGCGCGGCCCGGCGGGCGAGCGGGCGGTCAGTACACTGTCGCTCATGCCACGGCCCGTCGCGCTGATCACAGGTCCGACTTCCGGGATTGGCACCGGCTACGCGCGGCGCTACGCCCGTGATGGCTACGACGTGGTTCTTGTCGCCCGTGATGTCGACCGGTTGCGGCAATTGGCCGCAGAGTTGGAAGCGCAGGCCGGCAACGTCGAAATCCTGCCCGCCGACCTGGCCGACGCGGCCGACCGCGCCAAGGTCGCCGAACGGCTCGCCCGGGGAGTCCGGGTATTGGTCAACAATGCTGGGTTGGGCACGTCCGGGGAATTCTGGACGACCGATCCCGCCCTGCTGCAGGCGCAGCTGGACGTCAACGTGACCGCCGTGATGCAGCTGACCCGGGCCGCGTTGCCCGCCATGATCGAGGCCGCTACGGGCACCGTCGTCAACATCGCCAGCGTCGCTGGTCTCCTGTCGGGCCGCGCCTCGACCTACTCGGCGTCCAAGGCCTGGGTGATCTCGTTCAGTGAGGGTCTGGCCAACGGATTGCAAGGCACCGGCGTCGGCGTGCACGCCGTATGTCCCGGCTACGTGCACACCGAATTCCATGCCCGGGCGGGCCTCGAGATGCCCAAGGTGCCGTCGTACATGTGGCTCGAGATCGACGACGTGGTCAGCCAAAGCCTGGCCGATGTCAACCGCGGCAAGGTGATCAGCGTTCCCGGCCTGCAGTACAAAGCGATCGCCGCGGCCGGACGGATGATGCCGCGGGGCCTGGTCAGGGCGGCCGTCAAACGCGTCGGCGGTGGTCGTGACCGAAGCTGACCGCGACGAGCTTGCCGAGCTGGTGCGCCGGTTGTCGGTGGTGCACGGGCGCGTGACCCTGTCGTCGGGCAAGCAGGCCGACTACTACGTCGACCTGCGCCGCGCTACCTTGCACCATCGGGCGTCGGCTCTGATCGGCAGGCTGATGCGCGAGCTCACCGCCGATTGGGACTATGCGCTCGTCGGCGGTCTGACGCTGGGCGCCGACCCCGTGGCGACGGCCGTCATGCACGCGCCCGGCCGCCCGATCGATGCGTTCGTCGTCCGGAAGTCAGCGAAAACCCATGGCTTGCAGCGCATTATCGAAGGATCCGAGGTGTCCGGCCAGCGGGTTCTGGTGGTCGAGGACACCAGCACGACCGGCAACTCCGCGCTGACGGCGGTAAGCGCCGTCCAGGACGCCGGCGGCGAGGTGGTCGGCGTGGCCACGGTGGTTGACCGCGCCACCGGTGCCGCCGAGGCCATCGAGGCCGCGGGTCTGTCGTACCGCAGCGTGCTGGGGCTCGCCGACCTGGGACTGGGCTAGGCCGCCGGCGGTGCGGGTTCTGGTTGCGCTGATCGTGGTGCTGTCCTGCCTGGCCTGCTCCCGGTCGGCACCGGATCGCATCTACGGCGCCCAGAGCGCCCGGCTGGGCGAGTCGCTGCCGGTGCTGGGGTGGAACATGGCCGTGTCGAATCTGCGCTGGTCCGGTGACTATGTGCTGGTTGACATCGATGCCTCGCCGAGCGATCCGCATGCCCCGCACGCCAAACCCGAGGACGTTCGCTACGGCCTCTACGGAGCGCTATCCCATCCGCTGGAGTCGACCGGCCTCGGCAGTTGCGACGACGCGATGACCAAGGTGCACGATATCGCCAAGCCGCTGTCGGCGCCGCCCGACCGGCTCACCGGCACGGTCTGTCTGGGCCCGCTGACCGACCGCAGCGCGGTGCGCGGTGTGTATACCTATTCGCCGCACGATCGGATCGCCAATACCGCGGCCGCTTACCCGGCCGCATTTCCGGTGGGGATGTTGCCGACGAATCAGAACGACACCGGCCTGACGGTCAAGAGCACCAGCTTGTCGGCCTGGCGCGCCGACGGTACGCCGGTGACCAAGACCCAGCTCGGGGACCCGGCGGCGTTCACCGGCAACGGCTACATGCTGCTCGGGTTGGCGGCCGACGCGCTGGCGACCCGCTATCGCGACGACTCCGCCGCCCGCGGCGGGCCGATGATGCTGCTTGCCGCGCCGACGCTGCCCGGCCGCGGATTGAGCCCGGCGTGCGCGATCTACGGCTCATCGGTGCTGATCCTGCCGGACGCCTCCCGCGACGCCGTACACGTCGACGCCTCGCTGTGCACCCAGGGTGAAATCAACCAGGCGCTGCTGTATGCGACGGTGGCGATCGTGGGCACTCACGCCACGGTGTGGACGTCGCGATGAACGAAGCGGGGCCCACCGAATGGGCGGTGCCGGCCGGCGGTATCGGTCCCTGGGTGGGTGACCTGCCCGACGACATCCGTTATGACCCAGAGTTGTTGCGCGACGGCGATACTCGCAACGTTGTCGACGCGTATCGGTATTGGACCAGGGAAGCGATCGTCGCCGACATCGACACCCGCCGGCACCTGCTGCATGTGGCGATCGAGAACTTCGGCCACGACGCCAATATCGGTTCGGTGGTGCGCACCGCCAACGCGTTCGCCGTGGACACCGTGCACATCGTGGGCCGCCGGCGCTGGAACCGGCGTGGCGCCATGGTGACCGACCGCTACCAGCGATTGCGCCACCACGACAGCACGGCCGAGCTGCTGGGCTTCGCGTCTGGAGCCGGATTGACGGTGGTCGCCGTCGACAATGTCCCGGGCGCTGTGCGGCTGGAAGAAACGCCGCTGCCGCGGGAGTGCCTGCTGGTGTTCGGTCAGGAAGGACCGGGCATCACCGACGACGCCCGCGCCGGGGCGTCGATCACGGTGTCGATCGCACAGTTCGGCTCGACTCGCAGCATCAACGCCGGCGTGGCCGCCGGCATCGCAATGCACGCCTGGATACGGCAGCACGCCGATCTGTCGCGAGCGTGGTGATTCGAGTGTGTGTCTGTGGCATTGAGTGTGTGTCTGTGGCGGCGTTCGGCCCAATCCGCAGCCCTGGATACACAGTCAACGCCGCAGAAGCACATTCGGCGCCTGGGTTCGACGGCGAATTGGTCGGGTGGTTTTGCCGGCCTCGTGTTGGGTCAGCGCCCGCAGAAGCACATTCGGCGCCTGGGTCCGACGGCGAATTAGTCGCGGGGTTTTGCCGGCCTCATCTTGAACGAGATCTCGAGCTTGATCCGGAAGGTGATCTTGCCGCTCGAATCCACCGACATGTCCTGCTCGATGACCCGGGCTACCCGGATGTCGTCGACGCTTTCCCGCGCCCGCTGTACCGCCTCCGCCGCGGCCTGCTCCCAGGAGGTGGGGCTGGTCCCGATGATGTCGATCACCTTGTACACGCTCATGGGGCTACAGCGTATAGCTAACTCCACAACGTGACGTGGACCTTCGGGCGGAACCGCGCCACCCCGACCCCGCTGCCCCGGATCATCGCCTGGGTGCACCGCGGTGTGGTGATGAAGCGGACCAGTTCCGATACCGCGGGTTGGCGGGCCGCGGGCGGCAACGTCGACGCACACCACTCGCCGGATCTATCCAGTCCCGGACCCGTCACGTGCACCAACCGTCCGGCGGCCAGGTCCTTAGCGACCGCGAAGCCGATAGTCAGCGTGACACCGCCGACGCGCCGGATCTCTTCGAGGGCGGCGGCATCGCTCTGAAAGATTCGCTGCTGTGATTCCGGGATCGCCAAGTCCCGCAACATGTTTGCAATCTCGCCGTCAAAGCTGCCCGCCGACGGGCCAAGCATCCACTGCTGCTGGCGCAACAACGAGGGCGTCGGCAGGCCCGCGGCCAGCGGGCTGTTGGGCGCCACGACGGTGATGATCTGATACTTCAGAAACGCCCGTACGAATAGTGCACCGTCGGCACCTCGGCAGCTTTCACTGGCCGGGCCGATCGCAATGTCGACGGCACGCGACAGGATCAGGTCGCGGAATCGGCTCGTTGGATGCACGCTCAACTCGACAGACAAGTCGTCGGCGCGAGACGAGAACAACTCGATCAAGCCGGGCGCCGCATGCTCGGCGAAGGTGCTGGACGCCGCGATGCGCAGCAGCCGCCGGCCATGGGCGGCCTCGGTGACCTCGATCGCCGTTTGCTGCTGCAGGCCCAGGATTTCCACCGCCCGGCTGGCCAGCCGCAACCCGCCGGGGGTAAACGCCAGCCCGGCACCGGTCCTGGTGAACAGTTGGTCGTCGAGCTCTTTGCGCAGCGCCGCGATGTGCATCGACACCCCCGCGTCGGAGAGCCCCAGCTCTGCGGCGGCTGCTCGCACCGAGCCCAACCGAACCACCGCCGAATAGGCCCGAAGTTGAGCCGGAGTCATGGAAAGAGCCTACTTCTGGCCTAATTTAAGGGGGTGCGTGACGTGCTTGCCGAGTTGCTGTCAATATGGCGCGCCGGTGAAACCGCCGGGTTGGCGACGGTGGTGCGGACCGTGCGGTCGGCGCCCCGGCCGCCTGGCGCGGCGATGGTGGTGGCGCCCGACGGTTCGGTGAGTGGCTCGGTGTCGGGTGGTTGCGTGGAAGGCGCTGTCTACGAGCTCGCCGCCGAGGTGGTGCACACCGGGATTCCGCGGCTGCAACGGTATGGGTTCAGCGACGATGACGCCTTTGCGGTGGGCCTGACCTGTGGCGGCATCATCGACGTCTTCGTCGAATCCGCCTCGCAGGCAACGTTTCCTGAACTCGGCGCGGTGGCCCGCGACATCGCCGGCCATCGGCCGGTGGCCATCGCGACGGTGATCGCGCACCCGGACGCACACTGGGTGGGCCGGCGGCTGGTCGTGCATCCGGACGCCGGCAGCCCCGCCGCGGGATCGCTGGGTTCGGCGCGCGCCGACGCCGCGGTCACCGACGACGCGCGCGGTCTGCTTGCGCTGGGGCGCAACGAAATCCTCGAGTACGGGCCCGACGGACAACGCCGCGGCGAAGGCATGGAAGTCTTCGTCGCCAGCTACGCGCCGCGCCCGCGGATGCTGGTATTCGGCGCGATCGACTTCGCCTCCGCGCTGGCCCGGCAGGGATCATTGCTCGGGTATCGGGTCACCGTCTGCGACGCCCGCGCGGTGTTCGCCACGGCGACACGGTTTCCGACGGCCGACGAGGTGGTCGTCGACTGGCCACACCGCTACCTGGCCGTCCAGGCGGCGGCGGGCGCCATCGACGAGCGCACCGTCATCTGCGTGCTCACCCACGACCCGAAGTTCGACGTCCCGGTATTGGAGGTGGCGCTGCGCCTGCCGAAGGCCGGATATGTGGGTGCCATGGGGTCGCGCCAGACCCACGACGACCGGTTGCGGCGGCTGCGCGCGGCGGGGCTGACCGAGGCCGAACTGAGCCGGTTGTCCAGCCCGATCGGCCTGGACCTCGGCGCGCGCACGCCCGAGGAGACCGCGGTGTCGATCGCCGCCGACATCATCGCCCGGCGGTGGGGCGGCGGCGGGCGCCCGCTGGCCGAGACCGACGGGCGGATCCACCACGACACGCAGGTAGACGGCGACTTCAGGGATCACTTAACTCGATATTGACGCTGGTTCTGCCGCGGCTGACACTGACGGCATGCAAGTACCTGGGCCTTTCGAATACGAGCGTGCGACCAGCGTCGACCACGCCATCGGATTACTGGATCGGCTGGGGGAGGGGGCGCGGATCGTCGCCGGCGGCCACAGCCTGCTGCCGATGATGAAGCTGCGCATCGCCAACCCCGAATATCTCATCGACATCAACGACCTGGTGCCCGAGCTCGGATATGTGATCACCGACCCGACCCTGGTGCGCATCGGGGCGATGACGCGGCATCGCGAGATCCTGGAGTCCGACACGCTGGCCGCGGCGTGCCCGATCTTCCGTGACGCCGAACGCGTGATCGCCGACCCGGTGGTCCGCAACCGTGGCACCCTGGGCGGTTCGCTGTGCCAAGCGGATCCGGCCGAGGACCTGTCGACGGTGTGCACCGTGCTGGACGCCGTGTGCCTGGCGCGCGGACCCGCAGGCGAGCGCGAGATCGCGATCGATGACTTTCTGGCCGGCCCGTACGAAACCACGCTGGCACCCAACGAGATCCTAGTTGAGGTACGTATCCCGGTGCGGCTCAACACCTCCAGTGCCTACGCGAAAGTCGAACGACGGGTTGGTGATTGGGCTGTCACCGCCGCCGGTTCGTCGATCACCCTCGATGGCGACACCATAGCCGCGGTGCGGGTGGGCCTGACTGCGGTCAATCCCAACAGGACGGCGCTCGCGGAGCTTTCCGAAGCATTGGTAGGCCAGCTCGCCACCGAAGAGGTCTTTGCCGACGCGGGCCGGCGGGCGGGTCAAGCCTGCGATCCGGTAACCGATATCCGTGGCACCGAGGAATACAAGCGGCACCTGGCTTCCGAACTGACCATCCGCACGCTGCGCACCGCGGCCGAGCGGGTGCGCAATATCCCTGAGCCGGAAGGGAACTAACGGCGATCGCAACCGCGGCGTAGCCGGATGTAACGGGTCGCCGCACCACAAGGACCCGATAAGGAGAAATCATGCAGCTGAATATGACCGTCAATGGCGAGCAGGTGACCGCCGAGGTAGAACCCCGAATGCTGCTGGTGCACTTCCTGCGAGACCAGTTGGGGCTCACCGGAACTCACTGGGGCTGCGACACCAGCAACTGCGGAACGTGTGTGGTCGACCTCGACGGCGTGCCGGTGAAGTCCTGCACAATGCTGGCCGTGATGGCATCCGGCCACAGCGTTAGGACTGTAGAGGGCCTAGCCGGACCGAACGGCGCTCTCGATCCGGTGCAGGAAGGGTTCATGCGCTGCCACGGGCTGCAATGCGGCTTCTGTACCCCGGGAATGATGATCACCGCCCGGGCCTTGCTGGACCGCAATCCCGATCCCGACGAACAGACCATCCGGGAGGCGATCTCCGGGCAGATCTGCCGCTGCACCGGATACACGACGATTGTGCGCTCCATCCAATGGGCCGCGCAGCACAGCACCGCGAAGGCCGAGTCATGACCACGATGAAGGATGGGGCGTCCAGGCCGCCGTCACCCGAAGACATCGCTGACAACGACCAAAAGCCGTGCGGTCACGGCCGGATGCTGCGCAAGGAGGACCCCCGCTTCATCCGCGGCCGCGGCACCTACGTCGACGACGTCACGCTGCCCGGCATGCTGCACCTCGCCATCTTGCGGTCCCCGTATGCGCATGCCCGCATCGTGAGCATCGATGCCACTGCGGCCCTTGCCCATCCGAAGGTCAAGGCGGTGGTGACCGGTGCCGACCTGGCCGAGAAGGGCCTGGCCTGGATGCCCACGCTGGCGGGCGACGTGCAGGCCGTGCTGGCTACCGACAAGGTGCGCTTCCAGGGGCAGGAGGTGGCGTTTGTCGTTGCCACCGACCGGTATTCGGCCCGCGATGCCCTGGAGCTGATCGACGTCGAGTATGACCCGCTGGATCCCGTTGTGGACGTCCGCAAGGCGCTCGACCCGGCCGCACCGGTGATCCGCACCGACCTCGACGGCAAGAGCGACAACCACGTCTTCGACTGGGAGACCGGCGACGCGGCCGCCACAGAGGCGGTGTTCGCGCGCGCCGACGTCGTCGTCAAGCAGGAGATGGTCTACCCGCGGGTGCACCCGGCGCCGATGGAAACCTGTGGCGCAGTAGCCGATTTGGACCCGGTTAGCGGCAAGCTGACGTTGTGGACCACCTCGCAGGCACCGCACGCGCACCGGACGCTGTACGCATTGGTCGCCGGTTTACCCGAACACAAGATCCGGGTGATCTCGCCCGACATCGGCGGCGGCTTCGGCAACAAGGTGCCGATCTACCCCGGATATGTGTGCGCGATCGTTGGTTCGTTGGTGCTGGGCAAGCCGGTCAAGTGGATGGAGGACCGCAGCGAAAACCTGACCTCGACCAGCTTCGCGCGCGACTACATCATGGTCGGCGAAATCGCCGCCACTAAGGACGGCAACATCCTGGCGCTGCGGTCCAACGTGCTGGCCGATCACGGCGCGTTCAACGGCCAGGCCGCGCCGGCGAAGTACCCGGCTGGCTTCTTCGGGGTGTTCACCGGCAGCTACGACCTGGAGGCCGCCTACTGCCACATGACCGCGGTGTACACCAACAAGGCGCCCGGCGGGGTGGCCTACGCGTGCTCGTTCCGCATCACCGAGGCGGTGTACTTCGTCGAGCGGCTGGTGGACTGCCTGGCCTTCGAGCTGAAGATGGACCCGGCGCAGCTGCGGCTGCGAAACCTGTTGCGGCCCGAGCAATTCCCGTACACCACCAAGACGGGCTGGGTCTACGACTCGGGCGACTACGTGGCCACCATGCGCAAGGCGATGGACATGATCGGCTACGACGCGCTGCGGGCCGAGCAAAAGGCCAAGCGGGAGCGCGGTGAGCTGATGGGCATCGGCATGTCGTTCTTCACCGAGGCCGTCGGCGCAGGCCCGCGCAAGGACATGGACATCCTGGGCCTGGGCATGGCCGACGGCTGCGAGCTGCGGGTGCATCCGACGGGCAAGGCCGTGGTGCGTCTGTCGGTGCAGACGCAGGGTCAGGGGCACGAGACGACTTTCGCGCAGATCGTCGCCGAGGAGCTGGGCATCCCGCCCGATGACATCGAGGTGGTGCACGGCGACACCGACCAGACCCCGTTCGGGCTGGGCACCTACGGCAGCCGCTCAACCCCGGTGTCGGGCGGAGCCGCGGCGCTGGTGGCCCGCAAGGTGCGTGACAAGGCCAAGATCATCGCCTCGGGCATGCTGGAAGTTTCGGTGGCCGATTTGGAATGGGAGAAGGGCAAGTTCTACGTCAAAGGTGACCCTGCGGCATCGGTGACGATCGCCGACATCGCGATGCGCGCCCACGGCGCCGGTGATCTGCCGGAGGGTATCGAGGGCGGGCTGGACGCCGAGGTCTGCTACAACCCGTCGAACCTGACCTACCCCTACGGCGCGTACTTCTGCGTGGTAGACGTAGATCCGGGCACTGGTGTGGTCAAGGTGCGGCGCTTTTTGGCCGTCGATGACTGCGGTACCCGGATCAACCCGATGATCATCGAGGGTCAGGTGCACGGCGGCGTCGTCGACGGAATCGGCATGGCGCTGATGGAGATGATCGCCTTCGACGAGGACGGCAACTGCCTGGGCGGTTCGCTGATGGACTACCTGATCCCGACCGCGCTGGAGGTGCCGCATATAGAGACCGGGCATACCGTGACGCCGTCGCCGCATCATCCCATCGGCGCCAAGGGAATTAGTGAGTCGGCTACCGTCGGGTCGCCGCCCGCGGTGGTGAACGCGGTGGTGGATGCGTTGGCGCCGTTCGCGGTTCGCCACGCTGATATGCCGTTGACCCCGTCGCGGGTGTGGGAGGCCATGCAGGGCCGTGCCAGACCGCCGATCTAGCCGGGAGCGTAGATGACTATCAGTGAGCGAGCGGCGCAGCTTGCCGCGACCCGGACACCCTTCGTGCACGCCACCGTGGTGCGAGCCCAGCCGCCCACCTCGGCCTATCCCGGTGATGAGGCGATATTGTTGGCGGACGGCACAATTGAAGGGTTCGTCGGTGGCGAGTGTGCGCAGAACTCGGTCCGCAAGGCCGCGCTGGGTGCATTGCAGGCCGGCGAAAGTGTGCTGCTGCGGGTGCTTCCCGACGGCGATGTGCATTTCCCGGAAGCACCCGGCGCCTGCGTGGTGGTCAACCCATGTCTGTCCGGCGGGGCGTTGGAGATCTTTTTGACCCCGCAGCTGCCCGCGCCGCTCATCCGGGTCTACGGCACCACGCCCATCGCCGACGCGCTGATTCAGTTGTGCGCCCTGCTGGGCTATGACGCCCAACGCGAGACGGATCTCAGCGGGACGACGGCCGTCGTGATCGCCAGCCACGGCGGACCGGAAGCCGAAATCATCCGCGCCGCATTGGATAGCGGAGTGGGCTATATCGGCCTGGTGGCCAGCAGGGTTCGCGGCGCCTCGATCCTGGATTCGCTCAACCTGTCCGACGCCGAACGGGTTCGCGTGCATACGCCGGTCGGGTTGGCCATCGGCGCCAAGACGCCCGCCGAGATCGCGGTGGCGATCACGGCGGAGCTGATCGCCGCACTCCGCGGCGGTAGCCTCGACCCGCCGGATCGGTCCAGCGGAATGGTCCGGGAGGCGATCGACCCGGTGTGCGGCATGACGGTGACCGTCGGGCCCGCGACCGAGCACCTGCGCCTGGACGGCACCGACCACTGGTTCTGTGGTCCCCGATGCCGCGCCGCATTCGCGGGCAAAGCCGTCGGATGACGGTCACCGGTGTCGTGCTGGCGGCCGGCAGTTCCCGTCGGCTGGGTACGCCCAAACAGCTACTGGCATACCGGAATACTACGTTGCTCGGGGCAACGCTCGAGGTCGCTCGCCGTGCCGCGTTCGATCAGCTCATCGTCACCCTTGGCGGGGCCGCCGACAAGGTGCGTCGCGCGGTGTCGCTGGCCGGGCTCGACGTGGCCGTCGCCGACGACCACGGGGCCGGGTGTTCGGCTTCGTTGCGAGCCGCATTGAAACAGGTGGACCCGCAGTCCGCCGGCATCGTGCTGATGCTGGGCGATCAGCCCGGAGTGGCCCCCGCGGCGCTGCGGCAGCTGGTGACCCTGGGCCCGGCGGCCGAGATCATGGTGTGCCGCTATTCCGACGGTGTTGGGCATCCAATCTGGCTGAGCTGCAGCATCTTCGGCGAGCTTTCGCGATTGCACGGTGACAAGGGGGTCTGGAAACTGATGGAGTCGGGCCGGCGCCCGGTGGGCGAACTTGCGGTCGACGGTCCGATGCCGTTCGACGTGGACACCTGGGAGGACTATCGGCGGCTGGTGAGATCATGACGTTCGCCGAGCCCGACGACGTGGTGCGCCGGTTCGATGCCCGGGACTACCTGCTCGACCTGGGGACCGCCTCGGCGATCTATCTCGCGATCACCCTCGGCAGACCGCTGCTGCTGGAAGGTGAACCCGGAGTCGGCAAGACAACAGCTGCCAAAACGCTCGCCGCGGTGCTGGATACGACGCTGATAAGGCTGCAGTGCTACGAAGGGCTGACGGCGAGCGAGGCTCTCTATGACTGGAACTACCAACGGCAGCTGCTGTCCATCCGGCTGGCCGAAGCGCAGGGCGCCGGTATTCACGAGGCGGATCTCTACACCGAGGCCTACCTGGTGGACCGGCCCATCCTGCGTTGTGTACGCCATCGGGGACCTCGGCCGCCGGTGCTGCTGATCGACGAAATCGACCGCGCCGATGACGAATTCGAGGCGCTGCTGCTGGAATTCCTCGGCGAGTCCGCGGTCACCGTCCCGGAGTTGGGTACCTTCGTTGCCGAGCGTCCGCCGATCGCGGTGCTGACCTCCAACCGCAGCCGTGACCTGCACGACGCCCTGCGGCGGCGGTGCCTGTACCACTGGATCGAGTACCCCGAGCCGGCCCGGGCCGCCGCGATCGTGCGCCGTACGGTACCCGGGGCCACCGCGCCGCTGATCGAGCACGCCACCCAATTCGTCGGCCGCGCACGCGATCTCGACCTAGACAAGCCACCGGGGGTGGCCGAGACCATCGACTGGGTCGCGGCCCTGGTGGCGCTAGGCGTCGGGGATCTGGTGGACTCGGCTCCGCTGGTCACGCTGGGGGCACTGGCCAAGACGCCCGACGACCGTACCCTGATCCGCGACTTTTACCACGCCTTTGTCGAGTACACCCCGGACATGAGAGGACCCGCGCGATGAAGATTGCCAACGAGTTCACCGTCAGCGCTCCGATCGAGCAGGCCTGGGACGTGCTGTGTGACCTCGAGAAGGTGATTCCGCTGATGCCCGGGGCGCAACTGACCGGCCACGAGGGCGACGAATACCTCGGCAAGGTCAAGGTCAAGGTCGGCCCGGTCACCAGCGAATTCAGCGGCAAGGTGCGCATCGTCGAGCAGGACCGCGGCCAGCACCGCGCCGTCATCGACGCCAAAGGCAAGGAGTCGCGGGGCACCGGCAACGCGGCCGCCACCGTCACCGCCCAGCTACGCGAGGCGGGGGAGCGTACCCAGGTGACCGTCGACACCGACCTGAAGATCGTCGGCAAGCTGGCCCAGTTCGGCAGCGGAATGCTGCAGCAGGTGTCGGAAAAGCTGCTGAGCCAGTTCGTGGATTCGCTGGAGGCCGAACTTGCGGCCAGCGGCCAGCCGGCCCCAGCAGGTCCCTTGGCAGCGGCGGCAACCGTCGCGGCTGCCGAGCCCGCACCGATCGACCTCATCGAGCTCGCCGGCGGCGACCGGCTCAAGAAATACGCGACCGTGGCGCTGGCGGTGACAGTCGTGACGATCCTGCTGTGGGTGCTGCGACGGCGACGCTGACGGCGTGGACGCTCCGATGAACCCTGCGTTGCTGCGGGGCGTGGACCTGGCGGCGTTCGCGGCCGCCATGGTGGCCCGGCTGCGTGGCGCCGGGGTACTGGTGTCGGCCGGCGGCCAGGCGTCCTTCGTGGCCGCGCTGCGGGAAATGCCGCGCACGGCGCCGTCGCTGTACTGGGCGGCCCGGCTGACGCTGGTGAACCGGATGGAAGATCTCGCCGCCTTCGACGAGGTGTTTGGAGGGGTGTTCGGCGCCATCGACCTTGTTGTCGCCGGGGTAAGCTCACGGCCCCCATCGCTGCCGACACTTGCCGGCCCGCGGACACCCGCCGCCGGGAGGGTGCGTTACGCGGGCAGATCCGGTACCGCCGAGGCGCAGAACCTGCCCTGGTCTACCCGGTCCGCCACCGAACAGGCCGCCGCCAGCAGCATCCGGCTTCCCGAATTGCTGCCCAGCCGCATCGCCGCCCTGGCCGATCAACCGTTCGACCGGTTCGATACCGACGACCTCAAGCTGTTGGGGGCATGGCTGGAGACCGCGGCGCAGCACTGGCCGCGGCGACGCAGCCTGCGGTCGGAGTCCAGCCGCCACGGCAAGCGCATCGACCTGCGGGCGACGATGAAAGCCTCGCGGTCCACCGGTTGGGAGTCGATGGTGCTGGCGCGAAGCAGGCCACGCCAGCGGCCGCGCCGCATTGTGCTGGTCTGTGACGTGAGCCGGTCGATGCAGCCCTACGCCGCGATATACCTGCATCTGATGCGGGCGGCGGCGCTTCGCCGGGTGGGCGTGCGGCCCGAGGTGTTCGCGTTTGCGACGTCGTTGACCCGGCTGACGGCGGTGTTGGCGCACCGCTCTGCCGAGGTTGCGCTGCAGCGGGCCAACACCAAGGTGATCGACCGATACGGCGGCACGTTCATCGGCCGCAGTATCGAGGCACTGCTGGCCCCACCACACGGCAATGCGTTGCGCGGCGCGGTGGTGATTGTCGCCTCCGACGGCTGGGACAGCGACCAGCCCGAGGTCCTCGGACACGCGCTGGCCCGGGTGCGTCGTCGCGCCGAGTTGGTGGTGTGGCTCAATCCGCGGGCCGCGCAAGTCGAGTTCCGGCCGCTGGCCGGCTCGATGGCGGCGGCGCTGCCGCATTGCGATCTCTTTCTGCCCGCGCACTCGCTGGCCGGCGTGCATCAATTGCTGCAGCTGATCACCCGGCCAGTGCTGAGAATGCGGGACAGCGAGTCTGCGCGGCGACACCGCGGGGGCGCGCAGCTTTCACCCGCAACGGACACGCCGGCCGGGTAGGGCAAGATCGACCCATGGACCAGCTCTGGGCCAACCGGGCAGCCACTTCTGAAGCCGCCGTCACGCAGCGCCACCTGCGGCGGTTGTGGGCGGTGCCGGGAACGCAGCTGGGTGTGGTGGCCTGGCCGGCGGCCCGCAAAGACCGGCTGTTCGGCACCTGGCACTACTGGTGGCAGGCGCATCTGTTGGATTGCCTGGTCGATGCGCAACTGCGCGACCCGCAGCCACAGCGGCACATCAGCATCAATCGGCAGGTCCGCTCGCATCGGCTGCGCAACAACTTCTCCTGGACCAACAGCTATTACGACGACATGGCGTGGCTGGCGCTGGCGCTCGAACGCGCCGCCCGGATCGCCGGTGTGCAGCGCCGGCGTGCGCTGCCCAAGCTGGCCAACCAGTTCGTCAAGGCATGGGTGCCCGAGGACGGCGGCGGTATCCCGTGGCGCAAGCAGGACCAGTTCTTCAACGCCCCCGCCAACGGGCCGGCCGGAATATTCCTGGCCCGTTATGACGACTGGCTCGGGCGCGCGCAGCAGATGGCCGACTGGATCGACCGCACGCTGATCGACCCGGAGACACACCTGGTATTCGACGGCATCAAGGCCGGATCTTTGGTACGCGCCCAGTACACCTACTGCCAGGGCGTGGTGCTCGGCCTGGAAACCGAGCTGGCGGCCCGCACCGGCGACCAGCGCCACGTCGCCCGGGTGCACCGGTTGGTCGCCGCCGTCGACCAGCAAATGGCTCCGGCGGGGGTGCTGCGCGGCGCCGGCGGCGGCGACGGCGGCCTGTTCGCCGGCATCACCGCTCGCTACCTCGCCCTAGTGGCCACGACGCTGCCGGGGGACTCCGCCGACGACGTCGCGGCCCGTGACACCGCCCGCAAGATAGTGCTGTCGTCGGCGAAATCGGCGTGGGACTACCGGCAAACAGCCGACGGGCTGCCGGTCTTCGGGGCGTTCTGGGACCGCGACGCCGAGCTGCCCTCCGCGGCCGGGCAGCAGGCGCAGTTCATCGGGGGAGCGGTGAACAGTTCCGAGATTCCCGAGCGTGACCTCTCGGTACAGCTGTCGGGTTGGATGCTGATGGAGGCCGCCCACAGCGTGGCGGTCGGCTCACTCGGGTAGCGCGGGCTCGTTTTCCATTGCCTGCTCTTTGGCCCGGCGCCGGGAGCGGTAGCCCCGCCAGGCCGCCGTCATCGCCGGTAGCAGCGAGACGAACAGGATGCCCAGGATGATCTTTTCCAGGTTGTGGTGCACAAACGGCACATTGCCCAGGAAGTAGCCGGCCAGCGTCACGCCGGCTCCCCAGGTGATGCCGCCGACGATGTCGAACCCCAGAAATACCGGATAACGCATGTAGGAGACGCCGGCGATCACCGGCACGAAGGTTCGCGCGAACGGCACGAAGCGGGCCAGGATGACCGTCCACGGCCCGTACTTCTCGAAGAACGCGTGCGAGTCCGTCACATAGTGCTTTTTGAAGAACCGCGAATCTTCCTTCTTGAACAGCGCCGGCCCGATCCGGCGGCCGATGAAGTACGCGTTCTGATCGCCGAGGACCGCTACCACCGCTACGGCCGGAGCCAGCACCCCGATGGTGACCGGCGGGTTGGTGCTGGCGGCCAACAGCCCGCCGGTGAACAGCAGCGATTCGCCGGGCAGCAGCGGGAAAAGCAGGCCCGTCTCGATGAAGACGATCAACAGGATCCCGGGCAACACGGCGGATCCGAAAACTCCGTCGGCGCCCAGCCAGTACATCGGGTCGAGGATGTCCGGCAGGGCCGTCACGGCGGTGTTCACGATGTCCCAACATACCGGGCCTGACCCGCCGGCCTGGACACAAACGTTGATGTTGCAATACTGGGTAGACCCAGCAGTCTTCGAGGAGGAAGTTCCATGCCCATCGCAACGCCCGAGGTCTACGCCGAGATGCTGGGACGTGCCAAGGAGAACGCGTACGCCTTTCCGGCCATCAACTGCACGTCGTCGGAGACCATCAACGCGGCGCTCAAAGGCTTCGCCGACGCGGGCAGCGACGGCATCATCCAGTTCTCCACCGGAGGCGCGGAGTTCGGCTCGGGCCTCGGCGTCAAGGACATGGTGACCGGCGCTGTCGCGCTGGCCGAGTTCGCCCATGTGGTCGCGGCCAAGTACCCAATCAACGTCGCGCTGCACACCGATCATTGCCCAAAGGACAAACTCGACAGTTATGTGCGGCCGCTGCTGGCGCTCTCGTCGGAGCGGGTCAGCAGGGGCGACAATCCGCTGTTCCAGTCGCACATGTGGGACGGGTCGGCGGTGCCGATCGACGAGAACCTGGTGATCGCTCAGGAACTGCTCAAGTCGGCGGCGGCCGCCAAGATCATCCTCGAGATCGAGATCGGCGTGGTGGGCGGCGAGGAAGACGGTGTCGCCAACGAGATCAACGACAAGCTCTACACCACTCCCGACGACTTCGAAAAGACCATCGACGCCCTGGGCCACGGCGAGCATGGCAAGTACTTGCTGGCCGCGACATTCGGCAACGTGCACGGTGTCTACAAGCCCGGCAACGTCAAGCTGCGCCCGGACATCCTGGCCCAGGGACAGAAGGTGGCGGCGGCCAAGCTCGGGTTGGCCGACGCTGACGGAATAGGGGCCAAGCCATTCGATTTCGTCTTCCACGGCGGTTCGGGCTCACTGAAGTCGGAGATCGAGGAGGCGCTGCGCTACGGCGTGGTGAAGATGAACGTGGACACCGACACCCAGTACGCGTTCACCCGACCGATCGCCGGTCACATGTTCACCAACTACGACGGCGTGCTCAAGGTCGACGGCGAAGTGGGCGTCAAGAAGGTCTACGACCCGCGCAGCTACCTCAAGAAGGCCGAAGCTTCGATGACCGAACGCGTGATCGAGGCCTGCAACGACTTGCACTGTGCCGGAAAGTCCCTCGGCTAACAGGGGCTGCTCGGCACCTCAGTTGCTCGGGGACTGGCAGATCTTCCACTGGTCGTCGCGGAACTGCAGGTCGAGGCTGCGCGTCGAGCGAACCTGCGGGTCGTAGGCCATGAACGTGGTGACATTGGCTTCGGCGTGCTGGCCGTTGACGACCACCTGGTCGATGCTGGCGATGACCGGATACTGCTTGGCCGCCGAAACGCGTCGATAGGTTTCCGACCAGGAATGCTCGTCGTAATCCACGTAGCCGTCGCGCGTGGTGCCGCAGGTAATGCTGCGCAGCGTCGTCAGGTCGCCGGTCTGGATCGCCACGTCGAAGCTCTGAATGGTCTGGCGCACCTGATCTTCCTGTGACACCTTCGAGTGCTTGGTACGCGTGAACAGCACCGTGCCCAGAATGGCGATGGCCGCCACCGCCAGCACGATCACCACAATCGCCAGCACCCAGCCCCAATTGCGTTGCGACAAGGCCGGCGACTTGCCGCCGCGAGGTGGAATCGACTGCGGCATAGCGGTTTTCGGCGGCATACTGATCGGTGGCGGCGGACCGGCCGGTGGCGGCGTGTGGAAGACCTCGGTGGCCGGCTCCGGCGAGGTGGCGATCACCTGGGTCTCCTTGGCGTCGAAGCCGGGTGCGGTAAAGCGGCGCTCGCGCTGCCGGTCGGTGTTTCCCGATTCCGGGTTGTCCTGCGGATCGGACTTGGAGATCACCACGGTCGCGGTTTCGGCATCATCGGGGATCAAAGGGTCGGGAATCGGAGGATTTCCCTCGGTGCCTGCGGCGCCTTCATTGCCGGCCGACTGGTCCCCGGTTTGGGTGTCGTCACGGTCGGGTTCGGGTGCGTTGGGCATAAGTAGTGTCGTCCTCTCGCTATCGAGTGGGTAGTTGGGAGCTTAGCGATTCGACCCCCGATCCGCCCGATCGCCGAGGTGAGAACGCGTCCTAGACCAGGGACCACCAGCCCGGACAGCGGCCGGTGCACAACGATGCAAAATAGAGGCCATGACGCCGATGAGTGATCTTCTGGGGCCTGATCCGATCCTGCTGCCCGGCGACAGCGAGGTCGAGGCCGAGCTGCTGGCCGGTGAAAACCCGGGCATCGTCGCTGCCGCACATCCGTCGGCGTCGGTGGCCTGGGCTGGTCTCGCCGAGGAGGCGCTTGCCGACGACAAGGCCATCACCGCCTACGCCTACGCCCGTACGGGCTATCACCGCGGCCTGGACCAGTTGCGCCGCAACGGCTGGAAGGGCTTCGGCCCGGTGCCGTATTCCCACCAGCCCAATCAAGGCTTTCTGCGCTGTGTGGCGGCGCTTGCGCGGGCCGCCGACGCCATCGGGGAAACCGCCGAGTACGAGCGGTGCCTGGACCTGCTGGACGACTGCGACCCCGCGGCGCGCCCGGCGCTGGGCCTCTGACCCGGGCGGCTCACCGCAGGTCATCGATGACGTAGGTGTCGGGCCGGTTGTAGGCGGGCGCGTCGGGTCGGTGCATCGACACTCCGTAAGACTGTGCGGTGAACCCGTGCCGGAGCATGCTCCGATAAGCGAGGCTACGGCTGAGGTTGACGCCCGCTTCCACTCTGCGCATGCCGTGCTGGCCGGCCAGCGTCTCGCAGGCGTCCAAGAGCTGCCCGAAGACGTGCTCGGCGGTCCGCGGGCTGACGGCGGCGAACTTGATGTAACACGCGTCGGCGCCGGCCATCCGTGCCGGCACCCAGGTGGCAGATCGCGAACGCGTCCAACGAGTCGCCGCTGCACAGCAGCACCGTCTCGCCCAGTTGCTGAGTGTCGACCGACCGAATCTCGCCGCTGACGTCCAGGCCGTCGTAGACCTCGTCGGTCAGGGCACGGCAGGCATCGATCAGCTCGGTCCGTTCGGCGCTGCTGGTCTGCGACAGTCTGGTGAATGAGACGGTTCCCGGCTCGGCGGGGGTCTTCGCGAGCACCCCGGTCAAGAACCGGGGCCAGAACCCGAACTTCTGGTAGAGGTGGATGTGGCCGGGGCTGTGCGCAAATGTGAAGAGTCCAGCGGCCGTCACATCCCAGGAGTCGATCAGCTCGATCGTGGCCGTCATCAACTGCTGGGCGATGCCTTGGTTCCACAGCGACGGTGTCACTGTCAGCGGCCCGAAGAACGCGAAAGTGCCCCATCTGGTCGCGAGATTCGAGCCCACCACGGCGCCGTTCTCCTCGGCGGTAAGCGCGGCAGCTGGATCGGCACGCCACCGCGTCCGGACGTACTCGCGATCCGCCCAGAAGGTCTGCGGGTTGGGCGCCCGCATGAACGTCGCGAATGCCTGGCGGCAAATCGCGCTCGCCGTCGACAGGTCTGCCTCGCGCATGGGCCGGATCAGACGGTCAGCAGTCATGGCTGCAGGTTGGCCAAGCAGGAACCGGCCTCTTCGGGCCGCTCGACCTGAACCGTGGCGTGCTCGAGCCCCCGGGCGTGCAGCACCGTACGCGCATCGCGTAGCACTGCGGCGGATTCGCCGCTGCCGGTCAGGTGGGCGGTGACCATGTCCTTACCCGGTGACAGTGTCCATACATGCAGGTCGTGCACGTCGATTACGCCGTCCACATCGCGCAGCGCCGATCGTAGTTCGGCTACGTCGATGTGGCTGGGTGACGACTCGGAAAGGATGCGCAGCGCGGCGCGGGCCAGCGACAGTGCGCGGGGTGCTACCCACAGCGCGCCCAGGACGGCGACCACGATGTCGGCGTAGGGCCAGCGTGTCGTGACGGTCACGACCCCGGCGATCAGCACGCCCAGGCTGCCGACGGTGTCGGCGACGACTTCCAGATAGGCACCCCTGACCGCCAAACTGCCCTGGGAATGCGACCGCAACAGCATCGCGACGACGCAGTTGGTGGCCAAGCCCGCCAGCGCCACCACGATCATGGGCACACCGGGAACCGATGGCGCTTCCCGGAGACGGTCCACCGCCTCGTAGAGGATGAACAGCGCGACGCCGATCAACAGCACCGCATTGGCTACCGCGGTGAACACCTCGGCTCGGTGCCAACCATAGGTGCGGTCGGGCGACGAGCTGCCCCGCCTGGCCAGCACGACGGCGGTCAGCCCCATGAACACGGCAACGACGTCGGTGAGCATGTGTCCGGCATCGGCCAGCAGCGCGATCGAGTTGATCAGCAGCGCCGTGGTCAGTTCCACCACGAACAACGCCGCCAGGATGGCCGCGGCAGCGAACATGCGCGGGATCATGCGCGAGGTGTCCGCTCCGGCTGGGCCATGCGGGGTGTGATGGTGGTCAGCGCCCATGACCAGCAATATATGCGTAATCACGCATATATTGCAAGGTGGTCAGATCCAACGGCTCCAAAACCGAGTCAGCGAATTGCCTGCGCCCGCGAGCACGTGCGGCACTCCGGAGAAGTCGAAGAGCCAGCCGACAATGCCGAACAGCCACTGGTTCAGCATCGGTGTCAGCAGGACGAACAGCAGGATGAAGACGCCGAACTGCCTGGCCGGTGCCAGCGCCCGCTGCGTCTCCGGACTCAGGTGCGGCTCCAGGGCGTCGTAGCCGTCCAGGCCCGGGATCGGCAGCAGATTCAGCACCACCGCCATGATCTGCAGGAAGCCCAGGAACGCCACCCCGGCCCACATCACCCAGTGGCGCTGGTCATAGAGCAACCGCGTTGCGGTCAACAGCAGCGCGGCTAGCGCCACGTTGGCCGCCGGCCCGGCCAGGCTGACCAGGCTGCGACGGGTTGGGGTCATAAACCACGTCCGCAGGTAGACGGCCGCGCCCGGCAAGCCGATTCCGCCCAGGGCGATGAACACCATCGGCAACAGCAGCGACAGGGCCGGATGGCTGTAGCGCCGCGGGTCCAGGGTCAGATAGCCCCGCACCGCGGTGTCGTGGTCGCCGAATCGCCAGGCGGTGAACGCATGCCCGAACTCGTGCAGGCATAGCGACACCAACCAGCCGGCGATCACGAAGATGAACACCCCGGCATAGGCCAGCGGGCGTACGCTGGCCCCGGCCAGCCACGCCAGCGCCCCACCGACGGCCGTTAATCCGACCAGGCCCAGAAAGATCGGGCTGGGTAGCACCGACTCGTGCAGGCCGATCTCTCTCACCGATCGAAAACTACCGGACCAGCAGCCACCCTTCGACATGGCGGTAGACCGAGGATCTGCGTACCGATCGGGGCGCGGCGACGCCGTCGCGCACCACCGCGGCGCCGGTGGTGCCCAACTGGGCGGCGCGTCCGCTGATCCAGCGGCGCCACGGCCCGGCCTCCAGGGCGGCCCGCAGCCCCGGCAGCTCCGGCGTCGGCTCGATATGAACCCCAGCGACCTCGCCGTCGAACAGCACGGTGTCGTCGACCACCGCCTCGCCGCGCACCAGCCGCTCCTGGTCCGGGGGAATCCAAGCTGCCCGCCCGACAATCGCCGTCGCGGTCTCGTCGCGGATCAGTGGCACCCGATGCGCCGTTCCGTGCCGCGCCCGTCGCGCCGCCCGCCGCCCGGCGGGCAACCGATACACCCGGGTTGCTCGGGTGCGCCGGCGCGGCGCGTAGCCCACCTCGATGTCGAGCCGGTTGGTGCGCAGCAGCCGGGTCAGCACGCCGGCCAGGTCGGCGTCACCACCCACCACGACCAGCCGCCGGCAGGACCGCAGCGCGGTTTCGAGGTCATCGGTGCGCTGCGTCGGCAGGCCGGTCAGCGGGCCGGGGACCGGCCGATCCCCGAACACCACTACCACGGTGGCGGGCGGTTCGGCACGGATATGCATGGTTCCTCCCAAACCGCTGAGTAGGGTAAGTCACCGGCTGGACCACAATAAGCGGGCACAATCCGTGAGAGCAGGTGGGAGCGCGTCATGCCGGCAATCGTCCTCATCGGCGCCCAATGGGGCGACGAGGGCAAGGGTAAAGCCACCGATCTGCTCGGTGGCCGAGTGCAATGGGTGGTGCGCTACCAGGGCGGCAACAACGCCGGGCACACCGTCGTCCTGCCCACCGGTGAGAACTTCGCGTTGCACCTCATCCCGTCGGGTGTGCTGACACCCGGGGTCACTAACGTCATCGGCAACGGTGTGGTGATCGACCCCGGCGTACTGCTCGACGAGCTGCATGGTCTGGAAGAGCGTGGGGTCGACACCTCCAAGCTGCTGATCTCGGCCGACGCCCATCTGCTGATGCCCTACCACGTGGCCATCGACAAGGTCACCGAGCGCTATATGGGCAGCAAGAAGATCGGCACCACCGGCCGCGGTATTGGCCCCTGCTACCAGGACAAGGTGGCCCGCATGGGGATCCGGGTCGCCGATGTGCTCAACCCCGAGCAGCTGGCCCACAAGGTGGAGGCCGCACTCGAGTTCAAGAACCAGGTGCTGGTCAAGATCTACAACCGCAAGGCGCTGGAGCCCGACCAGGTCGTCGAAGCGCTGCTGCAGCAGGCCGACGGTTTCCGCCATCGCATCGCCGACACCCGGCTGCTGCTCAACAACGCGCTCGACGCCGGCGAAACGGTGTTGCTGGAAGGCTCCCAGGGCACCCTGCTCGACGTCGACCACGGCACCTACCCCTACGTGACGTCGTCGAATCCGACCGCGGGCGGCGCGGCCGTCGGCTCCGGCATCGGCCCGACCCGGATCCGGACAGTGCTGGGAATTCTCAAGGCCTACACCACCCGCGTGGGCTCGGGCACGTTCCCCACCGAGCTGTTCGACGAGAACGGCGAATATCTGTCCAAGACCGGCGGTGAGTTCGGGGTGACCACCGGCCGGCGTCGGCGCTGCGGCTGGTTCGACGCCGTCATCGCCCGCTACGCCACCCGGGTCAACGGCATCACCGACTTTTTCCTGACCAAGCTCGACGTGCTGTCCAGCCTGGAGACGGTGCCGGTGTGCGTCGGCTACCGAATCGACGGCAAGCAGACCGACGAGATGCCGATGACCCAAAGCGATCTGTGCCGCGCCGAGCCCGTCTATCAGGAGCTGCCCGGCTGGTGGGAAGACATCTCCGCGGCGCGTGACTTCGACGACCTGCCGGCCAAGGCGCGTGACTACGTCTTGCGGCTGGAAGAGCTTGCCGGAGCGCCGGTTTCGTGCATCGGTGTCGGCCCTGGGCGTGATCAGACTATCGTGCGCCGCGACGTCCTGGCGGCCCGGGCGTGACGCATTATTCTTCGTTCGGGTCGTCGGTGCAGCCACCAGAGGAAGATCCCGAATACCAGCACCACGGCGGCTTTCCCGAGTACGGCCCGGCCAGCCCCGGCGCCGGATTCCGAAGCTTCGTGACCACCATGCGCCGTCTGCAGGACCTGGCGGTGTCGGCCGCACCGGGCCCGGACGCAGAGGCCGTGTGGGAGCAGGCCGCCGAGCGTGCCGCCGCGCTGGTCGAGCTGCTGGGCCCGTTTGAAGCCGAGGAAGGCCAATCGCCGGCCGGGCGGACTCCCGACCTGCCCGGCATGGGCAGCCTGCTGCTGCCGGCGTGGACGTTGACCCGCTATCAGCCCGACGGGGTGGAGATGACGGGTTCGTTCAGCCGCTTTCACGTCGGGGGCAACCACGCGGTGCACGGCGGGGTGCTGCCATTGCTGTTCGACCACCTGTTCGGCATGGTGTCGCATGCGGCCGGGCGGCCGATCAGCCGGACCGCCTTCCTGCACGTGGACTACCGCAAAATCACGCGGATCGACACGCAGCTGGTGATCCGGGGACGGGTGACCCGGATCGAGGGCCGCAAAGCGTTCGTGTCCGCGGAATTGGTGGACGCGAACGGGCCTGGCGAGACGGTGTTGGCCGAGGGCAACGGTCTGATGGTGCGGCTGCTGCCCGGCCAGCCCTGAACGCAGGCTACTGGCTTTGGCTCGGGTTCGGCGGCACCACGATGATCGTCGCCCCCGGGATCGCCGCCAGGGTCGCGGCCAGGTTGGCTACCACGCCCGGCGGCAAGCCGGACGGTAACCCCGGGATGTTCGCGCCAGCCGCCGCCGGGAGCGAGGGCATGTTCGCGGCAGGCCTGCCGGCCGCTGCGGCCCCGCCGCCAGTGCCCGGTGCGGCCGCGCCCGGGGCCGGCGAGGTGGCACCGCCCCGGGCGGCCAGGCCGGCCAGGCTGGTCCCGGCCAAGCCCGCCGCCGCCATGCCCGTATAGCCGCCGTCCGACCCGCCGGTCATATACATGGGTGTGGCACCGGGGAACATCGCCGCGACTTGGCGCACCGCCGGCGGAAGCATCCAGCCTTGTGGCACCGAGAGCCCGCCGATGTTGGCCGAGTAACCCGAAAGCGCAGCGATCGGCGGCTGGGTTGGGGTGATGATCCGGCCCGGCGGGAACGAGGACCCTCCCCTGCTGGGCGCCGACGGGCCGACGCCACCCTCAGCGCCGTCATCCGATTCCGCGGCCAAGGGATCCTTTTCCCACTCGTCGACCTCGTCGTGGCGGTAGACCTCGATCAGTTGCGCCGTCTGGACACCCAGGCTGGCGGCCGCGACCGACACCGCAGCGGCCACCAGAAGGTCGAGTTCCCCAAGTGGTGTGGGCAGGTTCACCAAATCGGGCAGTTCGACCACTGCGGCGGCCGGCGCAGCGGCCGCCGCAGCCGCGGTGGCTTCGGCCGCCGGCTGAATCCCGGTCGTGGTCTGCGGCGGAGCGGCAAACGGCGGCAGCTCCGACGCGGCTGCCGAACTGCCGGCGTAGCCATCCATGACCACAATGTCCTGAGCCCACATTTCGCTGTAGTCGGCTTCGCTGGCGGCTATCGCCGGCGTGTTCTGCCCGAAAATGTTCGTCCGCGCCAGCGCGACCATGGTGCTGCGGTTGGCTGCGATCTCACCCGGGGGCACTGTCGACGCATACGCCGATTCGTAGGCGTTGGCCGCGGCAACGGCCTGAGCCGCGGCCTGCTCGGCCTGAGCCGCGGTGACCCGCATCCACGCCACGTAGGGGGCGGCGGCGGCCGCCATCGACAGCGCCGAGGGGCCCCGCCACTCGTCGCCGGTGAGGCCGGCTATCACCGCGGAATACGACGCGGCCGTGGCGTTCAGTTCGTTGGCTAGTCGCTGCCAGGCCGCGGCCGCATGCAGCAGCGGAGCCGAGCCTGGACCGGCATAGAGCCTGGCGGAATTGATTTCCGGCGGCAGGGCCGCGAAGTCCATCCCGATCGTCATCGCTATGTCCCTCCCGGGCCCGCCGCGGCGGCGTGGGTCGCGTCGCCGGCCGCATCCACCGGCGGCCGGGTCATCACGAAAGACATCGACTTCTCCTTGACGGAAACTGCGCGGTCCGCGAAGGGCCTTCTTTCCGGCTGGCGCGAGTCCCGTCGCTCACCTGACCCACGTCCGCATGCGCCAAGCGAACACCGGGCTGTGAGCAGGGTTACACAAAAACTCGTCAAATGAGCGCAGAAGCGCCTTTCTCATATCGTGCCGCTGGGTATCGCCCGCTAACCGCATTGCCGCGGCTCCCGTCGCCGTTCGGCGCCCCTATCCTTGAGCAGCGGGCCAACTACCGATTGAACCGATTGAAGGGGTGAGCTGGTGACTGACGGCTTGACCGAGGGACGCGATGAGCTCACCGGTAGGGACGAGCAGCCGGCCGCCGGCGACGCTGCGAACGCCGCTCGCGACGACCAGACGACGGCCCTGCGGGTGCCGCCCGACGCACCTCCGCAGCCGGTCACGCCGGGCCCCGGTGGCCGGCCGCGGGTACTGCTGCTGGGCTCGGGTGAACCCGGCCGGGAGCTGGCAGTTGCGCTGCAAGGACTCGGCGCAGAGGTGATCGCTGCCGACAATCATGCCGAGGCACCCGCTCATCGCGTCGCCGACCAGGCGCTGGTCGTCACCATGGCCGATGCCGACGAGCTGGCGGCGCTCTTCGCCCGGCTGCATCCCGACTTCGTGGTGACGCTTACCGATGCGGTCAGTGTCGACGCGCTCGAGGCTCTCCAAGCCGGCCATGCCCCGCGGGCCGAGTCCGACGGCTGGTACGCCGAGCTGGTCCCCGGCGCCCGCAGCGTCCGGCTGACGCGTGATCGGGAGGGCTTGCGCAAGCTGGCCGCCGACGAACTCGGCCTGCCTACCGCGCCGTTCTGGTTCGTCGGGTCGCTGGGCGAGTTGCAGGCGGTGGCCGCCCACGCCGGCTACCCGCTGATGGTCAAACCCGTCACCAAGGTGAGCGGTCGGCAGCGGTCGGTGGTCCGCGGGCCCGAAGAGATCGAGCGCGCCTGGCACCTGGCGGTGGGCGGCGAGCTCGCGGGCACCCGGCCCCGGGTGTGGGCCGAGACAGTGGTCGATATCCAGGTCCTGGTCACCCTGTTCGTCGTGCGCACCGAAGGTTCGGGCGGACCCGAGATCACGTTCTGTGCGCCGATCGGTTATCGCGGCGCAGACGACCGGGATGACCAGGACCTGGAATCCTGGCAACCGCAGCAGCTGAGTACCGCCGCGCACGACTCGGCGAGATCGATCGCCGCGCGCATCGTCAAGGCGCTTGGCGGCCGGGGCGTCTTCAGTGTCGACTTGATGGTCAACGGCGATGAGGTGTACTTCGCCGACGTCACCGCGTGGCCGGGCGACAGCGCCTGGGTTACCCTGCGCAGCCAGCGGCTTTCCGCCTTCGAGCTGCAGGCCCGGGCCGTCATGGGTCTGGGGGTGGACACGTTGATGGTGTCGCCCGGCGCTGCCCGGGTGGTCGGCCCGGGCCGGGCCGCCGCGGGCGTGGCGCCCAGCGCCGAGACGCTGACGGCCGCGCTGGGCGTCCCGGAAAGCGATGTCCGGGTGTTTACCAGCGTCGGTGCCCGTGCTCCGCGCAAGCTCGGCGTGGCGCTGGCCACCGCGCCCGAGGTGGGCACCGCCCGCGACCGCGCCCGGGACGTCGCCGACCGGCTGGGTATGCGAGACTCGGGCAAGTGAGCTACGCGGGAGACCTGACGCCACTCGAGGCATGGAAGATACTCAGCGACAACCCACAGGCTGTGCTGGTGGACGTGCGGACCGCCGCCGAGTGGGAGTTCGTCGGGGTGCCCGACCTGTCCAGCCTTGGCCGCGACGTCGTCTACGTTGAGTGGAACACCGTAGACGGGGCACGCAACCAGAACTTTGTCGCCGAACTGCGCGACACCATCCCGCCCGCGGACGGCTCGGGTGAGCGGCCCGTCGTTTTCCTGTGCCGCTCCGGTCATCGCTCCATCGGTGCCGCCGAAGCGGCAACCGGCGCCGGGATCACACCGGCTTACAACGTGCTGGACGGCTTCGAAGGGCACCTCGACGCCGAAGGGCATCGTGGTGTAGTCGGTTGGCGGGCAATCGGATTGCCCTGGAGACAGAGGTGATCCGACGATGAGCCGCGGTGATGGCGTGGACGCCGGTGTTCCCGGGATGGGGCGCCGATGACCGACGAGCCTTCGGTCCGCACGCCCAGGCCGCTGCCCGACGGGGTCAGCCCGGCCACCATCGGGGTGCGTGGCGGCCTGTTGCGGTCGGAGTTCGACGAAACCGCCGAGGCGATGTATCTGACGTCCGGCTATGTCTACGAGTCCGCGGCCATGGCCGAGCAGTCCTTTGCCGGCGAACTGGACCACTTCGTGTACTCGCGCTACGGCAACCCGACCGTATCAATGTTCGAGGAGCGGCTGCGACTCATCGAGGGAGCGCCGGCGGCATTCGCGACCGCCAGCGGCATGGCGGCCGTGTTCACCTCGCTTGGGGCGTTGCTGGCGGCCGGGGATCGGTTGGTGGCCGCACGCAGCCTGTTCGGATCGTGCTTTGTGGTATGCAGTGAGATCCTGCCGCGCTGGGGAGTGGAGACGGTTTTCGTCGACGGCGACGACCTTTCCCAGTGGGAGCAGGCGCTGGCCGACCCCGCCAAGCCCACCCGGGCAGTGTTCTTCGAGACGCCGTCGAATCCCATGCAGTCGCTGGTGGATATCGCCGCGGTTACCGAGCTGGCTCACGCTGCCGGCGCAAAAGTAGTGCTGGACAACGTTTTTGCTACTCCCTTGCTGCAGCAGGGTTTTCCGCTCGGGGTGGACGTGGTGGTGTACTCAGGCACCAAGCACATCGACGGACAGGGCCGGGTGCTCGGCGGCGCCATCCTCGGCGACAAGGAGTACATCGACGGCCCGGTGCAGAAACTGATGCGCCACACCGGCCCGGCGATGAGCGCCTTCAATGCCTGGGTGCTGCTGAAAGGGCTTGAGACGCTGGCAGTTCGGGTGAAATACAGCAACTCTTCGGCGCTGCGCATCGCGGCGTTCCTTGAAGGTCATCCCGCCGTGAGTTGGGTGCGCTACCCGTACCTGCCGTCGCATCCGCAGTACAACCTGGCCAGGCGGCAAATGGCCGGCGGCGGAACCGTCGTCACCTTTGCGCTGGACGCTCCGGAGAGCACGGCCAAGCAACGCGCGTTCGAGGTGCTCGACAAGTTGGCGCTGATCGACATCTCCAACAATCTCGGCGACGCCAAATCCCTTGTCACGCATCCGGCTACCACGACGCACCGGGCAATGGGACCGGAGGGTCGCGCCGCAATCGGATTGGGTGACGGCGTGGTCCGCATCTCGGTCGGTCTCGAAGGCACCGAAGACCTGATCGCCGATCTGGACCACGCTTTGAGCTAGCCGGCGTCTGTAGTGCCCGGCTGTCGCTCTCTTAATCCGTTGGGAGCGTCGAGTGTACGTTGGTGGCGTCGAGTGTGCGTGGGGGGCGTCGAGTGTGCATGGCGGGCGTCGAGTGTGCCGCCAGGGCGGTCCGCGGCATTCTTTCCCGCCCTACACGCACGCTCAAAGCCGTCAACGCACACTCGATACGGCAGCATCACAGCCGACCCCACGAGCACCTAAGTCATTCCCGAAAATCCGCCACCGCAAGAGGTTTGAGCGATGATACGGGCGGGCAGACCGCGAACCGGCCTCCCGGCGACTGCTGCGGCGTAGATGATGGCCGCCGGCCACGGGAGGCCGGCGCGACTACCGCGGCATCTTGGGCGGCGAGCTAACCGGCCGCTCGTTGTTCGGCCCGTTCGGCCTGCTCGGCGGCGGCCAGCGCGCCTTGTTCGGCGTGCGCCTGGACATAGCGCATCGCGAGCCTGGCGTAGACCATCTGGCTGGTGATGGCCATCTGGCCGCGGGTGCGGCCCAGGAAGGCCAGCCCCCAGGAGTACGCGGCGGCAATGCGGTTGCGGTGGCCCACCAGGTACAGCAGATGCAGCAGCAGCCACGCCAGCCAGGCGAAGAAGCCGGCGAACTCGATCTTGCCGATCTTCGTGACCGCGCTGAAATGGGAGATCAGGGCCATGCTGCCCTTGTTGACATAGTGGAACGGCTTGCGGTTGGCCGGGTCGTCGTGGCCCTTCACCGCGTGCTTGATGATCGTGGTCGCATATCGCGCCCCCTGGATGGCGCCTTGAGCCATCCCCGGTACTCCGGGCACCGCCATCAAATCACCGATGACGAAGACATACGGATGCCCCTTGACGGTCAGGTCGGGTTCCACGACAACCCTTCCGGCGCGGTCGGTTTCGGTTCCGTCGGATTGTTCTGCCACCATCTTGCCCAGCGGGCTGGCCTGTACGCCGGCAGCCCACACCTTGCACGCGCAGTCGATGCGGCGTTCGGTGCCGTCCTTGTCCCGCACCGTGATGCCCTTGTAATCCACCGCCGTCACCATGGCGTTGAGCTGGACTTCGACATCCATCTTCTCGAGCTTCCGCTGCGCCTTGAGGCCCAGCTTCGGCCCCATCGGCGGCAACACGGCCGGCGCGGCGTCGAGCAGGATCACCCGGCACTCGCTGGGGGTAATGGTGCGAAACGCCCCGGCCAGGGTGCGCTCGGCGAGCTGGACGATCTCACCGGCGAGTTCCACACCGGTGGGCCCGGCCCCGACCACGACGAAGGTTAGCCGGCGTTCGCGCTCGGCATGGTCGGTGGCAACTTCGGCGGCCTCGAAGGCGCCGAGGATGCGGCCGCGCAGCTCCAGCGCATCGTCGATGGTCTTCATGCCGGGTGCGAAGATGGCGAAATCGTCGTTGCCGAAATAGGACTGCTGCGCTCCGGCCGCCACGATGAGACTGTCAAATGGCGTGACCGTCTGCATGTCCATCAACTTCGACGTGACCGTCTTGGTGTTCAGGTCCGTGTCGATGATCTCACCCAGCAACACCCGCACGTTCTTTTGGTTGCGCAGGATCAGCCGGGTGGTCGGGGCGATGTCACCCTCGGACAAGATCCCGGTGGCCACTTGGTACAGCAGCGGCTGGAACAAATGGGTGGTCGTCTTGGAGATCAGGGTGATGTCCACATCGGCGCGCTTGAGCATCTTGGCTGCATTCAGGCCGCCGAACCCGCTTCCGATGATGACGACATGATGGCGCCTGCCGACCGACGAGCCTTCGCTGGATGGGGGCGTCATGGTCCTCCTTCGGTCGCTTCGACATTCCGGGTAGTCACTGCAGCGCATGTACACCGTACGACTCCACCGGGCAAACGTCGATTGTTTCCAGGCCCCCAGGTGCGCCGAGCCCAGTCCTGGGCCGCTGCGCGGCCCACCCTACGAGAAAACCCTCTGGCGCCCAATATCTTTGGTTGATTGACGGTACCGACGGCTGCTATCGCGATGAACGGCCGCGCCAAACCGGCCCGCGACTCAACCATTGCACTATACCGGTGGGGGGTATATGATGTCGCGGTGGACATCCGGCAAACGGGCGCGGTCTCGAGACTGCTGGGCCGATCCGCGCTCGTCGCGGTGCTGGCCGCGTTGCTGCTCGGGGTGGCGGGCGTTCATTGCGGGTTGCCACGATGGGATTTTCACCCGGCCCAGCTGTCCCCGTCGCTCCCGGCTGCACCGGCCGATCAATTGATGATCAACGGCGAGCACGCGCTGCGTTCCGACGCTCCGACGCCGCTGTGTCCCGGCAAGCTGGCGACGGCGGCGCTCCCGCAGTCGGTGACCGCGGCCGCGGTCGCGGTGCTCGCGGTGGTCGGTCTGGGTGGCCTGCAAGCCGACCCGGTGGTGTTCGGTGGGCGCAGCCCGCCCGCAGGGCCGGGCTGCGTCATCTCCGGTCGGGTGCTCTTGACCCGGCTCTGTTTAGCGCGTCGCTGAGGCGTTAACCACCGCGCCCGTTCGTCGGCTCGGCAGTAACTCCCGATGGCCTTGACGGTCATTACCTCAGACGTCAAAGACGTTTCGCAGCAATGTATCTCACGTACAGTGCGTCGCGTGCAGAGCTAATTCAGTTGGAGGTCAAGGCGCAATGGACTTCGGCGCGCTGCCACCCGAAGCCACTTCGGCCAAAATGTATGCCGGCCCGGGAGCCGGGTCGCTGCTGCTGGCGGCAGCAGCGTGGGATGAGATAGCCGACGGGCTCTACCGCGCCGCAACGTCCTGCGCCGCGACCATTTTCGCCGTTACCGGCCAAACCTGGACAGGACCGGCATCTGTCGTGATGGCGACGGCGACGGCCCCCTACCTGGCATGGCTGACCGCGACGGCGGAGCAGGCCCAGCAGAGCGCTGTTCAGGCGCGGGCGGCCGCCGGCGCGTTTGAAACCGCGTTCGCCGCTGTGGTACCCCCGCCGTTGATCGCGGCCAACCGGGCGCTGCTGATACGGCTGAGCGCGACCAACGTGCTGGGTGTCAACACTCCCGCGATCGCCGCCGCGGAAGCCGAATACGGGGCGATGTGGGCGCAGGACGCGGCCGCCATGTATGGCTACGCGGGCGCTTCGGCCGTGGCGTCGACGCTGGCGAGTTTCCCGCCGCCTCCCGAGATGACGAATCCGGCCGGGCTGGGGGACCAGGTCGCAGCCGCCGCGCAGGCGGTCGGCACCTCGACGCTCGGCGTCATCTCGACGGTGCCCCTGGCGCTGCAACAGCTCGCCCAGCCGGTAACGGCGTCGGCATCCGGGTGGAACTTCGCGGAATGCCTGAGCCTGCTGACCTCGTTGACTTCGCCCACCAGCGCGGCTGCCTCGACGATGAGTTCGACGATGTCAACAATGTCCTCGGTGAGCTCGGTGGCAAAGCTTTTCAGCTCCTCCACCACTGCGATGGCCAGCGATGCCGCAACGCTGGGCTCGGCGCTGTCCGGTGTCGAAGCGGTCGCGCCGGCGGCAGGGCTTGTCACGGCGGGGACCGCATCGGTCGCCACGGCCGAGGCTGGCAAGGCCGCGTCGCTGGGACCGTTGTCGGTGCCACCGAGCTGGACCGCGGCCGCGTTGGCGGCCCGCCCCGTGGCCCCGCCGGGTAGCGCTGCGGGTGTTCCGGCAGCACCACCGGGCGGCAGCGGAAACCTGTTGGGCGGGTTGCCCATTGCCGGAATGCCTGGCCGCGGCGGTGGCAGCGGTCTCAACGGTGCGACGTCACGGGCCGGGACAGCCCCCACGGTGATGCCGCGCCCGCTGTCCGGCGGATGAGCCGGCCCGGTCCCGGTGCGCCGCGACGGACCGGACGACGGGCCGGCTCACGGCCAGCCGCTGGCGTTGGTGGCGTATCTGGCGTTGAGCCCGGTGCAGAAATCCGCGGCCGTGCCGGCGAGCAAGATGTAATAGACCTCGGTGCGACGCAGATCGCCGTCGGTCGGGGTAGTCCAGCCGTTGTTGCACATGGCGTTTTCACTGCCCGCCGCCGACCGGCGCCAATTGGTCTTGACGCAGCTGACCAATGCGTCGACGTTGGCGGTGCTGCTCTTGGCCGCGACCAGCATCGCCCCTCCCCACAGCCCGTCGGTACGCCGGTAGGCGCGGGCTGCGAACGGGGGACCCGATCCCGCACCGTTGCCCTGGCAGGCCAATGCACGGTGCAGCAGCACGAAGGGTGCCGCCAGCTTCGGGTCGGTCACCGAGGCGGCCGCGGTGATGAATTGAGCTGCGTCCGAGCCGTCAACCTCTTGGACATTCGGGTTGTTGAGGCCGGTCAGCTGCTGCGAAAGGCCCGCCGCCGCGCCGGTGCCGGCGATCATCGGACCGCTGCCGGTGGAGGTCATCGGCGGCAGCGTAACGGTGGGGTCGGCGACTGTCTTGGGCGCTACTGTCAGAATGCCCAGCGACAGCCCGCACACAGCGACGGCGACAACGATCCGGTGTGACATACGCCCATCATCTACTGTCCGGGCACCACGGGTAGGGCGGATTCGAGCAGAACGTGCTGAACCATCGCCCCGGGCCGGCTCAGCGGAACGCGGCCATGCCGGTGAAGGCCTGGCCGAGCACCAGCTGGTGCATCTCGGGGGTGCCCTCGTAGGTCAGCACCGATTCCAGGTTGACCATGTGCCTGATCACCGGGTACTCCAGCGATATTCCGTTGCCGCCCAGGATGGTCCGCGCGGTGCGGCAGATCTCGATCGCCTCGCGGGTGTTGTTGAGCTTGCCGAAGCTGACCTGATCGGGGCGCAGGCCGACACGGTCTTTGAGCCGTCCGAGATGCAGTGCCAGCAGCCGGCCCTTGTGCAGTTCGACAGCCATGTCGACCAGTTTTGCCTGAGTCAACTGGAATCCGGCGATGGGACGGCCGAATTGAGTGCGCTGCAGCGCGTAGTCGAGCGCGGACTGCCACGCGGACCGCGCGGCACCCATTGCGCCCCAGACTATTCCGTACCGAGCCTCGGACAGGCAGGCCAGCGGCGCCCGCAGTCCAATAGCGTTGGGCAGCATCGCTTCGGCGGGCAGCCGGACATCGTCGAGCACCAATTCACTGGTGATCGACGCCCGCAGTGAGAGTTTGTGATGAATCGTGTTGGCGGTGAAGCCCGGGGTGTCGGTGGGCACGATAAAGCCGCGGATTCCCTCGTCGGTGCCGGTCCACACGATCGCGAGGTCGGCGATCGAACCGTTGGTGATCCACATCTTTCGCCCGTCGAGCACCCAATCCGAACCGTCACGTCGCGCCCGCGTTTTCATGGCGCCCGGGTCGGACCCGGCGTCGGGTTCGGTAAGCCCGAAACAGCCGACCAACTCGCCGGCCGCCATGCCGGGCAGCCATTGCTGCTTCTGCTCCTCGGAGCCGTTGTGCCAAATGGCGAACATTGCCAGCGAACCTTGCACCGATACCAACGACCGGATGCCGGAATCGGCGGCCTCGAGCTCCAGGCAGGCCAAGCCGTAGTGGACCGCGGACGAGCCCCCACATCCGTAGCCGTGCAAATGCATTCCCAGCAAGCCCAGTTGGCCGAACTGTTTGGCCAGCTCGCGGGCCACCGGCAGGTCGCCGTTCTCGAACCACTCGGTGACGAATGGCGTTACCTGCTCGGCACAGAATTGCCGTACGGTGTCGCGCACCGCGAGTTCATCGGCGGACAGCGACGCGTCCAGCCCGAGCGGATCGTAGCGGTCGAACGCGGGTGGGGTATCAGTGCTCATGACCAACATCCTGCCCGGCCCGGTAATCTCGCTCCATGCAACCGCGGCGCCGGCTTTCCTGGATGGGCGCGTTGGCCACCGACGTGGTCGCCGTCCTGATCTTCTGCACCATCGGGCGCCGCAGCCATGCCGAGGGCATCAGCGTTGCCGGCGTCGCGACAACCGCGTGGCCGTTTCTGAGCGGGACCCTCACCGGATGGCTGGTGTCGCGGGGCTGGCAACGGCCCACCAGCGTGACGCCCACCGGGGTGATGGTCTGGATCGGCACCGTGGCGGTCGGCATGGTGTTGCGCAAGGCCACGTCGGCCGGTGTGGCGGTGAGTTTCGTCGTGGTCGCCTCGTCGGTCACCGGCGTGTTGCTGCTCGGTTGGCGTGCGGCCGTCGGGCTGAGGCTGCGCCAGCGTTCGGATGTTTGACGAGGCCCTGACGGGGTGAGGGCAGATGGTACGCACCGATGACGACGACTGGGATCCGACCACCGGCGTCGGGGTAACCGCGACCTTCGGCGCGACCGCCAGGGCCGTCGCCGCCGGCGCCGGGTTGCTCAACGATCCGTTCGCCGAACCGCTGGTTCGGGCCGCGGGGGTGGGGTACTTCACCCGGATAATCGACGGCCAACTGGCCCAGAACGACGAGGCCGACGAGGCCGACAACCGGACAACCTCCGGTCTCATCGACATCCTGGTGACGCACACCCGGTTCCTCGACGGTTTCCTTGCCGACGCGGGCCGGGCGGGGATTCGTCAGGCGGTGATCCTGGGGTCTGGCCTGGACGCCCGGCCATACCGGCTGTGGTGGCCACCGGGAACAACGGTGTACGAGATAGACCAGCCGCGAGTGATCGAATTCAAGACGGTGGTGTTGCGCGGTCTGGGCGCCAAGCCGACCGCCCACCGTCGCGCGGTCGGCATGGACCTTCGTCAGGATTGGCTGGCGGCCTTGTGGCGGGCCGGTTTCGACGCGGAGCAACCCACGGTGTGGATTGCCGAGAACCTGCTCGTGGGCTACCTGCCCCCGGGTGGGCAGGAGCGCTTGCTCAACGACCTCACTGCGGTGAGTGCGGCGGGCAGCCGGTTCCCCGCCGATCACATGCCCACGTGGACACCGTTGCAGCAGAAGGCCGGACGGGCTTTCGTCGACCGCTGGCGAAAGTTCGGCCTGGACGTGGACCTGGCCGCACTGACGTATCCGGGCGAATACCGCTATCTTCCGGAATGGTTGGCATCCCACGGCTGGGAGACGGTGGAACGCGACGTCGTCGAGCTGTTCGGGGTGATGGGAATGCCGGGCCGCCGGAGTGCCCGGCCCCGGGACGTGGCTATCACCCCTCGGTATGTCACCGCGACGCGGAGTTAGGTGATGCCCGAATTACGGTTCGTTGCCGCAACACTCCACGACCCGCTGGCGCAGCCGCTGCTCAACCAGCTCGCCGTCGAATACGCGCAGCGCTACGGCAGCACGCCGCCCGTGGTGCTGGCATGGCTGACGCGCAGCCCGGCCTCCGAGTTCGCGCCACCCGATGGCGGCATGATGATCGGTCTGCTCGGCGACCGTCCGGTGACCGGCGGCGCGTTCTGCCGCCGCGATGCCGACACCGCCGAACTCAAGCGGGTCTGGACCCACCGCGAGCATCGCCGCCGCGGATACGCCAGGGCGCTGGTGGCCGAGCTGGAAGCCGAGATCGCGGCCCGCGGTTACGGCAACGTCTATCTGGTAACCGGCGACCGTCAACCCGAGGCCGAGGAGCTGTATAGGGCAGCTGGCTACACCCGGCTGCCGGAGCCGTTGCCCTCTTCGGGTCCCGTCCTGCCTGTCGCATTCCGAAAAGAGCTGACATGACGGATCTCCTGCATTTGGCGGTCGCGCTGGACGGGTATGGCTGGCACCCGCAAGCCTGGCGGGCCACTGTGGCGGTCGAGTCCCGGTCGGTGCTCAGCGGCGGCTACTGGGTCGACGTCGCGCTGACGGCCGAACGCGGGCTGCTGGACTTTCTGACCGTTGACGACAGCCTGATGCCGCAGCCGGGCCGGCGCGAGCGGATCGATCCCCGGCGCCTGGCCGGCCGCGCCGACGCGGTGCTGGTCGCGGCCCGCATCGCCCCGGCGACCCGGCATATCGGTCTGGTTCCGGTGGCCACGGTCACCCATACCGAACCCTTCCATATCTCGAAAGCCATTGCCACGCTTGACTTTGTGTCGCACGGCCGGGCCGGCTGGCAGCCGCGGGTCAGCGTGACCGCCCACGAGGCGGCCCTGTTCGGTCGCCGTTCGCTGCAGCCCGACGAATTATTCGAGGAAGCCCGGGATTGCGTCGAGGTGGTGCGCCGGCTCTGGGACAGCTGGGAAGATGAGGCGGTGATTCGCGACGTGGCCACGGGCCGCTACGTCGACCGGGACAAGTTGCATTACATCGACTTCACGGGAAAATATTTCGCGGTCAAGGGACCGTCGATAACGCCGCGGCCGCCGCAGGGTCAGCCGGTGGTGGCCGCCCTGGCGCATGCGCTGCCGGCCTACGAGTTCGCGGCCGTCGCAGCAGATCTGGTCTTCATCACGCCGGTCGAAGACTCGCTGACCGACATCCTCGATGATGTGCGTGCCGCCGGAGGCGGGTTGAAAGTCTTTGCCGACGTGGTGGTTTCGTTCGGCGGAGCCGCCAACTTCCGGTCTGATGCACTGGTCTGGGCCGGCAGCCCGGCAGATCTTGTTGAGCTGCTGCTGAATTGGCAGCGCTGCGGCATCGACGGTGTGCGGCTGCGGCCGGCGGTCAACGTCACCGATCTGCCGGTGATCGTCGACCAGGTGGTGCCGCTGCTGCAGCGCGCCGGCCGGTTTCGAACGCACTATCGCGATACTGAAACGCTGCGCCAGCGACTCGGCCTACCGGCCGCGCCCAACCGATATACGGCGGTGAACCCGTGATCCCACTGTCAATCCTGGACCTGTCGCCGATCAGCGCCGGCAGCGACGCCGCGACGGCATTGCGCAACACCGTCGAACTGGCCCAACATGCTGAGCGGTGGGGCTATCGCCGTTACTGGATCGCCGAGCACCACTTCGTCGCCGTCGCCAGCGCGGCCCCGGCGGTACTGATCGGTCAAATCGCCTCGGCTACCAACAGCATTCGGGTGGGCTCGGCCGCGGTCCAGCTCAGCCACACCACCGCCGCCGCGGTGGTCGAGAGCTTCGGCATGCTCGACGCGTTCTATCCTGGGCGCATCGATCTCGGCCTGGGCCGGTCCGCACTGCGACGCGGCGTAAAGCCGCGAGACCCGGCCAAAGCCCGCGAACCGCGGCCACCGGTTGAGTGGCGCGAGGTCGACGGTGTGGTCATCCCGCCCCCCTTCGACGTGCGCACCCTGCTGTCCAGTGGCCGGGTCCAGGCCACCATGGCGATCCTGCAGCAACCCGAGACGGTCGCACGCGACTTCGCTGAGCAGGTCGGCGACATCATCGCCATGTTGACCGGCACCTATCGGGTGGACGGTTTCGACGTCCACGCGGTACCCGGGGAAGGGGCCGCGCTGACCCCGTGGATCTTCGGCAGCAGCAAGGGCCACAGCGCGCTGCTGGCCGGGGCGCTGGGCCTGCCTTTCGTGGCCAGCTATCACCTGACCCCGGCCACCGCACTGGAAGCCGTCGACGCCTATCGCGCCGCCTTCGTCCCGTCGGCCTACTTGGCGCGGCCCTATGTCGTGGTGTCGGCCGACGTCGTGGTCGCCGACGACACTGCCACCGCCCGGCACCTGGCAGCCAGCTACGGGCATTGGGTGTACTCCATCCGCGTCAACGGAGGCGCCATCCCCTACCCCAACCCCGCCGACTGTGCGCCGCTGACCGAGGAGCAGCGCGCCGTGGTAATCGACAGGCTGGCAACGCAATTCGTGGGCGACCCCGATGAGGTGGCGCAGCGGTTGCACGCACTGCAGCGGGTCGCCGGTGCCGACGAACTCGTCATCACCTCGGTGACGCACGGTCACCAGGACCGGCTGCACTCACACGAACTGATCGCGCGCAGCTGGGGGCTGATGTGAGTCGCAGGCCCATTCACCTCGCGGCCCACTTCCCGGGGGTGAACAACACCACGGTCTGGGCGGACCCCGACGCCGGTAGCCAGATCGAGTTCGACTCGTTCGTGCATCTGGCCCGCACCGCCGAACGCGGCCTGTTCGACTTCCTCTTTCTCGCCGAAGGGCTGCGGTTACGCGAGCATCGCGGCCGGATCTACGACCTGGACGTGGTGGGTCGCCCGGACACCTTCACCGTGCTGGCGGCGCTGGCCGCCGTCACCGATCGCATCGGCCTGACCGGGACCATCAACACCACCTTCAACGAACCGTTCGAGGTGGCAAGGCAATTCGCCACGCTCGACCACCTGTCCCGCGGCCGCGCCGGTTGGAACATCGTCACCTCGTCGGATGCGTTCACCGGCGCCAACTTCCGCCGCGGCGGTTTCCTCGACCACGGCGACCGCTACGCGCGGGCCGAGGAGTTTCTGGCCGTGGCCCGAAAGTTCTGGGACAGCTGGGCGCCCGGCGCGGTGCGGGCCGACGTCGACCATGGCGTCTACGTGGACCCGGAGCGAATCGGCAGCATCGAATACTCCGGCAAGCACTTCGACGTGCGGGGGTTCGCCGCCCTTCCGGCGGGACCGCAGGGACACCCGGTGCTGCTGCAGGCCGGCGACTCCCCGACGGGACGGGCCTTTGCCGCCCGCCACGCCGACGCTGTGTTCACCCTGCACGCATCGCTGCAAGAAGGCCAGCGCTACTACGCCGACATGAAGGGCCGGGCCCGCTCCTATGGCCGAGACCCGCACCGGCTCAAGGTGTTTCCCGCGGCGACCGTTGTCATCGCAGACACCGCGGCCGAAGCGCAGGACAAGGCGTGGCACATCCGCCGTCAACAGGTCAGCGGGGCGACCGCGATCGCGATGTTGGAGCAGGTCTGGGGCCGCGACCTGTCGGGCTACGACCCGGACGGCCCGCTGCCGGATGTGGACCCCGTTGCCGACGGTGCCATCAGCCAGGGCCGCGTCCGCCACGCCGATCCCGTCGCGCTGGCCCGTCGTTACCGGGAACTGGCCGAGGCGGACAATCTTTCGATCCGGGAGTTGGTCATCGCGGTCACCAGCCGTCAGCAGTTTGCCGGCACCGCCGCTCACATTGCCGACGAAATGGACCGCTATGTGCAGGCCGACGCCTGCGACGGGTTCATCCTGGTGCCGCACCTGACACCGCGCGGCCTGGACGAATTCGTCGACCGGGTGGTGCCGCTGTTGCAGGAGCGCGGTGCGTTCCGCGCCGAGTACGCCGGTACGACGTTGCGTGAGCATTTGGGTCTGGGGGCCTAGCCCGCACGGTGTAAGGCTTGTCCGGCCCCAAGCTGAGGGGCCGGCTTGCGGGCGGGGTGATGGCACGGTAGCTTAATGGCAACCATAGTTGACAATATTTGGGGTGGCTTGGCGTGCGGGGGCGCAACCCCGTAAAAGTCACTGCCATGGCACTCCGACGACCGTCTGGAGTACGTCGAGCGGTCGAGCAGAGAAAGCTACCGAAATGCCGCGCAGCACAACGACGTCCGGCAACAGCGCGGTGACGCGGGACGGCAGCGCGGTCGAGATCTACCGGCGGATGCCGTCGCTGGGAGAGATCGAGCAGGTCCAATCATTGCTGGTGCCCAACAGCTCGGTGCTCGATCTGGGTGCCGGCACCGGACGGGTTGCCGACGCACTCGCCTCGCTCGGCCACCGCGTCACCGCCGTCGACGACTCGCCTGACATGCTGGCGCAGATCTGCAAGGCACGCGCGGTTGCGGCCCGCATCGAGGACCTCCGGTTGGCCGAGACATTCGACGCGGTGCTGCTGATGTCAAACCTGGTCAATTATCCAAACGCCCAGCTGCGCAGAGCGATGCTGGCTACCGTTGCTCATCATCTCTCGCCGACCGGGCGGGCCGTCATTCAGTGGGCGCCACCGTCATTACTTGCCTCTCGGCCGGCGGGCTGGACCAAGTCGTTGCCGGCCAACGGAGTTGAGGTGACACTGACGGTTCACTCCAACTCCGGCGGCATCACCACCGGCGAGTTCACCTTGGCCGCCGACGGCCAATTGTGGCGCCAATCGCTGGTCCTGCAACGAGTCAGCGTCGCGACGATACGTGACGAACTGATGGCGGCAGGGCTGGGCCTGACCACCGCCGCGCCTGACTCGACGCGATGGCTGCAAGTCACGTCGTTACCGGCCGCTGTCCGCTGACCCGGAGAGGAGGTGATCTACGTGGCTTACGAGCTCCTGTTCGGCGAAGTTGAGATGACGTGCGCGAGCGCCTTCTTCGTCACCGGTGACCTGGCTGAGTGAAGCCACCGGTGGAGCGGCCGCCCGGCACAGGGCGGCCGCTCCACCGGCCGGTGAGCTGCGCTGGGTTCCGGCGGTAGCCACCGTGGCAATCGATCCAGGGCACGGGTCATCGCCGTGAGCAGCCGTCGGCATTTCTCCGGCACCCCAACGCATATCGCCCAGCAGATCGACCGCTCCGTGTGGGCCGGCTCGTGCGACCGGCGCAGCCTGGTGCCGCTACTGCAGCAGCGCGGCGTGTTGCGCACCGAGCACGTCAGCCTGACACCGCGCGACCACCTCGGGCTGCCGCCGTGAGCGGTGCACCTGACGCGGCCACCAGAACCAGCGACCCAGCAGGGTCGCGATCGCGGGGGTCATGAACGAGCGCACGACGAGGGTGTCGAACAACAGCCCGATCATTATCGTGGTGCCGATTTGGCTAACGACCCGCAGATCGCTGGTCACCATCGAACCCATAGTGCAGGCGAACACCAGCCCGGCGGTGGTGACCACCTTGCCCGTGCTGGCCAAGGACCGGATCATGCCGGTCTTGAGACCCGCCCCCATTTCCTCTTGGAATCGCGAGACCAGCAGCAGGTTGTAGTCCGAGCCGACGGCCAACATCACGATGACCGCGGCGGCGACCACGCTTCTGGTAATGGCCAACATGACGATGAAGACCAGCGACAGCGACGCGACGATGGCGATGATGAGGTCGTAGACGGTGCCGACGTGGATATCTTTGAAGGTGGCCGCGGTGCCAGCCAGGTGAATATTGGCGCTTGCCAGAGGGGTTCCCTTCACGGCCTCTTCGGCAGCCCGGGTGATGGGGTCGACCTGGGCGATGCCTTCAGGACTGGCGGGATCTCCCTTGTGGGTGATGACGAACCTCGCCGACTTGCCGTCGGGAGACAGGAACAGCCTCAAACCTCTTTGGAAGTCCCGATTCTCGAAGGCTTCCGGCGGCAGGTAGAACGTGTCGTCATTGTTGGAAGCGTCGAACGCCATGCCCATCGCGGTCGAATTTCGGGTGAGGCTTTCCATCTGATTGATCAGGCCGGAGAACGAGCTGGTCATCGTCAGGGCAATGGTTTTGACGGTCTCCATTGCGGCGATCATCGTCGGCAACTGGGCAAGTAGCGGCGGCTGTACGGTGTCACCCCGGGCAAGGTCATGTGTGAAGTTTCCGATATCTTCGCTGAGTCGGTCGACGTCATCGATGCTGTCGAAAAGGGACCGCAGCGACCAGCAGACCGGAATGTCGAAGCAATGACGCTCCCAGTAGAAGTAGCTGCGAATCGAGCGCCATGAGTCGTCGAAATCGGCTAGTCGGTCCCGCAATTCGTCACTGCTGGCCTGCATGTGTTCAGCGTGATCAGCCATGTCGTGGGTGATATCGCTAAGTTGTCGCGTCAAAGCTTCGGTGCGCTTGGTGATGTCGATCATGTGTTGCAGCTCGTCGGTGATCCTGGACAGATCCGCCACGCGTTCTTTGAGATCCTGCAGGTTTTCGATCGCCACCGCGCTTTGGAAGCTCATCTGAAACGGTATGGAGCTGTGGTCGATCGTGGAGCCCAACGGTCGGGTAATGCTCTGCACCATAGCAACCCCGGGAATATGGAACACTCCCTTTGCGATTCGTTCCAGCGTGAGCATGTCCGTGGGGTTACGTAGGTCGTGATCGGTCTCGATCAGCAGGACGTCTGGTTCCATTCGGGCCTGTGAAAAGTGGCGGTCCGACGCGCGGTAGCCGACATTGGACGGTGCTTCGCCGGGGATGTAGTAGCGCTCGTTGTAACCGGTCCGATATCCCGGCAGGGCAAGGATTCCGAGCATAGCCACCAGCGTGGCTGCGGTGAGGACGGGACCAGGCCATCGGACAACAGCGGTGCCAATGCGGCGCCAGCGCCGCGTTGTTGTCCTGTGCCGAGGCTCGAACGCGCCGAATCGGCCAGCTGTGCCGATCACGGCCGGCGCCAGGGTGAGGGAGGCCAGAATCACCACGATCAGACCAAGCGCGCAGGGGGCCGTGAGGGTGTTGAAGTAGGGAAGCCTGGTAAAGCTCAGGCAATACATCGCCCCGGCGACGGTCAGGCCCGATCCCAAGACCACGTGCGCTGTACCACGAAACATCATGTGGTACGCAGCTTCTCGGGACTGGCCGGCTGTGCGCCCTTCCTGATAGCGGCCCACGAGAAAGACGACGTAATCAGTAGCGGCGGCGATAGTCAACGCCACCAGCACATTGACGGTGAAAGTGGACAGTCCCACGACGCCGTTGATGGCCAGGACACTGGTAATGCCGCGGACCGCAAGTAGTTCGATACCGACGATGAGCAGGGTACCGACAGCGGTGACCACTGACCGATAGGTCAATAGCAGCAGTATTGCGATCACCGCAATGCTGATGGCCGTGATCTTCTGCAGGCTACGGTCGCCGTAGCTCACTCGATCGGTGCCCAGCGGACCGGGGCCCGTCACATAGGCCGCGACGCCCGGTGGCGCCGGCACGCTGTCGACGATGCGTCGAACCGCTTCGACGGATTCGTTGGCCCGCCAACCCCCCTGATCGCCCGCGAGATACAGCTCCACATATGCGGCCTTGCCGTCGGCACTTCGCGCGCTCGCCGCGGTAAGGCTGTCTCCCCAGAAGTTTTCGACGTATTCGATGTGGGCCTTGTCCCGGGACAGCTGGTCGATCAGAACGTTGTAAAACCGGTGTGCGTCATCGTCGAGCCCGCTCTGAGTCTCTAGCACCACCATGGCCGTGGTGTCGGAATCGAACTGCTGGAAATTCCGGCCGATGCGCTTCATGGCGATCAGCGACGGTGCGTCGCGGGAGCCGAGGGTCACCGAGTGCGCTTTGGCGACCTGTTGCAGTTGGGGCGCAACGATATTCACCGTGACCGTCAACGCCACCCAGAACAGCATGATGGGCAGCGACCATCTTCGGATGGCCGGCCCGGCGGCAGCGCGGTATCGCGTGCGTCTCCGGGTGCTCATGCGGACTTCGCCGCGCAGCTGATGTGGGCGTGATTGACGTCGACCGTGCGTGCGCCACGGATCATCGCTTCGGCGTCGCCGCCGTCCGGCCGGTTCCGCCGGGAGGTCGCGGCTGCGGGCAACCCCCCGTCGATTGCGGCGCCGACGGTGTGCGGCCAAACCATATCGTGCGCGGGGGGCGGCGGCCCGCATAAAGCGAAAAGCTGAGTAACAATGATCGCCTCTTTCCGTTGCGATTTCAACATAAAAGCACGGCTACGGGCCGCGGAACAATTGCTCCGATAAACCCGCTCACAACCTGCACGCCGAGCTCAGAGGGTACACCGCGGAGGCATCTTTTCAGAGGGATTACGGGATCAAACTATTGGAGCAATTGCTCCGCTGGCAGGCACTTCCCTACCCGTATACCCGGATGTACGATACAGCTCGGCGGGTCCGGCCGATAAACCTGGGCCGTGGATAATAGAACAATTGCTCCGGTTGACCAGGTTATTCCAGTAGGTGCCGGATTATCGAAGCGCGGCAGGTGTAAATGACGATGCTGGACATTGTTACAAACCTGTCGCTCATTTATCGGACGCCGATGGTCTCCTCGGAAGAGCTGGCACGCTCGCCGCACCAATTGATCATGAATGAAGGAAGCCCATTCTCATGACTATTATCTCGGTGTTGCGGGAACGGGCGATTGCCACTCCCGACAATGACGCTTTCGTGTTTGTCGATTACGACGCGCGCGGCGCCGCGCGCATGGCCAAGCTGACCTGGCGGCAATTGCATAGCCGGACCACCGGTTTGGCGGCCTATCTGACAGGTTTGAACAAGCGCGCCGAACAACGGCGGTCTGCCGCGATATCCGCACCACCGGGTCTGGATTACGTGGTTGGCTTTCTGGCGTCCCTTTGCGCAGGCTGGACGCCTGTTCCGCTACCAGAACCGCAGGGGACCGTGCAAGACAAGCGGACCGGGCTGGCTTTGCTCGACTGCGCTGCCGAGATTGTGCTGACAACATCGGAAGCCGAACAAGCGGTCAGGTCGACGCTGGCCGCCTATGGGCGGTCCCGAGTTGAACCGATCCTCGCGGTGGACGCATTGGCTGATCTCTACCCGTTGACGAACGATGACGTCGATATTCATGATTGCCGGCCGCCGGGCAGCAGCTCCTATCTGCAGTACACATTCGGGTCGACAGCGGCCCCCCGCGGCGTGGTGCTAACTCTGAACAATGTCGAGAGAAATCTCGAACACGTCCTTCGTGATTATTTCCCGGAAAAGAATGAACGCACCGCGCTGCCCGGTTCGGTAGTATCGTGGTTGCCGCTTTATCATGACATGGGATTGGTGCTTGGCATCTTCTTCCCGTTGCTGACGGGATGTCCGTGTACCCTCATTAGCCCAGATTCATTTATCCGTAGACCAGCGCGCTGGATCAGGCTTCTCGCAAGCCACAAGGCGCCGTTTTCTGCTGCGCCGAATTTTGCTTTCGATCTCGCGGCAGCAAGGATTTCTGACGCGGATATGGTGGGTCGTGATCTAGCCGGCGTGCATACCATCATCAGCGGTGCCGAGCGTGTGCAGCCGACCACTTTGCGCAACTTCCTGAACCGGTTTCGTCCCTATGGTCTTCGGCCGGAGGCGGTTAGGCCGTCGTACGGCCTGGCCGAAGCGGCGGTATTCGTCGCGACCACCAAAGCGGGAACACCGCCGCAGTGCGTTGACTTCGATGCGCAAAGCCTGACCCGCGGGCACGCAGCGTTAAGGAATGCGGAAACCGAGCGCAGCACGCGGTTGCTGCGCTACCACAACTCGGGCGACGAGCCACTGCTCAGAATTGTGGATCCCGACTCGCGTACCGAGTTGGGTCCGGGTGAGGTCGGCGAGATTTGGGTGCGCGGCCGGAAGATCTCGCGCGGCTATCACAATGCGGACGAGACGGCGAACCGGGAGCAATTTCGTGCGGTCCTGCGCCAGGCGCATGCCGACACTCCGAACGCGCCATGGCTGCGGACCGGGGACATGGGGTTCATGCTGGAGGACAGCCTCTTTATCGTCGGGCGCATCAAGGACCTGGTCATCCAAAACGGTGCAAATCACTATCCGGATGACATCGAAAGCACCGTCAAGGATTTCACCGGCGGCAGAGTAGCCGCATTTTCACTGCTCGACGACGCGGGCGAGCGCCTGGTCGTCGTGGCCGAGCTGAAGGTCGCTGCGGCCGCCGATCAATCAGCCGAGTTGGACGTGTCGACCATGAAGAAAAGCGTCATGGCGGCGGTGTCCAGATCGCATGGCCTACGGATCGCCGATCTGCTGTTGGTGGGGCCCGGCACCATCCCGAAGACCACTAGCGGCAAGATCAGCCGCACCGCCTGCATGAAGCTGTACACCGCGGACAGATTCGAGCGAATCAAGGCCTCGCCGTGACGGATTCGGCACCTGTCGACCGCTGCCGCAATCAGCGATTGGATTTCGGGTCTGCATTCGTGCGTGCGGTAGAAACGTTCCTGGCCTGGCTATGGGCAAGCGGCGGGGTTCTCAGTTGGTCATGGCCCTATCGCCGCGTCCTGGTTTGCTACGGAAGTTGTCCGCCGGCTCGTGGTGGTAAAATAACGCATTTCTCGAGATTTCTTGAGCAGGGTTGAGTGGTGCGAACCGGGTGCCGAGTTAAGCCAGGGTTCAAGGCGACGCCGTGCGCGGCGATGTTGTGGTTGCGTGCTTCGTTCAACCGGCCGGCACGTGCTGCTTGTTGCTCGTGCCCACTGCGCCGGCATGTTTCAATGACGTGCGCGGGTTCTCGTGTTCGTACCCTGCGAACTGGCCAACCGTCCCATCCCGGGGCGCCGAATGACTTCGGCAGCATCGCCTGGTCGGCCAGGGCGCCGAGTCCTCGGCTTGCTAGACGTGTCCGGTGAGCCACGTGTACAGGCCAAGGAAGGTCCGCCAATCGGCCAGCACCGCGTCGATGAAACCGCCTGAACTGGCGGCATCCGCCGGCAGCTCGCTATGGACGTAGAGCGCGGAGTGACGGAGCAGGCGTTCGGTGGCCTCGGTGGCGGTGAAGCCGCGCGGCACCCGCTTGAACGTTTGCCCGCCGATCTCGTATCCGGCTGCTTCCAGGTCAGACACGACCGCGGCCAACTCCGCCCCAGGCGCGGCCGCGGTGACGGCGTTGCGATATGAATTCAGCTGCCTGCTGTCAAACCCGTGCGCGCCGGCCCCGACGAGTATGCCGTCCGGCGACACCCGCAGGAACAAGCCGCCCACCGCCGTCGTGCGCTCCCCTTCCCAGAACCAAAAGTCCAAATGGTCCTTATAAGGTCGCTTGTCGCGGCTGAACCGGACATCCCGGTTGATCCGGAATATCGAGCCTCGTAACCATGGCTCCGCATGAATGCCGGGCACCAGATCACCCAGCTCTGTTCCGATCGCCTCGACAAACGCCTTCGCCGGCTCGAGGTAGTCGGCCTCGTAACGACCGCGATGGGCATCAAACCAACTTTTCTCGTTGTGAGCGCGCAATTCGGTCAGAAAGTCCACGGTGCCCAGGGGAAACCGAAATGCGCGCATCAGGGTTGGCCCCCGACGAACGCTAAAGCATCTTGCAACAGCGGTTTCCAGCTGCCGCTGCGCGCCGTCGGCACGGCTGCCCATTCGCGAAACCGGCGCCCCGCCGGCGCGAAGGGTTCGGCCTGTCCGGCGGCGATCAGCTCGGCGACTCGTGCCGCGGGTAGCTTCACCAGCAATTCGCCGGTCTTTCGGTCGCAGCTGGCGAAGAAGGCACCATTCACCCGCAAGCACGGCAGTCCCATCATCGTCGAGCGGGAAACTTCCGCCTGGGCGAGCAGATGCTGTGCCAGCGTCCAGAACAAGTTCTCACCGTCGCCGGGTGCCATCTCTTCGATACGTGCGTCAGTCACGTCACTTCTCCCGGCTCGGCGCCTTCACACCAGCGCGTGTCAGAGCCTCTTCGGTGGCCTCCCGGATCGGGCCGCGCCACAGGGCGCCGTGGCCGGGCGCCAGAATCTCGGTTTCCAGCAGGGCCAGCGCGGACAGGCTGCGGATGCAGTTCTGCTGGCTGTCGCTGAAAATCGCGGGCAGCAGTTGCGGACCGTCGCGGCGCAGCAGCGGGTGGCCGGTGATCAGAGCATCACCACTGGCCAGCACACCGTCCACCAGATACGAGCAATGCCCGTTCGTATGGCCGGGAGTGAAAACGGCCATCGGGTGGCCCGGCAACTGCGCGGCCACCTCGGCGGTCAGCGGCTGTGCGGTCGGGATTCCGTCGCGGACCAGGCCGCCGCTGCGCGCCACATGGACCGTCCACACCGCCCAGCGGGGCCGCCAGATGCGCAACCCGATATCCAGGAGCGACACCTGCTCCAGGTACTCCCGTTTGGCGTGGCCCACCTCGTCGGCGTGGCAGTACACCGGCGTGTGCTGCTCACGCGCGAACCAGATCGCGCTGCCCAGGTGGTCGATGTGCGCGTGGGTCAGCAGAATCGCGCGGACATCTCCGGGTTCGTAGCCCAGCAGCCGCAGCGACGCCAGCACCTCCTCGCGGTCGCCGGGATAACCGGCGTCGATCAACATCACCCCGGTGTCGTCGGCGACCAGCACCCAGTTCACCGCATGGCCATGGGCAAGGTGAACCTTTTCGGTGACCTGAACAAGCTCCGCCATGCCCGCGAGTCTAGGAGCAGGAAGTCCAGGAGTAGAAAGAACTGGTGGCTGAACTCAAACTCGGATACAAGGCGTCGGCTGAACAATTCGCCCCGCGTGAGCTCGTCGAACTCGGCGTCGCCGCAGAGGCGCACGGCATGGACAGCGCGACGGTCAGTGACCATTTCCAGCCCTGGCGCCACAAGGGCGGGCACGCGCCGTTCTCGTTGTCCTGGATGACCGCCGTCGGCGAGCGCACCAAGCGGGTGCTGCTGGGTACCTCGGTGCTCACCCCGACCTTCCGCTACAACCCCGCCGTCATAGCGCAGGCCTTCGCCACCATGGCTTGTCTGTATCCGGACCGCGTGTTCCTGGGTGTGGGCACCGGCGAGGCGCTGAACGAGATCGCCACCGGATACCAAGGAGCCTGGCCTGATTTCAAGGAACGCTTCGCCCGGCTGCGCGAATCGGTGCGGCTGATGCGAGAACTGTGGCGCGGCGACCGCGTGGATTTCGACGGCGACTACTACCGGCTCAAGGGCGCCTCCATCTACGACGTGCCCCTGGGCGGCGTGCCGGTGTACATCGCCGCAGGCGGTCCGGCGGTGGCCAAATACGCCGGCCGCGCCGGCGACGGCTTCATCTGCACGTCGGGCAAGGGCGCAGAGCTCTACACCGAAAAGCTGGTCCCGGGCGTCTTGGAAGGGGCGGCCGCGGCCAACCGCAACGCCGACGACATCGACAAGATGATCGAAATCAAGATCTCCTACGACCCTGATCCCGAGCTGGCTTTGCAGAACACCCGGTTCTGGGCGCCGCTGTCGCTGACCGCCGAACAGAAGCACAGCATCGACGACCCGATCGAGATGGAGAAGGCCGCCGACGCCCTGCCGATCGAACAGATCGCCAAGCGCTGGATCGTGGCGTCCGACCCGGACGAAGCCGTGGAACAGGTGGGCCAGTACGTGACATGGGGCCTCAACCACCTGGTATTCCACGCGCCCGGGCACGACCAGCTCCGGTTCCTGCAGCTCTTCGAAACGGACCTGGCGCCGCGGCTGCGACGGCTGGGCTGAACGGCCGGTGTCCCCGAGCTCCCCGGGTGCCACTGCGATCTACATCGCCGCGCCCGAACCGGCAAGCGGCAAGGCGACCATTGCGCTGGGAATCCTGCACCGGTTGACGGCAACGGTTGCCAAAGTGGGCGTGTTCCGGCCACTTACGCGAGCATCCGGGGCGCGTGACTACCTCCTGGAGTTGCTGTTGGAGCACACCACCGCGGGCCTGCCCTACGAGCAATGCGTGGGCGTGACCTACCACCAGCTGCATGTTGACACCGACACCGCGATCACCGACATCGTCGCCGCGTATCACGCGATGGCGCACAAGTGCGACGCGGTGGTGATCGTCGGCAGCGACTACACCGACGTCGCCACCCCCACCGAACTGTCGGTCAACGCCCGGATCGCGGTCAACCTCGGCGTGCCGGTGTTGTTGGCGGTCAACGCCAAAGGCCGTACCGCCGACCAGGTGGTCAGCGTCGTCGGGGTGTGTCTGGCCGAGCTGTCGGCCCACCACGCACACACCGCGGCGGTGGTGGCCAACCGTTGCGGGCCCGCGGAATTGGCGGCCATCCGCGAAGCGCTACGCATCGTCGGTCCGCCAAGCTACGCGCTGCCCGAGGAGCCGCTGCTGTCGGCGCCGACGGTGGCCGAATTGGAAAGGGCCGTCGACGGGACGGCGATCAGCGGTGAGGCGCCGCTGCGCAATCGCGAGGTGATGGACGTGCTGGTGGCCGGAATGACCGCCGATCACGTGCTGGAGCGGCTACGCGACGGCATGGCGGTGATCACGCCGGGCGACCGCTCGGACGTGGTGCTCGCCGTCGCCAGCGCCCATGCGGCCGAAGGGTTTCCGTCGCTGTCATGCATCGTGATCAACGGCGGTTTCGAATTGCATCCGTCGATCGCGGCGCTAGTGTCGGGGCTGCGGCTGAGGTTGCCGATCATCGCCACCACATTGGGTACCTACGAGACCGCCGGCGCCGCCGCGGCGGCCCGCGGCCGGCTCACCGCAACCTCGCAGCGCAAGATCGACACCGCGCTGGAGCTGATGGACCGCCACGTCGATACCGCCGATTTGATGACCCACCTTGCCATTCCGATCCCGACCGTGACAACACCGCAGATGTTCACCTATGGCTTGCAGCAACGCGCGCGTTCGAACCGCAAACACATCGTGCTTCCCGAGGGGGACGACGACCGCATCCTCAAGTCCGCCGGCCGCCTGCTGCAACGCGGCATCGCCGAGCTGACGATTCTGGGCGACGAGGCCCGGATCCGGGCGCGCGCAGCCGAACTCGGCGTGGATCTGGGCCAGGCAAAGGTGCTCGACCCGCGTACCAGCCCGCTGTGCGACCGCTTCGCCGAGCAATATGCCGAATTGCGGAAGTCGCACGGCATCACCGCCGAGCTGGCACGTGAAATCATGTGTGACGTATCGTATTTCGGCACCATGCTGGTTTACAATTCTCACGTCGACGGCATGGTGTCCGGAGCTGCCCATACCACCGCGCACACCGTTCGTCCCGCCCTGGAAATCATCAGAACGGCCCCAGGTATCTTGACGGTGTCCAGCATCTTTCTGATGTGCCTGCCCGATCGGGTGTTGGCCTACGGCGACTGCGCGATCGTGCCGAACCCGACGCCCGAGCAGTTGGCCGATATCGCGATCTGCTCGGCGCGCACCGCCGCACAATTCGGCATCGAACCGCGGGTGGCGATGCTGTCCTACTCCACCGGGGCGTCGGGGACCGGTGCTGACGTCGAAAAGGTCAGGGAGGCTACGGAGTTGGTGCGCTCACGCGAGCCGCAGCTGCTGGTCGAGGGGCCCATCCAATACGACGCCGCAGTCGACCCCGCGGTCGCGGCCGCCAAGATGCATGATTCGCCGGTGGCCGGACGGGCGACGGTGTTGATCTTTCCCGACCTCAACACCGGCAACAACACCTACAAGGCGGTGCAGCGTTCGGCGGGAGCCATCGCGATCGGCCCGGTGCTGCAGGGCCTGCACAAGCCGGTGAACGATTTGTCGCGCGGGGCGCTGATCGAGGACATCGTCAACACGGTTGCCATTACCGCGATCCAGGCGCAGGGCATCGGCGATGCCAGGTAGTCGCCTGGTGCTGGTGCTCAACTCGGGCTCGTCGTCGCTGAAGTTCCAGTTGATCGATCCCGTGTCGGGTATGTCTAAAGCGGCGGGCAACATCGAGCGGATCGGCGAAGCGTCGTCCTCGGTCCGCGATCACGACGCCGCGCTGCGGCGTGCTTTCGACATGCTGTCCGAGGACGGCATTGACGTGGCGACCTGTGGCCTGATGGCCGTCGGGCATCGGGTAGTGCACGGCGGCAAGGACTTTCACCGGCCGACGGTTCTCGACGATGCGGTGGTGGCCCGGCTCGAGGAACTGTCGGTGTTGGCTCCGCTGCACAACCCGCCCGCGGTGCTGTGCATCAAGGTGGCGCGCACCATGCTCGGCGATATCCCGCACGTCGCGGTGTTCGACACGGCGTTCTTCCATGACCTGCCCGCCGCGGCGGCGACCTACGCCATCGACCGCGAGTTGGCCGAGGCGTGGCAGATCCGTCGTTACGGATTTCACGGCACGTCGCATCGCTACGTCAGTGAGCAGGCCGCCGCCTTCCTGGGCCGGCCGGTGGAGACGCTGAATCAGATTGTGCTGCATCTGGGTAACGGTGCGTCGGCGTCGGCGATCGCGGCCGGCCGCCCGGTCGACACCTCCATGGGCCTCACTCCCCTGGAGGGTCTGGTGATGGGTACCCGCAGCGGTGACGTCGACCCGAGCATCATGTGGTACCTGTGGCGCACCGCGAACATGGGTGTGGACGAGATCGAGTCGATGCTCAACCACCGTTCCGGGATCTTGGGACTGGCCGGTGAACGCGACTTCCGGCGGTTGCACCAGTTGATCGAACAGGGCGACCTCGCATCAAGATTGGCTTACGACGTATTCATCCACCGGTTACGCAAGTACATCGGTGCTTACCTGGCCGTGCTCGGCCACACCGACGCGCTGACCTTCACCGCGGGCATCGGCGAGCACGATGCCGCGGTACGTCGTGACGCGTTGGCCGGAATGGGTGAGCTGGGCCTCGAACTCGACGCGGGGCGCAACGCTGCTCCGGCGGGCTGGCCCCGGCAGATCTCGACGGACGGCTCGCCGATTGCGGTACTGGTGATCCCCACCAACGAGGAATTGGCAATCGCCCGGGACTGCTTACAGGAAACCCAGGCTGGTCGGGCCGGTTCCGACTGATGGTGTCGGGTCGGTTGCCAGCGTATGCACCAGCAGCTCGTGGTAGATGTCGCGAAAGTCGGTGGTGAACTTGAGGTCTCCGCGGTCTAGGTCGGTGAGACTGGGCTGGTCGCCGTAGTAACCGCCGTTGACGGGGACCCCCGCGACGAATACCGGCCCGGCCGTGCCGTGATCGGTGCCCTGCGAAGCGTTGGCAGCCACCCTGCGGCCGAACTCCGAATACGCCAGTACGACGACATTGCGGCCGCAGCGATCACCGGCCATCTTCCGCAAGAACCCGGTGACGGCTTCGTCGAAAGTCTGCAACAGCCGCTGCTGTGTGTCGCGTTCGTCGGCGTGGGTGTCGAATCCGCCGAGCTGCACGGTGTAAACGCGGGCCGGCACCCGCGCCTTGACCGCCGCGGCCACCATGTTCAGCTGGGTGGCCAGCGAATTATGGGCGCCGTCCGTCTTGATGGACGCGAACGCCGCGTCGGTGGTGCGCGCGTCGCGATAGGACCTGGAAACCGCCGCCATCGCCGGGGTGTCGTCCGGGTCGGTCGCACTCAGCGCCTTCATCGTCGCGTCGAACCTGCCGGGGGCCTGCGTTGCTGGGTTGGTCGAAAGCGCCGCGGCGGTGCGCTTTTCGCCAACCGCCAGCGGGGGCAAGACGGCGCCGATGTTGACTGCCCGCAGCGGGTCGTCTCCGGTGGCGTCGAGCCAGCGGCCGATCCAGCCCGTCGAAGCCGGTTCGGCCGGCGATGCGGTCTGCCAGATGTCCATGGAGCGAAAGTGGCTGTGGTCGGGCTTCGGGTAGCCAACGCCGCGCACGATCGCCAGTTGCCGTTGCTGCCAAAGTTAGGCCAGACCGCGCAGTCCCGGGTTGAGTCCCAGCTGCGCGTCCAGCTGCACGACATCGCCTGCAGTGTAGGCGAGTTCGGGACGTGCGTCGTGATATGCGTTGTCGGCGTAGGGAATTACGGTGTTGATCCCGTCGTTGCCGCCGTAGAGCGTGACGATGACCAGCACGCCGGCGTCGTCGGGCAGCGGACGGTCGTGGGCCGCGTGCTGCAGATCGCGCCAGCTGACCGCCACCGCTCCGGAGAGCAGACCGGCCGCGCCGGCGCCGGCACTGGCGATCAGGAATCTGCGGCGGTTGATCATGACGTCAGGTACTCCGGTGTGTTGACGGCGGCGGCGACCAACTGGGGCGGTCGGCGTACCAGCGGGGCCAGCGCACGGGCGCTGCGGTCCGACCATGCGCCCACGCCGATCAGGTAGCCCACGGCATCGATCCGGTCTTGCGCCGCGGTGTTTTCGACTGTTGACAGGTCGGCCGTGTTTGCCAGGTGGAGGGCGGTGCGCAGTCGCGTCCCGGCGGACGCGGTGGACAGCCACACCTGGCCCTTCGGCCAGCCGCCGACGTCCGGCGGAAAGAATGGCCGCTGTCCCAGCACCTTGAGTGTCGTCTCGATCAGTTTGAGGTGGTTGTCGACGGGGACCCGAAGCGACCGGATGACGCCTACCAGCCATTCGACCGGAGTGGTGACGACCGTTGCCCGGCCGCTGGTGAACTCCTCGTCGGTGAGGACGGCGCGGGTGAGGGCGCGCAGGTCGCGCGTGGCGCCGTAGGCGCTGACCAGCCGGTCGAGCACCGCCGGGGGCGGCGGTTCGTCGGCGGCCAGCTGCTGCCACAACCGGCCCGCGACGTGCTGCGCGGACTTCGGCTGGGCGAGCACGGCGCCGCAGAACCCGGCGGCGTCGAAGTTGCTGGTGACCCCGAACAGCGTCTTGGCGGTGAAGTCGTGGCGCCTGGGAAGCATCATGGTGTGGCCGTCGGTGCCGATTACCCATCCGGTCAGGGCGCGAGCACCGTCGCGTACGTCGTCCTCGGTGTAGCCGTTGCCGTGGCCCAGCGCGAACAGCTCCATGAACTCCCGAGCCAGGTTCTCGTTGGCGGCCTTGGCGGTATTGCTCTGCCCGTCCAGCCAGCGCAGCATCGCGGCGTCGGTGAGCATGGCATAGGCCAGCGTGCGGAAGTCGTCCAGTGCCAGGGTGCGCAGCTTCTGGTTTTGCGCCGCCAGATATGCCGGGACCCGGACCTTTCGCGCCGAAGTGGCAAAGTGGTTGTGCCACAACAGGGTCAGCTTCTCGCGTAGCGGCTGGCGGACGGCGACCATGCGGCGCAGCCACCATCCGGTCAGCCCGGCCTGTTGCTCGGCCAGCTCGCGCTTGAAGTCTTCGCGCATCGCCGGTGTCGCCTTCTTGCCCGGGGGCCGCGGCGCGGGCAGTACCGGCATCGGGGTTTCTCGCGCGCCCGGGTCGGCATCGGGGTCGGCGGCCAGGATGTCGTCGAGGCGGGCCGCCCAGTCTTGACCGGCCACCGCATCCACCTCGCGGCCGCTCACCCCGAACCCGGCCCGGCGCAGGACTCGGGCCGTGGTGATCCACCGCGCGGATTGCCCGGCCATGCGATAACTGTGGCGGGTGAAGCTGTGTTTTCGCTATGTGCGGCGGTGGTGTCGCTGGCGTCGAGCGTGCGGTGGCGGCTCTCAGCGTGAGACCACGCAGGGATTCAGGCGGTGACGCCCGCCATAACCGCTCATTCGCGGCCGTGGAAGCACACTGGATTCCTAGCTTGTGGAAATCGGTAATCACGGTTGGCGGTCTGCGTGCCAATCTTGCCCGCATGTGGGATTCGCAAGCGCCGTTCCTCGGCAGCGAGGCACTGGCGTGTAGAGCATTGACCCGGCATCAACTGCGCACGCACTACCGCGCCGTATTGCCGAATGTCTACCTGTCGCGACGGGCGCAGGTGTCGCTGGAACAGCGGATAGCTGCTGCGTGGCTGTGGTCGCGGGGTTCGGCCGTAATCGCGGGTGCGGCGGCTGCGGCGTTGCACGGCGCCAAGTGGATTCCCGACGACTTCCCTGTAGAGCTGATATGTCGAAACTCCCGGCCGCCGCACGGTGTGCTGACGCGGCGCGACGTTCTAGGCGACGGAGAAATACAGACCGTCGACGGGCGCGCAGTCACCACACCCGAGCGCACCGCCTTCGACATTGGCCGTCGCGGAGCGGTCCGCTCAGCTGTGGTCCGGCTGGACGCGCTGGCCTTGGCGACGGGTTTCAAGGTCGACGATGTGCTGTGCGTCGCCGCCCATCATCCCGGGGCGCGCGGCGTGCGGCAGCTGGAGATCGCGTTGGAGCTCGTCGACTCCGGGGCGCAGTCACCCAGGGAAAGCTATCTTCGGCTACTACTGATCGATGCCGGATTTCCGCGGCCGCGGAGCCAGATAGCCGTATCGGGCGCGGATGGCATGCCGATCGCATATCTCGACCTTGGCTGGGAAGACTATATGGTCGCCGTCGAATACGACGGCGACCATCATCAACGAGACCGCCAGCAGTATGTCAAGGACATTCGCCGCATCGAGATGCTCGAGCAGCTGGGGTGGATCGTCATCCGGGTGGTCGCCGAGGATCGCCCTGCGGACATCCTGCGGCGCGTGCAGGCGGCGATGGCGGAGCGGAGTTCGATTGTCTAGCTCTCGCAGGGGTTTACCGCGGTGTCGGATCAAGGTTGGTTCTTTAGCTTTAGCAGCGGGTTTACCGGGGCGATGCGGCGTGAAGTGCGAGCTATTGCCGGTGGGGTGCGGTTTGGTTGTGTAGTACTGGTTTTCAGTGTGCGTCTATGGCATCGACATTGCATCCGTGGCGGTAATTGGGCGATCCTTCCGCCGTGGCTGCACACTCGACGCCGCAGCGAGCACACTCGACGCCGCAGCGAGCACACCTGACGCTACGGCGAACTCACCCGACGCTAGCGCAAAAGCCCAAACACCTTGAACCCCAAGCTAGAACGTGCTAGTCGGACGCACGTTGTTGGCCATGTCTACCAACGTGTAGCGGTGCCGCTGCGTGGGCGCGATCCGCGCCAGGCTGCGCAACGCCGCCTCGACGCCGAGCCGCAACCCGTGATCGGTGAACGGAAAGCCGAGGATGTGGTTGGTGCTGGCCTGGTTGTCCTGCAGCCAGTCCATCGCGCCGCCGAGCACCAGCGCCCGAATCTGCAGCACGCGCGGTTCGGTCGGCGGCAGCGACTCCACACGCCGGGCGCCGTCGCGGATCTGTTCCTCGCTGATTTCGCTTTGCGACCGTCCCGACAGCAAAGTGACCGCACTGGTCAGTCGGGCGGTGGTGAAATGCCTTGAGCTGGGCGGTACTTCGTCGAGGGTGCGCACCGCGCCGGCGCGATCACCCTTGGCCGAAAGGGTTCTGGCCAAGCCGAACGCCGCCGATATCACGCCGTCGTTGGTCTGCCACACCGTCTGGTAGAAGTTGTGCTCGTCGGTGTAGCCGGCCAGCTCCGCGGTTGCGGCCAGCGCCAGCTTGGGCGCGAGTTCGCCCGGAAAAGTATCCAGCACCTCGGTGAAATGCTTGATGGCAGAGTCGTAGTCGCCGGTGAGCAGCTCAGCGACCGCCTTGTACCAGACCAGCCGCCAGCGCCAACCCACCCGCTCGGCCAAGTCATCGAGTTTGCGGGTGGCTTTGGCGACATCACCGAGGTCCAGCAGCGCCCGGACTTCCATCAGCGGCAGTTCGACCGATTCGGAAAGGTCCACACCTTCGGCGTCCAAGGCGCCGTGACGGGCAGCGCGCAGCGAGTCCAGGGTCTGCACCGGCTGCGAAAGCACCGTGGCCTGCAGGACTGGGGCTGCGACGTCGGTCGGGTCGACCAGCGGTACCTGCAGCGCGGTCACGATCTCCTTGGCGGTCAGCTTCTCCGCGTGCACCTGGCCGTCTAGGTACACGTCGGTGTGCGCGACGAGCAGGTCCACGCCGAAGGTGGACCGGCTGGGACTGAAGATGGTCGACAGCCCGGGCCGGGGCACCCCGGTGTCGGCGGCGACCACCTCCCGCAACACGCCCGTCAATTGCGCCGACATTTCTTCTGTGCTGGCAAATCGCCGTCGCGGGTCGGGGTCGATGGCCCGGCGCAGCAACCGGCCGAAGGAGTCGTACTTCGCCAGCACCGGATCGTCGTCGGGCAGTCCGTCGGCGTACCGCCCGTTGCGGGTGGGCAGGTTCAACGTGAGTGCCGCTAGGGTGCGCCCCACGGTGTAGATGTCGGTGGCCACGGTGGGACCGGTGCGCACGATCTCGGGCGCCTGGAAGCCGGGAGTGCCGTAGAGGTATCCGAACGAGTTGATCCGCGACACCGCACCCAGATCGATCAGCTTGAGCTGCTCCTCGGTGAGCATGATGTTTTCCGGCTTCAGGTCGTTGTAGACGAGGCCGATCGAGTGCAGATAGCTCAGCGCCGGCAGGATCTCCAGGATGTAGGCGATCGCCTCGGAGACCGGCAGTTTCTCGCCGCGGCCGCGCCGCAGCGACTGCCCGCCGATGTACTCCATGACGATGTAACCGACCGGGTCCCCCTGCCGGTCGGTGTGTTCGACGAAGTTGAAGATCTGCACGATCTGCGGGTGCACCACTTCGGCGAGGAACTTCCGTTCAGCCATCGCGATCGCCTGCGCCTCGGCGTCCCCGGAATGAACCAGGCCTTTGAGCACCACCGGACGGTCGTTGACGTTGTGGTCGAGCGCCAGGTACACCCAGCCCATGCCACCGTGCGCGATACAGCCCTTGACCTCGTACTGACCGGCGATGATGTCGCCGGCGCACAGCTGCGGCAGAAATGAGTACGGGCTGCCGCAGTACGGGCACCAGCCCTCGGAGGCTCCCTTGCCCTCGGCGCCGCTGCGACCGACGGGGCGTCCGCAGTTCCAGCAGAACCGCTTCGACTCGGGAACTACCGGGTCGGTCATCAGGGCCTTGAGCGGATCGATATCGGGTACCCGTGGAATCTCCACCAGGCCGCCGCCCAGCTTCCTGACCGGCGGCAGCGCTCGCTTTGCGGCCGACATTCGCTCCTGCGGCTGGGTGTCTATGGCGCCCAGCGAGATGGACAGGTCGTCGTCATCATCGTCGAAATCAGGACGGAAAATGGCCTGAGTCGCCGGTGGCCGGCTGGCGGCGGCCGCACCGGTCTGTGCGTCGGCCGACGGTGTGCCCTGTGCCAGCTCTTCTCGGCCTTCCTGATCGTCGGTGGCTGAGTGGTTGTGAGCGGGCTTGGGGGACATCAATCCAGATACCTCGGCTGAGGTGGCACCGGCGCCGGACCGAGGACCGATAACCACTTGCGGTACAACGTATTCCAAGTGCCGTCGGTGCGGATCCGCTCGAGTGTGCCGTTGACGAACCGGACCAGCCCGGTGTTGTCTAGATTGATCCCGATGCCATAGGGCTGGTTGGCCATGTCGGGCCCGACGATGTGCAGATAAGGGTCTTCTTCCACCAGCCCGGCCAGAATCGAGTCGTCGGTGCTGACCGCATCGATCTCCCGCTGTTGCATTGCCACCAGGCAATCGGCCCAGTTCACCACCGACACGATGACCGGGGGCGGTGCGATCTCTTGAATACGGCGCAGCGACGTGGTGCCCCTGGCCACGCAGACTCGCTTGCCGGACAAGTCCGACACCTTGGAGATCGGCGAGTCACGCGGAGCCAGAATCCGCTGGTTGGCGTCCAGGTAGACGGTGGAGAAGTTCACCAGCTTGCGTCGCTCACAGTTGATCGTCATGGTCTTGACGACGATGTCGACCTGTGATGTCTTCAGCGCGGTTATGCGCTCGGCGGCTGACAGAATCCGGTACTCGACCCGCGACGGGCTGCCGAAGATGTCGCGCGCCACCTCGCCGGCGATGTCGACGTCGAAGCCGGTGATGTCCCCGGTGATCGGGTCTCGGAAGCTGAACAAGTTGCTGCCGACGTCGAGCCCGACGATCAGCCGGCCGCGTGCGCGGATGTCGGCGACCGCGGCGTCGGCCTCAGCCTTGGTGGGGAACGGACGCAGGCTTGCCGTCGGGTTACAGTTCTCGCTCGTCGTGTCCGGCGGCAGCGGGGGCTTGGGCGGCATCACTTCCATTCCGACCGGGGTGGGTGGCGGAAGAGTCGGGGTCGCCTCCACTTTCAGCGATTCGGGGTGCCCGCACCCGGCGAGCACGATCGCCGTGACGAGCGCGGTGGCGGCCCGCCGGACGCTGGGCAGGCCGCGCATCACCGATATTCTTTCAGCCTGGGCCAGAGCCCGAGCGCAACCGCGATGGCGGCGCCCAGGCTGAGGACCACGCCGCCCACCTGGGCGCCGGCCAGTCCGCGCCGCGCGTTGAGGACGTCGTTTCGCAGCCGGTTACGGCTTTGCTCCATCGCTTTGGTCAGCGCTTCGTCGAGCTTGTCGAACGCGGGCGTGGCGTCGTCCTCGCCCTTGCCCAACGCGACCTGAATGGCGGCGCGATAGTTGCCGACCGCAATGTAGGAGTTGATCCGGTCGTTGGCCTGCTGCCAGCGGACCAGCAGCTGGTCGGCACCCTGCAGGTCGGATTTGTCGACGGCATTGGGCCGGCTCATGTACTCGTCGAGATGGCGGTGCATCTCCTCGATACGCTGGTAAAAGGACTGTTTGCGGATCTCTTCGTCGCCGCGCCGGATCAGCGACAGTGTCTCGTCGGCTCGGGCCTGCTGGGCGGTGATCGCCAGGTTGGTGACGATCTTCAGCGACTCGGCGGCCGTGTCTTTGGCGCTACGGCTGGCCGCCGTAGAGATTGTCAGCGCGATTCCCACCCAGACCACCATGACAAGAATACCGAGCGCACCGACGACAAGACCTGGATTGATCCGTCTGCGGGTGCGCCGGGCCAGCCAGCGATGGGAGAAGGCGCCGAAGACCACCGTGGTGGTGACGACCAGGATCACCGGCGCCGGGATCTGGGTGGATGCGGTGGTTTCCGTGTCGACCCGCTCCGACGTCGCCTGGTACAGCTGTTGCGCATCGGGCAGGATCGTCGACTGCATCAGCCCCGATGCTTCGGACAGGTACGACGAACCGACCGGATTACCCGCCCGGTTGTTGGTGCGCGCGATCTCGATGAGGCCGGTATAGACCGCCAGTTCGGCGTTGATGCGCCCCAGCAATTGCACCAGTGACTCATCGGTGAGACCGCTCGAGGCGCGGGTGACCGCCACCGCTGCATCGGTGATGGCCTGCTCGTAGCGCAGCCGGACGGCGCGGGGTTCGGCCTGGGCGATGAAGGCGGTGGCTGCTGCGGCGTCGGCCACCGACAGCGTGGTGTACAGCCGTCCGGCCGCAAACGACAGTGGCTCGGTATGTTCCAGCACGGTGGTCAGCACCTGCTGGCGGTGGTTGATCGTCGTCGATGTAGCGAACGCGCTGCACACACCCAAAGCCGCCAGCACGATGCCGATGGTCAAGATGCGGCCGGGCGTCGTCGAGACAAACCACCAGCGCGGATGGGCCGGTTCCGCGGGCGACCGCAAACCCAGCGGCTCGGTCGACGGGTGCGCCAGCTCAACCGTCACGTCTGCTCCGACCTCAGCTTTCGATATCTGTTCGGCTTGTTCGGCTAGTTCGGCGAAGTCACCAACCCGGATAAGCGAATTCTAAGAGAATGCGCCGACAGATGTGGGAGGCAGACCCAATTACCCTAATCACCCTCGAATACCCGGAAGGCCCCGGCGGCTTCGCGTGCATATCCTGAATTGGTGCAGGGCGACGGGGACGGATGGGTGATATCCGACAACGGCGCCCACTACTGGGGCAGATACGGCTCGGCCGGGCTGCTGCTGCGCGCCCCGCTACCCGACGGCGGCCCCGCGGTGCTGCTGCAGCATCGAGCGGTGTGGAGCCATCAGGGCGGTACCTGGGGCCTGCCGGGCGGCGCCCGAGACAGTCATGAGACTCCGGAACAGACCGCAGTCCGCGAGGCGCGTGAAGAGGCGGGCCTGGCCACCGAGCGGCTTGTCGTGCGGTCGGTCCTGGTGACGGCCCGTCCCCGGGGCACTGCCTGGACCTACACGACGGTCGTCGCCGATACCGATGAGTTGCTGCACACGGTGCCCAACCGGGAAAGCGCCGAGCTGCGCTGGGTTGCCGAGAACGACGTGACCGAGCTGCCGCTGCATCCCGGATTCGCCGCCAGCTGGCAGCTGCTGCGCTCCGCCCCGGTCACCGTGCCACTGCGCCACGGCGACGAACGCCGGCACCGCCTGCCGTGCACGGTGGTAATCGAGGACGGGGTTTTCGTCTGGTGCGTACCGGGGGACGCGGACCAGGCGCCATCGCAGCTGAGCCCTCGGGTCAGCTCGCTGCTAGAAGCGCTGATTTGAGCTGCTGGGCGGCGGCCGTCGGGTCGTCGGCCGCGGTGATGGCGCGCACCACCACAATCCGCCGGGCGCCGGCAGCAATCACGTCGGGCAGGCGCTGCGCATCGATACCGCCGATCGCGAACCACGGCCTGTCGCCACCGATCGCCGCGGCCGAGCGCACCACGTCCAGCCCCGGCGCGGGGCGGCCGGGCTTGGTCGGGGTGGGCCAGCAGGGTCCTACACAAAAGTAGTCGGCATCTCCGGTAGCAGCCGCGGCAACCTGGTCGCTGTCGTGGGTGGACCGCCCGATCAGCACGCCCGGCCCTGCGATCTGACGCGCCACGCTCGACGGCAGGTCGCGTTGACCCAGGTGCAGCACATCGGAACCGGCGGCGCGGGCAATATCGGCGCGGTCGTTGACCGCGAACAGGGCGCCGTGCCGGCGGGCCGCGTCGGCGAGGATCTCGCAGGCCGCCAGCTCGTCGAGTGCCTCCAGCGGGCCGAGGCGCTGTTCTGCCGCCGAGCCCTTGTCTCGCAGCTGGATGATGTCGACGCCACCGGCCAGCGCCGCGTCGGCGAACTCGGCCAGGTCGCCGCGTTCCCGGCGCGCATCGGTGCACAAATAGAGCCTCGCCTCGGCTAAGCGAGCCAGACGGGCCAGACGGGACTGCACACTGCGACGCTAGCGCGCTAGTTTGGAACCCAGAAGAACCCCTGTAGGCACGGGAGTCCCGGGTGACCAGCGGGACTGAGAGTGGGCTCTGTCAATGTGCAAGCCAATGTGCAAGCCAATGTGCAAGCCGGCTTGCACGATGGGCCGGCCCTGACCGTCACACCTGATCCGGGTCATGCCGGCGAAGGGAGCAAGGATGTCAACACCCACACCGGCGGGGTCACTGGCTGTGATCGGCGGCGGCGTTATCGGTATGTCGGTGGCGCGCCGGGCCGCCCGGGCCGGATGGTCGGTGCGGGTGCATCGCGGCGGCGAGCACGGCGCGTCGTGGGTCGCCGGCGGCATGATCGCCCCGCACAGCGAAGGCTGGCCGGGTGAGGAACGGCTGCTGCGGCTCGGGCTGGAGTCGCTGCGGCTGTGGCACGACGGCGGCTTTCTCGACGGGCTGCCGGCACACGTGGTCACCGCCCGCGAGTCGCTGGTGGTGGCCGTCGACCGGGCCGACGTCGCCGACCTGCGTACCGTCGCGGACTGGTTGTCGCAGCAGGGGCACCCGGTGGTGTGGGAGTCGGCCGCCCGCGACGTCGAACCCCTTCTGGCGCAAGGGATCCGGCACGGTTTCCGGGCTCCCACCGAACTGGCCGTGGACAACCGCGTGTTGCTCGAGGCGCTGGGTCTGGACTGTGAGCGGCTCGGAGTCGCCTGGGCCGCTCCGGTGACCGCCTTGTCCGACGCCGAGGGTGATGCGGTGGTCATCGCCAACGGCATTGACGCCCCCGCATTGTGGCCCGGGCTGCCGGTGCGCCCGGTGAAGGGCGAGGTGTTGCGGCTGCGCTGGCGGAAGGGCTGTATGCCGTTGCCGTGCAGGGTTATCCGGGCACGTGTTCATGGTCGCCAGGTGTATCTGGTGCCACGGGCCGACGGGGTGGTGGTCGGTGCCACCCAGTACGAACACGGCCGCGATACCGCGCCGGTGGTGTCGGGCGTGCGTGACCTGCTGGAGGACGCGTGCGCGGTGCTGCCGGCCCTGGGTGAGTACGAGCTGGCGGAGTGCTCCGCCGGGCTGCGCCCGATGACCCCCGACAATCTGCCGATCGTGCAACGCCTGGACGCGCGGACTCTGGTCGCCGCGGGCCATGGCCGATCCGGATTCCTGTTGGCGCCGTGGACGGCCGAGCAGATCGTGTCCCAACTCGCCATGGCCGGAGCCCGCTCGTGATCGTCGTCGTCAACGAACAGCAGGTGGAGGTCGACGAGCAGACCACGGTGGCCGCGCTGCTGCGGTCGCTCGGTTTCCCAGACCGCGGTATCGCGGTGGCCCTGGACTGGGCGGTGCTGCCTCGATCTGATTGGTCGACAACGCTTTCCGAAGGTGCTCGACTCGAGGTGGTGACGGCGGTGCAGGGTGGCTGAGATGGGTGACAAACTGACGATCGGCGACCGCAGTTTCGCTTCGCGGCTGATCATGGGCACTGGCGGGGCGGCGAACCTTGCTGTGCTGGAAGAGGCATTGGTCGCCTCGGGTACCGAGCTGACCACCGTCGCGATCCGCCGCGTCGACGCCGAGGGTCGAACCGGTCTGCTCGACGTGCTCAACCGGCTGGGTATCACCCCGTTGCCCAACACCGCGGGTTGCCGCAGCGCCACCGAGGCGGTGCTGACCGCGCAACTGGCCCGTGAGGCGCTGGACACCAATTGGGTCAAGCTGGAGGTGATCGCCGACGAGCGCACCCTGCTACCCGATGCAGTCGAACTCGTCAGGGCTGCAGAGCAATTGGTAGACGACGGGTTTGTGGTACTGCCCTACACCAATGACGACCCGGTGCTGGCCGGCCGGCTCGAGGACGCCGGTTGCGCGGCGGTGATGCCGCTGGGCTCGCCGATCGGCACCGGCCTCGGTATCACCAACCCGCACAACATCGAGATGATCGTCGCGCGGGCCGGTGTCCCCGTGGTGCTCGATGCTGGCATCGGCACCGCCAGCGATGCCGCGCTGGCAATGGAGTTGGGTTGTGACGCCGTGTTGTTGGCCACCGCCGTGACCCGGGCCGCAGATCCGCCGGCGATGGCGGCTGCGATGGCCGCGGCCGTCACCGCCGGTTATCTGGCACGCCGGGCCGGCAGGATCCCGAAGCGCTTTTGGGCACAGGCCTCCAGCCCCGAGCTATGACCGGACGCGGCAAACGTTATGTGGCACTAGGCAGTTCGATGGCCGCCGGCCCGGGCATCCGGCCCCGCGCGGCCGGCGCACCGTGGCGGTCCGGCCGATCGGCCCGCAACTACCCGCATCTGGTCGCCGAACGGCACAACCTCGAGTTGGTGGACGTCACCTACTCCGGCGCCACCACCGCCAACGTGCTGTGCGATCCCCAGCAGGGCGCGCCGCCCCAGATAACCGCGCTGGACGGCTCGGAATCGTTGGTGACGGTCACCATTGGCGGCAACGACATCGGCTACGTTCCGCTGCTGATGGCCGCGGCGTTGCCGCGATCGGCGCGACGCATGCCGCTGCTTGGCGCGTGGATCGCCGAACTGCTGGACCACAACTCCCGCGATCAGGCCCTGGCCCAGGTTTTCGACTCGCTGTGCGATGTCGGTCGTTCGCTACGACGGCAGGCGCCGCGGGCGCGGGTTTTCTTCGTCGACTACCTCACGCTGTTGCCCCCGGCGGGCGTGCCGTCGCCGCCGCTGTCCGCGGCGGACAGCGAACTCGGCCGCCACGTTGCCGCAACGCTGGAACGGCTTACCGCCGAGGCCGCCGCGATCACCGGCTGTGGCGTGGTGCGCGCGGCGGCGGCCAGCCGCGATCACCACGCGTGGTCGCCTGAGCCGTGGACGGTCAAGCCCGCACGCTTCGGGGTGTCGCTACCGGGGCGCCCGGCGCCGCTGCACCCCAATGGCACCGGGATGCGCGCGGTGGCGGAATTGGTTGCGGCGCAACTGTAAGCGTCAGCCGTTGGTTCGCCACCACTGGTAGAGGGCCGGGACGTCCGAATTGGTGGCGCGGATGTAGCTGAGAATGTTCTTGGCGTCGGTGGTCCAGATGATTTCGGCGGCACCCTGATAGGTGCCGCAGGCCACCTGTCCGGCCGTGGCGCCCGCGCTGCCCTGACGCCAGGTGGTCGGCGACTGGCCGCTGTCCCCACACGCGGTCAGGGTTTCGTCCTTGATGCTGGCCTTGAATGAGCCGTTCATATCGTCGGGGTTGGCAAAGAGGATGTACTTGGCCAGGGCGGGCCCCGCGGCGTCGGGGCTTTGTCCGCACGACAGCGCCGCCAATTCAGCGCCGGTGATCGTCTGGGCGGTGCAATTGTTGAGGCCGTAACCCTTCGACACCGAGCCGGCCAGTGTGTTGACATCGGACGCAGTGCCGGTGGGGTCGGCATTCGCGGTGGCAGTAGCCAGGCAGGCGAAGCTACCCGTCAGCGCCGCCGCTGTCGCGGCTCGCAGCACGGTGGTGAGATGAGACATCCTTGACTCCTTGGTGTATCGGACCGACGATGCGGCTGCGTCGACATCGGTGAGTGTATTGGTGTCGCTCGCCGGAAAACAGTGCTGCGCCGACCGGTGTGGACGCGCCGTGACCCGGCTATGCCGCAGGCCTACAACACGTTCCGTTGGAAATTGTCTGTCTTGACATCAATTTGGGTGTCAGGCGTAGGTTGATCATGTTCGGGTGGCGCCCGGGCCGGATGCCGGTAATTGGAAAGTGCTAGGCGGCCAGCTCTTTTCGTCCAGGTTGGGTCGACGTGCCTGGCATCGGGTGATCCTGGTGACAGCGGTAAACGATTGTCGCCGGGGTGATCCGGGCCGAGTCGGTACCCACCAAGGATGCTGCGACGCGGCGCGCGACCCGTTCGGCGCAGCGTACGGCTGCGTGGATTTTTGCGATTTGGTGGTGCCGTGGCGACGGCTCTCGGGTATGGTAAGCACCGCTTTAGGCCAGCTAACTTCTCTTGATCTGGAGTCTTCATGACACAACCACCACCGCCTGGTTACCCACCGCAGCAGCCACCCGCCGGGCAACAACCCGACAACTACTTGGTCTGGTCCATTCTGGTGACGTTGTTCTGCTGTCTGCCGCTTGGGATCGTTGCGATCGTCAAGTCCACCCAGGTCAGTGGGCTGTGGGCACAAGGGCGTTACGCAGAGGCTCAGGCGGCCGCCGATGCCGCCAAGAAGTTCTGCATGTGGTCGGCTATCGCAGGTGTGGTCGTCATCGTCATCTACGGCATCTTGATGGCGGTCGGCGCGCTGAACGCGGGGACGTCGAACGCGGCGATGCTCGTGGGGATGTTCTAAGGCGAGTTCATGGTGACCGCCCAAGGGCCGGTGCCATTGCGGTTGGGTGCGCCCCTGCTGGTGGCCGCAATCACCATGCTGGTGTGCGCCGCCATCTGGGTGGGCGACCCGACAACGCCGAACGGTCCGCTGCCGGTATGCCCCACCAAGGCATTGCTGGGAATCGATTGCCCGGGCTGTGGCAGTCTGCGAATGCTCTACAGCCTTATGCACGGCAATCTGTTGGCCGCCGCCAGGTTCAATGCTCTTGGACTGGCGGCGGTGGTGCTCTTGGTGTGGGCATACCTGGCGTGGACTTATGGTCGCCTGGTGGGCCGTCGGATACGCGGTTGGCAGCGCAACCGCTGGGCGGCCCTGGTGACGCTGTCGCTGGTGCTGGCCTGGTTCGTGGTGCGCAACATCCCGGTGGCACCGTTCAACGCTTTGTTCGTTTGAGTTCGTTTGAGTTCGTTTGAGTTCGTTTGAGTTCGTTTGAGTCGGGACCGATCACCCATCGGATGGGTGTCGAGCAGCGCTGCGGCCGAACCGCGGTCTAATCTGGGCGCGATGGCGAACAAATCAAAGACCACGGCGCTGGCCGCGGTGGTGGTCGTTGCCTTGCTGCTGGTCGGTTGTGTTCGTTCGTCGACCTGCCCGCGGACCCCTACCGGCAATCCGGCCGCGGCCGAGTTCGCCGAAGCATTGCACAACCGGGTGCACACCGAAGCGATGATGGCGCATCTGGCCAAACTGCAAGACATCGCCAATGCCAACAACGGCACCCGTGCGGTGGGCACCCCGGGCTATGAGGCCAGCGTCGACTACGTCGTCAACACCTTGCGCAACAGCGGTTTTGACGTTCAGACACCCGAGTTTTCGGCCCGCGTGTTCCACGCGGAGAAGGGGTCGGTGACGGTTGGTGGCCTGACCGTGGAGGCGCACGCGCTGGAATACAGCCTTGGCACCGCCCCGGACGGGGTGAGCGGATCGTTGTTGTCGGTGCCCGCAGACGACAGCCCGGGCTGCACCGCTGCCGACTACGACAAACTCCCCGCCAAGGGTGCCGTGGCGCTGGTGGACCGGGGCAGCTGCGAGTTCGCCCACAAACAAGAGGTTGCCGCGCAGCAGGGGGTGGCGGCGCTGATCATCGTCGACAACGTCGACGAGCAGTCGATGGGCGGCACCCTGGGGGTCAACACCGACGTCAAGATCCCGGTCGTCGGTGTCACCAAGTCGGTGGGCATGCAGCTTCGCGGCAAGTCCGGGCCGGCAACCGTCAAGCTCGTCGCCCGCACGCAGAGCTTCAAGGCGCGCAACGTGATTGCCCAGACCAAAACCGGGTCGACCACCGATGTGGTGATGGCAGGCGCCCATTTGGACAGCGTGGCAGAGGGTCCCGGGATCAACGACAACGGCTCCGGAGTGGCTGCGGTCCTGGAAACTGCTGTGCAACTGGGCAATTCACCTCAAGTCCGCAACGCGGTGCGGTTCGGATTCTGGGGTGCCGAGGAGCTGGGGCTGATCGGGTCGCGCAACTACGTCGAGTCGCTCAACCTCGACGCGCTCAAGAACATCGCGCTGTATCTGAACTTTGACATGCTGGCCTCTCCCAATCCCGGGTACTTCACCTATGACGGAGACCAGTCGCTGCCCTTGGATACTCGGGGCCAGCCGGTGGTGCCGGAAGGCTCGGCCGGAATCGAGCGGGTGCTGGCCGCCTACCTGAAGATGGCCGGCAAGACCGCGCAGGACACCGCGTTCGACGGTCGTTCCGACTACGACGGGTTTACGCTGGCGGGGATCCCGTCCGGCGGGCTCTTCGCCGGCGCGGAGGTCAAAAAGACCGAGGAGCAGGCACAGCTGTGGGGCGGCACCGCAAACGAGCCTTTCGATCCCAACTATCACCAAAAAGGTGACACCCTAGAACATATCGACAAAACGGCGCTGGGCATCCAGGGTGGCGGTGTGGCCTACTCCGTGGGCCTGTACGCGCAGGACCTGACCGGCCGCAATGGTGTTCCCCCGATGGAGGACCGGACCCGTCACGTGCTCGTCAAGCCATGATGCGGAGCCTGGCCGCGACGTTGCTGCTGGTCTGTCTGCTGGCCGCCTGCTCGACGCCCAAGCCGGCGCCGCCGGCCGCGGCTCCCGACTTGGGCCGTGCGCTGGCCGGCAAGGTCACCGCTGACGGGATGTTCGTCCACCTGCGGGCGCTGCAGGCGATCGCCAACGCCAACCACGGCAACCGGGCCACGGGCACGCCGGGTTACGACGCCAGCGTGGAATACGTGACGAATGCTTTGCGTGCCAAGGGGTTTGAGGTTTCTACGCCTCAGTTTGAGCGGTTGTACACCGCGTCCCAGGGCCAACCGGCACTCACGGTTGCCGGCCGCAGCTATCCCGTCGATCAGGCCTCGCTACTGGTTCGGACGCCACCCGGGGGGCTGACCGGCCAGCCAGTGCGGCCCACCCAGCCGGCCGGCTGCGCCGTCGGCGACTATCCGTCCGCGCTGCCCAAAGGCGCGATAGCCGTGGTGGACGACACTCGCTGTTCGATCGTCGACAAGCAGAACAGCGCGCTCGCCAAGGGTGCCATTGCGCTGATCGTGGTGAGTGAGCCCAAGGGACAAGGCAGCCCACCGACGCTGTTCAGCCCCGGCTACTACAACCAGCTCACCGTGCCTGTCGCGGTGGTCGATACCAACGGCGCCGCTGCCCTGGGACGCGCAACCGCTGCGGTGCGGCTGGTGCTGGACACTGAGAACGTCAAGATCACATCGCGGAATGTGCTGGCGCAGACCAAAACCGGGACACCGAATGAGGTGGTCATGCTGGGTGCGCATCTCGACGGCCCGGCCGCGGGTCCGGGCATCAACGACGGCGGGTCCGGGGTGGCCGCGGTGCTGGAAACGGCGTTGCAGCTGGGGCCGCTGCCGCCGGTGAGTAATGCGGTGCGGTTCGCCTTCTGGGGCGCCGGAATCAGCGGTGCCATGGACTACCTCTTCGGCCTTGATGGCGAACAGCTCAACGACATCGCGATGTACCTGAACTTCGACATGCTGGGATCGCCGAACGCGGGCTTCTTCACCGACGACGGTGACCAGTCCGGCCCGCCCGGGGCTGGGGTGGCACCAGCCGATGTGCCGGAAGGTTCGGCTGCCGTCGAACGCACCCTGGCCGGCTACTTGAACCTGGCCGGTAAGCGGCCCGCCGACATGCCGCTGAGCGCCAGGGCCGATTACCATCCGTTCCTCATCGCGGGTGTGCCCGTCGGCGGCCTTACCACCGGCGCTTCGCAACCGAAAACCACTGTGCAGGCCCGGCTTTGGGGCGGTCAAGCCGGCGTCGCGTTCGACCCTAACTACCAGAGCGCGCGGGACACGATCGACAACATCAACCGGGAGGCATTGGCGGTGATGGGCTCGGGAGTGGCGTTCGCGGTGGGCAGCTATGCGCAGTCCATCGGGGGCGTCAACGGCGTCACCCCACACGACAAACGCCATCGCGCACCGGTGTCTTAGCGCTGAGCGCGCCGGCTGGGCCGCCGCACCGGTTCGCGGCCAGCCAAGCGTTGATCCGAGTGTAGAAACCGTTGCGGCACCGGCCTGCTCGGGCCGAACGCGTAACCCGGAGTTTTTGCCGCATCGCTGCATCGTTTGCGCACTGACCAACAACCAACCGATCTAAACTGAGACTCCTTGGGTGCAGGCCGGTCGGGATGGGGTCGATTACATGGATAACTGCGGTCGGAAAAGGCGTCAATCGCGTCGGCGGCGCGCTCGCGGGCTGACCGCATCGCTGCGCGCCGCGGCGGCCGGTCTCGGGGCCGTGCTGGTCGTGGCCGGCTGTACCACCATGGTGGAGGGCCGCGCGCTGTCGATCCTCAACGACCCGTTCCGGGTGGGTGGTTTGCCCGCGACCAACGGTCCCAGCGGTCCGCGTCTGAATGGCCCCGCGCCCACCGGTACGGTGATCAACACCAATAACGGCCCGATCGACCAGTTGTCGTTGCTGTCGATCAACGACATCCAGGATTACTGGAAAGGGGTCTACAGCGAAGCCCTCAAGGGCACGTTCAAGCCCGTCGACAAGCTGGTGTCCTACGACTCCAACAACCCCGACAGCCCCATGGTCTGCCATAACGAGACCTACCAACTCGTCAACGCGTTCTTCACCTCTCGCTGCAACCTGATCGCCTGGGATCGCGGCGTATTCATGCCCGTCGCCGAGAAGTATTTCGGCGACATCTCCGTCACCGGCGTGTTGGCCCACGAGTTCGGCCATGCCTTGCAGACGATGGCGAAGTTGGTGACCCGCAACGACGCCACCATTGTCCGTGAGCAACAAGCGGATTGCTTCGCCGGTGTCTATTTGTACTGGGTGGCCGCGGGTGAGTCGCCGCGCTTCACGCTGAGCACCGCGGACGGGCTCGACCATGTGCTCGCCGGGATCATCACCACCCGTGACCCGGTGATGGACGCGGAGTCGGAAAACGACGACGAACACGGGTCCGCCCTGGACCGTGTCAGCGCCTTCCAGATGGGCTTCCTCAGCGGTACCGCGGCTTGTGCGGCGATCAACAAGTCCGAGATCGAGCAGCGCCGCGGCGACCTGCCGAAGGGCCTGCGGGTCGACAGCAGCGGGAACCAGGAGACCGGCGAGGTAGCGATCAACGAAGACACGCTGAAGACGCTGATGGAGCTGATGGGCAAAATCTTTTCGCCCAAGAATCCCCCCACGCTGACTTACCAGGCGACGGGCTGTCGAGATGCCAGGCCGAGCCCGCCGGCGTCGTATTGTCCGGCCAGCAACACGATCGTGGTGGACCTGCCGGCGCTGGCGGCCATGGGAAAGGTCGCCGGCACCGACGAACAGTCACTGCCGCAGGGCGATGACACCGCATTGTCGATCGTGATGTCGAGATACGCGCTGGCGGCGCAGCATGAACGCGGGCTGGCGATGCAGAGTCCGTGGACCGCCCTGCGCACGGCCTGCCTGACGGGCGTTGCACACCGCAAGATGGCCGAGCCGATCGACCTGCCGTCCGGTCAGCAACTGATTCTGACAGCCGGTGACCTCGACGAAGCCGTTTCCGGACTGCTCACCAACCACATGGTGGCCAGTGACGCCGACGGGATCAGCGTGCCGGCCGGGTTCACCCGGATTGCCGCGTTCCGTGCCGGCGTTGGCGGTGATATGGACGCCTGCTATTCGCGTTACGCGCTATAGCGCACTCGTTGGATCACTCGGAAGCCCTTTGTCCGTAGCAGGATTGGCCGGTGAACCTCGGCGGTGTAGGCGCACACGCGGCGGAGTCCCGGCGGGAAATGCCTCACCAGATGCGGAGTGGTTAGACGCAGGCTAAAGTGAGGATCTCGTTACCCGTGGCAAACCTGCTGTGGCGGCGGTGGTTTCGGTGTGTACTGCGCCGTGCGGTCAGTGAAGCTGCGCCAAGTGATTATGGAGTCGGGATGCGCGGACCGGTGTTGAGAGCCAGCGTGCGCCGGACCCGTGTCCTTGCCCTCGCGGGTTCGGTGTTTGGCGTCGCGGTGCTGTGCGCCGGCACGGCGAGCGCCAACGGTCCGGTCCAGTTGAAAAGCCGATTGGGCGACTTCTGTCTAGACGCCCCGAGTGGCAGCTGGGTCAGCCCTGTGGTGATCAACCCTTGCAATGGCACAGACTTCCAGCGCTGGAATGTCAACGGCGACCGAGAGATCGAGAGCGTGGCCTTTCCCGGGGAGTGCCTGCAACAACCGGGGGAGAGTCTGTGGGCGAAGCTCAATCCCTGTACCAATTGGGTCAGCCAACATTGGACAATCCAGCCCAACGGCCAGGTCAGCAATGACCTTGGCGGCTGCCTCGCCGTTCTCGGCGGTCCTGGTGCCGGGGCTTGGGTGTCCACCCGCTGGTGCAACGCCGATGCACCCGAACAGCAGTGGGATAGCGTTCCGTGATCGCGTTTGCTGGCCTGGGTCGGGCAAGGGCAATGGTCGGCCGATGTATTTCGGCGACTCAGCAGCGCTGACTGCGCTGCTCGGTCCTGGCGTCGTACGCCTGCCGGGGATGATCTCGCGTGATCACGAATGTTATTGCAGGCATTGGTGATTCGCCAATCCGCGACAGTGGCGCGGTCACTGGGGTCGGGCTGGGTGCGCGGACTTGCTGCTCTGGCGGAGCGGGTACGCGCTCGATGCCGCGTGTCTCCGCCCGAGTCGTTGACCCCCCGCCCGGGCGGGCCGGTGCCGACGCGGCTTGGATCGCCGTCGATGCGCGCATGTCAGTGGAGCCGTGTAGGATCGAAAGTATGTTCGATAACAGCGGCGCCGTTTCGCGACCTGAGGTGATCGAGAGGTTCGCTGCCATGTTCGAGCGGTGCCACCCGCCGACGACATCGGCATCTGCCGCCATCGTGGACCGGCTTTGCGCGGCGTCGCGGGCGGAAAACCGGTCCGCTGGTGAGCGGCTGGCCGCCATCGGCGAGCTGGATGTGTTGCGGCTGAGGGCTTCTGGCGACTGCGAGTCGTGGGGGACCGATACCTGGGATGCGGTGAGTGCGGAGGTTGCGGCGGCATTGCGGATCAGCCAGGGGTTGGCGTCGAGCTATCTGCACTATTCACGCGCCATGCGCAACCGGCTGCCGAAGTCCGGTGCGGCGCTACTGGCAGGCGATATCAGCTATGCGATGTTCCAGACGATGGTGTATCGCACCGACCTGATCGAAGATGCCGAGGTAATGACCGCCGTGGACGCCGAGCTTGCCATGAAGGCGAGCCGATGGCCGTCGATGACGCGTTCTCGCCTGTCGGCGTTTATCGACAGGGTCGTTGCGCGTGCGGACCGTGATGCCGTGCGGCGCGTCCGGGAGCGCCAGGCTGGGCGGGAATTCTCGATCTGGGGCAGCGGCAACGGTCTCACCGAAGTCGGCGGCAGGATGGTCACCAGCGATGCGATGGCGCTCGACGCGCGGCTGGATGCGTTGGCCGGCGCGGTATGTGCCGATGACCCGCGCACCCGCGACCAGCGCCGTGCCGACGCGTTGGGGGCGTTGGCGGTCGGCGCCGAGCGGCTGGAGTGTCGCTGCGGGCGGTCGGTGTGCCCTACCGGCACGACGCCGGCACCGCGCCCGGTGGTGATCCACGTGGTCGCCGACCGGGCGAGCGTGGCTGGCACTTCGACAACTCCCGGCGCGATGGTCGGCGCCGAGGGTCTCATCCCGGCGGAGTTGCTCGCCGAGCTGGCCGAGTCGGCGCGCCTGCGGCCGATCGTGCACCCGATCGATGCGGCCCCCGAGCGCGGCTACGCCCCGTCGCAGGCGTTGGCTGACTTTGTCCGCTGCCGGGATTTGACGTGCCGGTTTCCCGGCTGCGACCGCCCGGCAATGCACACCGACATCGACCACACCATTCCGTATGGCGACGGCGGTGCCACCCATGCCTCGAACTTGAAATGCCTTTGCCGCCAACATCATTTGCTCAAGACCTTCTGGGGCTGGCGCGACAGACAGCTGCCTGACGGCACCGTCATTGATCTAAGATACTACTTATGTCCGCCACGCAAACCGCCATCTACCTGCGTCAATCGCTTGACCGCGACCACAACGAGCTGGCCATTGAACGCCAGCGCGCCGCCTGCCTGCAGCTCTGCGCAGCCAATGGCTGGACCGACACCATCGAGTACGCCGACAACGACACCTCGGCCAGCGTCGGGTATCGGTCCGGCTATGCGCGGATGCTTGCAGACATCGAGGGCGGTGCCGTCCAAGCCGTGGTCTGCTACCACCTGGACCGGCTGCACAGGCAGCCCCGCGAACTTGAAGACTTCATCGAACTGGCCGACAAGCGCCGCATAGCGCTGGCCACTGTGACTGGCGAGGTCGACCTGGCAACCGACACCGGCAGGCTGGTGGCCCGCATTACCGGCGCGGTGGCGAAGGCCGAGGTGGAGCGCAAGTCGGCGCGCCAAAAGCGGGCCAACCAGCAGCGCGCCCAGGCGGGCAAAGTGTGGAACGCCAGAGTGTTTGGTTGGGACGCCAACGAGATTGTCGTCCATGAGGCTGAGGCGATCCGCACCGCGTCACGTGACCTACTCAACGGGGCATCGTTGTGGTCGATTGCGGCGCAATGGAATTCGCAAGCGTTGAAGACGGCCAAGGGGTGCGGTTGGACGGGCGGGACGGTGCGCCAGGTGCTCACGCGGGCCAGCAACGCCGGTTTGGTGACCTACGACCTACGTGCAGCGCAGGCCGAGGCCCGCACCAAGGGCAAGCCTGTCCACATGGCCGGGATCGTCGAGGGCGCGGAGCCGGGTCGACCGGCCATCGTTGACCGCGACGTCTGGGAGGGTGTGTGCACGCTGCTGGCCGACCCGAAACGGCACACCGGCCGGTCGCCGGGCCGCAAGCACCTGTTGTCGGGGATCGCGATCTGCGACGCGTGCGGCAAGCCGATCGGGACCGGGGTGCGGGGTACCAGAACCGGTGGCAAACGAGCGGTCTACAGCTGCAAGCGGATCGGCTGCATGAAGATCGTCCGCGGTGTCGAACTGACCGACAAGCGGGTCGTCGACGCGATCACCAAGCGGCTGGCGGAACCCGACGCCGCCGTCACGTTGGCCCGGCCGACGGTCGACGCCAAGGCCCTGCGCGATCAGATCGAGTTGCTGCGTGGGCAGATCCGCGAGGCCGAGGCGGATTACGACGACGGGCAGATCACTGCGGCGCGTATGAACGCGCGTATCGAGCGGGTGGAGGCGAAGCTGAAGCCGCTACAGAACAAGCTGCTGGCCTCGCGCATGTCGGCGGACGTCATGTCGTTGGCTGGGAGGCCCGACGCGGCGAAGCGGTTCGCGGCGCTGCCGCTGGACCGGCAACGCGGAGTGATCGACACCCTGGCGACGGTGACGATCCACGCGCTGAATCGGCCCGGTGGGCGGTTCGATCCGAAGGCGATCACCGTCGACTTCGAGCGAAAGTAGCACGCTACGTTGGGAATTGGCGCAGACAGGGACGCGCCGATGAAGACAGCGCTACCGCGCTGCGTCGCTGCTACCTGATACCGTCGCCTGCATACAACTGAATTCCACCGTCACGCATTAAGGGGCTAGCCCGCGAGGGGCCGTCAGACGGGTGACCGCACACCGAACCTAAGGGGGGTGTGCCAAACCTGACGACGACTCACGAAAGGCAAGGCCCCTAAACCATGTCCAACGAGGACATCAAGCAGCGCAACGCTGCCGTGATGCTGGACGCGGTGCTGACCCGCAAGGAAGCCGCCGCGGCACTACGGATCTCGACCTTCACCCTCGATCGGCGCATCAAGGACAAGACGATCCGCGCGGTCAAAATTGGCAATGCGGTGCGCGTGCCGGTGGAGTCAATCGCGAAGCTCCTAGCTGGCGACGGTGAGGCATGACCCGCCAATTCACGGCCAGTGAGCAGGCCGAATGGGACGCGGTGATCGCCGCCGAGGTCGCTGCGGCGCCGCCCCTACGCCCCGACCAGCTCACGCGCTTAGCAGCGCTATTCGACTACGAGCCACCGGCAGGTCGTGGTGCCCGGTGACCGACCCCAGAGACGCGGCGACCGCAGCTGGTTGCCCAACTGCGGTCGGCGTTGCGATGCCCGGTAATTGCACGCGGACAACACGATACCCGCAGGGGGTGACGCGCTGATGACTGACGCGCATCTACCCGATCGGTGGCTGTCCGATCGACGATTCCGACGACCACGTTTGTCTGACAGCGCATATCGCTCCTACATGCAGGCGCTGATGTTCGCGGTCGGTAACCGCACCGAAGGCATCATCGAGCCGAGCGACCTGCCCTTCATCCCCGACTTTGATCCGGCGGACATTCCCGAGCTGATAGGCGGCGACCTCTGGGAGCCGCACGGTCGTGCTGGCGAGAGGTGGTTGATGGTCGACTTCGCGCAAACACAAACGGGGCGCGACCTGTTGGAGATGTACGAGAAGCGCAAGGCATGGGATCGCAGCCGAAAGGCGAAGCAACGCAAATGCAAACTCGCAGCTCAGCTGGCTGATGATGACGAGTCCGGCGGAAGTTCCACCGGAACTGTTCCGGTGGATTGCGCTAGGCCAGGACAGGCCAGGCCAGGCCAGGCACCCAAGGCGAGCGCCAGCAAAGCCGAACCGACCGCGCGGAACTCGCATGTGCCCGACTTCTAGAGAAGCGCTCCCGCGAAAACGCCGCGCTACGCGCTGCGTTTCCTTGGGCCGTAAAGCAACTGTCGTCACTTCGCGCAGCCATTGGTGTCAGCAGTTGCGCTGGCCGGGTACGTCACCACCAGGGGCGTGGCGATGACCTTCGAACCGCCCCGCGGCCCTGGCCGCTGCCGAACTTGCGGGCACCATGTGCCGACCCAGTCGCATCGCGACGGCTGCCCAGCTGGCCGGTGCCGCCGCTGCGACAACACCGCCTACCTGACCACCCGGCTCTGCGAGCGCTGTCTGCGGGCCGATGGCGAACGCGACAGGGCGAAGCGATGACCGCGCCCGCATGCTTGTGTCGTCGGGGCCGTCTCTGCGATGCCGCCCTGGCCGAACGTCAGCGCATCATCGCCGAGCGCCTTGCGCTCTTGGGCGGCCGACGTCGCACAGCGCCGGATTCGAGCCCAGATCAACGGACAGACACAAGGCGGTCAGATGGCGACTAACGACGCCCGCCAAGCCGACATCGGCCCGTCCGACGCCGAACGACGCGGCGGGCGGCAGGGAGGCCAATGTCCAGTGACTGACGAGGGCGACGACTTCGGCTTCGGGGACGACTTCGACGAGATTGACTTTGACGACGTCGAGCCCGACCAGACGAGTGGCCGCGCGGCGCTTATGTGCCGAGAAGGTGAGAGCCTTACGGTCCGGTTCGAGTTCTACGAGACCGCAGATGACGCCGTCGCCGCGGCCCGCACCTGCAGCCGAGCGGCTTGCGTCGGCGACCATCTCATCGTTAGTCGGGACGACCGCGGCGCACTCCGGACCTTCACCGCCCCCGGCCGCGACGTATCTGAATTCCGCGACCTGCTCGCGCAGCTCGCCGCCGCTCGCATCGAACGACGCCGCGAAGGCTGGCGCGGTCGAAAAGCCAAACAACGAACCACCACCCCGCAGGAGGACACCCGAAAATGACCAATGACCCCACGCTGAGCGAGCTGAGCGACGCTGAACTCGACACGATGGCTGCAGAATTCGTGATCCTCGCCAACATCCATGACCACCCCAAACTCGCCGGATGGGGACGACGCCAGGCCTGGCTCGTGATGGCGGAGATCGCACGGCGTTGCGGCGCCGATCCCGGCCTGACACCCGAGATAGTCCAGCTCGCGGACCTGCCGACATCCGAACAGCAGGCTTTATGCGACTTATTCGAGGAACTGGCCGAGGTCGACGAGATCGAAGACCCAGAACGGCCTTTCGCGCGCTGGCTGCGCGCGATGCACCGGCGGATATGCGCTGCGGTCGAGGCGCGGCATCGCGAGGCCGACCAGCCGGACAGCCCTTTGCGCCGCTGGATTGCCGAACGGCGACGCGAACGCCCATGCGGCACACCCGGCAATGACGTCAGCGGCATCCCGCCGTGGCGGCAAATCAGCGAACCCGAGAAGTAGAAGGAGCATCATGTCAATCACGCATCGCCTGCACGATGTAATTGAGATACGGCAGCGGCTGTTTCAGCTTGTCGAACCGCTGGTGGCACAGCGCGACGCCATCATCTCCCGCGCGAAAGCCCAACGGCGCGAAACCCTAACGCGGAGTGAGGTCGCCGATTTTCACGTGATGAGCGCGACCATAAAAGGCATCCAAGAGTCCGTCCTCGATGCGGACGTGCTGATCAAGGACCTCACTGAGGAGCTCAATGGGGAGATCGCGGCCGGTCTCCCCGACGCGGAGGTGCAGCCTGATTGCGTCGCGCCGCATTCAGATTGACGAATCGCCGTTGGCTTCTGGCGCGCCACGCCCAGTTTGTCGGCGGCGCGTGCGATCATCGGGTAGGCGTTCATCGCCGCGCCTGCGCCGCGCCACGGCCAGAATCGCGGGAGCGCCCGCTTCAAGGCAGGATCGGTCGCCGCCAGCGCCATCCCAACGCCGCATTTTCCGAGAACTTTGCGCTGCACGCAAATGCGTTGCGCGACAAGCGCATCACATCCTGTTGGGAGAATGGCAATGTCGGGTTTGGAGCAGAACTACCAGCGCTTGCTCGCGTTGCGCGCTGAAGCTCGCGCCGCAAGACAGCGGATCGTCGATCGGGCCGAGCGCGAGCGACGAGACCAGCTCACGGCCGATGAAAGTCGGGCCTTCGAGCGGTTGACAAACCAAATCGAGGGCGAAGGCGGCTTCGACGAGCGCATCGGTGAAATCGCCGCCGACATCAAGCGCTCCGGGCGCTGCGATCCCGAAGCTATGGCGGTGCGTAAGGCGACCTCCAACGAGCCCCGCGCTGGCGCGGGGCTCCATGACGATGGACCGTGGGGCCGGGCCGCACCCATCCGGTTCGACCTGGAGAGCCTGCGCATTGCCCACCAGCAGCTGCGTGCGGGCGGCATGGCTCGGTTGGAGACCGAGGCCACCCGCTCGTTTATTAGCGGTGTCGGGGCGCTGTTGCCGTCGGAGTTGTTCCCGTCCGTCGTGGGGCAGGTGCATGACAACCGCATCCTTGACCGGCTTCCCGCGCAGGGTATCGACGCACCCAGCCTCGAATTCATCCGGCACATCAGTTCGACTGGTGCGCCGGGTGTGACGGCCGCGGGCGCGGTCAAGCCCGAAGTGGTGATGGCCCTCGATCAATTGACGGCGAAGCTGGTCAAGATCGCTGGGCACTCGGCGGTCCCCACGGAAGTCATTGACGACTTCGACGGCTTCGCAAGCTATGTCGCAACGGAGCTGTCTCGACAGGTCGTCGACGTCGAGAACGACGCGTTTCTCAACGGGCCGGGTGGGGATGGCCAGGTGGAGGGCCTGCTCAACACCAGCGGCGTGCTGACACACGAATGCAGTTCCGGCACAACGCCGTTCACGCCGTTGGATGAGATCGAGATCGCGATCTCGGAGCTGCGCACCGGCCCCGCCCTCGCCCGACCCAATTTGTTGGTCCTGCACCCGGATTCGTGGAGCGCGGTGCGCAGGACGAAGGACAGCTATGGTCGGTATCTCGTCGCTGCGGACCCGACCGCCGACGAAGCGAACAGCGTGTGGGGCGTCCCCGTGTTGCAGACTACCCAAATCGCTGCTGGGACGGGTGTTTTGCTGGACACCAGCAAGTTCGGTCGTGCTGTCGTCCGCGGCCCGATAACCGTGATGATCGGGTGGGCGAACGACGACTTTACGCGGAACTTGCGCCGGTTCGTCGCCGAGGAGCGGGTCGCTCTGGCCACGACCCGGCCCGCCGCGGTCAACATCATTACCGAACTGCCGACGGGGGCATGATGCGGGTTCGCGTCATTGGTCGCTTCCGGGTATTGCACGACGGACGCGCCTACTCGTCCGCCGATGGTGCCGTCGAAGTGCCCGACAAGGTCGCCCAGCACTGGCTGAAGTACGGATGGGCGCGGTCAGTCGAGTCGCAGCCTGAGCCCGACGTCGAACCGGTCGAGCTGGTCGAGCCCGTCCAGCCACCGAAGCCGCGGCGCGCCAGGCGCTGACTTAGCAGGGGCGGTGGCCGTCGGCTCCTCCCGATCGAATCGGCGGCCACCGCCTAGCGTCACGACCAAGTCAGGCCAGTGCGCGAGCCCGCCAAGGGGGTGGGGGCGAAGAAGTTGGACGCCCATCCCAGCGCGCGAGCCACCGGTCTGAGGGCTTCTACCCCCGAGTTCAGTGAACGCGCGTTGTGTCGTTTTCGCTGGTAGGCGGCCTGACTGGTAATACGGGAAGTGAACAAGCGGCGCGGTCCGAAAGTGTTGCGGCACGACGCAATATCAGGGCATCGCGTCGAGTGGGGAGGTCAGGATGCGGTTGGATGCAGCGGCGCGGCAGGCGCGTGACGAGTTGGCGCTGCGGCTGTTCCTTGGCGGGTTGCCCTACCGTGAGATCGGCAAGCACGTCGACCTGTCGGTGGGCGGCGTCCATAAGGTGGTCAGCCGGATGCTGCAGCGTCACGCGCCCCGGCGCGAGCTGCTGCTCGATGAGGCCGTGGCCATCTATCTCGAACGGTTGGAATCGCTTTGGGCGGCGACCTACCCGCGGGCCGTCAAGGGCGACGTGCGCGCTGTCGAGGCGTGCCGTCGCCTGCTCGACCAGCTGGGCCGTGCGCAGGGCCTGTACGGCAGCGCGGCGTCGGCGCCGCTGGTCCGCGACGATGTGCCATTGCCAGAAGACGACGGCGAGCCCGACGACGAGCTTGAGGCTTGGCGCAAGCGCCGCGAGCAACCCGGCTACACCGGCTACGCCGGTTCGGGGTGAGACTCGATTCAGACCCAGGAAGCATGTTGGACTGGCATTGGCCGCATCCGACGCTGCGGCGAACCAACGAGGGAGGGATCTTTCAATGCCAGACGCAAATGAATTACGGAAGCACCTCGCGTATGAAGTGCACTACCTCGTGCTAGCGGCTGTCCGGTTCACAGAGGTCAGTGGTAGGGATGGCGCGTTTTATCAGGACAGTGCGCTCATCCACGCGCGCAACCTTTTGGAGTTCACAAAACCAGCACCAGCGCCCAGGTTCGGCTGGTGGATAGCAAATGTGGGCGGACGAACTCCCCAAGCCGAATCGACCCATGACGATTGGGTTGAGTTCATCAATTCGAATGTGAGTCACTTAGGCGAACGTCGACTACAGGATCTTCAATGGCCCATCCCGAAAGATGACCAGAGGCTGATCAACATAGCCAGGTATCTGTTGCAGCGTCTCAACTCGTTGGCGAATAACAGCAGTGATCCGTGCGCCGTGGTCATGGAAAAGCTTGCGCAACTTGGGCTGACCTATCTCACCGACCCCAATGAAAATAATCTGGCGAAGATCGCCCAGGCAATCGATGCGCCACTTGAGGGTTGATCCCGACCCCGAAGCGCGATGTCGTAGAGCGCTTCTGACCGAGGACGTCGCGGCCTACCCTTGAAGCTGTGGAAGTGGAATTCCCGGGGATGCACCAGCAGCACGCGATTGAGTTCTTCTTCATCGCGGAATCGGGAACCACCGGCGTATGGGGGTTCCACTGGCTGATCGAGTGGTCGACGTCCTCGTTCTATATCAAGTGCCTGAACCCCGGATTGCAGTCGTCGAAGGTCAGCCTGCACGGACCAGACCCGAAGCACCCGGGACGCCAGCATCTTCGCTACGACCTGGACAAGCCTGACGTGGTCGAGAAGGCCAAACGGGAGGGAGGCCGTTGGTTTTCCGGTTCCGATCCGCTGCCTTTCTACTTCAGCGGTCGGCAGGTTAATGACCACGCCGCGCATATCGTTCGGTTTTCAGCCGGGTGGGACACGTTCATGAAGGGAGCGCCGGTGCCAGATATTTGGAGAGGTCCCCGACAGAAGTCCACCTTTCGTGGCCTCGCTCCGGCACCAGAGAAAGACCATGTCTCCCACGTGGACGTCTATCTGAGCCTTGGTGACCCGTACTGGCCGAACGAGGCTGGTGCTCGTGCGGCGTGGGCTGGAATGGGTCCGATCACCAATGCGATCGGGATGAACCTCACGGCGGTATCGGTGCAGAGCCCAGTCACCTGGGAGCCAGACCCCTTCGGCGACGTTCGCGGTGATACGCCGCTAGATCAGTGCGTTCGAGGCCTTGCGGCTGTGGTCGATGAGACGAGTCTGTTGTGGTTGTGCGAGAAGGTGATCCCCTACACCGAGCTCGACGCGTTAGCGGCGAAACAAGCGGAACCTCCGGGGCCGAGCGGTATCTCAGAATGATGCCCGCACCTGACGCGCCTACGCCGAAGCGATGTCTCCCGCCGCCAGTTCGGTGACCGTCAGGTGCGGGTTGGCAGCGGACGAGTTGAACCGGTCGGCCTGTTCTTGCGCGCGCTCCCTGTCTGGGAACCTCCACGCCTGCGCCTGGTCGGGCGTCAGTCGATAAGTGAACTCAGGTCCGAACTCTTTGGCCGCTAGCGCTCGTAGATAGTTGATCGGATTTCCGTCCGAGTCGAGTTCGGCGACAACGTAGCGATAGGTCATCTCGCTGGGCTCGGTCATGGCGCGACCGTAGCAGGGCCGGATGACACAGTCGTTGCGGCGCGACGCATGTACCGTGACCAGGTGTGCCGCCGCGCAGCAATGAGTTCCAACGGCTGATCACAATGCTGACTCAGCTCATGGGCAGGGACGCGGTGACGGAATCGAAGGAGCTCATCGACCTGGTGTCCGGTGAGCCACGCGAGGTCGACATCTATGCCGAGGGGACCTTACTGGGTCAGACCGTCAGGATGAGCATCGAGTGCCGCGACCACAAGCGCAAACAAAGTGTCGGGTGGGTCGAGGAGATGCACTCGAAGCACGAGCGTCTGCCGACCCACACGTTGATCCTTGTGTCATCCAGCGGATTTACCCGCTCTGCGGTCGCAAAGGCCGACAGCTACGGCATCAAGACCATCACACCAACGCACCAGTCCGACAGCGAGCTTGTCGGTGAAGTGCTAGCGAGTCTCGGCGACCTCACGTTGACCTTTACGCCGATGTCGTGGTCGAACATGCGCTCGCAGGCGACCGTGGATCTGCCAACGGCGTGGCTTGAGAACCCGAGCGCACACGGGGTGCACATGGATGACGGTCAATTCCAGTTCTACAAAAGTGACGGCAGCCCGCTGGTTACATCGGCCGCCTTCAGCTCGGATGTACTAAACCGGGTCCTGGACCAACAGTTGGCTGCGCAACCGGAGTTGATGGTCGCAGGGAACGAATTCAACCTTGAGGTGCCCCAGTTCCTCGAACCGACGTGGGCGGGTGAGCCACTCCACATGTACTGGACGGCAGATGGCGAAGAGCCGATCTTGGTGCGAGTGGTCATGCTCGCGCTCAGCGGGACGGGCAGCATCCCGGTCCAGCCTCAAGCCGTCAATATCAGCGTCTCGGACGCAATCAACTACGACGGCAAGAACTTCGTGACCGGCGCAACGGCAACGCCCGGAGGCAACCAAGGGCGGCTGGTCATGGGTGAAGAGGTCGCGGGCGAACGGCACTTCGCGGTCGACCTCACGGTGCACTTCCCGCCCCAGCAGTCCGAGACGACCGGCGTCGACGACAGCTGAGCCGCGCCGCGCGCTATTGCCCTTGTCCGTAGCCATCAGCGGGGCTGTATCTTGGGTCAATGCCCGCGGGCACGGTGATCTGGACCTCTCCGTCCGGAGATGCCTACGTCACCACCCCGGGCAGCTCGCTGCTGTTTCCCAGCTTGTGTGCGCCCACGGGCGGGGCACCCCGGCAAGCCTCGCACGCCACCGCCCGTTGTGGCGACCGTACCGCGAAGATGCCGTTGCGGGCCATCACCCGGGCGCAGAACCGTGCTGGCTACATCGCGGCCGAAAGGCGAAAGAACTATCAGATCCGCGAGCGCGTCGCCGTCCAGCAGCAATCGGAGGACCAGGACATCGCCGTCGTCGTAGACGACGAACCACCGCCCTTTTAGCGGACACGGTCCGGTCTGTCCGGAGTCAGCCGGACAAGAGACTTAGCGCCGCGTCGACCGTCAGCGCGGCGACGTCGAAGGCCTTCGAGCCCAAATCGTGTCGGGCGCTGGTGATCTCGACGATCTCGGTGCACGCGTTGATCAGCGCCGCGGCATCGCGCAGCTCTGTGATGGTGCCGAACGGGTCGGAGCTGCCATGGGTGAACACCGTGGGAACGGTGATGCTCGGCAGATGCTCGGTGCGGACTCGCTCCGGTTTGCCTGGCGGGTGCACCGGATAGGAAAACAGTGTCATGAGGTCCACCGCCGCGCCACCGGCAGCCACCACCATCGAGGTCTGCCGGCCACCGTAGGAATGTCCGCCCGCAATCAACGGGCCGTCGACCAGCCTGCGGCAACACTCGATCGCTTCGACGATGCCCGCGCGGTCAGATTCTGCCGAGCCCGACGGTGGGCCCTTCGGTCGGCGGCGACGGTAGGGCAGGTTGTACCGCACGGCCAGCCAGCCACGCCGCGCCCATTCGTCGCAAAGCTGTTGCAGCAAAACAGAGTCGCGGCTGCCACCAGCACCGTGAGTCAGCACCACGACGCCGTGGGCGCGGCCGTCGGGTTCATGCGCGATACCCGCGATCCGGTCGAGGTTCATGACAGCCGAAACAATGGCGAGACGGGGCCGTGCCCGGCCCCCAGCGGGTAGGCGGCTCGCAAACACTCGGTGATCCAACGCTTTCCGAAAGCCACCGCGTCGGGCACGGTGAACCCGTGCGCCAGTGCGCACGCCACCGCGCTGGCCAGGGTGTCGCCCCCGCCGTGGTCATTGCCCGTACTTACCCGCGCCGCGTCGAACTCGTAAAAGTCGGCCCCACCGTAGAGCAGATCGCAGCTGCGTTCCGACGACTTCAGGTGCCCGCCTTTGACCAGCGCCCAGCGCGGACCCAGCGCATGTAGGGCCTTGGCCGCCGCGCGCTGCGATTCGCCGTCCACCACGTCGATATCCACCAGCAGGCGCACCTCGTCCAAGTTGGGTGTCACCAGCGTCGCCAGCGGAAACAGTTCGGCCCGAAGCGAATCCAGGTCCGACGCGGCCAGCAGCGGATCCCCATGCATGGATGCGCAGACCGGGTCGACGACCAGCGGCACGCCCAACTCGAGCCGGCGCCACGTTGCGGCCACTGCCGAAATGATCCGCGACGACGCCAGCACCCCCGTCTTGGCGGCCTGGATGTCGATATCGGCAACGACCGCCTCGACCTGAGCCGTCACGATGTCGTCGGGTATCTCGTGAAACCGCTTGACACCCAACGTGTTCTGCACGGTAACAGCCGTGACCGCGACGCAAGCATGCACACCCAGCAACGCCATGGTCCGCATATCGGCCTGGATGCCGGCGCCGCCCCCGGAATCCGACCCGGCGATGGTCAGCACCCGCAGCGGGGTCCTCCCCGACGGCGGTACGGGCAGATAGCTCACGCCCGGCTCCGCCGCGCTTGCGATCACCGCTGTGTCGGATGAGCGGTGACCCGCGGCGCCCGGCTCCGCCGTGCTTGCGATCACCGCTGTGTCGGATGAGCGGTGACCCGCGGCGCCCGGCTCCGCCGCGCTTGCGATCACCGCTGTGTCGGATGAGCGGTGACCCGCGGCGCCCGGCTCCGCCGCGCTTGCGATCACCGCTGTGTCGGATGAGCGGTGACCCGCGGCGCCCGGCTCCGCCGCGCTTGCGATCACCGCTGTGTCGGATGAGCGGTGACCCGCGGCGCCCGGCTCCGCCGCGCTTGCGATCACCGCTGTGTGACCGGCAAATACACCCGGTTGCCGTGCTCGGCGAACTCACGGGACTTCTCTGCCATCCCTTCGGCCAGCATGGCTTCGACGTCCTCCTCGGTCTCTAGCCCGTGCTTGGCAGCAAAGTCTCGCACGTCCTGCGTGATGCGCATGGAGCAGAACTTGGGCCCGCACATCGAGCAGAAGTGTGCGGTCTTGGCTGGCTCGGCAGGCAGTGTCTCGTCGTGGAATTCCCGTGCGGTGTCGGGATCGAGCGACAACGCGAACTGGTCGTTCCACCGGAATTCGAATCGGGCAGTAGACAGCGCGTCATCTCTTTCCTGCGCACGCGGATGCCCCTTGGCCAGATCGGCTGCGTGGGCGGCGATCTTGTACGCGATCACCCCGTCCTTGACGTCCTTGCGGTCCGGCAGCCCCAGGTGCTCCTTCGGGGTGACGTAGCACAGCATCGCGGTGCCGGCCTGGGCGATGATGGCCGCGCCGATCGCCGACGTGATGTGATCGTAGGCTGGCGCGATGTCGGTGGCCAGCGGCCCCAGCGTGTAGAACGGCGCTTCCTCGCACAGCTCTTCTTCCAGCCGCACGTTCTCCACAATCTTGTGCATGGGCACATGGCCCGGACCCTCGATCATCACCTGCGCGCCATGGGCTTTGGCGATCTTGGTCAGCTCACCCAGGGTGCGGAGCTCGGCGAACTGCGCGGCGTCGTTGGCGTCGGCGATCGACCCCGGCCGCAGTCCGTCGCCGAGAGAGAACGTGACGTCGTAGCGCGCGAAAATGTCGCACAGCTCGTCGAAGTTGGTGTACAGGAACGACTCCCGGTGATGCGCTAGGCACCACGCCGCCATGATCGACCCGCCGCGGGACACGATGCCGGTCACCCGCTTGGCGGTCAGCGGCACATAGCGCAGCAGCACCCCGGCATGCACGGTCATGTAGTCCACACCCTGCTCGCACTGCTCAAGCACGGTGTCGCGGTAGATTTCCCACGTCAGCTCGGTCGGATCGCCCTTGACCTTCTCCAGCGCCTGATAGATCGGCACCGTGCCGACCGGCACCGGCGAGTTGCGCAAGATCCACTCGCGGGTTTCGTGAATGTTCTTGCCGGTGGACAGGTCCATGATGGTGTCGGCACCCCAGCGGGTCGCCCACACCATCTTGTCGACCTCTTCGGCGATTGAGGACGTGACCGCGGAGTTGCCGATGTTCGCATTGACCTTCACCGCGAATGCCTTGCCGATGATCATCGGCTCGCTTTCGGGATGGTTGTGATTGGCCGGTATCACCGCCCGCCCGCGGGCGACCTCGTCGCGCACCAGCTCGGCCGGCACCCCTTCGCGCAAGGCGATGAACGCCATCTCCGCGGTGATCTCGCCGGCACGGGCTCGCTGCAGCTGGGTGCCGCGGTCTCGCACCACTTCGGGCCGCGCGGGCAGGCCGGCGGTCAGGTCGATGACCGCGTCGGGATCTGTGTAGGGGCCGGAGGTGTCATAGAGGTCGAAGTGATCCCCGGTGGAAAGGTGCACACGCCGGAACGGGACGCGAGCGCCCCGGAAGCCGTCCACGTCGCGGTACACCTTGCCGCTGCCCGCGATGGGTCCGGTGGTCACCGAAGGCGCCGACGGTTCGGTGGTCAGGGTCATTGTCATCTCCCTACGCCGGCATTACCCGGTCAGGTTCGTACGGTCGACGGCCCCGAGCCGTCCTCTCAGCGCACTGGGCGTGCGCTCCCGTGTGGATTAGGTGGATGTAACCCACGCTAGCGCAGGGGACCGCCGGTGTGCAGAGGCGCGGGGTTAGCCGTGTGGACCGGATATGCCGGGGGTGCCGAACAGCTGACCACGGGCACCGCCGGTGCCGCCGTCGCCGCCGTCGCCGTCCGGAGTGCCGAGCCCGCCGGCGCCGCCGGCACCGCCGTTGCCGCCGTTGCCGATCAGCCCGACAGCGTTGCCACCGGCGCCGCCGGTGCCGCCG
>NZ_UPHT01000018.1 GCF_900566085.1 Mycobacterium attenuatum
GGTGGGCGCGCCAGCGATCCGGGGTGCAGTAATCGGCCGGCGGTGTCGGTGACGGTGAGAGCCTCGGCGGGTCCGGTGATGGTGATGACGCCGCGGTGGTGCAGCCGGTGGTGGTACGGGCAGACCAGCACCAGGTTGGCCAGCTCGGTGGGGCCGCCGTTTTCCCAGTGCTGCAGGTGGTGGGAGTGCAGACCGCGGGTGGCCCCGCAGCCGGGAACCGCGCAGCTGGGCTGGCGGTGCTCGAGGGCGCGGCGTAGCCGCCGGCTGATCAGCCGGGTGGTTCGGCCGGCGCCGAGGAGCTGGCCGTGGCGTTGCAACCAGACTTCACCGGTGGCATCACAGCTCAGGTATTGGCGTTCGGCGTCGGACAGCAGCGGACCCCGATGCAGCGCGGCGGCGCGTTGTTCGACGTCGAGGTGTAGCACCACGGTGGTGTGCTGCCCGTGGGGGCGGCGGGTGGCCTCGGCGTCCCAGCCGGCCTCGACCAGCCGCAGAAACGCCTCGAGGGTGCCCGGCATCGGCGGCCGCTGATCTGAAGCACCCTGGCCGTTGCCGTGGTCGTGTTTCCACTCGGTGATCAGCGCATCACGATGCGAGGCCAAGGCGGCGTCGAACTTCGCCGCCTCGGGGTGCGCCAGGGTGATCCGCCAACAGCTGAACTTTTCGTCGCAGGTCTTGGTGATCGAGGGCGGCGGCTGCGGCCGCGGATCGGGGTCAGGTCGCGGTTCAAGCTTGACCGCGGTGCGCAGCTGGTTGACCGTGGCCACCCGCGCCAACTGCGCGTAGTGCTCATCGGATCCCACACCGGCCCGGGCGGCGATGACGCCAATCTGATCCAGCGACAGCCAGCCCTCTTTCATGCCCGCCGCGCAGCGCGGAAACTCCGCCCGCCGGTGCGCCACCGTGGCGATCGTGTGAGCGTTGACCGCCGAGCAGCCCAGCTTCCAGGCCACCAACGCCGCCACCGACCGCGCCCCCGTCATCCCACACAACTCGTCGCGATCGATCTCGGCCACGATCTCCGCAATGCGCCCATCGATCGCGTTGCGCTGACCGGCCAACTCCGCCAACTCCTCAAACAGCACCTCCAAACGCCCGGCCGGACTGACCACCACGGCGTCAGACGATGCACTCGAAGACATGACCTCATCATCGCAGCCACCACCGACAACTCCCGGCCGCCCAATCCGGCCCGGGGTGTACGTCATCATTGGCCACGCGGGACGGCCTGATTGGCCACCATACGTGCCCACCGCAGCCATCAAAACGGGCATTTACGCTCCATCATGGCCCCACTACGGTGCTCGACCGCACGCGATCCACGTCGCGGAAACCACACGACCCACGCCGCCGGTCGCTCCGAAGACGATCTTCACCACGCCCACATGGGCCACCAGGGGAGCCCCGGCCCCGAACCCGCAGATCCCAGCAGCCCAAAACCGAAAAACAACAGGTCAATCCGCTGCGAATACCGCAAACCCCGAATCGTGGGCCAACTCAGCGTGAGCTAGCGCCACGGTCACGGCAGCCTGACGTCGTGGAAGAAGCCGGAGACCTGGGTGCCCAGGTTTGCGACGCCGGATACGAAGGCCTGTGTCGCGAGACCCACAGCGCTGGTGTTGAAGACGCCCGAGATGGTGTTGCCCTCGTTCAGCAGGCCCGATTCCTGCGTGCCGTAGTTGAAGTAGCCCGAGTTTTCCAGTCCGCCGGCGTTCCAGATGCCCGAATGGTTGGTACCGGTGTTGATGATCCCCGATAGACCGTCGCCGGAGTTGAAGAACCCGGACGACGTGCCACTGCCAAAGTTGAAGAAGCCCGATGACGGACTCGTCGTGGAATTGAAGAATCCCGGCCCCTGGACGAAGTCGAAACCGAACGTGTACGGACCCGCCGTGCCACCGCCGGACTTTCCGAATGTTGTGTGAACGATGTCGTCGAGCTGAATTGGGGTGGAAAGCACATGCTCTGGAATCGTCCAGGGGCCGATATCACCGTCATAGACGGTGATATTTATGCCGGGCCATTGGTGCAAAACGACCTTGATCCGAATCTTTGAAATGGTGAACGCGTCCTGGCTCATTTCGTTGATGGTGCCTTGGATGGGTAGTTCGACGAGGCCATGCACGTCGCCGTGATACGGGAATTCGGGAATGGTGACTTTGTAGGACAGTTGAACCAGGCCCTGGTAGTCTCCTCTCCAGAGGAAGCCGTTGTTGTAGTTGCCCGAGTTGAAGGCGCCGGTGTTGACGTCACCGGTGTTGCCGACGCCGGTGTTGTAGTCGCCGCCGTTGAAGTAGCCGGTGTTGTACATACCCGAATTGAAGCTGCCCGAGTTGTGGTCTGCGCTGTTGAAGCTGCCCGTATTCGTTTCGCCGGTGTTGTAGCAGCCGGTGTTGTAGTTGCCGGAATTGGCGATCCCGGTGTTGACGGTGCCGGAGTTGAACCATCCGGTGTTGGTGCTGCCGGAGTTGCCGACGCCGGTGTTGTAGTTGCCGGAGTTGCCGATGCCCCAGTTTCCGGTGCCGGAGTTGCCGATGCCGATGTTGTTAGTGCCGGAATTGAACAATCCAATGTTGCCGCTGCCGGAGTTCCAGGCGCCGAAGCCGCGCTGGCTATCGCCACTGAGACCGATTCCGATATTGCCGTTGCCGGTGTTACCGAAGCCGATGTTGTTGTCTCCGGTGTTGCCCCAGCCGAAGTTGTGGCTTCCGGTGTTGCTCATCCCGATGTTGTGCAACCCCGCGGTCAGCGAGCTACCGACGTTTCCGAACCCGATGTTGCCGGTGCCGATGTTGCCGCTGCCGACATTGGCGTCGCCGACGTTGCCGCTGCCGACGTTGTGGTCGCCGATATTGCCGCTGCCGAAGTTGAAGCTGCCGACATTTCCGCTGCCGATGTTGTCGCTGCCGATGTCGGCGCTGCCGAAATTCATGATGCCGTGGTCGGCCAGGCCGACGTTGAACACCGTGCTCGTTCCGTCGCGGAACAATCCCGCCAGGTCGGTGCCGACGTTTTGCAATCCGGAAACGTGGGCCGGGGTGGACAGGTCCACCGAGCTGGCGTTGAGCCAGCCCGACACGGTGTTGCCCAGGTTCGCCAGGCCCGACAACGCCGAACCCCAGTTCTTGATCCCCGAGTTTCCGAAGCTTCCGAACGACATGTTCTGCCAGCCCGAATTGTTCGCACCGATATTGAAGAAGCCCGATGAGCTGCCCGTGCCGGCATTGAAGAAACCCGACGACGGCAGCACGGTGGAGTTGAAATGGCCCGGGCTGGCCGGGATGTCGATGAGCGGAATATAGATGGGGCCGACGCTGCCGTTGCCGCCGATGTCGACCACCGGCGAACCATTGGAGCCGCCGAAATGCAGGTTCACCGCGGGGCTGGCGATGCTGAAAGAGATGGCTGATATCGAGATCGGTCCAACCGTGCCTTCGACCTTGCCGCCCAGATGGTCGTCGAGTCCGCTGAAGGGAATCGTCGGAATAGTGAATGCGTCGACGTTGGCCGGTGTGATGGTGGCGGTTACCGGGATATCGCCGAACACCGAAAAGTCGAAGTACCCAGTGATTTCGGAAACGGTGATGGTGTAGTTGAGCCCGTAGAGGCCTTGGGAGTTGCCGCGCCACAGTAGGCCGTTGTCCATGTTGCCGGTGATGAAGGCGCCGGTGTCGAGGGTGCCGGCGTTGGCGATGCCGGTGCTGTAGGTGCCGGTGTTGAACCAGCCGGTGTTGTGGTCGCCGGGGTTGGCGATGCCGGTGTTGGTGGTGCCGGTGTTGTGCCAGCCGCTGTTGTAGCTGCCGGCGTTGGCCACGCCGGTGTTGAGTGCCCCGGAGTTGAACCATCCGGTGTTGGTGGTGCCGGTGTTGGCGATGCCGGTGTTGTAGCTACCGGAGTTTCCGATGCCGAAGTTGGCGGTGCCGGAATTGAAAAAGCCGACGTTGTTGCTGCCGGAATTGAACAAGCCGACGTTGTCGGTGCCGGAGTTCCAGCCTCCGAACCCGACCTGATGATCCCCGCTGAGCCCGATACCGATATTGCCGCTGCCGGTATTGGCCAAGCCGATATTGCCCACCCCGATGTTGGCCCAGCCCAGATTGTGGCTGCCGGTGTTGGCGATCCCGATGTTGTCCAGCCCCGAGACCACCGCGGTGGCAGTATTGGCGAAGCCGATGTTGGCGCTGCCGATATTGGCGCTGCCCAGATTGTGCCCGCCGATGTTGGCGCTGCCCAGGTTGAAGTCGCCGACATTGCCGCTGCCGATGTTGAAACTGCCCAGGTTGCCCCAGCCCACATTGAGCTGACCCACATTGCCCAGCCCGGCGTTAAACAGTGTGCCCGACGCGCTGTGCAACACCCCCGACAGTTCGGTGCCGCTGTTGGCCATCCCGGACACATTGGCCATACTGGCCAGATCGACGGTGCTGGTGTTGTACCAACCCGAGACCGCGTTACCCAGATTGGCCACCCCCGACTGCAACGCACCCACATTGCGCCACCCCGAATTCCCCAACAACCCCGTCGAGAAATTTTGCCACCCCGAATTGTTGGCCCCGAAATTACCGAACCCCGACGAGCCACCTGACCCACTATTGAAAAACCCCGACGACGGACCACTCGTCGAATTCCCAAAACCCGGTGCGGCCACAATATTGACGATAGGGATGGTCCGGCCTTCGAGGGCGCCGTGGATAGATATCTGAATGGCGGTATTCTGGCTACCGGTCGTGAGAGTCACATGCGGAATGGAGATCGAAGACGTCGGAATGGTCATGGGGCCGAGATAGAAATTTCCGAATAGTGTCTTGGGGTAATAAAAGCCCGGAATAGTGTATGTCTCGCCACCGAAGTGATAAGTCTCATGGATCGGAATGCGGATATCGGCGTCTATGGGTACGGTGGGAGTGTTGATATTCAGGTTGATGGCGATCTGGCCCTGGTTGTCGGCCGAGATGAAGAAGCCGTTATTGAAATTTCCGGTGTTGAAAGCGCCGGTGTTGATGCTTCCGGTATTGAACCAGCCGGTGTTGTAGTCGCCGGGGTTGTACCAGCCGGTGTTGTAGTCGCCGGGGTTGTACCATCCCGTGTTGAAGTCGCCGCTATTGGCGACGCCGCTGTTGTAGTCGCCCGTATCGGCCAAACCCGTGTTGACCATGCCGGCGTTGAACAGGCCCGTGTTGTAGCCGCCCGCGTTACCGATACCGGTATTGCCGGTGCCCGGGTTTCCGATCCCCCAGTTGCCGCTGCCCGTGTTGCCGATCCCGACGTTGCCGGTGCCGGAGTTGAACAGTCCGATGTTGTTGGAGCCCGAGTTGAACAAGCCGCTGTTGCCGCTGCCCGAGTTCAGCGCACCGAGTCCGACTTGGCCGGTACCAGTGAGCCCGATGCCGATATTGTTGTTGCCGGTATTGGCGAAGCCGACATTGTTGTCACCGCTATTGGCGAAACCGTAGTTGCTGTTGCCCGCGTTCCAGAAGCCAACGTTGAATTCGCCGAGGTTTGCCGGACCGACGTTGTAGCTGCCCAGGTTCGCCGACCCGATGTTGTAGCTGCCCAGGTTGCCGAAGCCGACGTCGAAAAACCCGTGATTACCGCCGCCCAGGTTGGCGTCGCCGACATTGCCGCCGCCGAAGTTGAAGCTGCCGAGGTTGGCGTTGCCGAAATTCAGCCGACCGCTGTTGGCGAAGCCGACATTGAAGTTCGAGGGCCCATCAAAGAAACCCGACATGTGGTTGCCGGTGTTGATGGCACCGGAGATAAGCGCCGTCGTGCTGAGGTTTAGCGTGCTCGTGTTGAAGAGCCCCGATATCGTGTTGCCCGTATTCACCAGCCCCGACAGCAGGGCTCCGTAGTTGCCGGTTCCGGTGTTGCCGTGGCTTCCGATCGAGGAGTTGAAGACGCCCGAATTGTTGGCGCCGGAGTTGAAGAATCCGGATGCGCTGCCGGTGCCGGAATTGAAAAAGCCTGACGACGGGATGCTCGTCGTGTTGCCGATACCGGGGCCGCCGCCCTGGTAATCGCCCCGCCAGAAGAGGCCGTTGCTGTAACTGCCCGAGATGAAGGCCCCGGTATCAACGTTGCCCGCGTTGGCGATGCCGGTGTTGTAGTTGCCGTAGTTCAGCCAACCAGTGTTGTAGTCACCGACGTTGAAGGCGCCCGTGTTGAAGCTGCCCGAGTTCCAGCTGCCGCTGTTGTTGCCGCCTGAGTTGGCGATACCCGTATTGACGACGCCGGAGTTGAAGAAGCCGGTGTTGACGTCGCCGGAATTTCCGATACCCGTGTTGTAGCCGTTACCCGAGTTCCCGATGCCCCAGTTGCCGCTGCCCGAATTCCCGATCCCCACGTTACCGGTGCCCGAGTTGAAGAAGCCGACGTTGCCGGTGCCCGAGTTCATACCACCGAAACCCCAGCGGTTGTCCCCGTTGAGCCCGATTCCGCGGTTCCCGGTGCCGGTGTTGCCGAACCCGATATTGTTGTCACCGGTATTGCCGATACCGATGTTGCCGTTTCCTGTATTTCCGAAGCCGATGTTGCGAAGCGCCGCTGTCAACATCGGACCAGAATTTCCGAAGCCAATGTTGTTGGTGCCGGTATTGCCGCTGCCGATATTGCTGCTGCCGGTATTTCCCGACCCGAGGTTGAAATCGCCGATATTGGCGTTGCCGACGTTGCCCCGGCCAACGTTCGCCAAGCCGACGTTGCGAAAGGGAACCACAATGTCTTGGGCGGCCGCCGTTGCAGCATTGACGGTGGCCGGGTTAACCAGGCCCGCCAGTGTCGGCGGGAAGGGCGTCAGCGTTGACAAGGCCGTCGACGCCTCGGCGTGGTAGTCGAACATCGCGGCCACGTCCCGGGCCCACATCTGCTCGTACTGGGTCTCAGCGTCGGCGATCGCGGTCGCATTTTGCCCGAACAGGTTCGAAAACACCAGCGACACAAGCTGAGTCCGGTTGGCCGAAATGATCGCCGGATGCACCGTGGCCGCCAGCGCCGCCTCGAAGGCGGCCGCGGTCAACCGCGCCCGCAGCGCCGCTTGCTCAGCCTGGTTTGCCGCCGCATTCAACCAGCCCAGATAGGGGACGGCCGCATCGGCCATCGCCGCCGAGGCCTGGCCCTGCCAGAAGGAGCCTGCCAGCCCCGAGGTCACCAAAGAAAATGACGTCGCAGCCGAACCCAGCTCTGCAGCCAGACCGTCCCAGGCTGCCGCCGCGTTGAGCATCGGACTCAGCCCCGCGCCCAGATACATACGTGCGGAGTTGATCTCCGGGGGCAAGACCGCGAAATTCATCAGCTCTCCTGGCTGGAACCGTCGGTCGCCGTCACAGAGGCAGGCAATCCCGTCGCATCCCTCGGGTCCGTGAGTCTCCTAGCGTAACGATTATTCGAAAGTGCGCGGCCGGACCGTATTTGTTTGGGAGAAAAAAAATTCAGAGCTTGCGCGGGTGAGCGGCGCCGGTTCACACCCGGATCGAAAACTGGCCGACCGCCGGTTCACCAGGGCGGGCCACCCGATAACCGCCGCGGCGCAACGCATCCGTCGGCGCGGCCATCGGCTCGAAACACACCACGTCCTCACCCGGGGGCGCGAAGATTTGCGCCGCCGGGTAGCCGCGTTCGAAACACACCGCCAAGCGGCGGCCGCCACCGGAGACCGCGAAGACCGACCCATCGTCGACCTGGTCGTAGCCGTCGTCCAGGCTGTCCTCACGCAATCGCCGTGACATCGCCGGCTGCTCGGCCGTCTCGCCGGTGGGCAGTCCGCGCCCGTCGAGATACAGACGGCGCAGTTTCGGCGTCTCGATGGTCCACTCGCCGCGGGCGACGTCCGGGATGTGCAGGTAGGGGTGGTAGCCGAAGCACAGCGGCACCGCTCGGTCCCCGGTCGCGGTGACGGTGGTGCGTACCGTCAACGTGCGCTCGGCCAGCCGCACCGACATTGCAAGCACATGCGGATACGGGAAGCTGGCCAGCAATGTCGGGTCGGCGCCGAAGTCCAGTTCGGCGGTCAGTTCGTTCGCCGATTCGGTCGTCAGCCGCCAGCCGGGATATGCGGCCAGGACACCGTGGATCGGCAACCCGGCCGGGTCGGCGCGAACTCCGTTAGCGCCGGGAGTCAGCGTCACCGTCGCGTCTTCGGCGGTATAGGTGTTGGCGCCCAGCCGATTTGCCCACGGATACAGAATCGGGATTCCCATCGTTTTGCCCGCGGAAATGTAGGCGTCCAGACCTTTTCGTTGACCGAGCAGTTGGACCCCGCCGTCGGTCAGCGCGCTGCCGATCATTCCGGCCTCGGGCACCAATTGCGCTGCCACCGATGAGGACGGGTCGCGCAGGGTGATGACGTGCACTCCGTCAGCCTAGTTGGCCGGTCCGGCCGGATCGGCGGCTCTGGGTGGCGGTGTGGCCCGTAGGCGGCGCGGCGGGCGCCCTACTGCGACAGCGGGTCGTGCTGAATACGTTGCGGTGGTGCGCCTTTGGCGATGAGGGCGGCCTTGGTGGCGCGGACCATGTGTGGGCCGCCGCAGATCAGGATCTGCCGGTCGCTCCAGCCGCCGTACTTGGTGACCACGTCGGCCAGCCGGCCGGTCTGGCGCACGTGCAGGCCGCGGGGCGGCGATACGTCGGGGTAGTCGGCGGCCCAGGACGGGTCGCGGGGATACTCCGACACCGGCGAGACGGACAGCCACGGATTGTGCGCGGCAATCTGCCACAGCATGGGCAGGTCGTAGAGCTCGCAGGAATAGCGAGCTCCGAAAAACAGGTGGACCCGCGGGTTTTCCGCAAATCGGCTGAGGTCCAGAATCAGTGCTCGCAGCGGCGCCAGGCCGGTGCTTCCGGCGACCATGAGCACGTCGCCGCCGTCGCGGTCCACGTGAAAGTCGCCGTGCGGGCTCGACAGTCGCCACCGGTCACCCGGCCGGGTCTCGTTGACGATGGCGTTACTCACCAGGCCGCCGGGCACCCCGCGGACGTGAAACTCGATCCGGCCGTCGGGGTCGGCGGGGATGGCGGGGCTGAGGTATCGCCAGCGGCGGGGGCACTGCGGGACATGGACGTTGACGTATTGGCCGGGGTGGTAGTCCAGCGGCTGGTCTAGACGCAGGCGGACGACCGCGAGGTCACGCGACACCCGGGCGTGTTCGACCACCGTTCCGTTCCACCACGCGGGCCCCTGCTCGGCGTCAGCGGCGCCGCTCATCACCCCGGTGATCAGGTTGAGCGATTGGTCGGCGGCCCGCTCGACGGTGTCGGTCCAGGTTCGCCGGCTCGCATGGCCTAAATATCCACGTAACGTTTGATACAGCGCGCGGCGCAAGGTGTCGTACTGGGTTGGCAGCACGCCGTATTTGCGGTGGTCGCGGCCCAGCTGGGCCAGAAAGGCCACCGGTTCTTCGGCGCGCTGCTCGACGAGTTCGCCGTATACCCAGTGCAGCGCATGCGCGAATGCTGCTCGTTGACGGTCCATTTCGGGCGGAAACAGGTCGCGCACCGAAAAATCGAGAGCAAACCAATTGATGTAGAACTGGCGGACGAGTTCGCTGGGGCCCTCCGGTGGCGCGAATGCGTCGCGCAACACCCGCAAAGCGTCTCGGTCCTCGAGGCCCACGGACCCCGATTCTAGGCCCGTCCCGGCAGGGCTGAGACCACGATCGCATTCGTCACTCGCGCTCCGGAGACGTCGAGCACAGCAGCGGGGCGTTGACTGCGCTGTGGCTGACCGACGACGTGGACCGGCTTGGCCCGACGGCGTCCTAGAGGGCGTGAATCCCCTTGTACAGCACCAGCAATCCGATCACCACCAAGATGGCTGCCACCAGCGCCGTGTTGTGGCGTTCCATCCAGTTCTTAAGGCGCTCCAGCGGAGCATCGAGACGTTCACCGGCCATCATGTAGGCCAGCACCGGCACCCCGACCGACGATCCGGCCACGGCGACGAAGAGCGCGCCGGAAATCACAGTGCCGGTGTTGCCCAACGCGTCAGTGCCGATCGCCAAACCCGCTGCCGCACAAATGAACAACACTTTGGGATTCAACACGGTCAGTGCCGCTCCGGTCAGCACCGCTCTTCTCGGGGTGACCGAAGTCAGCGTTCGCATCCAGGCTGGGATGTGGTCGTGGCCGCGGCGAGTCAGCCAACGGATGACACCGAACACGACGAGTGCAATTCCGACGGCGATCCGCAACCACGACGCCCAGGCGGGTGGTGCCTGCCGCAGGCCGCCCAGCAGGTTGGAGATGCTGATGGACAACGTGGTCAGCCCGGCCAGCCCGGCCAACCAACCGGCGAGGTAGGCGAGACCGCTCTCCCGCGGATGCGGCGCGTGCAAGACGAGCACGCCGGGGATGATCGACAGCGGCGAAACGGTGATCACCAGCGCCAGCGGCAGCACTTCGATCATCTACCGATTCCGTCCCTCGACCACCCGAGAACGGTAGCCGAAGGGGTGCAAAGGCCGCGCGGCGGAAACCCGCGCTGGCACCGGCGGCTGCGGCGGGAGCCGGCAACCTAGAGCGACGACATAGCCGGAGTTGGCCGAGCCGTTCGCTCGGCTCGTCGAGCGCTGCAGCAGGGATGGTCTCGCGCACGTCGGCCCGCCCACGCACTTCGACAAGTCCGCGCTTTCATTCGGTCCACTCGCTAGGCCTCGAAAGGCTCGTCAGCTGGGCATATTCCCGCATCTGCGACATGTCGACCGGCGATCAGCGGGCGTGCTTAGAATTGAGCGGAACAGACTCAACCTCTACGGCGTTGCACAACCCGACAAGGATTTGCGATACCTACCCTCCCGAACTAGCTCCCGAACTACCCCCCGAAATACCCCCCCGAAC
>NZ_UPHT01000104.1 GCF_900566085.1 Mycobacterium attenuatum
GGCTGGAGTCGTGTTCGCCGGCGGCGGGGTGGGCGTGGGCGTGGCTGTCGTCGGGGCTGGCGTTGTGGTTTGGGGGGTCGGCGCGGGCGTTTCTGTCGACGGCGGCGGAGGCGGCGCCTGGGGCCGCGGTTCTTGGGTGTCGCCCGGTGCGGGCGCGGGCTCCGGAGTCCCCGCATCGGTTGGCGGCGCAGAGGTCGGTTCGGCAGCGGAAGGATCCGACGTGGTCGGGGCCGGACTCACCCCTGGCGAACGGGTCGAGGGCTTGTCGTTGGAACCCAGCGCGATGGCCACCGCGGCGCCCACCAACAGCACGGCGACGACGGTGCTGACGATGATCACCGCCGGCAGGCGATACCACGGGATGACCGGCGCCTCGGGCTTCGACTCGACCGGTATCTCGTGGTCGAACGCCAGCTGCGGGCGCGCGGATGTGTAGCCGGAAGCGCCCGCATCCGAATAGTCGCCGCCGGCCACTGGCAGGACGCGCGATGCGTCGTCGGCCTCCGACCAGGCCAGTGCGGGCCGCAATGCTGACTCCGGCGCATCAGGCACGCTTGCCCCCGCGCCACCGGGGCCTGGCGGGGCCAGTGCGGCGAGCGGGGCCAGCGGGGCCAGTGCCGTCGCAGTGACCCGTGGGGCGGAAGTCAACACCGTCGCACTGGTATCGGCGGGTCCTCGGGCCGCCCGTAACGCCGCGCCGATGGCGGCCGTCAGTTGCGGGCTCGGCGCCGTGACCACCGAAACCCCAAATCGCCCCGACAGCGTGGTGGTGACCGACGCGATGTTGGCCCCGCCGCCGACGGAAACGATCGCAACCAGATCTGCCGGATGAATCCCGTTGCGCGCCAACGTTTGTTCCATAACCGTGGCGACACCGTCCAACGACTCGCGAATGGTCTCGTCGAGTTCGTTTCGGGTGAGCCGGATTTCGCCATGTCCCCCCGGCAGCTCGTCGGCCAGGGTAGTCACCGTGCTGTGCGAGAGCCGTTCCTTGGCGTGGCGGCATTCGATCCGCAGCCGGTTCAACGAGCCGATGGCGGCGGTCCCGGACGGATCGAATGAGCCGGTGGCCGGCATCTCCGACATCACATAGGTCAGCAGCGCCTGATCGATCAGATCGCCGGAAAAGTCTCGATGGCGCACCGTCGCGGCGACCGGCTGATAATCGCCGGCCGCATCGACCAGCGTGATGCTGGTCCCGCTGCCGCCGAAGTCGCAGACCGCGACGATGCCGCGGGCCGGTATGCCGGGGTTGGCCCGCATCGCGAACAGCGCGGCCGCCGCGTCGGGGATCAGCAGTGGCTGGGCGTCGTGCGACCATTCCGGCACCCGGCTCAGCGCGGCGCCCAACGCGTCGACCGCGGCCGGCCCCCAGTGCGCGGGATAGGTCAGTGCGACGTCGTCGGGAAGCGCACGCCCGCCGGTGGCGGTATAGGCCAGCGCCCGCAGACTGTCGACCACCAGAGCCTCGCTGCGGTGCATCGAGCCGTCGGTCGCCACGACGCCGACCGGGTCACCTACTCGGTCCACGAAGTCGGTCATGACCAGGCCGGGCTGGTCCAGTCTCGGGTTTTCCGACGGCAGTCCGACCTCGGGCGGGCGCTGCCGATACAAGGTCAGCACGGGCTTGCGGATGATGGCGTGATCGGCGGTAACGGCCGCCAGATTGGTGGCACCGATCGACAGACCCAGTGCGGGCCGTGGTTCTGCTGCCATGGTTAGTCCCCGTCCGGCTGCGCGCCCCTACCCGAAATTGTGCTGTCTACACATATTGCCGTTCTTGGCGCCAGCTATGCGTGAGCTGTATAACGACACAGCTCACCGGATGGTGCCCGCGCCGGGAATCAGCGGCAGGTCCAGCGCGGTGACCCAGCCCGGAGACAAGTCGTTGACGGCCGGTACGGCGTTGAGCGCCCGCATCCCGGTCGCCAGGCATCCGGCGGTGGCCGCATCGCGGCCCGAGCCGTCGGTGAACCGAAACGCGGTTTCCTGGAAGATGCTGGGGGTGCCGTCGATGTCCACCCGGTAGACGTCGTCGTCGTGACCGGAGGGCCAGTCGGGTGCGGCGTCGCGGCCGATGCGGTTGACGTGCTCGAGTTGAATGCGCTTCTGGCCCTGGTAGATGCCGTTGATGGTGAAGCGGACGGCGGCGACCTGGCCGGGCTTGATGACGCCCTTCACCGACCGGCGCTCGGTGGGCGTCACCCACTTGTCCCACGTTGTGGTGATCTCGTCGAGCATGATCCCGGCGGCGTGGGCGATCATCGGCACGGTGGCGCCCCACGCGAAAATCAAGACGTCGCGGTTTTCCAGGATCGGGCTGAATCCGGGTTCGCGCCCGATCCCCATTTCCTTCTCGTAGTCGCCTTCGTAATTGGTGTAGTCCAGCAGCTCGGAGGCCCGTACCCGCCGTACGTCCGAACACAGTCCCATCAATGTCATGGGAAACAGGTCGTTGGCGAATCCTGGGTCGATGCCGGTGGTGAAGCAGGACGACTCCCCCAGCTCGCACGCCTCGGTGATCGGCTGGATCCACTGCGGTGGGTTCAGGTGCATTGTCGGCCAGATCCACGGTGTCATCGCGGTCGAGCACACGTCGATGCCGGCACGCAAGAACCGGGTGATCAGCGAGATGTTGGCGTCGGCGTGCATCGCCGTGGGACCGTAATGCACCAACGCGTCAGGCTTGAGCGCGATCAGGGCATCGACGTCGTCGGTGGCGGCGAGACCCACTGGCTCGGGCAGCCCGCAGATGTCGCCCACGTCGCGCCCGATCTTGTCGGGGTTGCTGACGCCGACCCCGACCAGTTCGAACAGCGGATGCTTGACGATCTCGGCGATCACCATCTTGCCTACGAAGCCGGTGCCCCAGACGACTATTCGCTTAGTGCCTCTGTGCGACATGCCACCTCCCTGAGTTCGGTTTCACCCTAGGCGCGCCGGGATGTGACATTTCCAGGGTGTCGGGTAACTGCCTGCAGCCGGCCATGTCGATCCCGGGGAGAGCGGCTCTAGCATCGGAGGCGTGCGAAGCCGGCCCGCGTTGAGCGCATGGCGCTTCGTCGCGGTGTTCGGTGCGGTCAGCCTGCTCGCCGACTTCGTTTACGAGGGCGCGCGGTCGATTACCGGTCCGCTGCTGGCCTCGCTGGGCGCGACCGGCCTGCTGGTCGGCGTGGTGACCGGCGTGGGCGAGGCCGCCGCGCTGGCGCTGCGGTTGGTGTCGGGTCCCCTGGCGGACCGCAGCCGGCGATTCTGGGCCTGGGCCATCACCGGCTACGCGCTGACGCTGGTCACGGTTCCGCTGCTGGGAGTCGCGGCCGCGTTGTGGGTCGCCTGCACCCTGGTGATCGCCGAGCGGGTCGGCAAGGCGGTGCGCAGTCCGGCCAAGGACACGCTGCTGTCGCACGCCGCCAGCGTCACCGGCCGGGGCCGCGGCTTCGCCGTGCACGAGGCCCTCGATCAGGTGGGGGCGGTGATCGGTCCGCTGACCGTGGCCGGGGTGCTCGCCGGCACCGGCAACGACTATGCGCCCGCGCTCGGCGTGCTGGCGCTGCCCGGCGCGGCGGCGCTGGCGCTGCTGGTGTGGCTGCGAATCCGGGCGCCGCATCCGGACTCTTATGAAGACCCGGTGGCTTCCACTGAATCAACCGATAGTGTTGTTACACAACGGTTCTGGGCCTTGCCGCCAAAGTTCTGGCTGTACTGCGGATTCACCGCGATGACGATGTCCGGCTTCGCCACCTTCGGGTTGTTGTCGTTTCACATGGTCACCCACGGCTTGCTGAGCGCCGCCGCGGTGCCGGTGGTCTACGCGGCCGCGATGGCCGCGGATGCCCTGGCCGCCCTGGCTTCGGGTTACAGCTACGACCGGTTCGGCAGCAAAAGCCTTGCGGCACTGCCGATTCTGTCGAGCTTGGTGGTCTTGTTCGCCTTTAGCGCCAACACCGCGATGGTGGTGCTGGGCGCGCTGGTGTGGGGTGCGGCGGTGGGGATCCAGGAATCCACGTTGCGGGCCGTGGTCGCCGACCTGGTCGCCGCTCCGCGGCGAGCCAGTGCTTACGGCGTGTTCGCGGCCGGGCTGGGCGCGGCCAGCGCCGCGGGCGGCGCCCTGGTCGGCTGGCTGTACGAGATCTCACCGGGCGCGGTGGTCGTGGTCGTGGTGGCGATACAGTCGGTTGCGCTGGTCAGCATGTTCACAATCGGGTTGCCGCGCGGTTCCGGCGCAACAGCCGAAAGCCCTTTCACGCCGTCCTAGGTGGTGACACGATGGACAACCATGACCAGTCGATCGGCAGCCAAGCTACGTCATGTCACACGTATGAGCGGACTCGCGTTCGCCCTCGGCATCGGCTTCACGGCCACATGCGATGTGGCGAACGCGGATCCACTCCCTCAGGTTCCGCAGGTCCGCTATGAGGTGAGCGGCAGCGGCGTCGCTGAGTCCATCACGTACCAAACCGACACCGGTCAAAAGCGCGCGGTCAATGTGGGCCTGCCATGGTCGACGCAGTTCACCGCCTTCGGTGCGCAGGTATTCGTGCTCAGCGCGCAGGGGCCGGGCAGCATCACCTGCAGAATTCTGCTCGACGGCAACGTGGTGACGCAGCAGACAGCGACGGGCACGCCGGGGCACACCGTCTGCACGCATTGAGATCGCGGGCCCACCAACTCGAACCCGGCGGTCTAAGCTCGCCAATGTCACCCTTGACCGACGAAGCGGGACGAGGAGGAGCACGGTGGACCTCAAGACTGACCGCAATGTCGGGCTGCAGCCCCGGATGAACGGGACGGCGCCGCCAGAGGTTCCGCTTCCCGAGATCGATCTAGGCTCGCTGGAATTCTGGGGCCGCAACGACGACTTTCGCGACGGCGCCTTCGCCACGTTGCGGCGCGAGGCCCCGGTCTCGTTCTGGCCCGCGTTGGAAGTCGCCGGGTTCACCGGCGGCAACGGACACTGGGCACTGACCCGCCACGACGACGTCTTCTTCGCCAGCCGTCATCCGGAGGTCTTCCATTCCTCCCCCAACATCACGATCAACGACCAAACCCCGGAATTGGCCGAATATTTCGGCTCGATGATCGTGCTCGACGATCCACGGCACCAGCGGCTGCGCTCGATTGTCAGCAGGGCGTTCACCCCGAAGGTGGTGGCGCGTATCGAGGCCTCGGTGCGCGACCGCGCGCACCGACTGGTCGCGGCGATGATCACCAACCATCCCGACGGCCATGCGGACCTGGTCAGCGAACTTGCCGGGCCACTGCCGTTGCAGATCATCTGCGACATGATGGGGATTCCCGAAGAGGACCACCATCGGATATTCCATTGGACCAATGTGATTCTCGGGTTCGGCGATTCCGATCTGACGACCGATTTCGAAGAGTTCCTTCGGGTTTCGATGGACATCGGGGCCTACGCCACCGCGCTGGCCGACGACCGCCGCGTCAACCATCACAACGATCTGACGACAAGTCTGGTGGAAGCCGAATTAGACGGCGAGCGGCTGTCGTCCACCGAGATCGCGACGTTTTTCATCCTGCTGGTGGTCGCGGGCAACGAGACCACTCGCAACGCGATCAGCCACGGCATGCTGGCGTTGTCGCGCTATCCGGACCAGCGGGCGAAGTGGTGGTCGGACTACGACGGCCTGGCGCACACCGCGGTCGAGGAGATCGTGCGGTGGGCCTCGCCGGTGGTCTACATGCGCCGCACCCTCAGCGAGGACGTCGAACTGCGGGGCGTCACGATGGCCGCCGGCGACAAGGTCTCACTGTGGTACTGCTCGGCCAACCGCGATGAGTCGAAGTTCGCCAACCCGTGGATGTTCGACGTGGCGCGCGAGCCCAACCCGCACCTGGGCTTCGGCGGCGGCGGCGCCCATTTCTGTCTGGGCGCCAACCTGGCTCGCCGCGAGATCCGGGTCGTGTTCGATGAATTGCGCCGGCAAATTCCCGACGTCGTCGCGACCGAGGAACCGGCGCGGTTGCTGTCGCAGTTCATTCACGGCATCAAACGCCTGCCGGTGGCCTGGAGTCACTGAGATGGCCGACGTCGATGTCTGCGTGGTGGGTGGCGGATTCGCTGGCTTGACCGCGGCGCTTCGGCTCAAGCAGGCCGGCCATTCGGTGACACTACTCGAGGCGCGCGACCGGGTGGGCGGGCGCACCTTCACCGTCCAGCGTGACGACGGATCCTGGATCGACAAGGGCGGCGCCTGGATCGGGCCGACCCAGGACCGAATCCATGCGCTGATGAAAGAATTGGGGGTCGCGAGTTTCAAGCAGTACACCGGCGGCGAGGCGATGATGGTCGTCGACGCCAAGCAGTATCGCTACCAGGGCACCGTCCCGTGGACGCTGAGTCCGTGGGCGTCGCTGAATCTGGGCGCAGCGATGTTCGAGCTCACCCAGATGTGCAAGACGATTCCCCTTGACGCGCCGTGGGAAGCCAAGAAGGCCGCGCGATGGGATCGCATGACATTGGCCCAGTGGCTGCGCAAGAACCTCGTGTCCAAGGCGGCGCACGACCTGCTGGAAACCGCGATCGCGGGCACCTACACCTCGGATGCTTCCGAGGTGTCCATGCTGTTCGTCCTGTATCAGATGGCGTCCGGCGGAGGGCCCGGCTTCGTACTGGCCGGCGAGGGCGGCTCACAGGACTCCCGACCGGTCGGCGGCATGGGAGCGATCTACCGGCCGATGGCCGCCGAGCTGGGCGACGTGATCCGGCTGTCCCAGCCGGTGCGCCGCATCACCCAGGACGCCGACGGGGTCACCGTGCAATCGGACGATACGACCGTGCGGGCGCGCCGGGCAATCGTCGCGGTGCCGCTGGCCATCGCCAGCCACATCGCCTATGCACCAATGCTTCCCACCGATCGGTCCTTCTTACACCAGCGGATGCCCAGCGGTGCGGTGGTGAAGATCTCGACCGTCTACGACGAACCGTTCTGGCGCCGCGACGGCCTCTCCGGCCAAAGCGCCGCGCCGGGATCGCTGGCGACGGTGACTATCGACGGTTGCCCGGACACCGGTACCCCCGGCGTGCTGGTTGTGGTCATCGAGGGCCCCACCGCGCGGCAATACGAGCGTCTTGACGAGGCCGGGCGCCGGCAGGCGGTGCTCGACGCCTTGGTGGAACGGTTCGGCGCCAAGGCGGGCAAGCCCGTCGACTACATCGAGCAGAACTGGAGCCGCGAGCCTTACTCTGGGGGCGGGATGATCAGCCACGCGCCCCCGGGTGTGCTCACCCAGTTCGGGCATGCCTTGCGCAGACCGTGCGGCCGCATCCACTGGGCGGGCACCGAGACATCGGCCACCATGTGCGGCTGGATCGATGGCGCGATTCGCTCCGGCGAGCGGGCCGCCAGCGAAGTCATGATGACCGAGACGCTGACGGTGGCCTAAGCGCATATACCAACAGCACCCGCGGGTATACACGCAGCCATTCCGGCGGCTGCGGGATCCGTGCGACGCAGGATGCGTTGTCGCCCAACCACTCCAGCGCACGGCGATAGGCATCGACGTTGGCCGGGCGGAATGGGTAGCGATAGTAGCGGGCGAACGCTTCCACATGCGCACGCAGGATCAACTTGCCGCTGCGGCCCTGCGGCATGTCCTCGAACACAATGATGCTGCGCCGCGCGACCCGGTGACACTCGTTGATCAGCGCCAGGGGATCATGGCTGTGATGCAGCACCTCACTGAGCAACGCATGGTCAAATGACTTGCCTTGAGCAGGAATTGAGGTGCCGTCGAACAGGCGGAACGGGATCTGGGTCCGGCGCGAGTCCTGCACGTCGACGCCGCTGGCGTTCACTCCGTACATCTCATGCAGATAGGCCGACAGATAGCCGGTCCCGCACCCGACGTCGAGCACACTGTCCCCCTCGTCGAGGTAGCCCTCGAGCGCTTCCGCCTGTCCGCGCAACCGGGCCGACGGCCGCATGACGTTCAGCGCGTCCGAGAGAGCCGGTGGGGAAGACAGCCGCACGGCGATCATTGTGCCGTGAAAACCTCTCGGAGGGTGGGCGACCCGCTGCGGCGGCGCCGGCGGATGCCACCCCACGATGACGCCGACTGCAGCGTTTACTCTCAAGCATGGCCATTCCCGCATTACCCGCCGCCGACGTGTTGGCCGCCCGGCACAGACTGGTGCTCGACCACTTCCACGACGAGGTCCGCCACGACTGGGACGCCCTGCTGTCAACGTTCCCGCATCCCCGCTACGAGCTGATCCCGCAAATGACCGTCCACGACGGCAACCAGGCGGTGCGCGGCTACTACAGCTACCCGCGCACGGCATTCCTGGACCAGCACCATGAACTGATCGCGTTGCGTCACAGCGCAGATGCGGTGATCGTCGAATTCTGGCTGATGGGGACCCACCGGGGCTACCTCGCCACGATCCCGCCCACCGGCAGCCGGTTCCGGGTCCGGGTCCGGGTCCGGATGACCGCCTACTTCGCCTTCGACGACACCGAAACCCTTGTTTGCGAACGTATTTACTTCGATACCCTGACGATGATCAAGCAGTTGGTCGGCGGCCTGGACCACAAGAAACCGGCCAATTGGCTATTGGCCGCACGCTGCCTGCGGGGCCTGCTGACGACGTCGTCGCAGCAACCTGACCCCGCATTGACCGATACCGCACCGCCGGCCTTCGCCGAAGCCGCGACCTAGGCGGGTACGCTTCGCATCGAGGTCCCGATGCTGAGAAACCCGCTGCGATGAACCAACGAATCCGTCATAGGATGTGCGGCCTGGCGGCGGCCGCGCTGTTGGCGGGCTGTGCCAACAATAATGTCCAAACCGGTACCAGCCCGGCCGGCAGTACGCCGCCAGCGGCAGCCGCGCTCGGTACCGAATCACCCACCTTGCCGGGACCACGCACCGAGAAATGGATCGCCCTGCAGGTCGGCGAGTGCGTGGCCGACCTGCCCCCGGCCGATCTCAGCCGGATCACCGTCACCGTAGTCGATTGTGCGACAACGCATCTGGCCGAGGTCTATCTGCGGGCGCCGGTTGCGGTGGACAACGCCATCAGCGCCGTCGCGAACCGCGAATGTACCACCGGAATCGGTTCTTACACCGGGCAATCCGTAGACGGCGGCGCATATTCGGTGACCTATCTGATTGACTCCAACCAAGACAGAACCGGGGCCGACCCCACTCCCAGCACCGTCATCTGCCTACTGCAAGCACCAAACGGTCAGCTTCTGACCGGATCCGCGCGTCACTGACGCGGTCTCGACGCGGTCTGGTCGAGAACCTGGATGTTGTGGGCCGTATCGCGGCTTTCCTCCCGCGCAATGACCTCGACCCATTCCGACAACGGCGGTGGCGGGTTCAGGTGGCGTCTGATCCACCACGCAAAAATCGTATCGTGATCGTCGATAACTTTGGAGCGGTTGCTTTCCGGCTCGGCCAGCAGCTGCTGCGCGAATGTCCATGCCATCTCCCGAGATTGCCGCAGTTCTGCAGTGAGTAGGCCGATGTCGTCGCCGGTCAACTGCCTGCGGTAGCGGGCAAAGCCCGGCGAAATCTGTTCTGCGGCGTCGGCTATGACGTTGGCCTGACTCACCAGAATGTCGTTGACCGCGTCGAAGTCGTTTCGCAGCGGCTCCAAGGAATCACCGGCGGTTTCGGCGGCGGTGATGCCCAGATCGAAGGTGTCGTGCGCGTTCATCCCGGTGAGCATGTGCTGCAACATGATCGGCTCATCGCTGTCGTTGGTATCGAAGGCGGCCTGCCATACCTGGGACAGCTTGCCGTCTTCACGGAAGTAGCTCTGCGCCGCATTGAAATAACGCCGCGCGAACGTCAAACCGAATCGAGTCGTGCGCGCTCCGTCCTCGAACACTTCCCGCTCGACAGCATCGCGAATCGCGATGGTCGACCGCTTGTACAGTACAGCGAAATATCCGGCCGGGCTCGCCGCCGCCACAGACCAGTCGATGATCGATTGCAGGACGTCGACAACGTCGTCCGAACTGTCGACGGTCGGTGCGTGCAGCCACGGCGGGGACAACGCCATGCCACAAAGTATCGGGCATTGCGATCAGCCAACGCCAGCGCGCCACCCGGGTAGCATCAACAATCGGATTCGATCTCGGATCAGCAGCGCCTGCGGGAGGGTCCCGATGCCCAACAGCGACAACCCGGTGCCGCAGGGAAGGATCCGGCGGACCATGCCGCTGGCCGGTTTCGCCGCCCGGGCCGCCGGCGGGCGCATCGTGGCGGGACTGCGCGAAAAGACCGGCAACACCGGCGCCGTCGCCCGCTTCCACGAACGCACCGCCGAGCGGTACTCCGAGCTGCTGGGCCGCTCCAAGGGTGTGCTCATGAAAGCTGGGCAGATCCTTTCCGTGATGGACACGAGTTGGCTTGGTAACGGCGGGCCGGCCAAGATCGTCGTGCAGCACCTCGCGGGCCAGGGCCGCATCCATCGGCGG
>NZ_UPHT01000015.1 GCF_900566085.1 Mycobacterium attenuatum
GATCGAACGGGCAAACGAAGAGACCACCGACGCAACGCGCCGGTGGTCCCATAACTGGCAATCCAGGTGGTCCCATCACCCTGGCAAAAATCAGGTCACACTGGTCCCAAGCTCATGGCAAACGACACTCGATCTTTCGCCGGGCTTATCGTGATACCACCCAGCGGCGGTACCGACCACCTTGAAAGTCCCATTCCGAAAGCTGGCGTGTGCCGCACCGGTAATGTCTTGCCCGAAGGTGCCGGTGAAACCGCCGAGGTTGTTGATTTGCACCAACTTTGCGACAACGTCTCCTCCGGTTTGTAGCTGCACGGTGACGCCGGGATCGTCCGTGAGTGTCTTCAAGGTCCAAAGCCAGCGCACCTGTGTGCAATCGACCAGGTGATGACCAGTGTCGCTTCCGTTGATGAGCACTTTGATGGTGCGGGCGTCTACCCCCGCGTGGGATTCCGACGAGCATCCGGCTACGGCAGCGGCAATGACCGATACTGCCGCCGTGGCGTTGACGACTCGGTTATGCACCGCAGTTCCAACCTTTCCCGCGACTACGACACTCGGTTTGCTCACGGCATGCGGCGGCGCAGCCAGATATTTCCCGGTCAGGTCAGACCGCGCACGCCGATGCATGAGCCGCCGCCTTTATTGAGCGACCGCTTTCCACGCAGGCGTAGCCACGGAAATCTCGACCAAACCCCGCGGTAGGTATCAATTCGACAACGATTGACGACTCGGGCGCTGCAGGGGGTGCCCTGCGAATGAGTCGATCGGACCACCGCGTCGTGGGCCAGGTGAGCGCTCGAAGCGTCGAGGTTGTCATGGTCGTGGCGCGCGTTTGAACCACGCTGTCATTGCCACTGCCACGATGACCGCAAGCGCTCCGGCAGTGGCCAGGCTGATCGTCCAGATCCGTCGATCCTCGATCTCCATGTGACACAGCCTTGTGTCATTGATGTCCGCAACAACCTCGCCGCCCATCGGCACATTGGCCGGGGTTCGGTCGTCTCTGTCTCTGGCAGCGGAGAGATCGGGGGCCAAGGCGCTTCCGCACCCGACCGTGTGCAATCCCGGGGAAACTGACACCGGAGCCAGCAGCCCCACCAAACTCACCAGCAATGCCACCACACCAGCGAAAAGCAGTATTCGTCGTATAAGCATCCCTCGGTCATACCCATTGCTGCGCTGATCATTCCAGGGCCAGGGGAACGCCACACCACATGGTTGGGCTGCCCGGTTTGGTTGCTGGTCCGGTACGGGATCAGGTGCACGAGAACCAAGGAGGCACTGGGAAAATGATGGGCCGCTGCAGCTACCGCGTCGTTTGGCCTTCGAAGCACCGCAATAACATTGGACTCTGGTGGTTCCCGGCGAAGGTAATACCGGAAATTCGGTATAAGAAGGGCATGGACATCGCCACCGGCAAGCCCCCGTCCCGGGGTGGCCATTCAAGTGCACCGGCGTCGGCTCGCGCCCTAGCGAGTTCTCATGAATGGCCGGTAGTACCTCGGTGGCGAACACGCTGCTGACGCAGAACGCAATTGTGAATCTCATGAGTTAGCAGCGCCGGTAAACATAGCGGTGTACGGGCTAGGTGGTGACCCGGTACACCTCGACCGCCTCGGGTAGGCCCTTGAGGCGTTGTGGCCCAAGGCTTTCGAAGGTCAGGCCCGATCCGGCGGAAAGATCGCGGACGGTTCGGCTGGCCAGCACTTCACCTGCGCCCGCCAACGCGCCGACGCGGGCACCGGTGTGCACGGCCATGCCGCTCCACTCCTCGCCGCGCCGTTCGCACTCACCGACGTGGACGCCGGCTCGGATCTGGATGCCGCGGGTGGCCAGCGTCGGGACCAGATCCAAGGCGCACCGAACCGCCTTGGTCGGCCCGTCGAAGAGCGCGAAGATCCCGTCTCCGGTGTGCTTGGCGCGGTGACCGCCGTACTTCGCCAATAGCCAGTCGACCGCCCTGTCGTGCGCATCGAGCTGATGACGCCAGTGGGCATCACCGGTGGCGCTGAGTTGTTCTGTGGAGCCGACGATGTCGGTGAACATGACGGCTTTCAGGATTCGCTCGTCGGGTCGTTCGCTTGGCTTTTCGCAGACGAACTCCACAACCGACGGCACAAAGTCGGCGATGATGTCGAAGGGGCTGTGGGGACCCGGCGGCAGCGGCTGAAAATGCGCCTCCGGAATGGCGGCGGCCAGGGCCGCGGCCGCCTCGATGGGCACCAACCGATCGCCAGGTCGGGCGAAAACCAGGGTCGGTGCCCGCACCAGGCCCAGGACGCTGCGGACGTCGATCTCCATGAAGGCTTTCCACCACAGTTTGGCCATTGTCGGACTGGCTATAGCGCGCTGGAGCTTGCCGAACATTGCTCGCACCCCGGAAGTGTCGGCCGTCGCACTGTAGAACAGATCGGCCAGTGCGCCCTCTCCCCAACGGTCGTCGATCTCGTCGAGCTGCGACTCGATCTCGGCGGGCGTGAACCCCCACGGGAAGTCGGGGAGCTCTTGGGAATACCGCGCCGCAGTGCCGTAAAGAACAAGGGACGCAACCCGTTCCGGGTGGGTGGCGGCGAATAGCACGCTGACCGAGCCGCCCTCGCTGGTGCCCAGGAATGCTGCCCGGCCGGCCCCGGCGGCGTCCAGAATTGCCCGCACATCGTCGATCCGCTGGTCCAGCGATAACGGCTGGGTCGACGGGTCCGACAGGCCCGTCCCCCGTCTGTCCCACACGATCAACCGGGTCGACTGCGAAACCAGGTCGATGAACTCCGCATACGGACCACCGGGTTCGTCGACCGTGTCGACGTTGCTCAATACCCATCCGGACACCCAGATGAGAAACGGGCCAGTATCACCGAATACCCGGTAGGCCAACCGCACGTCCCCGTTGCGTGCGTAGCGCAGTGGCGCAGTCACGTCAACATCCTGGCATCAGCCGACGGTCACCGTTGCGTCAAGACACCAGGTGCTACCCGGTCGTCAAACCGGATATCGGGTTAGCTCGCGCCCGCCGCAATTACCTGGTCAACCTCGAGTGCCCGGCTGGCCATCTCGGCGTGTGCCTTTTCCAGCGCCTCGGCCTGATCCTCGTCGGCCTTGATCAGCGCCTCGATGTCGAAGCCGGCCATATCGTGAACACCCATGTTCCGGAAGGCTTTCTGCACCTTGTCGCCCCACAGCCCGATGTCCTTGACGATGGGCACGATGCGGCTGAACAGGTGGGAGCGGAACTGGATCATCAGCGGCGACCTTTCGACCCATGCGGCGCATTCTTGGACGTCCATGCCCAGGGTCTCGAAAACCTCCTCACCGCGGAAGCGGTCGCGCATCAGGTAGCAAGCGTCCACGACGAACTCTTCGCGTTCGTCCCGTTCGGCCTCGGTCAGCGCGGAGTAGTAATCCTTCAACGAGATCCGGCCGAAGGCGACGTGCCGGGCCTCGTCCTGCATGACGTAGGCCAGCAACTGCTTGGCCAGCGAGTCCGGCGGCGCCATGTCACGCAGCACCCCGAAGGCGGCGAGCGCGAGCCCTTCGATCAGGACCTGCATGCCGAGGTAGGGCATGTCCCAGCGAGAGTCGCGCAGGGTGTCGCCCAGCAACGCCGTCAGGTGCTTGTTGATCGGGTAGACCAGGCCGACCTTGTCCTGCAGGAACCGCGAGAACGTCTCGACGTGCCGAGCCTCGTCCATGGTCTGGGTGGCTGCGTAGAACTTTGCGTCCAGGTCCGGGACGACCTCGACGATCTTCGCGGCGCACACCATCGCCCCCTGCTCGCCGTGCAAGAACTGCGAGAACTGCCAGGCCTGGAAGTGCTGGCGCATCTCGGTGCGACGTGCGTCATCCGCCGAGTCCCACATTGGGCTGCCGAACAGCGGATGGAACTCGTCGGGCAGGCCGACAGGGTTGTGGGGATCGACGTCTTGCGCCCAGTCGATGCGCAACTGGGCATCCCATTGCTTGTCCTTTCCCTTCTGGTACAGGGACAGCAGCCGGGCGCGTCCGTCGTCGTACTCCCAGGTGAAGCGCGCGTCGCCGATGCTGGGGACCTCCCATGAGTAGGGGTCGGGCACGTCCGTGTACTTGTCCCTGGTGGTCATGAGATGCCGCCTCTCTGCGGGTGTGACCAGTGGTCATATGATCGATATCACATTGCACCGCGTTCGGGAGCGTGCGTCAACCCTGTCTGGCGATCGCGGGGCGAGATGCCGGCGGTGGATGATCTCTGGCCGGATCCGCCGCTTCGTGGCAACCCTAGGGATCTTCGATCACTGACACCGTGTGCTCGGCGGTGTTGGCGACGTAGACGGTGTGGGTGCCCGGATCCACCGCCACCGCGCCTGGCCACGAGCCAACCGGAAAAGTGGCGGTGACCTTGTTGGTCGATCCGTCGATCACCGACATCTTGTCCATTCTGGTGACGACGAAGACCTTCCGGGTACCCGGATCCACCGCGACCCCGTTCGGCTGAGCGATGCCCACCACGGTCGAGGTGACGGCATTCGTCGATCCGTCGATCACCGACACCGTGTCATCCTCCAGGTTGGCGAGGTAGACGGTGTGGGTGTTCGGATCCACGGCGATCGGGTTGACGTCGCTGAAGCCGCCGCGGACCTTAACCGTGGCGGTGACGGTGTTGGTCGATCCGTCGATCACCGACACCGTGCGATCCTCGAGGTTGGCGACGTAGACGGTGTGGGTGCCCGGATCCACCGCGACCCCTATCGCGCGGGAGCCGACGTCCACCCTGGTGGTTACCGTGTGCGTTCTCCCGTCGAACACCGACACCCTTCCGGGGAGACTAGCGACGTAGACGGTGTGGGTGACCGGATCGACCGCCACACTCCTAGCGCCTCGGCCGCGAGGGTCACGCAGGGTGGCGGTCACGGTGTTGGTCGATCCGTCGATCACCGACACCGTGGCATCGTTCAGGTTGGCGGTATAGACGGTGTGGGTGCCCGGATCCACCGCCACACTGACCGGCTTCTTGCCGACGGGCACGGTGGCGGTGACCGTGCGCGTCTTCCCGTCGATGACCGACACCGTGCTGTCTTCATAGTTGGCGGTGTAGACGGTGTGGGTGCCCGGATCCACCGCCACCGCGTATGGCCCGGGCCCGACGTGCACGGTGGCCTTGACCGGGTTCGCCGGCTGGGAGCGGTAATAGAGCATGGCAAACATCCCCGCGACGGCAAGAGCGCCCGCGATGGCCAGTACCCGCAGCAATCGGCGTTTTGTGGTTCGGTTGGATTCGTGACGGGGTTGTGGTCGCTGCGGGAGTGCTGCGGGGCTCGGCGGTTGGGCGTCAGTCTTCATCCGCGTTGTGGAGACGTAAAAGTGAATCAATGGGACACCGAACACCGGCAGGAGCAGCAAAGCGGCCGGCCCCACATCGATGTGCAATGGCGATCCCAGGGCAGTCGCAACTGCTGCTGCGCAGGAAAGGGACCCAACCGGAATCAGATAAATGATCACGAACAGCCAGGTGGTGACTTTCCAACTCTTCGCCGATCGCTGAACGCCCGCCTCTTCGCTCAGCCAGCGCATCGCCACACAAAACACCACGGTGGCGATCATCGATGCGACGCCCACCAACGAGAAGAGCAGCGCAACCGCCGCGGGCGTGGCGTAGATGAAATGGCCATGGATTGCATCCAGGAGTGAGAAAACCGCCGCGATGATCACAAACCGCAGTGCCGACCGGTATCGATCGTGGACCCCAATCTTGGCCAGCTGGGATGTCCCCCACAGGATCATCAACATCCCCACCGCATCGTTGGCGAAATCAAATCTCCATCCGACACCGTTGACCGTCTGGCTGTAGGTGAGGTCAACGAGACAGATCAGCGCACCCCAGACAATCCAACGCAACGGCGAGATCGCCGACCGAATGCCTGTGCTGGCCGCGGGCGAACTGGCGGGCGGATTGATGAGGAATTCCGTATCCGGATACCGGCCCGGCGGTGGCGGTGCGGGTGATGGTGTGGTCATCGGCATGGGTTGTTCATCGGACCAACTCCTGTTGCTACAGCCTGGCGCCAAGCTAAGGCGCGAAGGCTCTCGCAAACGAGTGCCGAAAGTCCCCTGAGCAGCAGCGAATGGCCCCACGCGTGGCTAGGCGGGCGTCGGTGATCCGGACAGCGGAGCTGGTTATGCGGCCGCAGACTTCTTAGGCGCCCGGTCGATCACTCAAGATGTTCGATCACTGTTCAATCGGTTCGGGATGTCCGCGACACCTGCTGGGCCGGCACAATCGCCTTGGCGGCTTTGATGAGCAGCATCAGGTGAAGCGGATCGGTGGGGACGATTCGAACTGGTAGTGGGTGTAGAAGCTGCGCGCCTGGTCGTGCAGTGCGTGCACGAGCATGGCGCGGACGCCGATGTCTTGGGCGACTTGCACGCTGCGTGCAATGGCGTAGCGGAGCAAGTTCTCGCCGAACCCGCGGCGTTGGTGTTTCCGGTCGATGGCGAGGCGCGACAGCAGGATCACCGGTGTCGGGTCGTGGATGTTGCGGCGGAACTTGCCGGTGCAATCAGCGTTCGACACCGCCCGGTCGAGAGTGCGTGGTAACCGACGATGCGGCTCTCTCGGCAGGTGACGAAGCAGCGGGATGCACCTTTGACGCGGTTGGGCAGCACGCGTTTGCGGAGCTAGTCATCGAGGGTGGGCTCGCCGCTGTCGAACGTGGCGGCGTCGTCAACTTCGTTGATCGGTCGGTGGAGCTGTAGCCGGTCATGCGTCCCGTTCAATGAGGGACGCCTTGGCGGCTACATCTTCGCCAGCGCTTCCTTGAACTGGACGGGCCGATCGAGCAGGGCGTTGAATGCGGTCCATGCGGCGTCGTCGACGACGACACGGCGGCGGTCAGCGAGTACGCCGCGGGCGTGCGCGAGGGTGAAGCTCGAGGGGCCGAGCCCTTCGACCTCGGCGGCATGGCGGATCAGTGCGTCCTGCTTGGGGCCAGGCGCACCGCGAAACGCTCAGATTTCGTGGCCGTGCATTGAGCGTGTGCCCGATCGGCGTACACGTCGACCATGACCGCGGCACGGGGTCGACGGCTAGCAAACTATTTCCGCAATGAACACCGCTGCGCAACGGTCAAACGCTCTAGAACGGCCATCACCAGTGGCAAGGGTGCGCACCTAGTGTCGCTGAATTGCGGCTCTGTGGAGCCGATGACGGTGTGGAGCCGATGACGGGAATCGAACCCGCGTATTCAGCTTGGGAAGCCCTTTCTACGCCCGAACAGGTGAGCGATAGCCGCTGGTCGGCGGGGTGGTGGCTGTCAGCGTTTGCACTGTTCAGCGCATCGGAGTACGTCTGCCGAACGCCAACGGTTCGCTCTCGGTACGGACGCAGTACGGGGTAGGTCGGGGGTACGGGCGGGGTATGGAAAGACACGCCCGCTGACACGCCGACTGACACGCCGAGTTGTGTCGGTGGCCGCTGGGAGAATCCTGCGCATGGAACCGAAGGACAACGTGTGGGCTGACGGCAGCGAACGCGGCCTCGCCTACGCATTTGCGGCGGTCGAGAGATACCTGCGCCAGAATGGCACGAACTGGGCTGGGCGGGCATTGCTGCTGCCACACATGTCAGCGAGCCGCGAGAGCTACCACCAGAACTACAGCGCCAATAAGAACATCGGCAGCGGACGCGGAAACAAACCTGCGCCAGGCGGGCCTGTGATGGTCGTGCATCCCCCGCTGAAGCTGCTGGAAAAGGGGATACGCCTGGCTGCCGGTCAACTGCTCGGCGTGGCTACACCGAACCCGCGTGAGGTCGTGGGGTGGGCTGCGGCGACTAAGGCTGTCGATGCACTGACCGGTGAGCGACACCCCGGCGTGCCGCCCGAGATCGAAGAGGCACTGCAGGACCTGCACGACGCCGGATACAACGGCTATGCGCGGCAACGCGAGCCCTTCTTTGCCGCCAAGTACTTCCCGCCCATCGACATCCTGATCGACGCGGGATACGACGTGGACTTCGTTAAGAGTTACCTCGTCGTGCTTGGGAAGTCAGCGGACAGCGTCGAGCGGATCGACAAGCTATTTGTTCCGTCGTCGCAGCGGCCTCGCGCGTGGCGTTGACCCGGCGCCAATACGCCGGGTCTGCCTAGGAAGTTGACCGGTGGTAGCGGCTTCGCGCTGCTGGCACCACTACCGCTACCACCGGGGTCATTGGGCGGTCGGACGCGGCGCGGTAGCTGACGGCGGGCCGACTAGGGGCCAGTAACGGGCGCTGCTGGGCCACCCGCTACCGGCCTGCTCACTGGGCGACGATGTCGCCGGGGTTGCCCCGCGCTTCGCTGCGGCGAGCCCTACGCGGCCGGTTCACCATGCTGGGAGCCTTGGGCCGGTATGCGCCGCCGTCTGCTGGGGTCGCGTACTCACAGCCGGGCGGTACTTCCCCAGGCCCCCATGAGAACTCGCTGGCACCGGTGTCTTCGGCACCGCGAGCGTGTGCGCGGTCACCGTACCAACCCTTCTTGAAACCCATTGCGAGCCAGCCTTAACGATGCGCGATGATCGTCGGCGGCGCGTAAACCGGGTTGTTGGTGATTTGTATCGCCACGGCTGCACCACGGTGCCGCACACCTGTACCGAACGAACGCACCAGAAATGACTCCTGGATCGGGTACGGCCCGACGCCAGGAATCAGCCTGAGCCCGGAATAGCTACTGTCGCGGTGCTCTCGAAATCCGATGACGTTGTCGTTGGAGTTGGGTCCACCGGTAGCGACGATGGCGCACCAGCCCTTGGGAATGAAGTAGGACTCCACGATGAGCGCCTTCCCATACGAGCCGGTCACGTCCAGGCCCTGGTACTCCGGTGGCGGAACTGCGCCCTCCACGCGCTCGGTGGTAATGCGTGCGGGCGCATTGGAACTCGGTATGAAGTCAAACGCCGGAGTCTTGCCGGTGTCGTACTCGACGCCTGCGCGCCAGGTGGTCAGCTTGGACGCGGTGAGATCGTCGGGGTGGATCAACAGGATCAACTTGGCGCGCTGGGTGGACCCGTGCCCGTGTTCGGTCAAATGCGTGATCCCACTTTCGAGATCGAGTGAGTCCAGCGTAAGGCTCTGGGTCGTCAGCATGTGGGTGTGAGTTCCGAGGAAGTCGCGCCCCATGTGGGAAGGCGGCTTGGTGCCGTCACCGTTGTAGAGCCCGTACACGTTTAGTCCGAAGTCGTTGGTGCGAACGACGTTCGAGAAAAGCCGTTCCAGCACAGCGCCCGTCACCAGGCGGTTGTCGGCCTCCAAGGCGCGGGTCATCCGGTTTTCGATCTGCTCGGCGGTGGCATCCCGAAGGTAACGCCACGAAGCACGCAGACCCAAATCCCAGTCGCGGAAATCAAAAGCTACCTTGAGGTAACTCGGATCACTGATGCCACGTGGAGCGCCGAATTCCGTTGCCTCCTCGAATACTTCTGCTGTGACGTCCTGTGCGATCGCGTCGGCGACCTCGGTGGTTCGGTAGGTCAGCAACGAGGCGATAGCCGACCTGTGCTTGTTGTACTCACCAATCGCGTCAGTCAGTTCGTTCCAAATGTCGTTGAGGTCAACACCATCCGCGGTCTTGTTGACGATCACGTCCCCGTGGGTCTGTGTGCCGCTCCTGTTGAATGCCATTGCGCAATTCCAATCCGTGTATTCGCAGTAACTCCCGACCGTACGCCTGAGAACTGTTGCGGCGCTGCGGCTAACACGCAGATTGGGCTATACACAGGTGAAGCGTGGCGGCTCATGGCGGTTCCTGGCGTAGCGTAGCGAGCAGGCGAAACCCGCTGCGGGCTTGTCGATACGGCGACGCCAGTTTAATGCGATGCATTGGAGGAAAGATGGCCAAACCCCAAGTTGTCCACCAACCGCCACAAGGGGTGGCGTTGTCGGACCTACTCACGATCAAAGGCCGGGAAGCGGCCCACCGCTGGCTCTGCGACGAACTGGGCCTGCCGCTACGGCTTAACTACGTTCGTGCCGCCGTCGCCAAAGGTGAGATGCCCAGTGTGAAGAAGGGCGAGGTGCACTACTTTTCAACTCGCGGACTCTTTCAGTGGGCGTTGAAGTTCTCGGAGGTCGTATTATGAGCGCCGACGCATTCCGCTGGCGTCCAGAGGACAACCTGGACCCGATGGACCCGAAGGCCAACACGCAGGTGCGAGCTATCGACCGGGCCGACGAACTGACCGCGAAAGTCTGGGCCGAAGCGAGCGAGGTCGCGGCCATCCTGTTCGACCCGGCGCGGGTGCCCGAACTGGCGGCCAAGGCCGACGAGGCTGCTGCCGAGTTCGCCGACCGCTCAGGCGAGGACGGTGATCTGCACTTCGACACGCATGACACCGGCTGGAATCCCCATGCCCTGCATGAGCAAGGCGTAGTTCGGGTGTGGCCTGTGGGGACGAACCATGTCGACGTGATCCGGGACCGCTGGCGCGACAACCCGAACCGTGACAGCAGGCCTGTCGACTACTTCGCCGCCATGTACGCAAACCGGCTGCCGGACTACTTCGATTGCGTTCGGTACGGCTGCACGGGCGACTGTGACCGGGCGTGTTCGGTGCACCTGGCGAAGGCGTGCGCGGGGCCGACGCGGACGATGCCGGTAAGCCGGGGAACGCTGCGGCTCTTGTTCCGCATGTGCCGAGCGTGCGAGGACTTGGCGGGCCAGATCGCCGCCAACTCTTATAAGACCGCCGTCGTGCAGGCCCGCGCCGACCTCCCGCCTGGCGCGGTGATCCTGCCCAACCCCGAACCCGATGTGAACCCCGGCGCGCCTGGGCGTAGGCGCACCTGTCCGTGTGCCCCTCGCAGCGCGTAGGCCAATGCCGAGCACCGGGCGATAGTCGCCGCAGACCGGGCCTTGGCAACCCAAGAAGTGTGACCCGAGTCACTTTGTAACATCGATGTAAAACAGCGGCGTGTCGTCGGCGTGTCGATGCGCAAAATGCGCTTGACCTGGCCATTGCTTAACCGAGTTAACGAGGATGCGGACCCCTTCAACTGGGAGTGGACGCCCGCAAGAACGGCTTGCGGCGTGACGCCCGAGGAGGCCAACAGCATGATGACGACGACGGCAGACGAGATGGTGGCCATGCAGGCCGCAGTGAAGGCGATGCGCGATAACCCGGCGCTCGCTACGGGCCTCCTGGCAATCCCGGAGGACGCGGAGCGCCCCGAGGTATTGGCTCGGGAGGACGGTTCGACCGTCATCCGGTGGTTTGAGCGCTGCTGTGACTCTGACGCTCATGCCGACCTCTGGTGGGTGACGCAATCCGCTGACGGGCACACCATCAACGTCGACCACTTCACGGCGACACCGTCGTTTCCAGAGCAGGCGATGGACACGTTGAAGTACGTGTTGCAGCATCGCGCAGGAGTGGATGTGCATTACCGCAACCAGGTCACCGCGTAACCCGTTCCGCCGCTGGCGCATTCGCTTGCCATACGCACGAAACACGTTCGCGGCGAGTGTGTATCGGGTGGAGTACGCTCTAGGTACTTACAACTGAATCCATCGTCTCGACGGGGACACACAGACCGACATACAGCGTCTACGGCACCCCTAGCGACGCGCTAAACCAACTTGTACCGGCGTGCGTCGAAAGCAAACCCTCATGACCGAGAGGGCGAGTTTTCGATGCGCGCCGGTTTTGTTGCGCGCCAATAGCTAAGAGGAACCAAGATGGACGACGACGAGAAGCCGACCATGACCGAGACCGAGTTGTGGGAGTGGCTGCACTATGACGAGGTAATCCCCGTCACGCGCCGCACAATCAAGTGGGCTGTGCTTCGGCGCGAAATCATCCCGACCCGGCTGGGCAACGGAAACTTCTTCAGCAAGCGCGATGGGCTCGAATGGTTGAAGTCGCGCAAGCAACCGGAGACCGCACCCACGCGGAACTATGCGGCCGAAAGTCATGCAGCACAGCCGTAAATGCAGTTCACCCCCGGCGACCTGGCGGGCGCAACCGGGGGCGAACCAACAACCTGTGGACGGACGAGGACCACATAACCCTTGTGAGTGCCGACAAACACGAAAGGCTGAAGGTGACTATACCCGCCAAGCACCCGCCCGCCGAACACACTGAACAGGAACGGCTGCGGCCCAACTACATCGGAGGCTACGCGGACGTTGCAGAGGTCTATGCAGAGCGCGGTTGGCTGTCGGTGTTGCCTTTGCCGCCCGGCCAGAAATGGCCACCGCCAGAGGGATTCACCGGCAAGGCGGCACAGCTTCCGACCGCTGCACACATCGCACAGTGGCGATGCGAACGCCCGGACGGAAACCCGGCGCTCTACCTCGTAGACGGGTTGATTTGCGTCGACATCGACAACTACGCGAAGAAGAAGCGGCCCGCTGGTCGAGCCTTGGAAGTCGTTGCCGAGGTTGAGGGCCGCGCAGGGGTGCGATTCCCAGCGACGTGGGTGCTACGCAACAGAACCGATGGCAGCGAGAAGCGGTTCTACCGTGTCCCGACCGGCCTCACCTGGCGGAGCAACCTCGGGGCGGGTGTAGACCTCGTTCACGCGGGCCACCGCTACGTCAACGCCGGGGTCAACCCCGACACCGGCAACCCTGAACAGTGGTACGCGTCGGAAGGCGAGCTATCACCGGTGCCGCCGCGCCCCAGCGATCTGGCGCAACTTCCAGACGCGCTCGTGTTGGAGCTCATGCGCGACGCTAACGGGTTGGAGATCCCTGGGCTTGCCGATCCGGCAGCGGCGCGAAGGCTGCTCAAGGAACTTCCCAAGGGCGTAATGGACGTTGGAGTCCGCGACCTGATGTCACGGGCGCTCGCTGACTTGAGTGGCCTCAACGGCAGCCGCCACGACGCGACGCTGAACCATGTTCGCGACTTGGTGAAGTACGGCGCGAGCGGCCTCGCAGGTACACGAACCGCGATCAAGGCGCTGCGCTCAGATTTTGTTGAGGCCGTGTGGGATAGCGCCGAACGTGGCAGCCGCGATATCGCGGTCAGTGAGTTCGACCGCATGGAGACCAACGGTGCGCAGTTGGCCGCAGCGGTGCCCGCGGAGGAGCTGGCGCTGCTTGGGGTCGCACTGAATGCCATGGCGCCGGGTGGGATGTGGCACGAGGACACGCTCTGGCCGGCTGTTGGCGAGGACGACGATGATGCCTTGCCGTCATGGGCACCTGTCGACATCGGTAAAGCGCGGCGCGGGGTAGGTGCTGCGCCTCCAACAGTTCTCGCGCGTTCGGACGGTGAGTGCCTGTTCTACCCCGGCAAGACGCATTCGGTGCACGGTGAATCGGAGTCGGGCAAGTCCTGGCTGGTGCAGTGTGCGACGGCAGAGCAGCTAATAGCGGGCAACCCGGTGCTGTACATCGACTTCGAGGATGAGGGCGGCCCAGTCGCGCAGCGCCTAATACTGCTTGGCGTACCGCCCGAGGTTGTTGACGACCCAACAATGTTCGTTTACGTCCACCCTGAGGAAGCACCAAGTACCGATGCCGAACGCGCAGCGTTTGATGCGCTGCTGGGTCGGAGCTACACCCTGGCCGTGATCGACGGCGTGACCGACTCGATGGGCGTGTTCGGCCTGTCCACGAAGGACAACGACGACGTGGCCAGGTGGCAACGGGCCTTACCGAAAGCAATTGCCCGACAGACCGGCGCAGCGGTCGTGTGCGTCGATCACGTCACCAAGGACACCGACAACCGGGGCCGGTTCGCGCTTGGCGGCCAACACAAGATGGCGGGGCTCAGCGGTGCCGCATACCTGGTGGAGATGGAGCAGCCGTTCGCTGCCGGGCAGGCGGGCCGCGCGAGCGTGCGGGTCGGCAAGGACCGACCGGGGTTGGTGCGAGGTCTTGGCGGTCGGTGGCGCAAGACCGACCGCACACAACATGTCGCGGACCTCTACCTAGATTCGACCGACCCCGAACACACCGGTTGGTCCCTGGACGCGCCGAGCAACGCTGGGAAGTCGACTGAGACCGATGAGTCGCGCTCGAAACCGGGCAAGAAGGCATTCCGCCCAACGTGGTTCATGGAGCAGGTGAGTCGGTACTTGGAGGAGACCGACAACCCCGCCGAGCGGACAAGCAACAAGATCGTCGCCGCGATGTGCGAGGAGCGGAAAGCACAAGGCAAGACAGCGCATCGACAGCGCTGGCGCGACGCAATCAAGGTGTTGGTCGAGGAGGGGTTTGCAAAAACGGAAGCGGGTGCGCGAGAGAGCCAAATACACGTTGTCGTGAAGCCTTACCGACAAATTGAGGACCCGCTGTCCGACAACTATTCGGAGCCCGCAGCAGCAGGTGTGGAGGGCTGGAAACGCAAGCTGAGCGACCTCTCGGACGGGGAGGAAACGTGACTGCGCCGACTGCGCCGATGACTGCGCCGAACCGCGCGGACGGCGCGGTTGCGAGCGACTACGCCGGTGACTGCGCCGACTGCGCCGTCCCCGTAGGGGCGCAGGGCGCAGTCGCGCGGTCGCGCGGTCACCCCGGCGCGGAGGTAACGAACGAGACGAACTCGGCGCAGACGCGGGAACTGGAACACAAGGAACAACGGGACAAGGAGTGCAAAATGTATCAAGACACCATGCTGCCAAAGGTGCTGACCTTAAGGGACTTTGCGGCCCTAAGTTCGGTGTGGCCCGAGTACATCAGCGGCGTGGGCTTCGGTCGCGTTGCGAAGTCGGTGCTGCTTGCGCGGATACATCCGAACTGCAATCGGCTCACCGGTGATGAGGACGTACTTGCAAGGGCGCTCGTCTACACGCCAGAAGACGAGTTTGGGGCATCGTCTCTGCGAAGGTTGACAATACGTCGGAAGCAGGTTGAGCCGGTCGCGCGTGATGAGGACACGCAGGAGTCAGCGAGCGCTTACCGGGCGTGTCTGTACGCGATCTACGCTCTGCCGGTTCTTGAGTTGACGGACCCGCCAGCACCGCCGTTTGAATTGTGCACAGCATGCGAAACCGACGGCTCAGCGTCGATGAAGGACGTTGGTGAGCCATGCCCGAATTGCGGTGCGCGATGAACGTATTCACGCCGATTGAGCCGCCATATTGGTGGCGACCGACACCACGAACACGACGGGGACATCCCACGCGCCCCCGGCGGAACCCGCGCAGAGAGCCTTGGCCACCGGAAGCACGTTGGCGGCCGGGAGAGCGTTGATGAAAACCAAACTAAGACAGGAGAACCGAGATGCCGACCTCTGAACGCGCCGACCTTAAATTGATGGGATTCGACGGTAAGTGCTCCGCAAGGAGCCAACGGACCGGCGATCAATGCCGACGACCAGCAGCACGCGGCGCGAACGTCTGCCCGGTACACGGCGGCTCAGCCCCACAAGTGAAGGCGGCGGCGCGACGCCGACTCGACCAAGCCGCCGATGTTCTTGTGCAGCGGCTTTTGAAGTTCGCACTCGATGGCGATGTCGCCGACAATGTTGCGCTAACAGCGATTCGGGATGCACTCGACCGGGCGGGCATGGGGGCCAAGACAGAAGTGGCCGTTGAGGTCAAGCCCGCGTACGAGGAACTACTTGGCGACGTTGCGCACACGACCAAGGCCCAATGGGAAGCCATGAAACGCGGCGACACCGCCCCGGCGGACCCGCCACGCGCGCTCCATAGCCCACCCGAACGCGATACCGCCGACGTAATCGACGCGGAAGTTGTCGAAGACACACCCGAGTCGCCGTCTCCTGGCCGTTCGCGCCCGTCGTGGGCCGAGGACGCTGACGCCGCCGCGCAATCCGCTAGGGGCCAGCTAGTGCCGCTCGAACAAGCTGCGGCAGAGGTCGCAGCAGCGAACCGAGCAAGCCGAGTTAGCCAAGCGCGACGTAAGCGCAGGTGAAAGCACTACGTCGTGTAGCTAAACCGCAGGTCGCTGGCGTAGAAACGGGGTAGCAGCGCCGCTCTATCTAGGGACAACGCGGCGTAGCTGGTCGCCCCAGGTGGCCTGTCCCCGACGAGAGGAACCGAAGTGAGCAGATATCACCCCGGCGACCGCGTACGCGTGATCTCGGTGACGCCAGCGGCGGGCCACGCACCGATTACCGACCCGAACCACCCCGACGCACTCGACTGGTACGGCAAGCCGCTGATCGGCACGACCGGCACCGTGCTCGACGTATTCGGAGACCGGCACGCCCGCAACAACATTCGCCTAGACCACCTGGGGGAGGCGGTCGCGTTCCCCGATGCCGACTTGGAGCCCGAAGCATGAGACTTGTTGCGTATGTGCGTGTCTCGTCGGCCCACCAACAGGAGGCGTTCGGGCCGACCATCCAGCGCGCCGCCATCACCAAGTGGGCGAAGTCAGCCGGCCACAAGATCGTGGCGTGGCAGGAGGACACGATTAGCGGCGCGTCGGAGCTACGCAACCGCGTGGGCTGGTGCAAGGCCGCAGCCCTGGTGAAGGCCGGGAAGGCAGCGGGCATCGTGGTTGCGCGGCTCGATCGGCTTGCCCGCGACGTCATGGTGCAGGAGTTGTTGCTACGCAAGCTGTCCGACCTCGGTGGCGTCGTGCTGTCGACCCGCGAGAACGAGAACGAGATGCTCAACGGTGAGTCAAACGACCCGTCGCGCAAGCTGGTTCGCGTCATCATGGGTGCCATCTCCGAGTACGACCGCGAGATGACCGTGGATCGGCTCGCAGCAGGCCGCGCTGCCAAGGCGGCACGTGGCGGTTACGCACACGGCGCGCTGCCCTACGGCTATCGCACGGTCAAGGGTGCGCTCGTCCCAGAGCCCGCCGAGCAGGCCGCGTTGGCCCGCATGCGCGAGCTACAGGCCGTGGGTTACTCCACCCGCGAAATCGCCCGCGTGCTCGCTGAGGAGAGCCACCCGACCAAGCGCGGGGGTCGGTGGAGTTCGCCCACGGTCGCACGAATACTCAACCGCGCGACCAAAGAGGGCACCGCCGCGTGAGGCCGCTTGTCAAGCGCTCACCTACGGGCCACCTCTACACAGTGCCGAGCGCACCCCTGCGTCCGCTGCCGCCCCTGAGCCCGCAACCCACGGATGACGCGGAGAGCGTGCCGGAACCCACACCGCCGCAGGAGGAACCCACACCGAAGCGGCCCGACCGGCGACCGAAGCTCACCGCCGAGGACGTGCGGTCCATCCGCGCCGACTACGCAGCGGGCAAGTGGAGCCAGGGCGACCTCGCCTACATCTACGGCGTCACCCAATCGACCATCAGCGCCGCTCTGAGCGGCGACACCCATGTGACCACCGGACCCACTGCAAGACAGGAGAACTGACCAATGGCAAGGACACAGAAGCGCATAACAGCCAGCGGCGCACCAAGGTACGTGGCGAAGTGGCGCGACCCGGATGGCACCGACCACAGCAAGGGCGGGTTCGCCAACAAGAAGGCTGCGGCAGATTACGGCCGCAACGCCGAGAGCGCAGCAGCGCAGGGGATCGTGTTCGACCCGGCCAAGGGCAAGATGCTGTTCCGCGACGCGGCGGCGATCTGGTTGGAGTCCCGCAAGGCAGACACCCGCAACAACGCCGAGAACCACCGCTACGCTCTCGCCCCGGCCGCAACCCGTCGCGGCGACGGCAAGACGCTGGGCATTGACGCCGTGTTCGGCGGCTACCCGCTGAACAAGATCACCCGCGAGTACATCCAGGCGTGGGTCAACCGCCTCACGGAGGCGGGCAAGAAGCCGTCGACCGTGCGGCACGCGTTCTGGACCGTCCGCATGGTCTTGGAGCAGGCGGTCGTGGATGGCCGGCTGGCGAAGAGCCCCGCCGAGTACGTGAAGCTACCGAAGGAGCGCGGCGCAAAAGGCGCGAAGGTGGGCGTCGTGGACCGGGCGCAGTTCCTCACCGCTGCACAGGTTTCTGCGCTCGTTGAGGCGACGCCTTGGCCGTACAACGTCATGGTGAACCTGGCGGCGTGGTCGGGTCTGCGCGCTGCGGAACTCGGCGGGCTGCAAATCCAAGACATCGAGGTCTCTTCCAACGGCGGCATGAAGATCCACGTGGAGCGGACTGCTGCCGCACACGGGCTCACCAAGACGGACGGCTCAATACGAGTCGTGCCGGTACCGGGGCCGACCGCAAGTCTGGTCCGGGATTACGTCACCGAGCACCCGCGTCGGCAAGAGGCTGGCGCGCCCCTGTTCCCCGGTATGTCGCTGACGCGGCCCCGGCCTACCGGAGTGCGGGCCGACACCGCCGCACCAGGAGGGGCGACTACGGGTGTGGAAGACGCAGCACCGAGCGCGTCGGCGAAGGACCGCGCTCGACGGCAGGCCGACGCCCTCGCCGAAGTCACCGTGGAGGACGCGGAGAAGCGATTGGTGCTGGACTGGACCCAGCCGCTACGCCACGCGAGCTTCTACAAGGCCGTGTTCCGGCCCGCTGTGCTGCGCGCCAATCGGACGGCGGGCAACGCGGTACTCCCAGCGGGGTTGCGGTTCCACTCGCTCCGACACACCTACGCGAGTCTCTGCGCGGCGGTCCCCAGTATTTCGGTGCGGCAGGTGGCCGAGTGGATGGGCCACGCGAACCCGACGACGACCGAACTCGTCTACACGCACCTCTACGCGAAGGCCGACCACGACGACGAGATGGCCGCGCTAGGAGCGTTGGCCGCGCAACCAGGGCGGCGGTACGGCGACAACGTGATTCAGCTCCATGGCTAGCGCGGTCCGGGGCTCGAACTTACCCGGACTTGCAGGCAGAATGCGTGCATGGTTGACGAGTGGTCAGTCGTATCGATTGACGACTGGGCGCTTGCTGGCGTTGAAACCCAGGGTCAGCATGAACTCTACTGGTACAGGCACGAAACGCGTGAGCGAACATGGCTCTTCAAACCCGCTCGACCCGAGCGTCACCACGCCGCCCAAGAAGATGTGGTCGAAAAGCTCGGTTCAGAGATTGCTGCCCTCATGGGTGTTCCCGCGGCGCGGGTGGAACTAGCCGTGCTCGGAGGTCAACGAGGCGCGTTGGTCGAGGATGCCCGGGGGCATCGGTGGGAGTTGCAACTGGGCCAAGTGTTGATGACGGAAGTCCTATCGGACTACGACCCCACTGACCGGAATCACCCCGGATACAACGTACAGAACGTCTGCCGTGCGCTGGACGGGTTTGCCGCGCCGCCAGATTTCGAGCCAACGATGAATTTCAACGCTTTCGATGTGTTCTCCGGGTATTTGCTGCTCGATACGCTACTGGCGCACTGCGATCGGCATGATCGCAATTGGGCAGTGATCTTCCCGCCGTCAGACGAGCCGCAGAAGAAGGCCCTGTGCCCGTCTTACGACCATGCTGCAAGCTTGGGCTTCCAGCTTTCCGACGAGAAGCGCGAGGAGTACCTCACGGGAAGTAGAGGGGGCTCGGTAGCCGAATGGGCCAGCAAGGCACGTGCGACTCGCTTTGAGCGGAGCAAAGGGGAGTCGTGCCAAACCCTCCTTGAACTGGCTCAATCTGCGCTGGACTTGTGTCCTAACGAGACGCGCGAGTACTGGCGTGACCGCGTCTTGTCGGTGGGGTGTGGTTCCGTTAGTGACGTGGTCGCGGCCGCACCGGATCTAACCGACATAGCCCGACGCTTCACTGTCGAGTTGGTTATGGTTAACCGAGGGAGATTGCTTGATGTCCTCAGCTGAGACTCACATTGCAGACGCGATACGCCCAGCGCGACGTTTCGCTATCACATGGCGTAATCGACTCATGCGGCGGATATCGCCCGTGGCTGTGCTGGACGATCTGGGTACGGAGTATCAATTTCAGTATCTTGCCGGTGCTGGAGATGTCGACGGCTTCCGTCCTTTCGTTGGATTCCCAGACCTAAAGGGCGTCTACAGGGCGAAGCGGCTCTGGCCCTTCTTCGAACTGCGCATCATGGATCGCAAACGGCCTGACTTTGTCGAGTATGCAAGCTGGCTCGGACTCACGCCCTTGGCTTCCACGCTCGACATCCTGAGTCGCAGCGGCGGCAGTAATAAGGCCGACAGCGTCCAGCTCGTTGAAGCACCGGCTGTGTCTCCTGACGGCGAGACCGAGAGCGTATTTCTCGCTCGGGGGGTCCGTTACGCGTTGAGAGAGCACGGCACAGAAGCTGCGGCGGCCTCCTTGCAGCCTGGCGATAAGTTGCAGCTAGGTGACGACCTCGGCAATGAGGCGAACCCGAAGGCGTTATTGCTTCAGACCTGCGCGGGGGAGCCTATCGGGTGGGTCCCAGATTTGCTTGTCGATTACGCGCGGCTTCTCCGCGAATCAGGTGGCACGGTTCAGCTGCTGCAGAACAACCGCGATGCGCCTACGCATGCGCGCTTACTGGTCAGGCTCTCGGGTCACTTGAGGCCCGGTACGTCGGTCTTGGATGGCGGCGTGTGGCCGCGACGTTGTCACCACGCCGTCAGTTAGACTTACTTCCAGTGCACTCCGATGCGGCCGGTGAAACAAACGGCTTCGGCACCAGCGTTGGAGATGGCCATCCACGGCCTGTGCTCTAGTCGAATGGCCCCAGCCTCGCCAGTTGGCTTGAGGCTGGGGTCTAACGAATCAAGATCAATACATCCCCAGGCCTACCGCTCGCACCGCCGTCCGGGGTACAAGCGGGGTACTCGTTAGCGTGTCGCGCGTTGTTCCGCGTTCCCCGCGGACCCTCTAGCAGGTCTTTTCGTGGAGCCGATGACGGGAATCGAACCCGCGTATTCAGCTTGGGAAGCTGATGTTCTGCCATTGAACTACATCGGCGCGGTTGCTTCAGAAGGCTAGCATCCGGATCATTCCATCACCCCCAGGCAGTAGAGGATCAGGAATCCGGCGAAGAACATCACCGCCATCCAGGGCCGTTCCGGCGTCTCATGCGCCTCGACCAGCAGCTCCTCGACAACCAGCCACAACAGCGCAGCCGCCGCAAACGCCAGCACCAGGGTGAGCACGGCAGCACTCGCGCCGCCGAGCAGCAGCGCACCCAGCACCGCCCCTACCGCGGTAACCAGGCTGACGCCGCCGGTGGTCACTGCGGCGCGAACCCGGGGTACACCCGAGCCGGTCAGGCGTAGCGCCACCGACAATCCCAGGAACAGCACCTCGACCGTCAGGGCGATCGCGATGATGAGCGCGGTCCGTCGAGACACGGTCGCGCCGGTTGCGACAAGTAACCCGTCGATGAAGAGGTCGACCGCGACCACGGTCAGAAACGCGACGGGTAGCGCGCCGCCGCAACGCTCCCCGGCCCAACCCTCGCCGCCGGAATCCTCGCGACCGCCGAAACCCTCGCCGCCGGAACCTTCCGCGCCGCCGAAATGCCGAAGCCCCACCAGCACCGCAACACCCGCGCCAAAGCCCACAATGATCAGGCATAGCGAACCCCGGGCACGCAAGTCCGGCAGCACCTCGCCGGCCACCGCCGCCATGACCACCCCCGCGGCGAAGTGTTGGACGCCGCTGACGAGGGCCGGCGACGGGCTCCGCACCACCGCGACCGCGCCGCCGATGATCCCGGCGACAACGGGAAAGGCCACCAGGGATGCGGCCGTTGTCACGATGCTGATGCCGACCTCCCGGGTTCGGTCGAGAATGTGTCATCGCGCAGGCGCGCGGGCCGCAGATCAAGGAGCATCATGTCGCAGGTACTGGTCACCGGATTCGGAGCGTACGGCAACACCCCAACCAACCCGGCGCAGCTCACCGCCGAGGCGCTCGATGGTCGCGTCATCGCCGGCGCGACGGTGACCGCCCGGATTGTGCCGAACGTGTTCTTTGAATCGATCACCGCCACGCAGCAGGCGATCGCGGACGTGCGTCCGGACGTGGTGGTCATGTTGGGCGAATATCCGGGCCGCGCCGTGATCACCGTGGAGCGGCTGGCGCAAAACATCAACGACTGCGGGCGGTACGGGCTTGCCGACAACGCCGGCACGGTCCTTGTCGGTGAGCACACCGACCCCGCCGGTCCCGTTGCCTACCATGCGACGGTTCCGATCCACGCCATGGTCGTTGCTATGCGCGCGGCCGGCGTGCCGGCCGACGTCTCGGATGCCGCCGGCACGTTCGTGTGCAACCACCTGATGTATGGGGTCTTGCACCACATTGCGCAAAACGCCCTTCCGATGCGCGCCGGCTGGATGCACCTGCCGTGCCTGCCCAGCGTCGCCGCCCTGGAGGACAACCTGGGGGTCCCGAGCATGTCGGTGGAAACGGCAGTCACCGGCGTCACGGCCGGTATCGAGGCCGCCGTTCGGCAATTGTCTGATATCGCCACACCCGTGCGGTCTCGATTGCAGATCTGAGATCGCTACTGGTAGCGACGCCTTTTTCGGTGTGCTCCGATAAACCACTCGTTTACGCGAAGAATAATTTTCTATATAGGGGATGTTTATTGTTTCGTGATCTCGTAGAGTGCGTCAGGTGAGAAGGCACGCGTTGGTCCGGGAGCGGCGACGGTCGTCAGTGCTCCTGACCGCCCTCGCTGCCCCAGCCGCTGTCTTCTTCGCCGTGACCGCAGATGTCGGTCCGCATGCGGACCGTGGGGTCGACCAGGTTGACGGACCGTGCTGCCTGGAGATCGTGGCGGCGGCGCCGACTCCGTTGACGGTGAAAATGCCTGGTAGCGAGGCGGCCATGGGCTGGGACGGCGGCCAGTTTGCTACAGCATCCAGATGGCGGGTCGACACTCGCTCGCGCGCCCTGGCGCCCGGGGTTGCGCCAGAGCAGGGCCTACAGGTCAAGACCATTCTGGTGGCGCGCAGTATCAGCGCGCTGTTTCCCGAGATCCAAGAAATCGGCGGCGTTCGGGCGGACGCGCTGCGATGGCATCCCAACGGCTTGGCACTCGACGTGATGGTCCCCGATCCGGGCAGCGCGGACGGTATCGCGCTGGGTAATCAGATCGTTAGCTACGTGTTGATGAACGCGGCGCGATTCGGCATCCAAGATGCCATTTGGCGGGGCGCTTATTACACGCCCGATGGCGCACGGGCCAGTGGTGCCGGCCATTATGACCACGTCCACATCACCACCACCGGCGGCGGATACCCGACCGGCGAGGAAATCTACCTGCGCTTAGCCGGCGGGGTTCGCTGAACCGTTGGGAACTGCCGAGCACGCCGCACGGCGCCCACGCGACATCGGCCACCGATGCGCCCACCAGCAGCTACGCTCGTCGGGTGCTGCTCTCTGACCGTGACCTCAGAGCCGAAATCTCCGCCGGGCGGCTGGGCATCGATCCGTACGACGACAGCCTGGTTCAGCCGTCCAGCGTCGACGTCCGACTTGACTGCCTGTTCCGCGTTTTCAACAACACGCGCTATACCCACATCGACCCCTCCCGGCAGCAGGACGAGCTGACCAGCCTGGTTGAGCCGGCCAACGGAGATCCGTTCGTCCTACACCCGGGCGAGTTTGTGCTGGCCTCGACGTTGGAGCTGTTCAGGTTGCCCGACGATCTCGCCGGACGGCTGGAAGGCAAGTCGTCGCTGGGCCGATTGGGATTGCTCACCCATTCCACCGCTGGCTTCATCGATCCCGGCTTCAGCGGCCACATCACGCTGGAGCTGTCCAACGTCGCCAACCTGCCGATTGCGCTGTGGCCGGGAATGAAAATCGGCCAGTTGTGCATACTTCGTTTGACCAGCCCGGCGCAGCGCCCGTACGGCAGTAGCGGTGTCGGGTCCAAGTATCAAGGCCAGCGCGGCCCGACACCGTCGCGGTCCTACGTGAACTTCATACGTTCTACATAGCTTCGGCGCGGCTCCCGGCATTGTTTGTAGGACTAACATCTTTTTCGGGCGTGTTGTCCTGCGGTTCACCGCCGGTCACAAAACCTTGGGAGGGGTTTTGGACGTTGTCCTTGGCATGTCGATGGCGCCGGCCGCGGTTCGGATGGCGCTGGTCGAAGGCCAAGACGGCGACGGCGTGATCGTCGAAGAAGACACCTTCCGCCTCAACCAGAGCTTGTCCACCGCCAGCCCAACCGAGCAGGTGATCGCCGCAATTCTGGGCACCCGGCAGGGTGCGGTCGAGGCCGGCCTACGACTGACCTCCGTGGGCGTGACGTGCCCCGACGACACTTCGGCGGCGGCGCTGCGCGATGCGCTGGCCGCACACAAGCTCGAAAACGTCATGCTGGTGTCGGCATTTCTAGCTGCGGCCGCGTTGGGGCAGGCGGTCGGCGGCGCCGTTGGTTACCAGCGGACCGCCGTGTTGTTCGTCGAACCGGACACCGCGACCCTGGCGGTCGTGGAAACCGCAGATGGCTCGGTCGGTGACGTACACCGGCTTTTGCTCTCCGAAGACGACGACACGGCCGTGGCCGAGGTGATCGAAATGATCGCCGGCATCGAGTCGATGCCGTCTCGTCCCGACGGCGTGTATGTCGTGGGCACTGGCGTCGACGTCGCCATGATCAAACCCGCCCTCGATGCGGCGACGTCGCTGACGGTGAGTGTGCCGGAGGAACTCGAAATGGCGCTGGCACGCGGCGCCGCGCTGGCGTCGGGCAACGCACCCTTGTTCGCGTCCACCACGGCCGCCCTGGCGTATGCGCACGACCTGCCCGCCCCCGACCTCCTTGGCGACGACCTCGACGCCAGCGCCGCGCCCGATGACGACCCCGCCGCCCGCCGGCATGCCCTGTTGATCGGTAGCGCGGTGGCGGTGATCGCCATCGCCGCGGTGGTGGCCCTCGAAGTTGCCCTGGCGATCAAGATCCGCCCGACTGTCGCTTTACTGCCCAAGCCCAGCGAAAACCATCTCGTCACGCCGACGGAGCAGCCTCCCGCGACGGCTCAGGTCGCCGCGGCTCCAGAGCCGAGGATCGACCTACCGCGGCCCGCCGCGCCACCGCGCGCCGCAAGCCCGCAACTACCGGCTCCGGTGCCGGCCGCCGCGGTTCCGGCCGCTCCTGCTCTGCCGCCGCCAGTGATAGCGGCTCCGGTGTTACCGGCTCCGGAGGCTCCGGTTCGGGTGCCGGCCCGTGATCCGGCCATCATGGTGCCGCCGCTGCTGCCGATACTGGTGCCTCCCGTCCTTGCGACCGGGCCAGAGTCGGTGCTGCGCCCGCCGGTGCCAAAGGCCCCGGCGCAAGTGCCGCGGCCACGACCGCAAGCGCCTGCACCGGGCGTTCAGGTTCCGGCGTCGCCCCCTCGCGTCGGGAGCCCGGGTCCGCGGAAACCGGCCCGCCAAGCTCCTCCGGTATTGGGGTCCTCACCCAATCCCGGGCATATCCCCGGCGGTGGCGCCGGTGTCCCTGGTCGAGGGGGTCCGTTCGGCGGCTCGCCCGGCGGTAGGGGTCCAGTCGTCGGCGCTCCGGGCGGTAAGGGTCCGCTGGGAGGCGGCGGTCCGGGCGGTCGTGGTCCGTTGGGCGGCGGCGGTTCCGGCGGTCATGGCGGATTCGGCGGCGGCGGTCATGGCGGGTTCGGCGGCGGGCCGGAGCATTTCGCAGCAAACCAACTTTGAGGATGGTTGCGGGCCGCGAGTAAGATCGGAATACGGGTTGGGGACCCGCAGCAATGTTCGCAGTCACGTATCCGCGACGATGCAAAAGACCAAATGGGGGAGCTTTGGACACCGTACTTGGTGTGTCGATGGCACCAACCGCAGTCCGGATGGTGCTGGTTGAAGGCGAAAACGGCGACGGCGCACTAGTTGATCAGGATAAATTCGACGTCTCCGGCGACGGGGATGCGGCGACTGTCAGCGCGGCCCAGCAGGTGGTTTCGGCGATCCTCGGCACCAGGGAAGGTGCGTCTGAGGGCGGCTACCAGCTGGCCTCGACCGGTGTGACCTGGCGGGATCCGGGCCAGGCCGCTGCGCTGCGTGAGGCGCTGGCCAACCAAAAGCTTGAGAAGGTCGTACTCGTCTCGGCGTTCTTGGCTGCGGCTGCCCTGGCTCAAGCGGTCGGCAACGAGACCAACTACGCCCACACAGCGCTGCTGTTCATCGAACCCGAGACCGCGACGCTTGCGGTGGTCGATAGCGCAAATGGCTCGATCGCCGACATCCAGCGACAGCTGCTGTCCGACGACGACGACACCGCGGTGGCCCAGTTGACCGAGTTGGTCTCCAGCGCCGAAAGCCTCGAGACACATCCAGACGCCATATTTGTCGTCGGCTCCGGCATCGACATCCCGATGATCAAACCGGCGCTGGAGACGGCGACCGCGCTGCCGGTGACTGCGGCCGAGGAACCTGACACGGCGCTGGCCCGAGGCGCGGCGCTGGCCTCGGCGAATACCCCCCTCTTCGTATCGTCGACAGCAGCGCTGGCCTACGCACAGGACCCCGGTACCGGCACGCTGGACCCCTACCGGCTTGACGCCGCCTACTTCAACGACGTCTCCGACAGCGTGGAAACAGGCGAGGGGCCATTGGCCTACAGCGCCGTTCCCGAAACCGCTGTCCCCGATGATCAGCCCGAGCGGAAGCCGTTCCCGCTGCTCGCGAGCATCGTAACGTCGCTCTTTGTCATCGGCGTTGCGGCCCTTGCCCTTTCGCTGGCCGTCAGCATCCGCTCGTCACCCGACGTGAAGCCCGACCCGGGCCACAACGTCGTGACGCCGTCAGCACCGGCACCGGCAGCTCACGCTCCCGCGCCGACCCCGCAAGCCCCCGCGCCCGCGCCGCAAGCTCCGGCCCCGGCGCCGCAGGCTCCCGCACCGGCACCGGCCCCGCAGGCTCCGGCGCCGGCACCGCAAGAGCCCGCTCCGGCTCCGCAGGCTCCCGCACCGGCTCCGCAAGGGCCCGCTCCGGCGCCACAGGCTCCCGCACCGGCGCCGGCCCCGGCTCCGGTTCCGGAGGCTCCGGCCCCCGCCCCGGCGCCGGTGCCCATCCCCGTGCCCGTGCAGATCCCGGTCCCCATTTTTGGCCCCGGCGGTGGCGGGGGCTTCCCGGGCGGCGGCGGCCACGGTGACGATCACGGTGGTGGACACGGTGGCGGCCGAGGCGGCGGGCACGGTCGCGGCGGGTTCAACATCCCATTCGTCCCCGGCTTCTGATTTCGCCGGGTAGCCGTCATCTGCCGTTCAGCGTCGCGATGTGGCCCGCTCATCGGGGGCACCTACACACGGTGGTATGCGATGCACCGTTTTCGGCACCGGCTATCTGGGCGCCACCCACGCCGTCGGGATGGCGGAGCTGGGACATCAGGTCGTGGGGGTCGACATCGACCCGGGCAAGGTCGCCAAGCTGGCTGGTGGTGACATTCCGTTCTACGAGCCTGGTTTACGAAAGCTGTTGCGCGACAATCTGGCTGCCGGCCGGCTGCAATTCACCACCGACTATGACATGGCCGCCGAGTTCGCCGACGTGCATTTTCTCGGCGTCGGAACACCGCAGAAGCGGGGTGAATACGGCGCGGACCTGCGCCATGTCCATGCCGTGATCGACACGCTGGTACCGCGTCTGAGCAGGGCGTCGGTCCTGATCGGCAAGTCGACGGTCCCGGTTGGGACTGCCGCCGAGCTGGGCCGTCGGGCCGCCGCGTTGGCGCCGCCGGATGTGGCCGTTGAAATCGCGTGGAACCCGGAATTCCTCCGCGAGGGCTTCGCAGTTCACGACACCTTGCACCCGGATCGCATTGTGCTTGGCGTACAGGATGGGTCGGCGCGCGCCGAGGCAGCGGTCCGGGAGCTGTACGGTCCGCTGCTACGGGCCGGCGTCCCGTTTCTGGTAACCGACTTGCAGACCTCCGAGCTGGTCAAGGTATCTGCGAATGCTTTTCTGGCGACCAAGATCTCGTTCATCAACGCGATTTCGGAAGTATGCGAAGCCGCCGGCGCCGACGTCACCCTGCTGGCCGACGCGCTCGGTTACGACCCTCGCATCGGACGTCAATGCCTCAGTGCCGGTTTAGGTTTCGGCGGCGGATGCTTGCCCAAGGACATCCGCGCTTTCATGGCTCGCGCCGGCGAACTCGGCGCCAACCAGGCGCTGACGTTTCTGCGTGAAGTGGACAGCATCAACATGCGCCGGCGTACTCGCATGGTCGAGCTGGCGACCACGGCATGCGGAGGTTCGCTGCTGGGCGCCAACATCGCAGTGCTCGGCGCGGCGTTCAAGCCCGAATCCGATGACGTGCGCGACTCGCCGGCGCTCAATGTCGCGGGCCAGCTGCAGCTCAACGGTGCCGCGGTCAACGTGTATGACCCGAAGGCTCTCGACAACGCACACCGTCTGTTTCCGACCCTGAATTACGCGGTTTCGGTGGCGGAGGCGTGCGAGCGCGCGGACGCGGTGCTGGTGCTCACGGAATGGCGCGAGTTCGTCGACCTCGAACCCGACGATCTGGCAGAGCGGGTGCGGGCTCGGGTCATTGTCGATGGCCGCAACTGCCTCGACGCGCCCCGCTGGGAGCGCGCGGGCTGGCGGGTGTTCCGCCTTGGCGCGCGGCAGCCGACGAGTGACCATCCACCCAGCCCGGGACAGCCGATGTCCGGCATGTAGGTGGTCGGCACCGGCGGCCTCATCCCCGGGATGTGTCTGCTCGATTGGCAGTTCGCCGTGTACCCACACGGAACGCCGGCCAGCCCTGCCCCGGCGAACAGCCGATGTCCGTCCACTATTGGCGGACGTCAGGCTGCTAGGCGGTGGCACGCTGTAGCTCGCGGATGCCGGCGGCGACCTGGGGGCGCGGCCAGCCGGCTGACGAATCTGGGTGGATGCTCGTGGACCGCCGGACGCTGTCTACTAGGGTCGACACCGTGTGGGCAACCGGTAATGCGACCCTGCTGCCCGTCAGTGCGCGCGCACCGTCGATGGACCGTTGCAAACAATGATCGACGACCACGGCCGCTACCCACTGGTAGCGCCAAAGGATTTCGATGCACCCTCGGTGTTTCGCCCCGAAAATCTGCTGCGCGAGGCGCGTCGTCAAAAATCGTTGCCGGACAAGGATGTTCCCGCGGTGTGCGTTCTGGATCCCGATGGTGACATGGTGCGTCACCTGGAGCGCGCCGGCACCGGATACCGGCATGCGGGCTGGGCCTGCTACCACACCGAGATGTGGGTCACTAAGGTCGACGGGCTAGAAATCGGAGTCGTCGGAATGGCTGTCGGCGCGCCGTTTGCGGTGTTAGTCGCCGAGCAGCTGGCCGTATCCGGCGCATCATTGGTAGTGAGCATCACGTCCGCGGGACGTATTAGCGGCGCCGAGACACCACCGTATTTCGTGCTCATCGAACGGGCGCTGCGCGACGAAGGAACCAGCGCGCACTACGTCGCACCTGCTGAATGGAGTTACCTCTGCGATGAACTCCACGAAGAACTGCGTAATGCCTTCGACCGCAACGGCATCCACGTAGTCACGGGAAGTTCCTGGACGACCGATGCTCCGTACCGGGAAACCGCGTTGGCAATCAAAGAAGCCGAGCGGCGCGGAATCGCATGCGTCGAGATGGAGGCCGCAGCTCTCTACGCCTACGCCGCTGCGGCGCACCAGAAGGTCGTCTGCCTGGCGCATATCACCAACACCATGGCCGTGGACGGCGATGACTTCGAAAAAGGGACCGACAACGGGGTCAACGTTTCGCTCGCGGTTGCCTCTGCCGTCGCTACTGCGATCCTTGGCTCCTAGCTGGCCGAACGTTCGTTCAGCCCGATGCCGTGGGCGCGCTCGGTCGGCGGCACGACGCCAGCTGGGGAATCCGCCGGTCATGTCGCCCCGGAGGTGGTTGACGCCGTTGAGAAAGTGGGTAATTCGCCGCCGGCCTTGACGAATGATGCTGGTCCTTCATTTGCGATGTTGAGCCGATGGTGCCGATGGCGCCGGTGTAGACGGCCGCGAGCGTCGTACCTCGAGATGCGGTGATGTTCGGCCAAGTTGGTCGTCACCTTCGCCCGATGTTCGAGCCCACCAAGGGGTTTGAACCGCAGAGCCGCTCCAAGGACTCGCCAAGCATCCGTGCAGCACTGGCCACCAATATTTCCTCATCAGCCAAGCGGCCGCACGACGGCCACCCAGTGAGATAGGTGCCGAACATGACTAACGCCCGCCAGGCGACGGGGTCTCCACACATCGGGTCCGTGCGCTCTGTGACGATCAACGGTTGTGCCGTCGTGGCGTTGTTGACGAGCATCCTAGGGTTCCTGTACGTGAGCGTTCCGCTCGGGATCGTCGCGCTATGCCAGGTCACCGCCCGCCGGCAGCACGGCCGGGAACTTGCCATCGCCGCACTGGTCATCTCCGCATGGTGGCTTTCTTCCATGTGGGCGATTGCCGTCGCGATTGTCCTTGTTTGGCTCACTCGCCCCGGGGCCCGTTGACACGCGGCGCTGAGTGCCAATGTCCACCTGCGCGTCACCCTCGATAACGGGCGTGTCGCCGCAATGTCGGCTTCGCGGTTCATTGCGTCGACGGGTGCGTGACTTAGTGAATTATTCTGCGCGACAACCGAACACAACGTCTTGGAGCGTTATTGGCGACTGGATTGCCCCGGATCGGGCGGTGCTTATCAATGGTGACCGCAGTCGACATTGCTGAAGCCGAAGACCACATCAGCGAACTGCGGCGGGCCGGCCCGCAGATCCGGCGCAATCTTGGCTGCGCTTCCGCACATCCCTACGGACCAGCAGGCGTGCGGCAGTTACGACTGGCGTCCAGGCAGCTGGAAAATCGCGGATTGCATTCTGACGGCCAGGATGCAGACGTCGTCGTTGTGTGGTCGCGGAGCCAGGGTTGTTGCCAGGTGTAGGCAGGCATCGTGCAGGGAGGTGTCGGGTTGCCATGTGCTGATGTCGCGTTGGGCTTGGGTGATCGCGGTATCGAGATCGTGGCCGGGTTGGTCGATGAGGCCGTCCGTATAGAGAACCACGATGTCGCCGGGATCGATGGCCACCTGGTCTTGGCGGTAAGCGGCGTCCCGCACTGGACCCAGCACGGGCCCATGGCCGCCGCTGAGCCGGATGACTTCGCTGTCGCGGCTTTTGCACAGCAGCGCCGGCGGATGCCCCGCCGAGCCGTAGTGCAGCACCCCGGCCATGGGGTCGTAGATCGCGATGGTCATGGTGGCGAACTTTCCCTGGCTCGCATGGCCGGTCAAGATGTTGAGCTCGGCGAGCATCTGAGCCGGTGCCAGTCTTTGCATGGCCAGAGCACGCCCGGCGGCCCGCAGCTGGGCCATGTCTTCCACGGCAGGCAAGCCATGGCCCACGACGTCCCCGACCGCGAGGTAGGTTCGGTTCTTGGGCAGCGGCATGGCATCCCACCAATCCCCGCCAAGACCGTGGGTAGCGTCGGCAGGTTGGTAGCACACGGCGATATCGAGGCCGTTGATGGTGGGAGGGTGTGTGGGCAGCACCGCCTGCTGTAGCACCAACGCTCGGGTGTGCTCGTCGGCGTAGGCGCGGGAGCGTATCAGCGCTTGGGTCACCATCGTGGCCACGGCGGAGGCATATGCACGCAGGGCCGCATCCAGTGGCTGTGGCCGGGTCCACATCAGCGTTAGCACCCCGATCGGGCGGTCACCTTCGACCAGCGGCCACACGCCGATAGAGGCGGCGCCGGCGGCACCCATCCAGTGCGCGGTCTGCGGGTAGCGCCGCTGGTATTGGGCGGCGGAACTGATCAGCACCGCGGTGCCGCTGCGAGCCGCGTCGGTGGCCGCGCTGGGTTCGGACAGCTTGAGGCCACCGCTGAAGGTGGCCATGACCGCCGGCGGATAGCCGGCCATGTGCACCCAGCGCAGCATGCTGTCGCCGGGATCGATCAGGCCGAGCGTCACTCCGTGAGCGCCGGCATCATGGCGCATCTGAGCGGCGACGGCCGTGCCGATCTCCTCGGGCGTCAGTGCTACCGCCAGCGACTCGCCTAGCCGCGCTAGCGTTTGCAGCCGGGTCCGTTCTCGTTGTTCGGCTTGGCGCTGTTCCACCGCAGCCACGCGTCCGGCGGCTTCTTGGCCGATGAGCAGCGAGACCACCATGATGACCGCGATAAACACTTGGGTGATAGTCAGCTTGGCCGGTGCCGGCAGCGCCACCAGGGCAAAGGCTCCCCGGCCCGCCGCGGTCATGTAGTTGGCTGCGAACGCGAGCACCGCGCTGGCCAGCGCTGCGCCGATCACTTCAAGCCGGAAGGCGGCCCACGCCAGCACCGGCAGCAATAGCAGCGCCGGCGGGAAACTCACCCAAAACGCGGCCACTGACAACACCGCCGCTAGGGCCAACACGAGCGCCGTTTCCGCCCATCGGGCACGGATCAGGTGCCGCTGCTGCGGCCACAACACGACGGCGGCGCCCACCACCAAAGCACCGAGCCCATCGCCGGCCAGCCAGCGCAGGACGCCGGCAGGCCACCAGATGCCGGCGAAGAGGGCACCCACACCGGCCCCCAGCAGCCCAGCCACCAGCGGGCCCAGCACGCAGGCCCCTGCGACAAAGCGAGCCAAATCCGTACGCTTCCGCAGATCAGGCCGGCCCCCGCACCACGCTCGCACCGCTGATGCGCCCACTAACGGCTCTAACGTATTGGCCGCCGCGAGCCCGACGGCAGCCACCAGGCCCATCCCATGATGCGTATCGATTGCCAGTTGTGCGGCCATAACTGCGGCTGCGATTACGGGCCAGCGCGCCACATTGGTCAGCAGCATCGCGGCCACCGATACCCCCGCCGGCGGGAAGAAGGCGAACCCCACCGCAGGCATGAACAATCGCCATGTCGAGCCCGCGCTCGCGAAAAAAGCCGTGGCGGCAGCACCGGAGGAGTGCCATGCCAACTCCGCGCCCAGCCCATACGTCGCGGCGACCAGAATGAACAGAGTTAACAGCCGAAACCAGCCGAAGCCGATCAGGTCACCACGACGGGGCTGCTCCTTAGCCGTCGTCCGGGGTTTCGTCACCGCGTTAGGTTCCTCGCGCTATCCACCGGTACGCGGCTGGATTGGCGCCGCAATTCATTGCGACATAACGCCTAACCGACTCAAATCTGGATTGAATCATCGCGCGCACCTCTTCCGGCGCTACGGGCAATGAAAGCTGTTGGCTGCCAGATCCTGCGTGGCTAACCAGCAGCGTTGATGATTACCAAGGTCGATACTGCATTGTCGAACGGCCGAATCTGAGCAGCCTAACATTGCTAGTGAGCGCCGCACCAGCAGTCGCAGTGGTCGATCCCCGGATCAACTCGACATAGCTACCACGGCGAGCTAATCGTCAATGAGTATGCGGCTCATCATTTTTGACCACATCGCCGCCGGCTCATAATGCAGCGGGTCGCCTCGCGGCTTAATCAAGCGATACGTAAGTGTTGCACCGAGCAACATTTAATCCATGACAGTACCGCTGTTAATCTAACCGAGACCGCGGGTGTTGGCGCACAGTGCGCACAGCGCTTCATCAACACCGTCGTACAGGGGCAGGACCACTTCCAGGCCGGTCAGCTTGATCGGCCTGCTGGTCACCAGAGTGTTGGCTACGATCGCCAAGCCGACCGAGCCAGTGAGCATTTCGTTGGTCTGCACCAACAGCTGCAGCCCCGCCGAGCCGAAGAATGCCACGTCGGACAAGTCGATGACCAATGCCGATGGGTGATTGGCGAGCACGTCGGCAATCAATGCAGTCAGGAGCGGAGCGCTAACAGTATCGACTTCACCGGCGACACGCAGCACCGCCACCCCATCGTCGTACTCGACTGAGGTGGAGATCAATTCTTCAGCCGACAACGCTCACCAACATTTCACCGGACATCGCCGGGTTGGCCGCCCTGCTGGCGTGGCTGGCAATCGGCATTGAAGTCCGGGCCGCAGCATCGTCTCGCAACTCCTGCCAAAGCCACCCAAGGCGTAGGCATGGTGACATGTGACTGCCCACTGACGTGATCCGATAGTTCGCTCAACGTTGAAAGCATAGGCCCGACGCAGGCGCCCGCATTAGCCGAAATACGAAATGACCGCGCTGCGGGCGTGGGATTCGCAGTGAAAAAATGTGGTGACTTCCGCGTGAGGGTTCCGGGGATAAGATGGATCGACCTGGCACCCGGGCGAAGCAACCCAGTATTGGTGCACGACGGGCGTACCGCTTCGATCCTGCAACGCACGCCGGGCGAAGGTGATAAGACGAGCCGAACGAGTACACGAGGGCAATGCCATTGACTTCGGCATCAGGTAGGGATCTGCGAAGGCTTCCGGATCAGGCGGTCGTGATTTTTCCGCGGCCCGCCACGTCGTGGTGCACACTAAACCTCGATCCACGGATGGACGTTGTGGCGTGAATTGTTGATTTTTGATCTTGATTTGTGGCGTGGTAGGGATGCGACGACCGCTGGTCTGCCCAGCTTTTCCTGTTGGCTTCCGGTCGTCGGGTCGGG
>NZ_UPHT01000033.1 GCF_900566085.1 Mycobacterium attenuatum
GGTTACGTCTGGACGAATTCGCGCCTGCCGTAGCTGATGGTGGCCGCGGTCCAGGACCCGCCGGCCTGCTCGACGAGGTGGCGGGCGGTATCGAGATCACGGTTGGCGGCGGCCAGGAGCAAGGTGTGGTCGGCCGTGGTGACAGATCCGCCCAGTAGCCGCTGACGTGCGGCTGAATCTGCGGCCAGCGCATCGCCGAAGCTCGCGAGGTCGATGCCGGGCACCGCAATGAGCACCGCGTCGGCTCGGGGCGCGCCTTGCGGGAGATATTCGAACGTCAGCGCCGTTTCCTGGTGGAACTGGCGATTCATCGACGCGGCGGCGGTGTGCAGTGTGGGTTCGTCGACAACGCAGAGATGGAACTGGCGGGCGCGCTCATAGGTGATCTGCTGCAGCGTAGCCGACCAAAACACCCCGTCGACCAAGGTCGATCCCCGCACCTCGGCGCCGGTCTGGGCGATGGTTATCACGGCTTGACGCTCGAAGGGCTGCAGGTCGTCGTGCAATTGGCCGGCTGCCTGGGCATCGGGGCCGGTGATGACCCAGGTGTTGTCGGTGGCGAACAACTCCGCCGGTTGGCAGGATCCGGCAGCGCTGCTGGCAGGTGCGAAAACGCTGCCGAAACACACCATCAGCCATACCAGTACCGAGCGCACACAGCAGCTTCTCACGTTGCTTGACGGTTGTCGGAGCGTGGGTGTTTACTCGATGACATCGAACATATATTCGAACAATCCGCGTTGGGAGGCTGGTCATGACTGCGGCTTTGGCCTCCGGCCAGCGGCAGGGCAATCGCGCTGAACAGCTGGAATCGCTGCGCCGGCAGATCGCCGTGCTGTCCGGAAAAGACCCCGGTCGTGCCGATGACCTGCTGCCGGAATCGGAATCCACGCTGGCGATGCCGGAGTTGCCGGCACTGCTGCCGCGGGGGACGGTGGCGGTGCTCTCGGGTGCCCGCTCGCTGCTGCTGAGCATGGTGGCTGCGGTGACGGCGGCCGGGGGCAACGCCGCCATCGTCGGCCAACCGGACATCGGGTTGCTGGCTGCGGTGGAGATGGGAGCGGATCTGAGCCGGCTCGCGGTGATACCGGATCCCGGGACCGATCCGGTCGAGGTGGTCGCGGTGCTCATCGACGGCATGGACCTGGTGGTCCTGGGTCTGGGTGGTCGCCGGGTGACGCGGACGCGGGCGCGGGCTGTGGTGGCGCGGGCTCGCAACAAGGGGTGCACGCTGCTGGTCACCGACGGCGATTGGGAAGGTGTGTCGACCCGGCTCGAGGCCCGGGTCTGCGGCTACGAGATCACGGCATGCTCCCGGGGCGCCCCCTTGCCCGGATTCGGGCGGATCAGCCGGGTGCGGTTACAGATCAGCGGATGTGCGCGGGGTCAGCCGGTCGGCCGAGCGCGATCGGGGTGAACCCGGTGGCCTCGTCTCGAGTGCTGGCGATCTGGTGTATGGACTGGCCTGCGGTCGCGGCCGCTGCGGCCGCGGGCCAGCCCGCGACGGCTCCGGTCGCGGTGACGTTGGCCAACCGGGTGATCGCCTGCTCGGCGACGGCGCGTGCGGCCGGGGTACGACGGGGGTTACGCCGCCGGGAGGCGGCGGCCCGTTGTCCGCAATTGCACATCGCGACCGCCGACGCCGACCGCGACGCCCGCTTTTTCGAAGGGGTGATCGCGGCGGTAGACGATCTGGTGCCCCGTGCCGAGGTGTTGCGGCCCGGGCTCTTGGTGTTGCCGGTGCGCGGCGCGGCGCGATATTTCGGATCCGAGCAGCAGGTAGCCGAGCGGCTGATCGATGCGGTGGCTGTGGCCGGCGCCGAGTGTCAGGTCGGGATCGCCGACCGGCTGTCCACCGCGGTGTACGCCGCGCGTGCCGGTCGCGTCGTGGAGCCGGGTCAGGACGCGCGGTTCCTGTCGGTGCTGTCGATCCGCCAGCTTGCCACCGAGCCGAGCCTGTCCGGTCCCGGGCGAGAAGAGCTGACGGATCTGTTGTGGCGGATGGGAATTCGCACTATCGGCCAGTTCGCCGCATTATCTCGCACCGATATCGCTTCCCGGTTCGGTGCCGACGCGGTGGCCGCGCACCGGTTCGCCCGCGGTGAACCCGAACGCCTGCCCTCCGGACGTGAACCGCCGCCGGAACTCGACGCCGTACTGGACTGCGATCCGCCGATCGACCGGGTCGACGCCGCGGCATTTGCCGGACGGTCGCTGGCCGGCACCCTGCATCGGGCACTGATGGCCGCCGGCGTGGGATGCACCCGGCTGGCCATTCACGCGGTCACCGCCAACGGCGAAGAGCGCAGCCGGGTGTGGCGCTGCGCCGAGCCGCTGACCGAGGATGCCACCGCCGACCGGGTGCGCTGGCAACTAGACGGATGGTTGACCAACCGGAATGCCCAGGCCCGCCCGACCGCGCCGGTGACGCGGCTGCGGCTGCAGGCAATCGAGGTGGTGTCCGCCGAGGCCCTGCAGTTGCCGCTGTGGGGCGGCCTCGGTGAAGAGGACAGGCTGCGGGCCCGGCGCGCGCTGGTGCGGGTGCAGGGCTTGCTCGGCCCGGAGGCGGTGCAGGTGCCGGTGCTGTCCGGTGGACGCGGGCCGGCCGAGCGCATCACGTTGACCCCGCTGGGCGACGAGCCGGTGCCGCGCGCCGACCCGGATCAACCGTGGCCCGGGCAGCTGCCCGAGCCGTCACCGGCCGTATTACTGGACGACCCGGTGGATCTACTTGATGCCCAAGGCAATTCGGTGAGGGTAACCAGCCGGGGAATGTTTTCCGTCGAACCGGCGCGGCTGACCGTGCGTGGCCGCGACGAACGGCTGCGCTGGTGGGCCGGACCGTGGTCGGTCGACGAGCGGTGGTGGGATGACCGGCCTGAAGCCGGTCAAGGGGGAAGTCGCACCGCCCGGGCCCAGGTGTTGCTGGAGGGTGAGCGCGCGTTGCTGCTGTGCTACCGCCAGCGGCGCTGGTACCTCGAGGGAAGCTATGAGTAAGCGGGTGCCCCGACCCGGTGCAGCGCATCGGGCGTCAGGTCCTTGATGGAGGGATAGCCATCGACCGCCATGATCAGGTCGGCTTCAGCCAGCAGGGAGCGCAGCACGTGCACGATGCCGTCGATACCGCCGAGCGCCAGTCCGTAGGCATAGGGCCGACCGATCCCCACCGCGGTGGCTCCCATCGCCAGGGCTTTGATGACGTCGGCGCCGCCGCGGACGCCCGAGTCGAACAGCACCGGCAGCCCGTCGGCGGCTTGGAGCACTCCGGGCAGGCAATCCAGTGCGGGCAGTCCGCCGTTGGCCTGCCGGCCACCGTGGTTGGAACAATAAATGCCGTCGACACCAAGGTCTTTGGCGCGACGCACATCGTCGGGATGGCAGATGCCCTTGACCATCAGCGGCAAGTCGGTTTGAGAGCGCAACCACTCCAGGTCGTCCCACCGGAACGGACCCCCGAAGATCGGCAACTTGCGGACCGCGGCCTCGGTGGCGTCTTCATCCGGTTGCAGGCCGGCGCGAAACACCGGATCGGAGGTGTAGTTGCTCAGACAACCACTGGGCACCTGCGGATAGTTGCCGGCGCTCAGGTCGCGCGGGCGCCACCCGGTGACCCAGGTGTCGAGGGTGACGGCGATGGCCTTGAACCCGCATGCTTCGGCGCGCCGCACCAGGCTGGTGGCCATCTCGCGGTCCGGCGGGGTGTAGAGCTGGAAAAAGCCGGGCGTATCGCCGAGCGCGGCGGCGACGTCCTCCATGGGATCGGATGTGAGTGTTCCCACGAAGAACGGGACGCCCGTGCGGGCCGATGCCCGTGCCGCGGCCATGTCGCCGTGGCCGTCCTGGGCGCACACGCCGAGGACGCCGATGGGCGCCATGAAGACCGGGGACGCCAATCGGATGCCGAACAGCTCGATGGACAGATCACGTTCGGTGGGAGCGATCCCCATGCGGGGGAACAAACCCCAGCGTTTGAACGCTTCGACGTTGGCCCGCTGGGTGTGCTCGTCGCCGGCGCCGCCGGCCACATACCCCAGCACCTTTGGCGGCATGGCCGCTGCGGCCTTGGCCTCCAGCTCGGCGAAGTCGATCGGGTAGGGCGGCTGGCGGCCGGCCTGCCCTTGTTGATAGAGCTCGTTCTGGTATTCGGCGAACGCCATGGCTTCCGGGTACCCCCCGACGGGCGGGTCAAACGGCATCAGCGGTGCATGCTACGCCGGCCGTGGGCGCAATGTCACAGAAGTCCCAGGAGTTTGGGTTGGCGGTGGGCGTCGGTGTGTCGGGTCCTGTCGGGTGCTCTCGGTCAGCGGAAACTCAAGTGGTAGTAGCCAATACGTCCGGCGCGTCCGGAAATCAGCGGACTCGCCGGGCAGTCCAGCGCTTTCCGGCCAGGATTCCACCGGCCGCCGCGGCGCCCAATGCTGCCGCCGGAACGGCCACCCGGGTAGCACGCGTCCGTGCGTCGGGCTGGGGCCGGGCCGGGGGAGTCGCGGAGCCGATGTCCGCCGACGCGCGGGCCATGGCCATGACCTGACCGAGGTGCAGCGCGTTGGCCGAGCCGGAGTCTGTGATCTGGGTCTGGCAGGAGAAGCCGTTGGCCACCACCACCGCGTCCCGGTGGCGCCGGATGGCCGGCAACAACGCTTGCTCGCCGCAGTCCAGCGAAAGTTGGTACTTGCCCTGTTCGAATCCCCAGGAGCCGGCCAGTCCGCAGCAGCCTCCCGAGACCGGCTGGACGTCGATGCCCATCTTCTGCAGCACCTGCTGGTCGGCGTCGACCCCGCCGGTGGCGCGCTGGTGGCAGTGGCCCCACAGCAGCGCTCGCGCGCCGGCGACGTTGGGCACCTCGACGTCGAACTCGGTGAAGAACTGCGCGAAGTGATAGCTGTTGCGCACCAACCGGTCCGCGTCGTCGTCGTGTGGCAGCAGCTTCTTGAGTTCGTCTTTGAACACGGCCAGGCAGCTGGGCTCCATCCCGACGATCGTTGTGCCGGAACGGATTTCGCTGCGCAACTGTTCCAGCACGTCCAGCAGATAGCGCTGCGCGACATCGAGAAAACCGTAGTCGTACAGCGGACGCCCGCAACAGATGTGTCCCATGGGCATCAGGACCTGCCAGCCGGCCGCCTCGATCGCCTCGACGCAGGCCACCCCGACGTCGGTGTGCAGGCGGTTGTTGAAGGTGTCGGGAAACAGGATGACCCGCGGCCCGCCGGCGTTGACCACCGGTCGCCGGGCAAACCACTGTTGCAGCGTCATCGGTGCGAAGGTGGGCAGCGGCCTGCGCCGGTCAATTCCCCCGAGCGCCTTGGCAAGCCGGGACAGCCCGGGTGTTTGGGTGGCGAAGTTCGCCAGCTCCGGCATGGCGCTGGCCAACCGCGCGGCCTGGTCGATGAACCCGAAGGCGTAGGCATACCGCGGCCGCCAGCGCCGCAGCGACCGGAAGTGGTGGTAGAGGAATTCGGCCTTGTAAGTCGGGATGTCCACCTCGACCGGGCAGTCGCTGGTGCACCCCTTACAGGCCAGACACAGATCCAGCGCGTCGGCCACTTCGGTGGACTGCCAGCCGTCGGTGATGACCTCGCCGCGCAGCATTTCGAACAGCAGCCGCGCGCGTCCGCGGGTGGAGTGCTTTTCCTCTCGCGTCACCTGGAAGCTGGGACACATGGTGCTCTGCGCCTCCGGCACCCGGCACCCGGCATTTGCCGACGCCGACGCAGCGCAGCGCCGCGTGCGAGAAGTCGCCGTGGTCCTCGGGATAGGCGAATTTGACGTCTGGTCGCGGCGGGTTGTAGTCGGTGCCCAGCTTGAGATTCTCGTCGAAGCGATAGGGATCGATGACCTTGCCTGGATTCATTTTCCACTCTGGGTCCCAGATCAGCTTGAACTTGCGCATCGCTTCGAGCAGCCGCGGACCGTACTGCTTGCCCAGCAGCTCGGCGCGCTGCTGGCCGTCGCCGTGTTCGCCGGACATCGAGCCGCCGTAGGAGGCCACCAGGTCACCGGCTTGGTCCATGAAGTTGCGGTAGTTGACCAGCCCGTCCTTATGCCGCAGGTCGAACCCGACCCGGGAGTGGATGCAGCCCTCGCCGAGGTGGCCGTACATGGCACCGCGCAACCCATGCTTGGCGTAAAGCTGTTGCAGATCACGCACGTAATCGCCGACCCGATTCGGCGGCACCGCCGAATCCTCCCAGCCCGGCCAGTGATTACCGTCGTCGATCGGAAACGCCGTAGAGCCCAGCCCGGCCTCGCGGATCGCCCACAGCTTGTCGCTGTTGCCGCCGTCCTGCTCGCTGCGGGCCAACACTACGCGATCGTCCTCGATGCGTTTCTTCTTCTTCAACCAACGAACGAAATCCGCTGCGCAGCTCAGTGATTCGCCGGGCCGATCGGAGCCGAACTGCACGAACAACCAGGCTCCGGTGGATTTGGGCCGGGGCAGTGCTGCCCGGCCGACGGCATTGACACCGGTCAGTTCCTGGTCATGCACGAGCAGGTGGTCCACCGCCTCGAGGCCGATCGGCTTGAACGCCATGATGTCGGGCACCGCGTCGCCGGCCTCCCCCAGCGAGTCGTACTGGATCACCACCAGGGTGCGGTGGGTCATCGCCGGAGTGAGCAGCACGGTGGCGGTCAGCGCCACCGCGCAGGTGCTCTCGGTGCCCACCAGCGCGCGGGCGACGTTGAATCCCTTTTCGGGCAGCAGCTCGTCGAGGTTGTAGCCGGACACCCGCCGCGGCAGCTCGTCCACCGACGGGTAGCCCTTGCGGATGTCGTCGGCGTACTCGTCGCGCAAATCCCTTAGCGCAGAATAGATTTTGCCCTTGCGGCCGCCGGCGGCGATGATCGCGGTGAGATCGCTTTCCTCGTCGACGCCGACGGTGAACCGGGCACCGTCATAAGTGACGACGTCGAGGGCATAGGTGTTGTCGGAGGTCCGCGGTCCCGGGCCGTAGAGGTGTGACTGGATCGAGTGCACCCCGCAGGAGTTGTTGCCGATATTTCCGCCCAGCGTGCACCGCGAATGCGACGACGGGTCGGGACCGAATACCAGGCCGTACTCGCCGGTGGCCTTGTTGAGTTGTTCGTTGATCACCCCGGTCTGCGCGGTGGCCAGCCGCCGCCCCGGGTCGATATCGACGATGTCGGTCAGATACTTCGAAAAGTCGATCACCACAGCCACATTGACGGTCTCACCGGACAGGCTGGTGCCGCCGCCGCGGCACAGCACCGGGGCGTGATAGGCGTGGCAGGCCCGGACCGTCTGCACGACGTCGTCGAGGGTCTTGGGGATCACCACCCCGATCGGCACCTGCCGATAGTTCGATGCGTCGTTGGCGTACATGGCCAATGTGGCGGTGTCGAAGCGCACCTCGCCGCTGACATGGCGGCGCAACTGCTTTTCCAGCCCGGTGACGTTGACCTTGTCGACGGCGGCCATTCCGGCTACGAAGCGCGTATCCGGCCGAGCGGGAATGGTGCGCGTCATTCGTCCCCATCCTCAGCGCCCCGGCCGCCGACGCTCTTGATCGACTCGGTGAACTCGTGCATCTTCTGCTTGGCACCCTTTTTGGCGATGCTGACCCGGTCGGGATCTTTGAGCACCGCCTTGGCGGTCTTTTTCGCCATCATCGTCTTGATGTGCGGCGGGACCGGCGGGATGTCCTTGTCGACGACGACCTCCAGCACCACCGGAGTGCTGGCCGCCAGCGCCTGGTCCCAGGCCTGGCCGATTTTGGCCGGGTCGTCGCAGCGGATTCCGGTGAGCCCCAGCAGCCGAGCGAACTCGGCGTAGGGAACGTCTGGAATGTACTGGGAGCCTTCGAACTTCGGCTCACCGCCCATTGCGCGCTGCTCCCAGGTCACCTGGTTGAGGTCTTCGTTGTTGAACACGCAGAAGATCAACGGGCCGTCGGAGAGGCGGTCCTTGTAGCGCTTGACGGTGATCATCTCGGCCAGCCCGTTCATCTGGAATACGCCGTCGCCGACCAGGGCGATCACCGGGCGCCCGGGGTGGGCGAGCTTGGCGCTGATCGCATACGGGGTCCCCGGCCCCATGGTGGCCAGGTTTCCGGCCAGCGACGCGGCCATGCCCGGGCGCAGCCGCAAGTGCCGAGCCCACCAGTTGGCCACCGAACCCGCGTCGGTGGTCAGGATCGCGTTGTCGGGCAGGCGCTTCGACAGCTCGTGCACCACCAGTTCGGGGTTCAGCGGGTCGGCCTGGTCGTGGGCCCGCTTGTCGAGTACGGCCCACCACTCCTTGACTTCCGTTTCGATCTTGTCCTGCCAGGACCGGTCGTCCTTGCGCTGCAGCAACGGAATCAGCTCGCGCAACGTGTTTTTGGAGTCGCCGACCAGGTTGGCCTCCATCGGATAGCGGGTGCCGATCATGCGGCCGTCGAGGTTGATCTCAACGCCGCGGCATTGCCCTTCCTTGGGCAGCCATTCGGCGTAGGGGAAGCTGGTGCCGATGAAGAACAGGGTGTCGGCGTCCGACATCATGGCCTGGCTGGCGGTGGAGCCCAGCAGCCCGATCGGGCCGGTGACATAGGGCAGGTCGTCGGGAAGCACGGCGCGGCCCAGCGAGGTTTTGGCCACCCCGGCGCCCAGGAGCTCGGCGGCCTGCACCACTTCGTCGGCGGCCTCGGCCGCGCCCTGCCCGACGACGATGGCCACCTTGTCCCCGGAGTTGAGGATCTCAGCGGCTTTCTCCAGTTCGGACTTCGGCGGAATCACCCGTGGCTTGGTCCAGCCGATGCTGCTGAAGACCGCGCCGTGCATCCGCGGTGGTGAGGGCACCGCATCGGATTCCCCCACATCCTCGGGCAGGATGATGGTCGCCACCGTGCGGTTGTTCAGCGCTACCTTGCACGCCCGATCCACCAGGTGCCGCGCCTGCTCGGGCGTCATGCAGGTCTGGACGAAGTCCGAGGAGACGTCCTTGTACAACGTGTTCGGGTCGATCTCCTGCTGGAACGCCGCGCCCAGCGACATCCGTTTCTGCTGGCCGATGATGGCGACCACCGGATAGTGGTCCAGCTTGGCGTCGTAGAGGCCGTTGAGCAGATGGACGGTGCCGCCGCCGGAAGTGGCCAGGCAGCAGCCGATCTCGCCGGTGAACTTGGCGTGGGCGGTGGCCATGAACGCGGCCATCTCCTCGTGGCGGGGCTGGATCAGTTCGGGATCGCCGCCGGCCCGGTCCAAAGCACCTAACATCGACAAAATCCCGTCGCCGGGGTAACCGAAGATTCGGTGAATTCCCCACTGGCGCAAGCGATCAACGATGAAGTCGGCGGTTTTGGGCATGATGCTCCTTCGGTACGGCCGGGTCGCGGGTGGACCACCGGATCGCCACCGCCGAGCGGTCGGGGAACTTGCAGCGGTGACGATTGCCGATGGTCACAATTGGTGGTCTACCCCCCGCTCCGCGCGTCAAACAGCCCGAATATCGCCAATTACCCGGTTCCGGTGCCCACGCATGGGCCAGACCCGTCCGTCAGCCGGTGCGCCGCTTCGAACAGCAGCGCATGCACGAAGGCCTGGGGCAGGTTGCCGCGCAGCTGCCGCTGACCGATGTCGAATTCCTCGGTGAACAGTCCGGGCGGACCGCAGGCGGTGCGGTTGCGTTCGAACCAGCGCACCGCCGCCAGATTGTTGCCCTGCTGGTGATCGGCCAGGGCCATCAGGAATCCGCAGAGCAGGAAGGCGCCTTCGGACTCGCCGAGCGGTTGCTCGCCCGGTTGGAACCGGTACACGAAACCGTGCCGGCCGAGGTCGGTGCGCACCGCGGCCGTCGTGGCGATGCTGCGCGGATCGGTCGCGGGGATTGCGCCGCGGATGGACGGTATCAGCAGCGCCGCGTCGATTCCCGGATCATCGGGCGCTCGTTGCCACCGCCCGTCGGGATGCAGGCAGTCCGAATTGGTGTCCGCCACAAGCAGATCGGCCAGACGCTGCCACTGCGCGCCCTGGCGCGCCGGCGCCACCTCGCTGATGCGCCGCAGGCCCGCCGCACACGTCAGCCGGGAATGCGCCCATCGCCTGTCGTCGATCTCCCAGATTCCGGCGTCGGGCTCACGCCAGCGCTTTTCGATGGACTCCACCAGGGTCTGCACGGCGCGCCAATGCCCGGTGTCCAGCCGATCCAGCCGCCCGGCGGCGGCCAGCAACAGCAGCGCCTCACCGAATGCGTCCAGCTGGAACTGGTCGGTCACCCAATTGCCGGTCTTGACGGTGCCCCCGGGATAACCGGGCAGATGATCCAGGTCCTGTTCTTCGGGCACCAGGTCGCCGGTGATGCAGTAGGCCGGCTTGAGGCCGGGACCGTCGGCCAGCACCCGCTCGCTGACGAACCGGACGGCATCGTCGACCAGGGGGTGGGCTCCGGCGGCGGCGACAGCCTGTCCGGCATAGCACTGGTCACGGATCCAGCAATAGCGATAGTCGTAGTTGCGGCCCTGCTCGGCGCGTTCGGGCAGCGACATGGTGGCCGCGGCCACCATGCCGCCGCCGCTGCTGGTCAGCCCGCGCAGTACGGCGTAGGCGGTTTGCGCGTCGGCGTCGGCCAGCGACCCCGATATGGTGGGAACGGCTGCCGCCCAAGCGCTTTCGGTGTCGCGCCAGGCGTCGTTGGGCCGCGCGGGGTCGGTGGGCAATTCCTGATCGCACAGTTCCAGGACGAGGTCGTGGTCGCGTCCCGGAACCACCTCGACCACCGCCTGCAGCGGGCCGTCGCCGCGGCGGGTGGCTTCGCCGGCCCCGGTCCAGCGGAACCGATGCGGCCCCGACCGTCCGGTCCACACCCCGTCGCGGCAGCGCAACTCCGACATCGGCGCGGTGCCGAAGCCGGCGCGCACCTCGAGCGCGATCCGCATCTTTGCCGGCCCGTCGAGGGCGCGGATGCGGCGCAGCAGCACCGCGGTGTGTGGGTCGCCGGGGAACGCCAGCGCCTCCCGGCACTCGACGATCCCGTCGGTGGTCACCCACCGGGACCGCCAGATCAACGACCCCTGCTCGTATCGTCCGCCCCACACGAACCGCGGATGATCCGGCGAGACGGCGTACACGCCGTTGCCGCCCAGCAGCGAGCTGAACACCGCCGGGCTGTCCCACCGCGGTAGGCACATCCAGCAGCAGTCGCCGCGCGGCCCGATGATGACGCCGCGTTCCCCGTCGGCGAGCAATGCGTATTCGCGTAGCACATGCGGCGACAGCAGCTCGGCCATCGGTGGCGTGTCGTGCACGGGATGCGGCATACCCGCTTTGGGTTGCGGGTAGTCACCCGGGCATGACGTTGCCCGCGAGCCAGCCGATCCCCATCGAATCCGTCGAAGCCTCGGCCTACACCATTCCCACCGACGCCCCCGAGTCCGACGGCACCCTGGCCTGGGACTCGACCACCTTCGTCCTGGTCAGCGTGCGGGCCGGCGGGCAGGTGGGGACCGGTTACACCTACGGCGGCACCGCGGTGACGACCGTGGTGGGCGCCAAGCTCGCCGACGTCCTGTCCGGCGCGGATGCCCTGCAGCCGCCGGCGCGCTGGGCGCAGATGCAGCACGCGGTGCGCAACCTGGGCAAGCCCGGGGTGGTGGCCTGCGCGGTCTCGGCGGCCGACATCGCGCTGTGGGATCTGCGGGCGCGGCTGCTCGACGAGCCGTTGGTCATCGCGCTCGGTGCCGTGCACGACGCCACGCCGGTGTACGGCAGCGGCGGGTTCACCTCGTACGACAACGACACTCTGGGCTCGCAGTTGCGCGGCTGGGTGGAGGCCGGAATTCCCCGGGTCAAGATGAAGGTGGGCCGTGACCCCGACGCCGACCTGGACCGAGTGACCGCCGCGCGGGCGGCGATCGGCGACGACACCGAGTTGTTCGTCGACGCCAACGGCGCGTTCGGCCGCAAACAGGCGCTGCTGTGGGCGCAGCGCTTCGCCGACTACGACGTGCGGTGGTTCGAAGAGCCGGTTTCCTCCGACGATCTCGACGGCCTGCGCCGGCTCTGCGAGCGGGGGCCGGCCGGCATGGACATCGCCGCCGGCGAGTACGGCTATCACCTGCCGTATTTTCACCAGATGCTGGCCGCGGGCGCGGTGGACTGCCTGCAGGCTGACGTCACCCGGGCCCTGGGGATCACCGGCGTGCTCAAGGTCGCCGCGTTGTGCGACGCGCGCGGCATGGACCTCTCCCTACACTGCGCCCCGCAGATCAGCGCTCACGTCGGCACCGCGGTGTGGCACCTGCGCCATCTGGAGTACTTCCACGACCACGTGCGCATCGAGGGGCTGGCGTTCGACGGGACCATCGATCCCGAGCCGGGCGGCCTGCTGCGTCCGGACCGGACCGCGTCCGGGCACGGGCTCACCGTCAAGCACGCCGACCTCGAGCAATACCGGGTCGCTTGAGCACCAGTTGTCGCCCAGCGTGACACCACTGCGACGATGTGGCGTGAAAATCGCAGTGGCGTCACGCTCGGCGCGTGTCTGGCGCGCTGCGCAGGTGATGCCAGCCCAGCCACGCCCATACTGCCGCGACCAGCCCGTCGGCGACGCCGCCGCGGGCTCGGCGCCGGTCCATCGCGGCCAGCCCGAATGCGGCCATCGAGTGCACGGTATCCACCACGACGCCGGCCGCCAGCGCCGCCGGCCCCGGGTTCAGCCCGGACAGCAGCGCCTGGACCAGATGACGCGCCCCCAGCACCCGCGTGATGACCAGCGCGTTGCGGTCGACGTGCATCCCGTGGATCTGGTTCAACACCAGGGTGGGAGCGGTGAGCAGCAGGGCGCCCCAGCCCCCACGCAGCAGTTCGATGCGGCGAAGTCTCATACGCCTTCGGCTACCCGGCGCGCGAACGTTCCAACCCGCGCGATGAACCGGTCGAAAAACACCGCCGCATCGACGCCGATGCCGATCAGCGCATTGGGTTTTCGGTGTCCCGTCCAGTCGGTCGCCGTCACGCCGCGGGTACCGGTCAGCTCGACGTCGACGGTGGCGGGGCGGGTCGCCACGAGCGCCGGATCCAGCGCGGCCGCCGCGGCCAGCGGATCATGCAGATGCGCCAGATATTGCTGCCCATTATCCCCATTGTCGTTGTGGGCCTCCATGTAGAAGCGCAGCGCATCTTCGACCAGCCGGATCAGCGCATTGGACGCCGTCGACCTGGTCCCGCGCGGGTCGTCGGCGCTCATCGTCGTGGTCGACGCGCCCGCGGCTCCGGCCAGTCGGGCGAGGTGCTGCGGTGTCATCGCGACCTTGCGGGTCAGGTCCAGGCCGCACAGAATCGGAAGGCGTTGCGGCTCGGTGCTTTCGCAGCAGGCGGTGAGCACCTCGGCCGCCGCCTCGGGGTCAACGCTGATATTCCATTCCGCCGCCGCGGTTCCGTCGTAGCAGCCGCCCATGATCACCAGTCGGCGCAGCAACGCCGGCAACGCGGGCTCGGCACGCAACGCCGTCGCCAGATTGGTCAGTGGGCCGGTCGCCACACCGATCAGTTCACCCGGAAAGGCATGGGCCGCGCGCACCCAGGCCGTCGCGGAATCGTAGCCGGTGACCCGGGCGTTCGCTGGCGGCAATTCGGCATACCCCAGACCCCTCGGTCCGTGGGATCTCGAGGGGTTTCGCGTCGGGCCGCTCAGGGTTGCGCCGGCACCCTTGGACACCGGTATGTCGGTGACTCGGCACAGCTCGAGCAGCCCCAGGTTGTTTTCGCAAACCTGTTGTACCGCAACGTTTCCGCCTGTCGATGCGATGCCCACCAGATCCGCCTCGGGGCTGGCCAGCAGGTACAGCAATGCCAATGCGTCGTCGACGCCGGTGTCGACGTCGACGAAAACGGGCTTCACCGTCCCGACATTAAAGCAGCCGCTCCGACGTGTCAGCGCGATGCGAAGGTGATCACCAGGACGTCACGTTGCGCCGGCTCGGAATTGTCGATCGGCCGGATCGGCGACACGTCGTGCAGGGTATGACGGTCGTCGCCGAGCAGCAATGTACCCGGCTCGTCCAACGTCGCGGTCAGCAACGGGCGGCCGTCCACGTCGCACACCGAACTCTGGCCGCCGAGGGCATTGCGCCGACCGATCAGCAGCGAACTGACCAGGGTGACACCGTCGCGGTGCAAGCCCTCCGGCGCCGGCCGCCCGTCGCTGCCGGCCACCGACTGGACGCGGAAGGGATGCACCTTGACATCCCATTCGGCCGCGTCGTCCAGGGCCGCAGCCACCCGGGCAAGCACGCCCATCAAGGACTGCTGCAGCGGATCTTCGGCGAACGCATCCGTCAACGGCTCGAAGTCGCGGTTCTTACCGATGTAGAGCGGGTTGGAGTTTTCCGGCTGTGCGAACGCGTCGTTGGGCAACAAGCGCCAGGCCCCGTCGCGCAACACGTACTGCCCGTACCGGCGCTGCCGCTGTACCCCAAGCTCGGCGGCATAGGGATCCGGCGCCAAATCCTCCCAGTGCCGGGCGAATCGGGCCCACGCCTCCCGGCCCGCACCAAGACTGCGCGTCAGATCGAGCGAGGACATGATAGCCACGCCTGTCGAGGTGAGCAGCCGGGCCGCGGCGGCTGCCGGGTCGGCGGCGGTCCGGTAGCCATCCGAAATCGGAATCACCACGCCCGAATACCGCGCTTCGGCGCGCCTGAAACCGTGGGTTCACCAGTGCACGCCGGGCACCAATCGAGCCAGCCGGCGCACCGGACGCGGCATCCGGAAACCGCCGGTGACGGCGCGGACCGGGTGCTTGGGTTCGCGTCTCGGGGGCGCGGCCGGGGCGGAGGGCAGCCCGCGCGCCGCGGCCGAATCGGGGTAGCCCAGGTAGAGCTGATGCAGAATCCGCCGCGAAAGCTTGGGCGCCACGTGGTTGCCGAGCTCGGCCAGCGTGCCCAGCGGGGTGTCGATGCGCGCCGGCTTGTCCACCAGGCCGCGCACCACCATGGCCGCCGCATGCTCGGCGCTGATCGCCGGCATCGGGTTGAGCCGCTGCGACGGGGTGATCATCGGTGTGGCCACCAACGGCATGTGGATGTTGGTGAACGTGATGTGGTCCGACAGCGTCTCGGAGGCAACCACGTCGGCGAATGCGTCCAGCGCCGCCTTGGTCGGTAGATACGAGCTGTACTTCGGGTTGCGGGCCTGGACGCCGGCGCTGGAGACGTTGACCACGTGACCGAACCGCCGCTCCCGCCAATGGGGCAGCAGCGCCAGCACCATGCGCACCGCGCCGAAGTAGTTGACCGCCATGACCCGTTCGTAGTCGTGCAACCGGTCGGTGGAATTGACCACCGAGCGGCGGATCGACCGGCCGGCGTTGTTCACCAGGTAGTCGACATGGCCGAAGCGGCCCAGGATGTCTTTGACGGTGTGCTCCACCGACGTCGAGTCGGTGACATCGCAGGTGAAGGCATGTGCCTGGCCGCCGTTCGCCCGGATCTCGTCGACCAGCCGGTCGAGCGCGTCGGCGTCGCGGGCCAGCGCGAAGACCGTCGCGCCGCGCTGGGCGACGGCGACCGCCGACGCCCGCCCGATGCCACTGGAGGCGCCGGTGATGATGACGTGCCGGCCGCGCAGCGGTCCTCGTGGATCGTCGCGACGGACGCGATCGGGATCGAGGTGCTGCCCCCAGTACCGCCACAGCCTGGGTGCGTAGCCGGCGAACTCGGGAACTTCGATCCCGCTGCCGTGCAACGCCTTCCGGGTTTCGTCGGAGGCGAAGCTGGGGTTGAGGTCGACGGCGTCGAAGATTTCGGCCGGGATGCCGAGCTGGGCCGCGGCCATGTTGCGCACCACCTTGGCCCGCCCGCTTGCGTTGAGCACCGGGGCGGCCACCGAACGCGGCAGCGACCCGCGCAGCGGCGGCAGCCCGGCTGCCGGGGCAACACCACGGTAAATACCGCGCAGGCCAACGGTTTTCGGGGCGGTCAGGTGGAACGTTTGCCCGTCACGACCCTCGGCATGCATGAGCGCCACGAGTGCATCGGCAACGTAGTCGACGGGGACGATGTTGGTGCGTGCGGAATCTGGTAACAGGATCGGCGTCAGCTTGGGCAGCACCGCCAACTTGGCCAGCAGCCCGAAGACGTGGTACAGGCCGTCGGCCTTGTCCATTTCGCCGGTGCGCGAATCGCCCACCACCACGGCCGGGCGGTAGATGCGGTAACGCAGTCCGGGCGCCGCGCGGACCAGCTGCTCGGCTTCGAATTTCGTTCGGTGATACGGCGTCGGCAGCTGCTGGCCCACGTCGACGTCGTCCTCGGTGTACTCGCCGGCGAAGTCGCCGGCCACCGCGATCGACGACACATGATGCAAGACGGCATCCAGCCGTCGCGCCAATTCGACGACGGCCCCGGTGCCCGTCACGTTGACGGCGCGCTGCTCGGCCTCGCCGGCCGTGACGGCGGTGCGGTGGCCGATCGCCGCACAGTGCACCAGATGGTCCACCCGGCCCAGCTCGGCGACGGTCTGGTCGGTCAGGGTCAGCTCGGCAAGGTCTCCGACCAGCGGTCTGGCCCGCTCACCCCACTCGGTAGCCAGGCGTTCGAAACGCCCCAGCGACTGGCGGCGGACCAGCACCCACACCTGCGCGTCGGGCCGGGCATCGATCAGCCGGGAGACCACACGGCGCCCAATAAACCCGGTACCGCCGGTAACGACATACCGCATGCAGCCCATCGTGGCGGCTGGCGGCCGCGCTCGTCAACCGATCAGGTGAAGTTGCGGATGCCGTCCCAGTCAACCAGCTTCCAGCCGTCGATCGGGTTACCCGTGACCACCACGCGACCGATGTTGGGCAACGGATGGTTGTTCAAGAGGTTGAGCTTGGGGTTCTTCACGTTCATCAGCGTCCACACCATGATCGCCGTGCCCTGGGAGAAGACCACCGGCTTGTTCTTGCCGCTGTCGTAGATCTTGCGCAGGGCGGCACTGAATTCAGTGTTGAATTCGGTGCCGCTGACCGACCCCGGGATCGAGCTTCCCGCGTCGCCGTTGATCCAATTCACCGGAGCCAGCAGGTATGTCGCGCTCGACCGTGATTCGGGTGCGCCGTTGTACCAGCCGGCGTTGATGGACTGCAGCCCGGGCAGGATCTCGACTTGCTTGCCCAGTTCGCTTGCCAACGGTTCGGCGGTCTGCTGGGCCTCGGCCATCGGCGAGGAATAAATACTGTCGAATTCGTTGTGCGCGACCTGATGTGCGAGCTGTTGGGCCTGCCCCTTGCCGTCGGCGGTGAGCCCGGTGCCGGGCAACTCGGTGTTGATGACTCCGTCGGCGTTGGCCTGGGATTGGGCGTTTCGGACGAAGGTCACGGTGATGTTGCGAGCCTGCGTACCCCCGCCGCCGCAGGCGCCGACGATCATGACCGACGCGAGCACAGCTAGAACGTTGGAGGTTCTCCAGGTCATCTTCCAGAGCTTGGTGCGCTTGGCCATGGCGATAGCCTGCCCTGCCGATGCCGTCGCTGGGAAGGGTTTGCGATGGTTGACTGCAGAAAAAGCTTCGATTTGGAATCGAGAGGAGACTCGCATGGCTATTGATCCCGGTGCCATCGGTGCGGTGACCGAGCCGACGTTGTTCGAGTGGACCGACCGTGAAACGTTGCTCTACGCGCTCGGTGTGGGTGCCGGGACCCAGGACTTGTCGTTCACGACGGAGAACAGCCACGGGATTTCCCAGCAGGTGCTGCCCACCTATGCGGTGATCTGCTGCCCGGCGTTCGGGGCGGCCGGCAAGGTGGGAAAGTTCAACTGGGCCAAGCTGTTACACGGCTCGCAGGGGATCCGGCTGCACGCGCCGCTGCCGCCGGCCGGAAAACTGTCGGTGGTCTCCGAAGTCGCCGACATCCAGGACAAGGGGCAGGGCAAGAACGCCATCATCATGCTGCGCGGCCGCGGCAGCGACCCGGACAGCGGCGCGCTGGTCGCCGAAACCCTGACCACCCTGGTCATCCGGGGCGAGGGTGGCTTCGGGGGAGAGCCGGGTCAGCGGCCGGTCGCTCCGGAATTTCCCGACCGTGAGCCCGACGCCCGGATTGCGCTGCCCACCCGCGAGGATCAAGCGCTGATCTACCGGCTCTCCGGTGACCGCAACCCGTTGCACAGCGACCCCTGGTTCGCCAAGGAGCTGGCCGGCTTTCCCAGGCCGATCCTGCACGGGCTGTGCACGTACGGGGTGTCGGGGCGGGCGCTGGTTGCCGAGCTCGGCAGCGGGGTGGCCGCCAACATCACCTCGATCACGGCGCGGTTCACTTCTCCGGTGTTCCCCGGCGAGACGCTGACCACGCTGATCTGGCGTACCGAGCCGGGCCGCGCGGTGTATCGCACCGAGGCATCTGGTGCGGAGGGCTCCGAGTCGCGGGTGGTGCTCGACGATGGCGCGGTGGAATACGCGGCTTAAGAGGCTTAAGAGGCTTAAGAGGCTTAACAGAGGCCTAGTTTGTTCCAGACGTTGTGAGGAGTTCTGCGCGGGCGTCTCGCATGGCTGCAGGGCGGCGTTCACGGCCCGATACGTCGTCGACACCAACGGGAATTGGGGCCTCGCCAGAAACGACCCGCCCGCCGCAGTGGCTGGCAGCCCCCTTACCGGCAAACCCGGATAACGAACTGGGATGGCGACGGTGTTGTCGGGGTGCGATGATGTTGCGGGTAAGGCGATGACGAATGCAGGAAGCCGGTGCGAAGCCGGCGCGGTCCCGCCACTGTAATCGGGGAGCGACCCTCATCGGCCACGGCCACGTGCTGGAAGGCGAGGCGAGCGGCGATCCGAGAGCCAGGAGACTCGCGTCATCGTGCCCTGCGAACCTGGGGCGGGTGTACCCCGGAGAGAGCGAACCGTCATGACGCATGCGACTATCCGGCGGCCCGGCTTCCGCCTTCGTCCACACGCTGACCGGGTACCGACGGTGCACCGAGCACGCCGGTACAGCACCGCCGATCACCGTGCCGTTCGCGGGCGCCGTCGGCACCTCGCGCCGCAAGCATGATGTCGCGGCAGGCAGGGGCATCGAAGAGCCGCTGCCAGCTCACCGTTGCTGAGGCGGACCGCGGCCCCGCTGTGCACTTGCTGACCGGCCGGTCGGTGCATCCACGGGCGGGCGGCTGTTGATGAGCGCCCCCATCTGGATGGCCGCACCCCCGGAGGTGCATTCGGCGCTGCTGAGCAGCGGACCCGGCCCGGGTCCATTGCTTGCGTCGGCGGGCGCATGGGAGTCGTTGAGCACTGCCTACGCCGAGACGGCCGATGAGCTGGCCGCGCTGGTGGCCGGGGCGCAGGCGGATAGCTGGGAAGGCCCAAGCGCCGCGGAATACGCGGCTGCCCACGCGCCGTATCTTGCTTGGCTGACGCAGGCCAGCGCTGACAGCGCGGCAATGGCCGCGCGCCAACAAACTGCGGCAACCGCCTACACCGCCGCCGTGGCTGCGATGCCAACTTTGGCTGAGCTGGCGGCCAACCATGCCGCACACGCAGTATTGACGGCGACGAATTTCTTTGGCATCAATACAATCTCGATCGCGATCAACGAGGCCGAGTATGTCCGGATGTGGCTACAGGCGGCCGCCGTAATGGGCGCCTATCACGCGGTCTCGACTGCGGCCGTTGTCGCCGGACCGCAGTCCCCGCCGGCGCCGCCGATCATGAAAGCCGACGGGGAGCTGGTGCGCGCTGCCGAGGCGGGACGGGCAAGTTCGGACCCGCTGCGCCAGTTCGAGCAATGGTTGTGGCAGATGTATACCACCTTCTACGACAATGTCATTCAACCGTTTGTCGATTGGCTGGCCAATCTGCCGTTCTTCCAAACGATGTTTGCGGGGATCGACCCTTACCTGGTCATCCTTGGCAACCCGCTTACCTATCTGAGCCCGCTGAACATCGCGTTCGCACTTGGCTACCCGATGGATATCGGCACATACGTGGCGCTGTTGTCGCAAACCTTCACCTTTATCGGGGCGGATCTCGCCGCGGCCTTCGCTACGGGTAACCCGGTGACGATCGGTTTCACCATCTTGTTCACCGGTGTCGAAGCCATCGGCACGATCATCACCGACACGATTGCGCTGCTCAAGACGCTGCTGGAGCAGACTGCGGCGCTGCTCACCGTCGTGGTGCCGCTGCTGACCGCACCATTGCTGCCCATAGCGGCCGGCGCTGTGCTGGCACCGATCGGTGTCAAAGGGCTGGTGGCAGTGGCTGCCGTACCGCCACCGCCCCCGCCCGTCACACCCAGCACGCCGCCTCTTGCGGCACTGGGCGCGAGCGCCCCGCCCTCGGCCACCACCCCGATTCAGCCGCCCGTGGAGACGAGTGTCCAGGCGCCGACGCCCGGGCCACCGCCGCCGGCTGCCGCTGCGCCACCGGTGAGCGATACGGGGCTGGGTGGCGGGATGGCAAACTTCGGCTATCTGGTGGGTGGCCTGAGCGCGGATGCCAAGGGGCACACGGGCACCCGGTCCCGAAAGGCGGCACCAGAATCCGAGGGCGCTGAGGCCCCAGCGGCCGCGGCCACGCCTCAGGAAAAACCTCGACGGCAGTGGCGTCGACGAGTGAAAGCCAAACAGCTCGGCCGCGGATATGAATATCTGGATTTGGAGCCCAGCACCGTGGCGGCCGAGCACGACCCGACGACATCGGTGGCGCCAGACCAGGGAGGCGAAACCCTGGGGTTCGCCGGAACCACGCAACGGGCCCGTCCCAGGCCGGCCGCGGGATTGATCGCGCCGCCCGACGATATATTTCCCGGCAGCCCACGAGCGCCGATGCTGCCGGGCACGTGGGACGTCGACTCAGCGCTACCGCGCGACTCGCCGTCGCAGTGAACGACCATGTCGGGCAGCGACGCGACAGCGGCGGTCATCGCGAGGCTCCCGGCGGTCATCTCGTCACCCGCAAACGAGGAGCTTACGATGACGCGATGCGGATACTTGTCACTGGTGGCGTCCGCTCGGGAAAGTCAATGCACGCCGAAGCGCTGTTGGCCAATGCCCTAGAAGTCGTCTACATTGCTCCGGGCAGCCGCGCCGACGGCAGCGACCCTGACTGGGACTCCCGAGTAGCACGACACCGCGCTCGTCGCCCAGCGACCTGGCTGACGATCGAAACCGCCGATGTGGCAACGGCTTTGTCCGACATCCGGTGTCCGGTCCTGGTGGACTGCCTGGGCACATGGCTAACGGCCCTCATGGATCGCGAGGCGCTGTGGAACACGGCCACCGCCGAGGCCCATCTTGCGGTCGAGGAACCACTGGACAAGTTGTGCGCGGCGTTGGCCGTGCTGGCCGACGCGATCGTCGTGACGAATGAAGTCGGCTTAGGTGTGGTACCCGCCCACCGTTCGGGCATGCTATTCCGGGATCTGCTGGGCACCATCAATCAGCGGGTGGCCAACGTTTGCCACGAGGTGCACTTGCTCATTGCGGGCCGGGTGCTCACGCTGTGATCATTACCGGCAGCTGCAGACGAACGGTGAGATCGAGCCTGCGACCCGCCGCTGGATGCTGATGTGCGATTTCCAGATCGGCGCCGGGTCAGCACTTACCGATCGTTGGCTCGGTAGTAGTGCAGGTAGGCGATCGCCGGCACCACCAGGAACGTGATGACTGTCAACGCGATCGAGAAGTAGTTGGCGCCGCCCTGCGGAGTGGCGAAAATGGTCCGGTAGTCGAAGGACACCGCCAACGCCACTGAGATGATGACGGCAGCTATCGGTAAAACCTTGTCGGTCAAACTGTTTCGCTTCACCAGCGCCCGGTCTCCGGTGGTGTCGCGGGCTAGCGCGATCAGGGCGATCGGGACAACGATGAACTGGACGAACCGGGCGATCACCGCAAGCCCGATCAGGCTCCCGCTGTCGAAGCGCAGCGCCAGGGGAAATGCCAGCGCCAACGACGCCGTGATCCCGAACGCGATCATGGGAACACCGAATCGGTTCTGCCTCGATAGACGTGCCGGCAGCGTCCGGGTCTCCGACAGCGCGGTCCACAGCCGCGGCGCACCGAACGAGGCGGCCACGTTGATACCGAACATCGAGACCAGGGCGCCCAGAACGACGACGGTGCGCAGTCCGCCGTCGCCGATCGCCGCCGCCAGGCGCACGGTGGCGTTGGATGCCACAACCTTGTCCGAACCCAGCAGCATTGCCACCGCGACGGCAAGCACGTAGACGGTTCCGACACCGAAGATGGCCAGCGGTATAGCTTTTGGCAGCGTCCGGTCGGGTTGGTGCATTTCCTCGGCGGCGTTGGCGATCGATTCGAAACCGGTAAAGGCGTACAGCGCGGCGATGGTGGCAAGGATCAATCCCGCAACGGCGCCGTGACCGAGCTGAATCTCACCGAACAACGCGTACGGCGCCGTTTGATAAACACCTGGTGCACTTGCTGTTTGGTACTGGTTCACGTGGTGTGTGACGATGATCCAGCCGCCGTCGACGATGAAGACCGCGAGTGCCAAAATCTTGCCTACGGTCGAGGTCCCGTTTGCCCATTCGATCGCCCGGTTACCGAACAGGTTGATAACCAACAGCACGCCGATGAACCCGAGGAATGTCAACGTCTTGACACTGAGCAGTTCGCTGCCCTGCGCCCAATCTTTCTCGGGAAACGCCACTTTCAACAGCGTGGAGACGAAAAGCGATGCCAGCACGCCCCAGGCGATGGACGCTACGATCGCGTGTGTCACGCCGACATAGATGCCGATCCGCTGGCCGAAAGCGGCTGTCGTATAGGCATACGATGCGCCGTTGGTCTTGACGTATCTGGCTGCGGCGGCAAAGACCAGCGCCATGATGCCGGCGAACAGACCCGCCAGGACGTAGGCGATCGGTGCCCATGGCCCCGCGAGCTTGATCACCGCACCGGGGGTCAAAAAGATGCCCGCCCCGATTACCGAGTTGATTCCGAGCATGACCACGCTTCGGAAACCGAGTTTGCTTATCGCGCTTCCTCCTCGTGGCAGCTCGCCCGTTGCGAATCCGTTGTTAGCAATGCAGGCGGGATAGTGCCATAGATTCACGCGGCCCGCACTTATTTGGCTTGCACGACCCGTCACCGCCATCGTCGCCGGTTGCTGCTGGCTTCGGGACCTGCGTTACTGATTGTCGACATGCTCAGCGGCCCGGTAGCTGATGTTGGTCCGGGTGCCTCGGCATGCCCAGCGGCAACCAAGTGGATCAATTGGCTTGTCCGGAAATAAGTTAAGGCTCGTCGTCGGCGGTGCGGCGGGTTGTGGCCGCGCTAGTCGCGTGAGTCCCTTGAGTTACTGGGGTGTCGGGGTATACACGACGTTCGTTCCGTACCGCCC
>NZ_UPHT01000073.1 GCF_900566085.1 Mycobacterium attenuatum
ACAGCAACGGCGGTGGTGCACCCCTTGCCCGACGGTTCCCGGCTGATCTTGGTTGCCGACACGACGCAGACCACCCAGGTGACCCGTCAGCTGCGTCAGCTGATGATCGCTGCCGGGCTGGCAACCCTGGCGGTGGCGGCAATGCTGCTGGTTGCGGTCAGCCGCACGGCGCTGCGCCCGTTGGACCGGCTCACCGCGCTTGCCAAGGACATCACCACCGGCGATCGCGGCCGTCGACTCCGTCCAGATCGCGCTGATACCGAATTGGGCAGGGCCGCAATTGCTTTCGATGGAATGCTGGACGCATTGGAAGCTTCTGAGCTGCAGGCCCGGCGCGCCGCGGAAGCGGCGCAGCGAGCCGAGAGCGCGACCCGGCAATTCCTCGTTGACGCCGCCCATGAGTTGCGCACCCCGATTGCCGGAATCCAGGCCGCCGCCGAACAACTGGCGACCAGCGCCGGCCAGCACGAGGCCGATTCCGTCGCGCGCGGTCAGTACCGCCGCGCGAGCCTATTGCTCACGGATGCCCGCCGGGCCGGCCGTCTGGTTGCCGACATGCTGGACCTGAGCCGTATCGATGCCGGGCTCTCGCTGGATGCGCACGACACCGACCTGGGTGCCATTGTCGACGCCGAAGTGCAACGGGCCGCCATGCTGGCCCCGAACCTCGCGGTGACCCGGGCGGGCCTGGCCGCAATGACGATTGCGGCGGACCCTACGCGGGTGGCGCAGATACTGTCTAATCTGCTTGACAATGCCCGAAAATATACCCCGGCGGGTGGCTCCATCACCGTCGACCTCAGCGTCGGTGACGGGGCAGCCGAGGTCACCGTCACAGACACCGGCCCCGGTATTCCCGGTGACGAGCGCTACCGGATCTTCGAACGCCTGGTACGGCTGGACGCCGGACGCGCCCGTGACCACGGGGGCGCTGGCCTGGGCTTGCCCATCGCCCGGGCGCTGGCCCGCGCGCACGGCGGTGATCTGGTCTGCCTGCCGCACGACGACGGCGCCCGGTTCCGGCTGACCTTGCCTACGGGATGATCTGCAATTCACAATGCCAATGCCGGCGGGCAAGCTTTCCCAAAATCGCTGCGCCGTACGGGTATCACGTCAGGCGCAAAGGCTGGTGCACCTCCGATCCGGCAGGAGACGGCTAATCGGCGCTGCTTGCCGGGAGCAGTTCGGTGATGAGTGCGTGGACGCGTGCGACGATGTCGTCGCGGATGGTCCGCACGACATCCAGGGACTGGCCGGCGGGATCGTCGAGTTTCCAGTCGCGGTAGGACACTGCGGCAAAGTGTGGACAGGTGTCGCCGCAGCCCATGGTGATGACAACATCGCTGCTATGCACAGCCTGCGGGGTGAGCACCGTGGGGGTTGCCGCGGTCAGGTCGATGCCCACTTCGGCCATCGCGGCGACGGCGACCGGATTGATCCGGTCGGCGGGTTCGGTTCCGGCCGAACGGACTTGGATGCGGCCCTCGGAGAGCTGGGTCAGTAGCGCGGCGGCCATCTGGGAGCGGCCGGCGTTGTGGACGCAAACGAACAGGACGCTAGGCATGGCGCTCATCCGGTCGGGCCGTGCGACGGACAAGTCTGCGGTGACGGGAAGAGGCGCGACCGCAGCGGCAGCGAGACGTAGACCAGGGAAACCAGGACCGGCACCTCAATTAGCGGCCCGACGACGCCAGCCAGCGCTTCACCGGACGTGGCGCCGTACGTGGCGATAGCCACAGCGATGGCAAGTTCGAAGTTGTTGCCGGCGGCGGTGAACGCCAGCGTGGTGGTCCGCGCATACCCGAGCCGCAGCGTCAGGCCCAAGGCGTAGCCGCCGGCCCACATGATGGCGAAGTAGCCCAACAGCGGCAGCGCGATACGCGTGACGTCCCAGGGCCGGCTGATGATCTGATCGCCTTGCAGGGCAAAGAGAATCACGATCGTGAACAGCAGCCCGTTAAGTCCCCACGGGCCGAGCCGTGGCAGCAGCCGGGTTTCGTACCAGCACCGGCCCTTGGCGCGTTCTCCAAGGCGTCGGGTCAGATACCCGGCGGCCAGCGGGATGCCGAGAAAGATCAGGACCGACTTGGCGATCTGCGACGCCGAGACCTCGATGCCCGATGTCGGCACCCCGAGCCAGCCGGGCAGCACCGATAGATAAAACCAGCCCAGGGCGGCGAACATGGCGACCTGGAACATCGAGTTCAGGGCGACGAGAACGGCGGCGGCTTCCCGGTCCCCGTGAGCCAGGTCGTTCCACACGATCACCATGGCGATGCAGCGGGCCAGCCCGACGATGATCAGGCCAGTGCGGTAATGGGGCAGGTCCGGCAGCAGCAGCCAAGCAAGGGCGAACATGATCGCGGGGCCGGCCACCCAGTTGAGCATCAGCGAACTCGTCAGCAGCCGGTGATCGGCCAGTACGGTGTCGAGCCGGTCGTAGCGAATCTTGGCCAGCACCGGATACATCATGATCAGAAGTCCCGCGGCAATGGGCAACGAGATCCCGTCGACCTGCACGGCGCTCAACAGCCCTCCCAGACCAGGGACCAACCGCCCCAGCGTCAGACCCGCGGTCATGGCCAACGCGATCCACACCGGCAAGAACCTGTCCAGCCGGGAAAGCGTGGAACGCCGCGCCACCGCCGGCGCGCCGGTCGTCGTTGCGGTCATCGGGCGGTCCCGGCCAACCCGGCGAGCAGCGTCGAAAGTTCGTCGAGCGCTTCGGGCACCACCGAGTAATAGACCCAGCTGCCGCGGCGGCTCGAGGTCACCAACCCGGATTCCCGCAGCACCTTGAGGTGATGCGAGATGGTTGGCTGACCGACCCCGAGAGCGCCCAGCCCGACGGTGATGTCACACACGCAGGCCTGCCCCCCGGCGTAGCTGGCCACCGCGGAGAGCAGCCGTAGCCGCACCGGGTCGGACAGGGCCTTGAACCGGGCCGCCGTCCCGGCCGCGGCCGGGCCGCTTAGCGGTTGCGACAGGAGCGGCCTTTCCTCGCAGCACCGCTCATCAAGATCGGTATCGAGGTGCTGATTCGACATTCATCGATATTGACAAATATCGAATCAGTGGGCAACACCTGGCGGTCGAATGCTCATCGAGCGGGCCGCAGGCGCGTGGGCCGCCCCAGTTTTGGAGGTGCACATCCGTTGCGGTCACTACAGGCAGGTCAGCAGCATGTTGCCGGCACGGTTGCCGATGACACGTCGGCGTCAGCGGTGGCTTGGGCGCCGCAGCAGGTAGCTTGCCCTTCGGCAGAGTCGGGGTGGACCGGACCGGCGCCGAAGGTATCGGAGTCGGCCAGCACGGTGTAGACCTCCCAGCGCTCACCGTTGGGGCCGGTGACCCAAACCTTGTCCTGGGTGGCGAAACAGCAGGTGGTGCCCATTTCCTCGGCGGTCAACATGCCCGCCTGGGTCAGTCGCGCGATCTCGGCACGCACCGTGTCGGTGGAATCGACCTCGACGCCTAGATGATTGAGACTGCCGGCGGCGCCGGGGTTTTCCAGCAGCACGAGTTTCAGCGGCGGGTCGGCGATCACGAAGTTGGCGTAGCCGGGCTTAACCTTAGCCGGTTGGACTCCAAAAAGCTTGGAATAAAACGTGATTGCGCTCTGCAAGCTATCGACGTTGAGCGCGAGCTGGACACGCGACATGGCAAGACCTCCAACTAGTGAGACATATATCAAAATCGATTTTCAGGATGCCACCTTTTTGATAAATGTCAAGAAATCTGGCACGGTGGGAGTCATGCCCAAAGCATTGCCCGTGATCGACATCTCCAACCCGGTGTGCTGTGCCCCGATTGCTGCCGGGCCGATGAGCGACGCCGACGCCCTGGCCGTCGCGTTGCGACTCAAGGCGCTAGCTGATCCCGCACGGGTCAAGATCATGTCGTATCTGTACAGCTCCGCCGCTGGCGAGGAGACCGGCGGCGAGCTGGCCGCGGTCCTGGACCTCTCGGACGGGACGGTCAGCCATCACCTGACCCAGTTGCGCAAAGCGGGCCTGGTCGTCTCGGATCGCCGCGGCATGCACGTCTTTCATCGCGCTCACCCGCAGGCCTTGCCGGCGTTGTGCGCGGTGCTGGATCCGCGCTGCTGTCAGTAACGGCGACGCGCTGGCGATCCGCTTATTGCTGCGACACCGCGGCCTCAGCGAGGGGCTCGCCGCATACTGGCGCAGCCCGGCGGTGCTGGCGTCGATAGTGGCGGATCTCGAAGATCAGGCCCGCCATGCCGAGCGTGCCCGTGCAGACCCAAACCAACGTCAGCAGAGGGCTGCCATCGCCGGCGAGCGCGTTGCCCAGGATCACCACCGCGGCGGTGCCGGGGAGCAGGCCGGCCAGTGTCGCCCACATGTAGGGCATGACCCGCACGGCTGAAGCGCCGGCGGCATAGTTGATCGCCGCGAAGGGCACCGCGGGAATCAACCGCAACGACAAAATGGACAGCCAACCGCGCTCTCGCAGACGCTCGTCTAGCCGGAAAATCGCGCGGCGGCGTACCAAGCGGTCGAGCCGCCATCCGGTCGCCCGTACCAGCAGCATCGCGATCACCGCACTGGCCGTGCTAGCGATCACCGCGATCAGCGCGCCGACCAGCGGCCCGAACAGCAGACCCGCGGCCACGGTGAACGCGGTACGCGGGAACGGCGGCACCGTGACGACGATGTGCGCCACCAGGAAGGCCAGCGGCAACCAGGGGCCTACCGATGTGGCCCAATCCCGCAGCTGCATCGCGGTGGGCAGCCGGACCAGCAGCGCTACCAGCACCAAGACTGTGATTCCCGCCGCCGTGCCCACCATCCGCGGCAGCGACAGCTGGCGTGCGGCCGCACCGAGCGCGATAGCAATACCGCGCACCGTATCGGTGGTTTTGCACATGGCGGGAGCCGTCACGCCTATCAAGGGTACGGGTCGAAGATGAATATCGGCGTTTCGCCAGCGTGGCGTTTCCTGTCGCTCACGCATGCATGCCGGCCTGGCGGGCCACCTCGCCACCGTTGTGACGGGCGTCATCAATTAGCCTTATTAGTTACGCGGCGGTCTCGGATCAACCACGTCAATTGCTGCGGAAATAGGAGCAGTCGGTGTCCATTGATGTACCCGGGCTCGCCGACCTAGAACAGGTTCGCGAGCGTTGGCGCAGCGCGGTTGCCGGTGTGCTTTCCAAATCCAGCCGCCGTGACGCCGCCGATTTGGCCGATCGTCCCGAGCGGCTACTGGACACCCCGACCTATGACGGGTTCGCAATCCGCGCCCTCTATACCGCGTTCGACGAGCTGCCCGAGCCGTCCCTGCCCGGCCAATGGCCCTATGTGCGCGGCGGCGACGCGCTGCGGGATGTGAATTCCGGCTGGAAGGTCGCCGAGTCCTTTCCGCCCCCACTCGCGACAACGCCCGATGATGCCAACGCCGCCCTCCTGGGTGCGCTCGGCGAGGGGGTGAGCGCGCTGCTGATCAGGGCGGGCGCCGGCGGCGTGGCCCCGCAGGAGCTCGGAAAACTGCTTGCCGGCGTGTACCTGCACCTGGCGCCGGTGATCCTGGATGCGGGGGCCGACTACCCGGCAGCCTGCGACGCCGTGCTTGCGCTGGTCGCCGAGCTGGACGCCGACCAGCGCGCCACGATGGCGATCGACCTGGGCGGCGACCCGCTGACAGCCTCGTTCAGCGGCCGCCCTGCCCCGGCAGTCGAGGATGTCGTTGCGGTCGCCACGCGGGTGGCCGCAACGAAGGGTGTGCGGGCCATCACTGTCGATGGACCAGCGTTTCACAACCGGGGCGCCACCGCGGCCTGGGAACTCGCGGGAACCGTCGCTGCCGCGGTCGCATACCTTCGACTGCTCACCGAATCCGGGCTCCCGGTCGGCAAGGCATTGCGGCAGATCAGCCTGCGGCTGGCCGCCGATGACGACCAGTTCATGACGCTGGCCAAGATGCGGGCCGTCCGTCAGCTGTGGGCCCGCGTCGCCGACGTCGCCGGAGACCCGGACGGCGGTGCGGTGACCGTGCACGCGGAGACGTCGCTGCCGATGATGACTCAGCGAGATCCGTGGGTGAACATGCTGCGCTGCACGCTGGCTGCCTTCGGGGCAGGTGTCGGCGGGGCAGACACGGTGCTGGTGCAGCCGTTCGATGTGGCGATCCCCGGCGGGTTTCCCGGCACCCCGCACAGCTTCGCGCGCCGCATCGCCCGCAATACCCAGCTGCTGCTGCTGGAGGAATCGCATGTGGGCCGGGTGCTGGATCCGGCCGGTGGGTCGTGGTTCGTCGAGGACCTCACCGAACAACTGGCCCAGCGGGCGTGGCAGCATTTCCAGTCCATCGAGGCGCACGGCGGTTTCGTCGCCGCGCATGACTATCTGGCCGGGCGCATCGCCGAGCTTGCCGCACGCCGCACCGACGACATTGCGCATCGCCGCCTGGCGATCACCGGCGTCAACGAATTTCCGAATCTTGAGGAACCCCCACTGCCACAGGGCGATTCGCTATGCGCCGCCGAAACCCTGGTGCGCTATGCGGCGGGGTTCGAAGCGCTGCGCGACCGCTCGGACAGATTTCTGGCCCGCACCGGCTCACGACCGCAGACGCTGTTGCTGCCGTTGGGTCCGCTGGCCGAGCACAACATCCGCACGACCTTCGCGGTCAACCTGCTGGCCTCCGGTGGCATCGAGGCGCTCAACCCCGGTACAGTCGACGCGGCCCGTGTGGCAAACGTGGTGGCAGAGGCGGGATCGCCGACAGTGGCGGTGATCTGCGGTACCGACAATCGCTACCGGGACGAGGCCGTCGAAGTGGCGCGGGCCGCAAGAGGCGCCGGGATAGGGCGCGTCTACCTGGCCGGATCCCAAACAGGGCTGCAAGACTCGCCGGCCGACGGTCCCGATGAGTTCTTGACCGCAAAAATCAATGCGCTGGAAGCGCTTTCGAACCTGCTCACTCGGTTGGGGGCCTAGCGATGACGATCACCGCGCCCGTTGTCGGCAGTTTCGCCGATGTCCCGCTTCACGGCGATCGTGCCGTGTCGCCGGCCACCGACAAGGGCGTCGACGAGCTCGTCGCCGCGGCCGCCGCAGCCCACTCCTATCAGTCCGAGCAGCTGCACTGGCACACCCCGGAAGGCGTTGACGTCAAACCCGTTTACATCGCCGCCGACCGCGGTGCCGCCGCGGCGCATGGCTACCCGTTGCACAGCTTCCCCGGCGAGCCACCCTATGTGCGCGGCCCCTATCCGACGATGTATGTCAACCAGCCGTGGACCATTCGGCAATACGCCGGCTTCTCCACCGCCGCCGACTCCAACGCGTTCTACCGCCGTAACCTGGCTGCCGGCCAGAAGGGTCTCTCGGTGGCCTTCGACCTGGCCACCCACCGCGGCTACGACTCGGACCATCCGCGGGTGCAGGGCGATGTCGGAATGGCCGGTGTGGCAATCGATTCCATTCTCGACATGCGGCAGCTTTTCGATGGAATCGACCTGTCGGCGGTCAGCGTGTCGATGACCATGAACGGGGCGGTGCTGCCGATCCTTGCGCTATTTGTGGTTGCGGCCGAGGAACAGGGGGTGCCGCCGGAAAAACTGGCCGGCACCATCCAGAACGACATCCTCAAAGAGTTTATGGTTCGCAACACCTACATCTATCCGCCCACGCCGTCCATGCGGATCATCTCCGATATTTTCGCCTACACCAGCGCGAAAATGCCGAAGTTCAACTCCATCTCGATTTCCGGCTACCACATCCAAGAAGCCGGTGCCACAGCGGATTTGGAGCTTGCCTACACGCTGGCCGACGGTGTGGACTACATCAAGGCGGGTTTGGACGCGGGCTTGGACATCGACAAGTTCGCCCCCCGGCTGTCCTTCTTCTGGGGCATCGGGATGAACTTCTTCATGGAGGTGGCCAAGCTGCGGGCCGGCCGGCTGCTGTGGAGTGAGCTGGTGGCGCAATTCGGACCCCAAGACCCCAAATCGCTGTCCCTGCGCACCCATTCGCAGACTTCGGGGTGGTCGCTCACAGCCCAGGACGTCTTCAACAACGTCGCCCGCACCTGCATCGAGGCGATGGCCGCGACCCAGGGACATACCCAGTCGTTGCATACCAACGCCCTCGACGAGGCGCTGGCGCTGCCCACCGACTTCTCCGCGCGCATCGCGCGCAACACCCAGTTGCTGCTGCAGCAGGAATCGGGCACCACCCGGCCGATCGACCCCTGGGGCGGTTCCTACTACGTCGAGTGGCTGACCCACCGGCTCGCAAAGCGGGCGCGAGCCCACATCGAGGAGGTCGCCGAGCACGGTGGCATGGCCGCGGCCATCAGCGACGGCATTCCCAAACTGCGCATCGAGGAAGCGGCCGCCCGCACGCAGGCCCGCATCGATTCCGGCCAGCAGCCGGTGATCGGGGTGAACAAGTACCGGGTCGACGAGGAGCAACAGATCGAGGTGCTCAAGGTCGACAACACCCGGGTGCGCGCTGAGCAGCTGGCCAAGCTGCAGGAGTTGCGGGCCGGTCGCAACCAGGCGGCGGTCGAGGGTGCGCTGGGCGAACTGACCCGCGCCGCGGCGGCTCACGGCCGCGCCGGGGTAGACGGGCTGGGTAACAACCTGCTGGCGCTGGCCATCAACGCCGCACGCGCCAAGGCCACCGTCGGCGAGATCTCCGACGCGCTGGAGAAGGTGTACGGGCGTCACCAGGCCGAGATCAGGACCATTGCCGGTGTCTACCGTGACGAAGTCGGAAAGGCCCCTAATATCGCTGCCGCAACGGAGCTAGTAGAGAAATTCGCCGAGGCCGACGGTCGCCGCCCCCGCATCCTGGTGGCAAAGATGGGCCAGGACGGCCACGACCGCGGTCAGAAAGTGATTGCCACCGCATTCGCTGACATCGGGTTCGACGTCGACGTCGGATCGCTGTTCTCCACCCCCGAGGAGGTGGCCCGTCAGGCGGCCGATAACGATGTCCATGTGATCGGTGTGTCCTCGCTGGCCGCCGGGCATCTCACGCTCGTTCCTGCGCTGCGCGACGCGCTGGCTGCGGTGGGCCGGCCCGACATCATGATCGTGGTCGGCGGTGTCATCCCGCCCGGTGACTTCAGCGAGCTGTACTCCGCGGGAGCCACTGCCATCTACCCGCCCGGGACGGTGATCGCCGATGCCGCCATCGGCCTGCTGCAGAAGCTGGCCGAGCGCCTGGGATACCCGCTGGACTAGTGGCCGGCACCATCCTTCCCGCGAGCGTAACGTCATGGCGAAATCGAGCTCGATTTCTCGCCGTGGCGTTACGTTCGGCGCCTGCGACGAGGCGCGCCCGGTGACCCCCGAGCAACTGGCGCAGGCCATCCGTACCGGTGACCGCGCCGCGCTGCCGCGCGCCATCACCCTGCTGGAGTCCACCCGCAAAGATCACCGGGAGCAGGCACAACAGCTGCTGCTGGCCGTGCTGCCGGATTCCGGCAAGGCACACCGCATCGGTATCACCGGCGTCCCCGGGGTAGGTAAGTCCACCGCTATCGAGGCGCTCGGGATGTATCTGATCGAGCAGGGGCACAGGGTGGCGGTGCTGGCCGTCGACCCGTCGTCGACGCGCACCGGCGGCTCGATTCTGGGCGACAAGACGCGGATGGCGCGACTGGCCATGCACCCGGACGCCTACATCCGGCCCTCGCCCACCTCGGGAACCTTGGGGGGAGTAGCAAAGGCCACCCGGGAAACGGTCGTCCTGCTGGAGGCAGCCGGTTTCGACGTGATCATGATCGAAACGGTCGGCGTCGGCCAGTCCGAAGTCGCGGTCGCCAACATGGTCGACACCTTCGTCCTGTTGACGCTGGCGCGTGCCGGCGACCAGTTGCAGGGCATCAAAAAAGGTGTGCTGGAGCTCGCCGACGTCGTGGTGGTCAACAAGGCCGACGGCCAACATCTGCGCGATGCACGGATAGCCGCCCGGGAGCTGTCCGCTGCGATGAGATTGATCCATCCTCGCGAAACACTATGGCTACCACCGGTTCTCACTATGAGCGCAGTCGAGGGCGCCGGATTGACCGCATTGTGGGAAACCATCGAGCGACATCGCCGGGTGCTCACCGAGGCCGGCGAGTTCGAAGCCCGCCGTCGTGAGCAGCAGGTCGACTGGACGTGGCAGCTGGTCCGCGACGCGGTGCTGGACCGGGTGTTGTCGCATCCGGAGGTGCGCAAGATCCGCTGTGATGTGGAGTGCCAGGTCCGGGCCGGCGAGCTGACCCCGGCGTTGGCGGCCCAGCAAATACTCCAGGCGGCATCGTCCTAACGGAACGGTAAATTTCATTGCGGTTTGACATTGGCCTCTGTGAAATCCAAGTAAATTCAAAGGTGTGACGGTAGACATCGGAGTCAATCGACGCGCGGTTCCTTTCCGCGATGACCCTGACGCAGGTCATCGCCTGTCCGGCGCGGCGGACTCCCATTTCGCATGCGTCGTTCGTTTCTTTTCCAGCATGTTTCCTTCCCGCCGGACCGGCGGTGGGGCACTGGCGGTGTATCTGGACGGGCAACCCGTCGTCGACGTCTGGAAAGGGTGGGCCGACCGGCGCGGCGAGGTGCCGTGGTCGGCCGACTCCGCCCCGATGGTCTTCTCGGCAACCAAAGGCATGGCCGGCACGGTTATCCACCGGCTGGCCGATCGAGGTCTGATCGACTACGAAGCTCCGGTGGCCGAGTATTGGCCGGAGTTCGCGGCCAACGGTAAGGCAAAGCTCACCGTCCGCGACGTGATGCGGCACCATGCCGGTTTGTCAGGCCTGCGCGGCGCCACCATGGACGATTTGATGGATCACGTCGTCATGGAAGATCGGCTGGCGGCTGCGGCTCCCGGGCGGCTGCTGGGCAAATCGGCATATCACGCGCTGACCTTTGGCTGGCTGATGTCGGGGCTCGCCAGGGCGGTCACCGGAAAGAGCATGCGCACCCTGTTCCGCGAGGAGCTCGCCGAGCCACTCGACTCGGACGGCTTCCACCTGGGTCGCCCGCCGGCTGGATCACCCACGCGCGCGGCGCAGATCATCATGCCGCAGGATGTCGCCGCCAACCCGGTGCTGACCTACGCGGTGCACAAGATCGCCAATCAGTTCTCCGGCGGATTCCGCTCGATGTACTTCCCCGGAGTGCTGGCCGCGGTCCAGGGCGACATTCCCATGCTCGACGCGGAGATCCCGGCGGCCAATGGGGTGGTGACGGCCCGGGCGCTGGCCAAGATGTACGGTGCGGTCGCCAATGGTGGCGAGATCGACGGCACCAGGTTCCTGTCGCGCGAGCTGGTCGCGGGACTGACCGGTGAGCGGCGGATTCGGCCCGACCGAAACCTGTTCGTGCCGATGGCCTTCCACCTGGGCTACCACAGTTTCCCGATCGGCAATCTGATGCCGGGTTTCGGACATGTCGGCATGGGCGGCTCGGTGGGGTGGACCGATCCGGCGACGGGGGTTGCGTTCGCCCTGGTACACAACCGATTGCTCACCCCGCTGGTAGCGACCGACCACGCCGGGTTCGTCGCTGTCTACGCCCTGATCCGGCAGGCTGCCGAGAGGGCGCGCAAGCACGGCTACCAGCCAGTGACCGGATTCGGAGCGCCGTATTCCCCCGAGCCTGGAGCCGTCGCAGGCTAGCAGCTACGAATCTTCTAGGCGGAAGCCAACTTTCATGGTCACCTGGAAATGGCCGACGGTGCCGTCGACCAAGTGGCCGCGCACCGACTCAACCTCGAACCAATCGAGGCTGCGCATTGTCTGCGCCGCTCGATCGAGGCCGTTGCGAATGGCCGCGTCGATTCCGTCGGGTGAACTTCCAACGATCTCGATAACGCGGTAGGTGTGATTGCTCATCGCGTCCCCTTGTGTTCGGTGGTTGACGGCGCCCCTGAATGCAGTGCAGGCCCGAAACATCATCTTGCTGCACTGCCGGCCGGGCGCGGTGCCGACGCGCCTGCCCGCTGAGGAGAACGGTCGAACTCGGCCGCCGACCGTGAGCAGGCTTGGACAGATGGTGATTACGGGCCGACGCGCATTTCGTAGAAGCGCAGGCGCGCGGTGGGGTTGTGCTGGCCCAATGAACGACTACGGCCAACGCTGATAGTGCGGGAGTGGATCTCGAGGTTGGTGGCATTGACCGAGCCGGGAGTGTTGACCAGAAACGGCTCGGCGGCGTTGCCGGCGATCAGGCGGTAACTGATGCCGTCGAGGGCCACCGTGTAGGCCGTCAGCGGAACGAGCGATCCCATGAAGAGCCGATCGACGATGGTCGGATCCAGATCGATGCCCACCAAGACCGCCATATGCGGACCACTGGGTGCGGGTACCGTAACCGAACTGCCATCGCGCACAACGACGTCCGAGATGGGCAGGAGCGGTCCGCAGCGGGGTTTGATGTGGGACAACAAGACCCAGTGGTTCTCGAGGCCTCTAACGGTGAAGTCGCACAGCAGTGCCCGCGAATACAACGGGTTTTCCTGCACGCCGAGCCGGCCATTGATGCCGGTGGCAGGTGCGGTCGGCGATTGCTGCGAAAGCACGAATTGTGGCCCGTCGGCCAGAGCGTCGCTGTTCAGTTTGTCCAGTGCAGGGGTGTAGGCCGAGTAGGTCTGAAAGACCGGTGCCGGGCGCCAGGCGAAGTCATACGCCCATACGGCCGAGGTCTCGCCGGGGTCGACGTGGACCGTCGCCGACCCGATGGTTTCGACGAACCGCTCGGGAATGCCGTAATGACGGCGCTGGCGCGCCTTGCTGTGCTGGATGTGTGTTGCCGCGCGTCCGGGGAAGGCCAATGTGACCAGGCGATCCAGCGCGCGCACCGGGGCCTGCAGCACCGCAACGGGTCGCTGCTCGATTGCCAGTGTCCCGACGAGGAACACGACGAGCACCACCGCCGCGGCGATCTCGAATCCCCGCCGGACAATTCCGTAGAGGGGGGTGATGGCCACCGTGATCACCATCAGACCCAACAACCCGGAAAAGTGATTGGTGTCGTAGCGCCCGAATGCGCTCTTGGCGATCAGGACTGAGGCGACCGCGACGAGCAGCACGTAGTTGCGCGGAATCACCGGACCGCCCCGCACGAACATTGCGCAGATCACCACGACCCATGCGATGGTCAGCAGAACCGCGCCGACCGCGTCGCGCGGGATGGGCACGGCCTGCCCCTCGATATAGCCGGAAACGATCTGGCCGCTGTATCCAAGCCAGACCGGCAGGTTGCCCAGCCGCTGACCCGCCAGCAGCCACCACATCGGGATGGATGCCGCGAAAACAATCACCGTCACGCAGTGGCGGCCCAGTGCCCGCCAGTCCCGCAAGATCGATGCCGCCAGCGCGATGGCCGCGATGACCGCCCCGGTGTTGAACTTCACCAGCAGCTCGAAGCCGCCGACCGCGGCCACCACGACACACGTGATGAACGCCGTCGACCGCTTCACGTCATCACGCAAGAGCAGTGGTGCGGACCATGCGAACGCGGCCAGAACAACCGTCTCGGGGTACATCGAACCCAACAGGATGGCGGTGATTCCGGTGGTCACGAATGCGCCGAGAAGCGCCGTCGTAGCCGGGTAGCACCGACGCATGGCCGCTGTGACGCCGAGGAACAACGCCGCGATGACGGCTACCTGGTAGAGCGTGGCGAGCACCGCCTGTTGGGTCGAGTAGTAGCCGGTGTTCTGCAGAAATGCCAGCGGTCCGTATGTAAAGACAATTTCGGGACCCCACTCGAGGTGGTGGATCCGGGCCAGCGCGACCGCGGCTTCCCAGGACGGATCGAGCCCACTATCGGCGTCGACTGAGGACTGCGGCCAAAACAGGACGGCAGTCACCAGCGCGGCGAGGCACCGTTGCCAACGAGTCGACCCCCAACCGGCCGTTGAACACCATGTCTTGACGCGACCCGCGCGCGTTGTCACCATGCCTGAAAGCTATCGATTCAGGTGCGGATTTCGCGGAACAGCCATCGATCCAGGATCAGGTAGCGGCCGATCCATACGAGGCCGAAGCCGAGCACTTGAACCAGGAACACCACGCTGCCGTGGACGGGTCTGCTGTAACCGGCCATCGCGTCGTCGACCAGGTAGGTGAAGTATGTGGCAAGTCCGACGGCCAACATCACCACCGTCCAAAACACCAGCACCTGATGATGGAGGTTCTCGCCCGACACCGCCCGCCAGACGAAGCGCTTGTTGGCGAAGAAATTCGGAATCGTGACTATGGCCGCCGCCAGCAGCGATGCGAGGGTGTAATTATCCAGCCACGGGCCCAAGACCTGGATGAGGCCTTGCCCGATGGGCAGAAACACCAGGGCTACGGCGAGATAGCGCAATTTCTTGCGCACTTCGTCGCTGGTGTAGGCCGTCAAGCCCCCCGCGAGCTCCATGGTCAGCCAAGATACTCGGAATCAGGACTTCTCTGGTGGGAACCAAAGAATCCGGGACCTTCAATCTGGGGCTTAGAACTTCGCGATTCAACGGACAAGCTCACCGCATGCGTGAAATGCTGGTGCGAAAGGCTGCCGCCGTCAACGGAGCCGCGGGGGGATCGGCCTTTGGGAATCGCGGGAAATGCCGCATTCGGTGGCGGTGATCTCGTAGGCTCCAACACCATCCGTATTGAGACGACGATCGGCTTGGTTATGGTCCAGCACTCCGGGCCCAACCGGGAACAGGAAGGCGAGGCGGCGGTTCACGTGGCAAGTCAACCCTCTGAACGTATTTGTATCGTCGGTGGCGCCGGACATGTCGGGCTACCGCTGGCATTGGTGTTGGCGGACGAGGGCTATACCGTCGACATCCTGGACACCAACGCCCAGGCGTTGCGGACCATCATGGCCGGCCGGATGCCCTTCATCGAGAGCGGTGCCGAGGATCTGCTCAAGCGGCTGTTGCCGACCGGTCGCATCTGTGCGAGCACCGACGCATGGGTAGTGCGCAATGCCGACATCGTGATCTGTGTCGTCGGCACGCCTGTCGATGAATACCTGACGCCGCAGGCGCACACGTTCTTTCGGATCATCGACGAGATCAGCCCCTACTTCCATGACGATCAGACGCTCGTCCTGCGCAGCACGGTGTATCCGGGACTGAGTCAACGCGTCCACGACATGTTCGCCGAGCGGGGGATCGGCGTTCACGTCACCTTCTGCCCCGAACGGATCGCTCAGGGTCACTCGATCCGCGAGCTGCGCATCATTCCTCAGGTCATCAGCGGCTTCGATACCGAGGGCCGCCGGGTGGTCCGCGAACTCTTCTCGCGAATCACCGGCGAGATCATCGAAGTCGAGCCGCAGGAAGCCGAACTGGCCAAGCTGTTCTGCAACAGCTACCGCTATATCCAGTTCGCTGTTGCCAACCAGTTCTATCTGCTCAGCCGGGAGGCCGGACTCGATTTCGACCGGGTCCACCATGCGGCAACGTACAAGAACTTCCGGGTCGACAGCCTGCCCCGGGCCGGGCTTGCGGCCGGCCCGTGTCTGCTGAAGGACACCATGCAGCTGGCGGCGTTCAGCAACAACAATTTCATGCTGGGACATGCGGCCATGCTCATCAACGAGGGTCAGCCGCAGTTCATCGTCAACATGCTCAAGCGCCGGGTTAACCTGCGCGACAAGACCGTTGGCATCCTCGGTATGACGTTCAAGGCCGATTGCGACGACACCCGCGACTCGCTCAGTTTCAAACTGCGGCACCTGCTGATACTGGAGGCCAAGGAAGTGCTGCTGCACGATCCGTTCTTGGAGGGCAAGGACTACTACCCGCTGGACACCGTGGTGGAGCGTGCCGACGTCATCGTGGTCGGTGTTCCGCACTCGGCTTACCGAGGTCTTTCGGTACCGCCTGGCAAGATCGTTGAGGATGTCTGGGGATGCCTGGATGTGAGCGAGATTGACGACGGCGCCCTCAATGGCGCCCAGCTGGCGACCCTGGGGCCGGAAGCGGTGGCCCGGTGAGGATTCTGGTAACCGGTAGCGCGGGATTCATCAACGGCTATGTCGTCGAGGAGCTGCTGCGCGCCGGCCACGAAGTCGTCGGGATCGACAATTACTCGAAGTACGGCCCCGTCAAGAAAAGCTACGACGACCACCCGCGGTACCACTTCGTCGAGGGTGACGTCAAAGACGTCGACCTGATGTTCCGGCTGGTCGAAGGCTGTGACCAGATGATAGCCAGCGCGGCCCGCATCGGCGGCATCACCTATTTCCACGAGTACGCCTACGACCTGCTGGCCGAGAATGAGCGAATCGCCGCCGCCCACTTCGATACCGCAATCTATGCGTACCGCAAGGGCTGGCTCAAGAAGATCAACGTGATCAGTTCGTCGATGGTATTCGAGAACGCTACCGTCTTCCCGACACCGGAAAAGCACATCACCGAATGCCCGCCTCCGACAAGCACTTACGGGTTCCAGAAGCTGGCCTGTGAGTATTTCGCCCATGGTGCCTACGAGCAGTACGGCCTGCCGTACACCATCATCCGCCCGTTCAACTGCGTTGGCACCGGCGAGCAGCGGGCGCTGGGTGGGCATGAAATCCCAAGTGGCAACGTCAAACTCGCGATGAGTCATGTTGTGCCGGACCTGATTCAAAAGGTGGCCAAGGGTCAGAACCCGCTGCACATCCTTGGAGACGGCACCCAGATCCGTCACTACACCTACGGTGGCGACCTGGCGCGTGGTATCCGCATCTGCATGGAGCACCCGGCCGCGCTCAACGACGACTTCAATTTGTCCACACCGGAGGCCACCACGGTGCTGGAACTGGCCGAGGTGATCTGGCGCAAAATGCGGCCCGACACCCCGTTTCGCTACGAAAGTGATCCACCGTTCCAGCACGATGTCCAGCTGCGGTCACCCGACGTCCACAAGGCTTCACAGACATTGGGCTTCGAGGCGACGACTACGCTGGATGCCATGCTCGACGAGGTCATACCCTGGGTTGCCGATGCCGTTGAGGCCGGGACCATCTGACGTGCGGTCGTACCCACAAGGGCGCCATGCGTATCGCGGGTGAGCCCGATCTTCAACAGCTCTACCGCAACCGGTTCGGCCACGCCCGGGAAGCGCGATCGGCCATTTGGGGCGTGCTGGTCCGCGACTTCTTCCAGGCGTGGATCAGGCGCAGCGACACCGTGGTGGATTTGGGTTGTGGTTACGGCGAATTCCTCAACCAGGTTGGTGCCGCTCGCCGCATCGGCGTCGACCTGAACCCCGACAGTGCCGGGATGCTCGAGCCCGGGGTGGAGTTCCACCACGGTCGTGCCGAGGACTTGGGCTTCCTCGAGGACGAGTCGGTGGACGTGGTGTTCACCAGCAATCTGCTCGAGCATCTGCCGAGCAAGGTTGAAGTCGAACACACCATCGCCGAGGCCCGCCGAGTGCTCAAACCGGGCGGGCACTTCATCGCGATGGGACCTAACATTCGCTTTGTCGGCGGGGATTATTGGGACTTCTGGGACCACACCGTGCCGATCAGCGACCGGTCGTTGATCGAGCTGCTGGAATCCAACCGGCTCAAGATCGTCGATGCTTATGACCGGTTCCTGCCGTATACGTCGAGGTCGCCGTGGCCGCAGGCGCCGCCCTTGGTGCGGCTGTACCTGCACTCCAAAATGGCGTGGCCATTTTTCGGTAAACAGTTTGTGATCCGCGCCCGCAAACCGCGAGCCAACGTTGATCGTCAGCGGTTGGTGAGTGTGGTCATCCCCGTCTACAACGAGGGCGAGAACATTCAAGTCTGTGTCCGCAGACTTGCCGAGGCGCTCGCCGACCAGCCGCATGAGCTGTTGGTCTGCTACGACTTCGACGAAGACACCACGCTGCCGGCGCTGGCGGCCATGCCCGACCAGCCGGCCACCGTCCGGCTGGTCCGCAACTCCATCGGCAAGGGTGTGGCCAACGCACTAATCGCCGGCTTTGCGGCCGCGCAGGGGGATGTCGTGGTGACCAGCATGGCCGACCTGTCGGACCCGCCAGCGGCAATTCCGTTGATGGCAGCAAAGATTCGGGACGAGGGCGCCGACATTGTCAGCGGATCGCGATACATGCCCGGCGGCTCGCAAACCGGCGGACCGCGCTTGAAGACACTAATGTCTCGCACGGCCGGGCTGAGTTTGCATTACGTCGGTGGTATGCCGACGCATGACGCGACCACCAACTTCCGCGCGTACAGCCGCCGGTTCCTCGACGACGTTCCCGTGGAAAGTCTGCGGGGGTTCGAGGTGGGTCTGGAACTTACGACGAAGGCGCATCTGCTCGGCTATCGGGTCGACGAGGTGCCCAGCAGCTGGACGGACCGCACCGCGGGGACCAGCAAGTTCGACCTGGTGGGCTGGTTGCCTTCCTATCTGCACTGGTACGGGCTGGCCATGCGGCGGCCGCTGTTGCGCTGGACGGGCGGCGGGCTGGCCGCGATCGCCGTCGCGGAGGTCGCGCGGCGCCATCGAGTGAGTGGCGCTGACCGAGTTCGGAGCGAAAGGCCCCGTAGCTAAAGCGAATTGGAGCTAACCCCCGAGGGTCTGTCAACGGCCCCGCCTACCGCCATGCCATCCGGACAAAGCCTCGTTTATCGCCAGCCAAATCGTCAACTGTTTTAGTGAAAACTGGCCATCCATCCAGTTGGCTCCGTCTACAATCCATCTGCATGAAGCTCCTTGCAGTGGTTGCTGGTGCACTACTGCTTGCAGCGTGCGGAAGCGGCACACACACCACGGCCTCGACAGTGACCGTCACGCAAACTGTCACCGTGGAGGCCGCCGCCCCGGAAACAGCGGGTGGTCTCAAGCCGCCGCCACCTACGGGTTCCAAGACCGTTATTGACCCCTTCGGCGCATACACCGGTGTGATCGACAGGGACGGCACGTATCTGGTCGGGGTGGATATCACGCCGGGGATGTATCGCACAGCCGGTGGGACGATGTGTAGTTGGGCGCGGCTGCGAAGCCTTGATACCAGCGACGTCATTGATAGCTGGAAGGGCAGCGGTCCGCAACGAATCCAGATCAAGGAGAGCGACACCGCGTTCTTGACGCAAAACTGCGGTACCTGGCAGATGGTGCATGTCCCGAGCGTCACGGGACTCGGGTGACGATCCATTCCAGGGTGAACGCGTCGCGCTGCGCCCCACGCAGCTGGGTATTTGCCGATGGCTGTTGATGCGGCCCGTGAGCCGGGCCGCACACACCCTGGTGAGCAGTGTGCTGATGGGTCGCCGCACAACGCGGAGATGAACCTCCCGAGAGGAAACGACGAACTCCTTGGTGATCGGCGCACCGACCGACCAAAGCCGCGAATTCTGTTGGATTCGTTGTTCGTTGGCCGCAGATGGGTGAGCAGGGCGTCGGGACGAGTTGGCACATGGTTCTCAGCGACAACATGGGGCGCGGCCTGGTGGCAACGAGTTCTGGTGGCTGTCATGGCTGCTGTGATTTTCTGGCCGCAGCCATCGGTCGATCCGAGCGTCGGGCTCGATCCTTCTTGGCAGGCTGGGCTTGCTCTGGCCCGCATTGACCACATTGCATGGGGTCGCGAGTTGGTGTTCACCTACGGGCCCCTTGGCTTCCTTCGGACCAGTGCCTACTACTCATTCGAGCAGTCGCTGCTGGCCACGATCTGCCAGTTGATCATCATCGCCGCACTCTTCCTCGGCATCGTGGCAGCCCTGCGGTTGCGCCACCCGCCGCTGGCATCGCTCGTCGGCGCGTTCGTGCTGACCGGTATCCTCACTGTCCTGCACCTCGGTCATGGTTTGGCTCTGCGGGGTTCTGCCGCCCTGGAAATGATGTACCCCGAGCTGGCCGTTCTCGCGGCGTTCGTGTGGGCAAGCGTGCCCCTCTTGCAGCGCGAGCCCAAGCGGTCGAGGGTGTTCACGACCTGCGTCATGCTCGGCGCGGTTGCGGGCTTTCAGCTGTTAATGAAATTCAACACCGGCCTTGCCATCATGGTCATCGCGTTGGCCACGTCGGTGCTGCTCGGCTGGAAAGCTGTCGGCCGGCATTGCGCAACGATAACCGCATTCGCGGTTTCCACCCTTGTTTGGTGGGTGCTCGCCGGTCAGCGACCGGGCAATCTTCCGGCGTGGCTTCGGGGCAGCGCCGCGATTGCATCGGGTTACACGGACGGAATGGCGACCGCGCCCCTCCCGCAATGGGCCTTACCCTCAGTCGTATTGAGCATCGCCTGGATGGGTTGGCTCTGCGTGGTGTTCGTCCGCGGAAGAGACAACATACCGCGCCGCTACCTGATACTCGTCGGCCTCGCGACCCTGATCGCGGGAAAGGCCGCGTTCGGACGTTTCGAACCGTGGCACTTCGCCATTCTGGTCGGGGTGATGGTCGTTGCGCTGGCCATCACCCCATGGCCCCGAGCACGCCGTCGCACGTTGGTGGTGGCTGCGCTGGCGGTGGCTTTGGTTTTCGTGGTCGACCTCGGGGGGATTCCCGCTCTGTCCGACCGCGGGGTGTTGGCGATGCGCGCACCGGTGCAAGCAGCGGATCGCATAGTCACTTTCGCCTTGCCGGGTCGTGTGCAGCAAAAAATCGAACAAGCCAAGGCACGCCAGCGTGCGCTTTACGGCATCCCGGACCACTTCATCCAGACCATCGGGTCGAGCACGGTCCATGTTGACCCTCACGAGATTTCGGCCGTGTGGGCCTACGATCTCGCGTGGCATCCGACACCGGTCTTCCAGACATATCAAGCTCTGACACCCATGCTCGACGCCCTGAACGGCGAATCACTAGCCAACGGGCCGCAATTCGTGCTGTCCCGGTTATCGCCGGCGTTGCCCGCCGTCGGTATCGACGGCCGGCTTGGCGTGCAAGAATCCCCGCTGTATTCGCGTGCCCTGCTATGCAACTACGCGCTGAGCGGCATCGAAAACCGCTGGGCGCTGTTCAAACACACCGCCCCGCACTGCGGGCCGCTCACCAAACTGTCTGAGGTCTCCGTGCGGGAAGAGCATCCGGTGTCGATTCCCGCCCCCAGCGCACCGGATAGGGCGGTGCTGGTTGCAATCGATCTCGATGAGACCTTTGCCGACCGGTACTTCCACGGAAAGATCGCTCCACTGAGCACCTTCACCCTCGCGGTCGATGGGGTCACCTACCGCCTTATCGCGAAGAACGCGGCCGAGCCATTTCTGGTCAATACCCCCGCGTCGGTAGCAGACACGAATCTGCAGATTCACGCCCACAGCATTGGTGTCGGCAGCACCGTGAACCTAAATGGATCTATGGTTACTGCCCGACTGCGCATCTATGAGATGCGCGTTGGATCCTAAAGCCGCCTTAAGCCGCGGTCCCGGCCTGCCCGCCGTGCAGAGTGGTTGGTTATCGGCACCGGAACGGCTGGGATTTCAGTGGATTGCGGTCGGCCGATGTCCTTTTCCTCGCTTGCGGGACAACGCGGCCACTATATTGTCTCCGGGGTAGGCGCGGCAGCTCGCTTTGCCGCGGTTTCGTCGGAACCGAGGGGAGAACGCGTGAGTCGACTTGTCGAGGTGCTGGGGGGCGCGGTCACTGCGACTCGAGAACAAGTCTCGGCGGTCATTCGCGAGTCCGAACGCACACTCCTGCTCGGCGCGGTTTTGCTGGGGTCGGCGGTGTCAGGCGTAATTGGCTTCGTTCTCGCCCAGTACTACGCCGTCGACGTACTTACCTCACTGTTTATGGCTGCCCAGGACTGCTGGCTTGATTGGGGCAGGCAAGTGGGCACGCACTGCTTCAGCGACTACGGAATGACCTTGGGCTTCGGAATGCGGCCCAATCCATGGGAGCCCTACCCGCTGCGGCTGCCCTGGAACAACTACGAGGCGGGAGGGGGCGCCGGTTACCCACCGGCGGGGCTGCTGCCGCAGATGCTGTTCGGAATTCTGGGCAAATGGATGCACGCCCCACGGCTGGGGTTCTGGGGCTACCAGCTCCTCTTGGCGGGTGCTGTCTTTACCCCCGCGGTCTGGGCAGCGCGCGGTGCTCGCGGCCTGGAGCGCGTGGTCGTCTTTGTGGCGTTGGGAGCCATGGCCATTCCGGTGTGGGGGGTGATCGATCGAGGTAACTCGGTGGGGTTCATAGCGCCGATCGGGCTGGTTTTTCTGGTGGCGCTGCGTCGGCAACGATGGGGACTGGTGGCGATCATGGTGGTTCTGGCCGCGCTGTTGAAACCACAGTTTGTACTACTCGCAGTGGCGTTGTTCGCAGCCCGACAATGGCGGATGGGTGGCATCGCCGCCGTTGGGGTTGTGATCTCGAATCTCGTCCCATATCTGCTGTGGCCACGCGACTTTCCGGAAACAATTGTGCAATCGGCCCGCAGCCTCCTCAATTACAGCAGTTCGGTCGACACGCTTGTGGGGCCGTATAACGTTTCATTCGCAAGAGGAATCTTCTTCATTCCGGATAAGCTCTACGACCCGCGGTGGGGCTATGTGTCGAACAGCTTTCTTGATATGACTCGATCGCTGATCGGTTATGTCCTGCTCTTGTTGGTCGTTGTCACCATGCTGGCTCTGGGGCGACGCATCCCGCCGGTTATGGGGGGCATCGCCCTGCTGACTACCGCTTGTCTGTTTCCCGGTCTGGTATTCAACTACTATCTGGTATTCGCTCTGCCGATCGCGGCGCTGGTGGTTCGTGACCCGGACGGGTCGTCGGAGTCGGGGATTTTCGACGGGTTCGCAAGCCTAGGTGACCGCCGCCGCGCGATCGGCATCTGCGTGAGCCTCGCTGCGGCACTGTCCATCGTCCGCATCCCGCTGCCCGGCCCGCCCATGATGTCGCCGCTCGCCGGCCAGCTGGGCGTTGTCGGCATCGTCGGCTACACACCGATCGTGCACACCACGGCCGAATTGGCGCCGCTCCTGTGGCTTATCGCATGCGCGGTGATTATCGTCTCGTACGCGCGAAGGCCGGCTGACGGTGCCCAGGTGAATATCCCGACTCCCACCTCGGCCGCAGACCAACCCATGCCGTCCGCCGTGTCGCCAGGGGACAGCCAATAAACCGAGCTCTCATGCCGCGCGTCTAGCAATGGCGACTTACTTGGCGCAGCAACGGGTATGGCCGGCGCCGCGAACCGTACGAGGTCGGCGGCGGCTGGAACGGCCGCGCGCTTCACGTGCGCGAAATTTCGTCGTGAGCGTCGATGCTGTGAGCTTCAGCTGCGCCGCGCCGGAAGGAAAAGTACCGGTGGCCGAGGTAGTTGAGCACCAGGATGGGTACAAAGATGATCGCTTGCGCCGGGATACGGTGCAGGCCTAACTCGACCAGCACAGTCAGGGCGATCGCGTTGACGGCAAAGGTGGTGAGGTAGACACTCTCGAACCGTACGAGGTCACGCAGCACGTGGCCGCGAACGCGGAAGACTAACCGACGATGCATTACGAATGCGAACAGCACGCTCAGTACGTGTGAGACGCCGACCGTCACCAGTGATCCGGCGACCGTGCCGAACCGGCCGTCAACCAGGTGGCCTAAGGTCTGCGAGCAGGCCACGAAGATACCGAATCCGACGACGGTGTTGACTCCTCCCACCACCAGGAAAGCCACACGCTGGTCGCGGACAAGCCGGATCAACGGCCCCGGCGGCGCCGATTCGGGCGCCAGGTCGAATTCAGTCATCCGACGCATTCGAATGGCGCGAGCGCTCGCGGCGCAACCTAGGCGCGTCGGCGTCGACATGCATGCGCCATCCCGGTCGATCACTCATGGAACGACATCGCCCGACCGAGCCGCTGTGCCAGCTGTGCACTCCCTAACCGCATCCGGTTCCCGGAGCGCTCTGCACAGACAAGCACGAGGTACGCCATCATCGCGACTTCACCGACCGGTCACCCGGGGACCCGCCCCGCGAAGACGGTCAGGGCACCTGTGCCGTCTCCAGCGACGTCGTACACTTCGGGCTCGAAGCCCGCCTTGCGTACGTATTCGACGATGTCACGACCGAACTCGGTGAACGCCAGCAAATCGGCCCCCACGGGAATGAAACGGTAAGCCCCGCTACCCTTGCCGTGGTAGAGGGGCGGCAGCAGGTGCATGATTTCGCCGTCATCATCTAACCGCGCCCGCGTTTCCGTGGTCGCGCGCGTCCAGACGACCGGCACGGTGAAAACATGGCGCCCCCCGGGCCGCAGCACCCGTCGTGTCTCGGCCAGTGCTGTGCGGAAGTCGGGGACATGCTCCAAAGTGTCAGACGACAAGACGAGGTCGAAGGCAGCATCGGGGTAGGTAAACCGGCACATGTCTTCGTTACGGACGCCGTCAATGATCTCGCCCAGACGCTGCGGCCCTTGATAAGCGGAGAACGAAAGCCGCGGTAGCTGGCGCAAGAAGGCATGCAGCGACCCGAGCGAGCCGATCGTGTTTACTTCGGCAACGTCCAGAGCCAGAAACGTCGGATCCTTGATCAGTTCGGCGAACGACCCACAACCGGATGGACCGTAAAGGGCGACGAGGACTTCGGCGATCCGCCGCACTCTCAGGTTGCTGCAGCAGAACCGGCAGAACATGCTCTCGCGCAGGGTATTAGCGCGCGACACGGTGGGATCGGACCAAAAGACGTGCACGTCGTCGGGGATGGTCCAGGAATTGAAGGCGAATCTCGTATTGGCGCCGCAGACCACGCAGCGGCCCGCCTCGTCGGCGCGGCGGTCACGCGGCGGGCGCAGGTTGAGCAACACTGGTCGCCCCACACGGGCCTTCATCGCGGCCGCCACACTCACAGGGTTCAAAGTGATCATGACTCGCTCTCCGGTGTTAGCAAGCGGTAATTGCGGTGTAGACAGATATTCGTTCTATGTTGGTCCACAATCGTGGGCGTGCCGCGCAATATGTGAGAAGCCTAGCGCCCGAGTAAGTTAGGAACTAAATTGCTGCCCATGACAGCGGTCCCTGCCCCGGCGCTTCCGGTAGTGGAGGATATGCCGCCGGGTTTCATTCCGCTGCCGCAACTGGTCGTCGGCAGGGCGATTTTCAGGTGCAGCTGGTTCACTCGTGGGCTGGGGTTCCGCCGTGCTTCCACAGAACGCCGTCTCGCCGAGCAGTTGGAGTCAACGTCGTGACGCCGTTGGTATCGGTGGTCGTTCCGGTGTACAACGGGATCGCGACAATTGATGCAACCATGCAGTCGCTGTTGGCGCAGACATTCCGCGACTTCGAACTGCTGGTTTCCGACAACATGTCCACCGACGGCACCTGGGAGGCACTGCAGCGTTACACCGTCGACCCCCGCGTCCGCTTGACCCGACACGCTTCCAACGTCGGACCAACGGTGAACTTCAAGACCGTCACCGACCTGGCCAGCGGCGAATTCATCAAGGCAGTCTGTGCCGATGACGTGTTGTATCCGGATAACCTCGAGGTGCAGGTGCAAGAGCTGGCAGCTCACCCGTCAGCGGTAGTGGCTGTCAGTTCCAGAGATGTTATCGATGCCACGGGCAGGATCGTGCTTCGCAATCGTGGATTGGCCGGACTTCGCGGTGAAATCAGTGGCCCTGAGGCTATCCGGCGCAGCGTTCTCGCCGGCACGAACATTTTCGGCGAACCGCCATCAGCCTTGTTCAGGCGCAGGGCCTTTGTTGACGCCGGTGGTTGGGATGTTCGCTTCCCGTTTCTCATGGATCTGGCGACCTACTGCGGGGTGCTACTTCATAGCAATGGCAGTCTCGTCGCAGTACCCCGGCCGCTCTGGGCATTTCGCATCAGCGGTGCTCAGGCGAGTGTCGGAACGCAGATACACTCCCAGGCCGGCGAGGTAATAGGGTTTTTTCGCGCGTTGGCCGCCGAGCACCCCGGGCTACTCGAGCAGCGGTATCTGGCCGTTGGCAGCGCGCGAGCCCGGATGAACGCTCTCGGAAGGCACGTGGTCTACCGCTGGCTAGGGCGGCGGATGCGCCCCGCGCCATCCGCTTCTGATATCCAGGATGACGCCACCAAGCGACGTTAAGGAACCTCGGATGGAGCCGAAAGGGTAGATCCTTCCGCGGTGACCGCCCTGAGATCGTGTCGACGGCTGGCTGCGAATCTAGAAGCGGAACAAGGGATTTCGTTTCTCGTGGGTAGCTCACACAACCTTCTGGCCGTTGTTCATGGGCAACCTGCGCCCGTGGCATGCTTGCAGCCGCCAGACATAGCGCCGGTGCCGCTGCGCGCGGATTATCGGCTGTGAAGCCGTGGGACAGCTATGGACGCGTTGGTCCCGTTCAACAGACGTGTATGGCGGCGTTTGAGTCTGCGGTTCGACTTATCGCCGCGTTCCGCTCGCGCCAGACCCCGCTGACCCCGACGCTCAGCGGTTTGGCTCGTAAGTTTGCCGGTTCGTGCAGCTCGCGGTCTTCGCGTAGTTGCAGCGGAACAACTCCATCGTTTTCGACAAGCGGGGGACCTGCCCCGAGCGAAACGCCGCGGCACCCAAGTCCGTCACGGCGGTCATGGGCACAGATCAACAACGCCGGTACCCTGATTAGGAGCTCATCCGGATTCAGAGTGCATGAATCAGTTGGGGTCGTGTCCGGAATCCGGTGTAAATAGGGAGCACGGGCGTAGGTTCCGCTTCACGACCTGCAAGTCTGCGAAGAAGGAGCAACGCCCGTGCCTGTTCGAGTATCAGCCACCGACCGTATCCGCATCAAGATCGACGCCTTGTTTGCTGAGGATCGGGAGTTGCCGGAAATCCTTGAAGAAGTCGCTCGCCTGGGCGCGCAGCTGTTGATGCAGGCGGCGCTGGAGGCTGAGGTCACCGAGTTCCTCGGCCGCGGCCGCTACCAACGCATCGCCGCCTGTCCCGACGCTAACGAGGGCTCACGCAACGGGTATCGGCCGGTGACGGTCAAAACCACCGCCGGGCCGGTGAAGTTGGAGCGGCCGAAGCTGCGCGGCACCACCGCAGCGTTCGCGTCGCGGTTGTTCGGCAAGCACGTGACGAAAACCAACGCCCTGGAGACGCTGGTGATTGCGGCGTTCGTGCGCGGCCTGTCCGTGCGGGATGTCGAGGCCACCCTTGCCGAAACACTCGGCGATCAGGCCGCGATCTCCAAGTCGACGGTCTCGGAAGTCTGCAAGGCGATCCGAGCCGAGTATCAGGGGTGGGCGCGCCGCCGACTCGACGAGATCGCGCTGGACTACCTGTTTTTGGACGCCTCATTCTTTCGGATGCATCCTGGGTCGCCGGCCGAGCCGGTGCTGGCCGCCTGGGGCATCACCACCGAGGGCAAACCCGTGTTCGTCGGATTGTCACCTGGGACCGGCGAGTCCACCGACGCGTGGGCCGACTTCCTGACCGATCTGCGCGAACGTGGCCTTGCCACTCCGCTGCTGATCGTCTCCGACGGCGCCAAGGGCCTGATCGCCGCCATCGAACAAATCTACCCAAAAGCGTTGCGCCAGAGGTGTCTTATTCATCGACTCCGAAACGTGCTCGCCAAGATTCCCACCGGGATGCAAGCCGAGGTCCGCGACGGCTACTGGGCGATTTTCGACACCACCGACCTGGGCGTCGAACCAGGACCCCAGCTGGTTGAGATCATCGACAACCGGATCGAGGCGTTCGCCGCCAAATACTGCGACCTCTACCCGGCGGCCATGCAGATCCTGCTCACCGACAAAGCAGGGCTGACGGCCTATCTGCGGTTCCCAGTCGAACACCATGGGCGCGTTCGACATTCGAACTTCATTGAACGATCGTTTGGGGAAACCAAGCGACGGACCAAGGTCATCGGCCGATTCCCCGGCGAGACCAGCGCCATCAGCCTGGTGTGGGCCGTGCTTGATCGCGCCTCGGCCGGTTGGCGCGGTCTGACCATGACCCCGGTCGGCACCCGGCTGCTGCAAGACCTACGCCGGTCACTGCTCGACCCACCCCAGCAACTGCGGCCGCCGCCGGCCACCACCAGTGGCGACACCAACCAGGCCGATCCCATCTGCGCCACCGCGTAGCGATCTCGGGTCGCGACGCCGGTACGTCCCCCAGGCAGGACAGTTGTCACCGCTGGTCCTGACGGCTGGCGGTGACGAGGTCGATCGGTGGGATGTAGCCGGTGATGCTGTTGATGCTGCGATGCAGGCCGTGGTGCAGCGCGTCGATGTCGCAGCGGGCCAACCCGCCAGCAGCGGCAATGACGTGTTCGATGGTGAACGCCAAATCGTTCATGGTGCCCAGGATGCGGCGGTCGGCGGTCTTGGCCACGGCAACCTGTTGGGGATCGAGTTCGCCGAGCGTATCGACGGGCAAGTGTTCGGCTTGCAGCGCGGACTGAATCGCCGAGACGACAGGCGGGCCGATCGGGCGCAACCCGGCGGCGGTGACGTTGGGCATGAACACCGAGAACAAGGTGCCGGCGTGGGTCACCAGCAGGCATTTGCGTCGATCGATCCAGACCAAGTGGGCATACCAGTCCTGCTGGCTGGCTGGCTTGGCCGATGGCCGGCCCAGACACCCGCAGCAGCGCCAACACCTTGGCGGTGCATCGCAGCATCACGAGTCATGATCGTAGGCAAAGCCACCGACGATCGGTACGCAAGAACGCCTTGGCTTGGCGCCGGTACAGTGTGGCGACGTGTTGGTCGCTGATCTGGCTCACTTCCTCGACATGCCGCACGACGCTTTGGGTCCCGCACGGCTCCTCGCGCAGCATTTGGGCGACATCGTCCGAGCGGCCACCGCCAGCGAGGTCGGTGATCGGTGGGTGTCGGCATTGCCGTGTCGGCACCGACCGGCCCATCGACGCTGCCCCGGGCGGATGACCATCGCCATCGTAGGGCCCCAGGCGTCCGCGGCCATCCGATGGCGGTGCAGCGTCTGTGACGACCAGGGAGTGATCAGCAACTGGGCAGACTCCCCATACGACCTGCGCCGTCGCCGGCTCAGCGTTGCCTGCGACGTCGACGAGGTCATCGTCAGCGACGAGACCGCCGCCGCGCTACGCGAGCTGATGTTGCTCGACCCCGACTGTGAGCGGCTGGTCTTTGGCATGCGCGCCCACCCCGACGGCGCTGCCTTACTGTCCAGTGCAGACGACCTGGAGGAACTGATCGGGTTCGTGGCCGCCGAAGCCAACCACGAACCCAACCGGCGCCGCCAACACCGCCTCGACGCCGCGTTTAACGCACTGACCGAAGCCGCCCAAACCCTCCACCGCTGAACAACTCTCGGCGTTACAGCAGTGTCGAAGCCGGCGATGAGGCGGCCAAAGCATCTTGAGCCTGCGGAACGGAAACCCGCCGCGTTATCCTCGACACCCATCAGGAGCAACTGTGGGCGGCGGGCCTGCCGCCTGAGTTCCTGAGCCCGTATGCTGACGGCGAAGCCGCGAACCGGCCGGTTGCAATGAGTCAACTTTCGGATGCCACCCGTGGTGGGCAGGAGCCCGATCCTTGCACTGATAGCTTCGTCTTCGTGAAATGCGAGTACAGGAATTTTAACCGGAAGGACATCACTAGCTGTGGGTGTGAGTAGACGATTGGGTAGCCGAAGATATGCGCTCGTGTTGGTTTCGCTGTTGCTGATTTCGGGTTGTGCTCATAATTCAGCAACCAATTCTGCGTCCACCCCTTCTGTAAGCACAAGGCCTGTCGAGCCCGAAGGTAAGCAGCTTGAAGAGCTTGAACACACATTCGATGGAAAGATCGGCGTGTATGCAATCAACACCAGCAATGGTGAGATAATCGCTCATCGCGAGGATGAGCGATTCCCGCTGCAGAGCACGATAAAGTTCATGGGTGTTGCTGCACTGCTGAAGCAGAGCGACACTGACAGTCATCTGTTACAGGAAATTGTGCACTATTCGCAAAATGATTTAATCGAGTGGAGTCCGATCACTCGAAAGAATATCACGGGCGGTATGACGCTTGAGGCGTTGTCGGAAGCGGCGATCAGCTACAGCGACAACGCTGCGATCAACATCATCATGAAGAGGTTGGGTGGACCGCCAGCGGTAGCGCAGTTCGCGCACTCTGTTGGTAACCAGACCTACAACGTCGAGCACTATGACGGGGCACTAAATTCCGATCCTACCAGCGGGGCCGATACGTCCACGCCGAGAGATATGGCGGCCAGCGTACAAAAATTGTCTCTTGGTGACGGGCTGACGCCAGCACAACAAACGCAACTCCTCGGATGGATGCGGAACAATACGGCCGGTTATCGGCGGATACGTGCCGGCGTCCCGGGCGGCTGGGTAGTTGCTGACAAGACAGGGTCTGGCGACTACGGTATCGCAAACGATATCGGCATCCTATGGTCACCGTATTGTAAGCCCATCGTACTAGCTATCTACACAGTGCAAAACCAGCGGGACGCCAAGAGGCGAGAAGATATTGTAGCGTCCGCTACAAGCATTGTGCTCGATCAGTTCGCAAAAAAAGACCACTGTTTCGAGGAATTGTCATCCTCGTGAACAGCTCAAGACATCGCGATTTGTTCGCACTACCGCATCGCGGAAAACGATGACATCACACTTGCCTATCTCGCCCGTACGCGTCACCGTCCGGGTACCTTCGTGCCTTCATTGCGGCAACGAGGATGAGTCGGAAGAAGCCCTGTCATGACCGTAGAGGTTCGCCCCATCACAGCCGATGAGGCCGTGGCGTTCTTGCGGATCGTGCCCGGGTTGGCGGGTACCCCGAGCTGGGAACCGGAGCCGGCTGCCTGGCATTCCGGTATCGGCATTGCCCCTGTGTTTGACAAGCCGGTCAGCGAAGAAGTCTGGGTACCGGCCGTCGCTGAGTGGAACGATGTCGATCGCACGCAGGCGGCGTTCGTGGATGGCCAGTTGGTGGGCACCTCGCAGATGCTGTCCCTGGAGGTCACCGTGCCGGGTAGCGGGCCGGTGCCGATGGGTGGGCTAACCGACGTCGGCGTGTTGCCGACCCACCGCCGGCGGGGGCTGTTGCGGGCCATGATGCGCGCTCTTCTCGACGACTGCCACCAGCGCAGCGAGGCGCTGGCCACGTTGAGTGCTTCCGAGGGCGGCATCTACGGCCGCTACGGCTTCGGCCCAGCCACTACCCAGACCCGCTGGGAACTGGAGAACACACAAGCACGCCGAGCACGCCCGCACCAGCCACAGGGTCGGATCGAGTTAGTTGAGGCGCACACCGCCAAAGAGCAGTGGCCGTTACTGCATGATCGGGTGCGCCGGACGCGGATCGGCGAGGTCAGCGCCCACCAATGGCAGTGGGACCACAAATCCCGAGACGCCTGGCAGTTTCTGCTGCATTATGACGACGCCGGGACCGTGGACGGCGCCGCCAACTACCGCACCCCATGGTCGCCGGACGCCGCGACCGCCGGCATTGTGGAGGTCGATTGGCTAGAAGCCACCACAGTCACGGCCTACAGCGACCTATGGATGTTGCTGACTGGCCTGGACCTAACCAGGCGGGTGATTGCTGCCAAACGACCCGTCGACGAGCCGCTGCGCTGGCAACTGGCTGACCCTCGTGCCCTGCGCATCACACGGCACAGCGACAACCTGTGGGTCCGGCTCGTCGATGTCCCCGCAGCATTGGCCAACCGCACCTACCAAGTCGAAGGATCGCTGGTACTCGACGTTGCTGATTCGTTTTGCCCATGGAACGAGGGCTGTTGGCACCTCGACGGCGGCCCGGATGGGGCCCACTGCCATCGCGCCGTATCAGGTCGTGCTCCCGACCTGACATTGGATGCCGCGACACTGGGCAGCATCTTCCTCGGCGGCACCGCGCTCGGGTCGCTGGCGGCCGCAGGCTTGATCGTCGAACACCGCCCAGGCGCCCTGAACCGGGCCACCGCCATGCTCACCGGGCTGCAAGCCCCGCACAATGCCGTCGGATTCTGACCCCTTGCCCCAACTCGATCCGCCACCACAGCGCATCGCGACGGAACTCATTACGAATGAACGGAGCCCAACACGTGCACCGAAGACGCCACGCAACGAAGGTAGAATCTTTGCTTTGCCGGTGCGACCGGTGCTGCCGCAGACCGCCACGTCCGAAGTAGTCCGGGTGAGTGCCGAGCTGTTTCCCGCGAGCCTGCCGATCGTGGCCACCCTCGGCGGCAGGGTCGACGGACGGGCATGGCTAGAAGAGCTGCCGCGTACTGTTGCCCGGTTGCAGTCCCGCTGGTGTCTGCGGCTGCACGCCCCGTTTCACGGCGGCAGCTGCTCGTGGGTGGCGCCCGCGCACTTGCCTGACGGGCAGTCGGTGGTCCTGAAGGTCAGCTGGCCTCATCGCGAAGCGGTTGGCGAAGCACGGGCGCTGCGGCTCTGGGACGGCAACGCCGCGGTGCGTCTGTTGCGCGAGGACCGCGAGCATCACGCGCTGCTGCTGGAACGCTGCAACCCAGGCCGTCCGCTGGGATCCTCCCACCACCTCAGCGTCACAGAACGACTGCTGGTGGGCGCACGGGTCCTGGGTGAACTGTGGCAAACGCCAGTGCCCGACCAGGCCGGCCTGGAGCTGCTGGGCGATGTCACCGCCGAGTGGGCTGATCTGGTTGAAAACCGCATGGCGCGGCTAGAGCCGGGTTTCGACGCTGGTCTGGTGGCCCACGGAGTACGCATGCTGCGCGAGTTGCCCGCCGGCGCCGCACGCACTGTGGTGATGCACGGCGATTTCAACCCGGGCAACGTGCTCTCATCGCTGCGAGGATGGCTGACTATCGACGCCAAACCGATGATCGGCGACCCCGGCTATGACCCGTGGCCGTTGGTTGAGCAAATCGACGACCCATTCGCGTATACCGACGTTCACTCTGTACTGACCGAGCGGTTCACGCTGATCACCGAGGCGCTGGGCGAGGACACAGCCAGACTTCAGGCGTGGGGCCTGGCCCGCTGCGTGGAAACAGCCCTAGATGCGGCGGCCGGCGGCGACATTGTGGACGCACAGACTGCCCTGAACAAGGCGAGGGCGCTGGCCGAACTGCTCGGGATCTGACCGGCGCTCTAGCAACTCACCTCGGCTGGCTCTTCGACCCCGAACGCAGTTGTTGCGATCATGCACGGTAAATCCCCACCGACACGCTGGGCTCGGTGATGGCCCAGCTCGGATACCCAGTTTGCGGCGCAAGCCGCGACCGATTTCACCGCCTTTCGGCAGTTTAGTAGCGAACAGGAACCGTAGATCCGCGCGCCGTTCATCGATGAGATCGTCGGCGTACAGCGTCGGCCACTCTACGCACCGAGTATGCCCGACGGCGTTCAGGTTGTCCGACCGATCCCGGTCTGCACCCATGGGCTGGTCGGGTATCTCGGCCGACCAGCTCGACCACCGCGACACTTTCCCACCCCACACGACAGGCCGCTTGAGGCGGAGGTGCGTAGCCTCACTCTTGGCGAATGTCAGCGGATTTCCGGTAGGGCGCACTCTGTGATGATCGTCATGCGCCAACCTCTCGGGGGTGAATATGCAGGCGGATCAGATGACCATGGCTAGCGTATGGGCCGTCGCCGTCGAACATGCCGGTGATGCACTCGATTGTGTTCTCGTCGACCTGCCGCACCGCAAACGACGTCTCGGCGACCTGGGCGAGCATTGGGATCGCATCGCGCACCGGTAGACCCTCGGCAGTCGCTTGCTCAGTTGGTGCGACGTCCACCGCGTAGACAGCGTCATTGAGCAGCCGGGCGCCAAGCAGTCGCCAAACGGAATCAGGCCGTTCACACCAACGCCGCAGGTGTGGCAGCAGGTGCTCTTCGGGATCCTCGGTCACCCACCCTTCCCGGGCTAGATGCTCAACCAACTGCTGGACGGCAGGTGCCAGCGCCTGGCCTGTACCGATGCCGCTGAACCGGTCGTCGATATCCCAGCGTCTAGGGTCCACAAACTCCTCGAACAGCTTCTCTGGGCGGTTGATCTTGACTGCCATGGCGTTCTTCCCTTCCAGTTCGATGATGGTGCGCGCCACGGTGTCGGCCATCCGGACCAGCCGGTTGCGCTGCCCGTGTAAACGGATGTGCTGGCGCTTGAGGGCGGCGAGCGTGTCCGGCTCGGAGTCGACCGACTCCCCGATTTCGCCCAGACTTAGGCCGAACTCACGCAGGACGAGGATCTGTTGCAGACGCAGGAGTTGCTCTTCCTCGTAATAGCGGTAGCCGTTGGTACCCACGTAGGCGGGCTTGAGCAGGCCGATGTCGTCGTAATGGCGCAGAGTACGGGCGGTGACGCCCGACATCCTCGCCACATCCGCAATCGACCAACTCATGGCGTTTCCCCATCCTTCCCGGGAGGCCAGTCCATCCGCCCTCCTCATCGACCCTAGAAATTGCCGCTACGTGAAGGTCAAGCGGGAATACACAGACTGGTCCACCAGACCATTCGTCGCGGCGGAAGGTCATCGAGTCGCGAACGGCTCGGCGGCTTGGCGCGCGCAAGCCCGTGCCCCGTCATCGCTGGTCTGGGCCTCGTGAACCCTATAGCGAGTTCGAACTCGATATGATCTCCCGGCTCGGCCTCAGGGTTGCCGTGCTTCATCAGCGCGTTGGTGTGGGGTTAGTTCACCGATTTCTATGTTGTCCCCGCTCATCGCGGCCGCGGTCTGAGGCGCCAGTTTTTGAACGCGCTGCACGCCCATGCCCGCAGCGTCGGGTTTGACACGCTGGTGGTGTGGCCGTCGCAACGCAGTGCACCGCTGTATCAGAGGGAGGGCTTTGCTCCGCCTGCTGAATTGTTGGAACTCTCTTCCCCCAACGGGAGTAGCTGGTGCAACGTTCAGTTCAGTGCTGGCCGGGCAGCAGATCGACGCCGAAGCGCTGCCGAAGCGCTGCCATGTCTGTGCGGTCGTCGTCGTCGAGCGGGTAGCCGGTGTGGCAGCGCACTTGGCCTTGGGGGGTCAAACAGCGCACGGTCTGACCCCTGATGGTTCCGGTGCCGGCGAACCAGGGTGCGGCGTAGACCCAGACCTCGCGGTTTTCCATCGTGTATTCGCCGTTGCCTTGCCGGTCGAACACCACCGGGTGCACGTCCACCGTCTTGCCCGCGTGGTCGCGTAACACGAAACACGACATCAGCTGACCCTCGGCCACCGCGTATCCCAATGCACCCAGGGCAGTGACGAGATCGAGGGCCTGGTCGACGCGAACAATGAGGTCGATGTCCTTATGCGGGCGCGTCTGCTGGCCGAGCAGGGCGTCGATGCCCCAACCGCCGTCGCCGAGCCAGACGTCCACCCCGGCTGCTTCCAGGGCTTTGATCACGGCCAACGCGTCGGCGGCGTTCATCATCACCAGGCCAGTATCGGCGTCGAAAGGATCTGGACCGGGGCGCCAACGGCGCTGGGGTTGCCAATCGAGGACGGCTCGGGCTCGGGCGCAGTCCAGCAATGCCCGGTAGGGGTCGAAATCGTAGGCGTTGCCGCCACGCCAGGCAACATTAGGCAGGAGTTTACTCACCAACTCGCGGCTGGCCAGACGAGCCGAGGAAATGTCGTCGGCGCACAAAAGCAGCCGGTGGTGCCCAGCAAGTGGGTTGGTGTGCACAGCGTGGCCGACGGCGTCGGCGAGGTCACAGACATCAAGGAAGGCGCCGTATTGCCACAGCGGTGACCATTCAATGTCGGGATTATCCACGCGGGCTTGCCCAATGATGCGGTAGGTGTCGGGGGTGAACACGCCGGGCGGGCGCAGGCACACGGTGGTGATGCCGGTGGCGGTGGTGAAGGCCTCGCAGAGATCCTCGGCCAGGAGCTTGGAGACCGCGTACGAGCTAGCCGGGCGGCAAGGGTGGTCGTCGTTGAGCGGCAGGTAGTCCGGGGCACGGCTGCCGTCGAAGACCCCGAGAACCTCCACCGTACTCATCAGCACTACCCGGGCATGCCCGGCCTGGCGGGCAGCCTCCAGCACGTTCGCCGCGCCGAGCACGTTGGTCTGCAAGACCGTCCACGCGTCCGCGGCGTTCGGCGCGGCCAGGCCTGGCAGCGCCTGTGGGTCCGGGTCATCGGCTGCCGCCAGGTGAACGATCACCTCGATGTCGCGGTCGGCCTTCGCCAGCTCAGCTGGATTGCGCACGTCCTGGCCGTCGGCGAGATCGAAACCCACAACGGTGTCACCTCGCTCGCACAACAGACGAGTAACTGCGGCACCGATCATGCCGCGATGACCGGTGACCAGAACATCCATGCCACATCCCCTCGGCTCTACGCTGTTTCAGCGACAAGGTACCGCCGCAGAAATCCGATTGCCTGATGGATTTTCGGTCGCGACAATCTCAGGGTGCGTGATCAGAGTCCGTCCGACGGCGCCCTGACCCTGTCCCCCTTATGCGTCGACGACGCAGAGGCGCATCTGGCAGGGGAGGACGAGCAGCTGATCCGCTGGTACTCAGGCGGGCCCGGAACCCCGGAAGGTGTCGAGGCCTACCTGCACCACTGCCAGCAGCAGTGGGCGACCGGCGGATTGCTGCGAGCCTTTGCCATCCGGGCAGGCACCGAGCAGATATTAGCTGGCACAGTCGATCTGCGGTTTGAGGGTGGGGAGCTTAGCGCCCGGGCAGGTCTTGGGCAGGTCGATGTCGCCTACGGGCTCTATCCGGCCTGGCGCGGGCGGGGGCTGGCGACTCGGGCTGTCGACTTGGTGTGCCACTACGCGGCCGAGCAGGGTGCGAGTACCGCGGTGGTGAAGGTGGAACCGGGCAACGCGGCGTCGGCCCGGGTCGCGCTGCGCACGGGTTTCACCTATGTCGGGCGGATCCAAGAAAGCGACGGCACGGTCTTCGACCGTTACCAACGAGTCCTCGTCAAGGGGCTGGTAGTCAGGACTGCCGAAGCAACTGATATCGATGCCGTCTTCGAGATCCGCACCAGCGTGACGGATAACCATCTGTCCTACCAGCAGCTCACTGAGCTCGGGATCACCAAAGAGACGGTGCGGGACGCACTGGAGGCGTCGCCTTGTGTGTGGATCGCCGAAGTCGAGGGGACGGCCGCCGGCTTCGCGATGGCCGACGCGCAGGCCGGCAGCATCTTCGCTTGTTTCATCCATCCCCAGTACCAGCGGCGCGGGCTGGGACCGCTACTGATGGGGCGCGCGGAAGCGTTCCTGTTCCAATGGCACGCGACGATCTGGCTGACCACCGACGCCGCCAGCCGCGCCCCCAGTTTCTACCGCAAGCTCGGCTGGACGGCGGTGCGCGATCTGCCCGACGGCAGTATCCGCTTCGAAAAGCACCGCGCCACAACCGCTGTCGCCACCAAGATGCACGACGACAAAGCGGACATCGACGAGCACCTGATGCGGCGCCTGCTGGGCGCCCAGTTCCTCAGTGGGCCAACCTGCCCCTGACCCCAGTCCGTTCTGCGGGGACGGACAACGCCATGTACCGCGCTCGGCGAGGACCTTGCCGCGCGACTCCCCAGGATCGGCTGAGCCATCCCCGACAACATCAGCGGCAGCTGCGGGCGGGCCCGTCGCCTGAGTTCCTCAGCCCGTATGCTGACGGCGAAGCCGCGAACCAACCGGTGCTTTTACACCAACTTTCGGACGCGACCCAGTTGAACGTAAGAGTCGATGACACGTATGACGCTTCATCTTCTAGGAACAATTGTTCGTGGGACAAGGCACTCACTCCTTCCTCTTGATGAGGCACCCAACTGCGTTTTTGACGGATCAACCTGCGCATCCGCGCAGCGCCATGCCGTCAACCATGATTGACAGTAATGCGTCAAGAGAAGCTCGTCAAGGTGGTCGAGTTCTGGGTGGCGCACGCTGAGATGACAGGCCAAAGCGATGTCGGCCGGCAAAGCGGTCGGCGACGTTTGCCGAGCACGTGAGCTGTCAGGATGAGTCGGTGGATCGGTTCGACGGCGATGGTCTGCTCGCAGCGGCCGAGCGACTTGGCTCACTGGGCTTTGGTGGCGAGGTCGGAGGCCCCCGATGCTGCTGCTGCTGCGGATGGACACCGGTCCTAAGCCCATTTCCCAAGCATCGCAATCGTTTTGCGCTAGAAAGTGGCCCACGACCTCCTCTGGCGGGGCGCTGGCAGGACGGTTGCATCCGATCCTTCTGCCACTAGACGAACCTGCTTGGAGCCCGCGTGGTATCGACGACTTCGAGCACGAACATGACCACCTACATCGTCACTCGACCCTCAGCTACCTTCCCCGGGCGCGTACGGCAGGCCGATTAAGCCGCACCCATCAAACCGGGTTTGCGAGATGAACTGAAATAACTACGGTTCACAACCGGGCTCGCACCCAGCCGGACCGGCTGTCGGGGCAAGCCGCGAGCCTAATAGCACATTGCTTGTTGCCTTAGCACAGCCTCGTACACGCGTTTGACCGTCACTGGAAAGGGCGTGATTGCCACCCTCTGGAACTCGCCGGGAAAGTTTGTGCAAAGCCTCAGGTCGCGAACGTGATACCGCGAAGACGGGCTGGTCCCGAGTGCGATGCGGACGGAGCGGTGTGCGACCTGTTGTACCGTCCTTACCACGGTACAGATGGACACCGGCCGTTGTGATGAGATGTTGCGCAGCAACGGCTGGGACGGCTGGTCGCGCACTACATTTTTGATCAGGGCGCAGACCATAGCAGCGGCATCATCGACGTACAAGTAGTCGCGGAGTGTCTCCATCGGCACGAACACATTCAATGACTGTCGCATGACTGCGGCACGACATAACTGACTGACCAGACCCTGCTGTTTCGCAAGGTTCTGACCAGGCCCAGCGAGATTTGAGAACCGCCCGACGATAAGTGGGATGCAGCCGTGAAGTCTCATCCGCAGGATCTCCTCCTGCGCGAGCTTCGTCTCGCCGTAGGGGCTCAGCGGCCGTGGCGTCGTCGACTCACTAAACGGTGGATGAGTTGATCCGGCATAGACGCCGCCTGCAGAGGACGAGAGGAAGAATGCGCCCCTACCGGCCGGCCGCATATCTCTCAGCCTCGCGACGAAATGAGACATGATGCGCGTTTCCGCGGCGAGCTTGTCGGCCGTAGAACCGACGACACCGCTGCCGGCGGCCCAGATGATCGACCAATCATCGCTGCCGACCGCTCGGACGAATCGCTCGAGTTCGTCATCGAGCACCTCGACCGCCGCATCGTGGTCCTCCCACGGCACCGAAAGGTGGCTGAATGTCGGGCACATCGCCCGCGACACGGCGCTGCCCAGAAGCCCGCCGCAGCCCACGACCCAGGTAAGCACCCGTCAGTCCGCCGGATTGTCGAAGATGTCACCGGGATCTCGCACGATGACGTATACGGGCTTGCCCATTGCCATGGTGGCTGAAGCGGCGATGTATTCGGCGATGATCCCCAGGGCGAACAAGGTGGCCCCGCCGACGACAAGCACCGCCACGAACACCGATGTCCATCCTTGCACGGTGATATCGCCGACGAGCTTCTGGATCATGCTGTAGATCGCCACACCAAAACCGAGAAGGGCGAACAAAATACCCATCATTGACACAAAGCGCAGCGGCCGGGTACCCGAAGAGATGACGAGCCGCCAAAAATGCGACACCAGCCGACGCAGGGTGTAGGCGCTTGCAGGTCGTCCTTCTTGGCGCATCATCACCGGACAGGTCGACGGGTTGGCGACAACCCACGAAAGAGCGACATCCAAGAACACGCCCGCGCCGGCGTAGGCTGCGACACTTCGTCCTGCCTCGCCCAGGATCAGTCGGTAACTGTTGAATGCGCTGGGTCCGTCAGACGACACCAGGACATGCACAAACAACCACTTCGTTAGCCACGACGCCGCGTTGCGCAAAAGCCCGTGCGGCGGCCGATTCATCGGCGAGGCATACACCAGCTGTGTGCGATCCCGGTATGCCGTATCAAGTAGGTCACCGATATATCCCGGGTCGTGCTGTCCGTCCTCGTCCATCGTGACGATCCAGTCCCCACCCGAAGAGGTCATGCCCGCAAGTGTCGCCGGATGTTGCCCGAAGTTGCGAGACAACCAGACCGGACGTACCCATCCGTCCTGTCCGGCCAACTCGCGAACGACTTCTTCGCTACCGCGAATGCCCCGGTCCCACACCAGGAGCACCTCATCGACGCGGAACTCACGACCGTCGCGGGTTTGTTGGGTCGAACGCTGCTGGGCAAGCTCCTTGACCACACCAGGCAAAGTCGCAGCGCCGTTGTAGACCGGGATCACAATGCTGACCGAATCCACACGGCTCAACTGACGGTCACCAGTCACGCGTTGCCTCCCCAACATACGGCTCCAGTGAAGTGACTGTACCGATGGAAAGCGGGTAGGTGATGCCAATTGTGGTTCTGACTTGCGGTACCGGCCGTCATCGGTGAGATGGCCGGAGTACACGCCGCGCGTCCCTCCCGATTACGGTCCCGGTGGGGGGCAGCAAGAGTAGACTCATGCGCTCGAAGGCGGCCTGGAGTGCGAGGCCGCGAAGTACCAACTGTTGGGGGTCTTTCTTTCCAATTCGTCATGTTACGGAGAAGCATTCAATCGCTCCTGCCGAAATATTGGGGTATATGACTGTCATAGTAGAAGGCAACTCGAGTTGCTCTCGTGGATTAATGTATCGGCCAAGAAGTTGGCTGGTTTGGTACCGTCCCAAACATGAACGAGTACGATGAAAGCCGTGATACTGGCGGGGGGCCTCGGTACTCGCCTGAGTGAGGAAACCACGATTCGCCCTAAGCCGATGGTGGAGATCGGCGGTCGACCGATCTTGTGGCATATCATGAAACTCTACTCGCATCACGGGATTCGTGACTTTGTCGTTTGCTGTGGCTACAAGGGTTACGTTATCAAGGAGTATTTCGCCAATTATTTCCTGCACATGTCGGACGTGACTTTCGATATGTCCCTCAACAAGATGGAAGTCCATCGACACCACGCAGAACCCTGGCGCGTAACGCTGGTTGATACTGGCGACGAAACCATGACGGGCGGACGCCTGAAGCGCGTGGCTACCTATATCCAGGACGAGGAGGCGTTTTGCTTCACCTATGGTGACGGAATCAGCGACGTGGATATCGGCGCGAGCGTTGATTTCCACCGTCAGCACGGCCGTCACGCCACGGTTACGGCGGTGCTTCCGCCGGGGCGCTATGGCGCCATCGAGTGCGAGGGCAACCGAGTCACGGGCTTCGCCGAAAAACCACGTGGCGATGGCGGCCTCATCAACGGCGGATTTTTCGTCCTGTCTCCCGCAGTACTCGATTACATTGACGGCGATCACGTCGCATGGGAAGGGCCACCCTTGGCGCGTCTGGCTGCCGACGGCGAAATGATGGCCTTCGAGCATTCCGGCTTCTGGCAACCGATGGACACCCTTCGAGAGAAGAACCTGCTCGAAGAACTGTGGAGTAGCGGCAAAGCGCCGTGGAAATGCTGGCATTGAACGCATTCGGAACTGCTTATCGCGGGCGCCGGATCCTCGTCACCGGCCACACGGGATTCAAGGGCAGCTGGTTGTGTCTATGGCTGCATGCCCTGGGTGCTGAGGTGACCGGGCTGGCTTTGGACCCATCGTCGAAGCCCAACCATTGGGACCTGTTGAAGCTGTCGATCAACGATCATCGCGTCGACATTCGTGATGAAGCCGCAGTCCGTGGGATTTTCGCTGCGGAAGGGCCGGAAATCGTGTTCCACTTGGCTGCCCAGCCGTTGGTCCGCCGGTCCTACCGCGAGCCTGTCGCCACTTGGGCCACCAACGTGATGGGCACGGTGCATGTACTCGAGGCTGCCCGAGCCACGCCAGATGTGCGTGCCGTGGTGGTCGTGACGACCGACAAGTGTTATGAGAATCGCGAATGGCCGTGGGCCTACCGAGAAAGAGATCGGCTGGGCGGCCACGACCCCTACAGCGCGTCCAAGGCCGGGGCCGAGTTGGCGGCGGCGAGCTACCGGACTGCCTTTCTGCAACACTCGTCGGCCTCGCGGATCGCAACCGCCAGGGGCGGCAACGTGATTGGCGGTGGCGACTGGTCTGAGGACCGGCTGATTCCCGACTTGGTGCGATCCGTCGTCGCCGGCGAGCCACTGGTCATTCGCTCGCCACGCGCCACGCGCCCTTGGCAACACGTACTCGATTGCCTCAGCGGGTACCTACTACTGGGCCAGCGGCTCCTGGCCGGCGACGACAGTTGCGCTGATGCTTGGAATTTCGGCCCTGATGAGAAAGCTAACCGTACGGTAGAGCAGGTGCTCCGAGACCTTGCTCGCACCTGGCCGAAGCTTCGGTGGCAACAGACAACCGATCCGCAGCCGCACGAGGCGGGCTTGCTGCAACTCGACAGTGCCAGGGCGAGAATGCATCTCGGGTGGCGTCCCGTCTGGGATCTTGAAAAAGCGATCCACCACACGGCCCACTGGTATCGCCATTGGCTCGAATTTGGTGAAGTGCGAAGCGCCGACCAACTGGACGCCTACATCGCCGATGCAGTCACTTCAGAGCTGACGTGGGCTACCGCATGAATATCCTCGACACCCCGATCTCCGATCTCAAGGTTGTTCAGTCCCTGCCCCACCGTGATGCCCGCGGGGCGTTCGTCCGCCTCTTTTGCGCCAACGACCTTCAGTCTCTGCTGGGCCACCGCCAGATCGCGCAGATCAACCACTCCAGAACCAGGCATGCAGGGGCCGTGCGGGGGATGCATTTTCAGTATCCGCCGCATGCGGAAATGAAAATGGTCCGCTGCCTTAGTGGCCGGGTTTGGGACGTCGCGGTGGACCTGCGGTCCGGCTCTCCGACGTTTCTTCGGTGGCACGCCCAGGAACTGGCGCCAGACGACGCGCAGATGCTCGTCATCCCCGAGGGCTTCGCCCACGGGTTCCAGGTCTTGGAGCCGGACAGCGAATTGCTGTACCTCCACACGGCTTTCTATCACCCGCCTTCTGAGGGCGGCCTGCGCCATGACGATCCGCGGCTTGCCATCGCGTGGCCATTGCCGCCGCGAGATCTATCGCCTCGTGATCTGGCCCATCGGCTACTGGATGCTGATTTCACCGGGGTCGCGCCATGAAATGCCGGCACTGCGAGGCACCCGTGGAACACAGTTTCGTGGACCTGGGCTTTGCGCCACCGTCCAACGCCTACCTGCATGCCGAGGACCTGCGTCACCCGGAGGTGCACTACCCGCTGCGTGTGCTGGTGTGCCACCGGTGTTGGTTGGTGCAGACCGAGGACTACGCACGCCCTGAGGAACTGTTCAGCGCCGACTACGCCTACTTCTCCAGCACCTCGAGCACGTGGCTTGAGCACGCCGCCAGTTACGCGGACATGATCACCGAACGGCTACAACTGGGGTCCCAGAGCTTTGTCATCGAGGTGGCCTCAAACGATGGTTACCTACTAAAGAACTTCGTGGCAGCGGGGATCCCATGCCTAGGCATCGAGCCGACGACGAGCACGGCGGCTGCCGCCGAAGCACAGGGAATCCCAGTCAGGCGGGAATTCTTCGGGGAATCCTTGGGACATCGACTGGCCAGTGAAGGACGGTCGGCGGATCTGGTCGCGGGTAACAATGTGTACGCTCACGTGCCCGACATCAACGACTTCACCCGTGGACTGGCCGCCGTACTCAAGCCCGAAGGCAGCGTCACGCTGGAATTTCCCCATCTGATGCCGTTGATCGACCGGACTCAGTTCGACACCATCTATCACGAGCACTTCTCGTACCTGTCGCTCACGACTGTGGCGCATATCTTTGCCCAGGCCGGCTTGCGTGTGTGGGACGTGGAAGAATTGCCTACCCACGGCGGCAGCCTGCGAGTTTATGGCTGCCATGCTGGGGCAGCGAACTCCACCACGGACCGCGTGGGTTCGCTGCTGAGGCGGGAGGACGAGTTCGGATTGACCCGGCCCGACACCTACACGGCCTTCCAGTCGCGTGCGGATCGGGTGAAGGATGACCTCTTGGCCTTCCTCATCGAACAAAAGCGTGCCGGCCGGCGCGTGGCGGCCTACGGTGCCGCGGCGAAAGGTAACACCTTGTTGAACTACGCAGGTGTCAGGCCCGACTTACTTCCGTACGTTTGTGATGCCGCGCAGTCCAAGCAGGGAAAATTCATGCCAGGAAGCCACATTCCCATCCGTTCGCCTGCGGTGCTGCGCGAGAATCCTCCAGACGACGTGATCATTTTGCCCTGGAACATCGCCCATGAGGTGCGGACCCAATTGGCCGACCTTGTCCACAGCGGCACACGTTTCGCGACGGCGGTACCCGAATTGAGCTTCCTGTGAAGCCCCGCATCGCTTACACCAAGCCGTCGATCACCGAGCTCGAGGTGCGCTACGCCACCGATGCCGCCGCCAACGGCTGGGGCGAGCGTTGCTACGAATACATCCAGCGCTTCGAAAGCGCCTTCAAGGCACATCTCGGGGTCAAGCACGCGATCGCGACGTCGAGTTGCACCGGTGCGCTGCACATGGGCATGGCTGCGCTCGGAATCGGCCCGGGCGACGAGGTCATCATGGCCGACACCAACTGGATCGCCACGGCCGCGCCCATCGTTCACCTTGGGGCGAAACCCATATTTGTCGACATCATGCCGGAGAGTTGGTGCATCGACCCGGAGCTGGCCGAAGCCGCAATCACTCCGCGCACCAAGGCCATTGTCGCCGTGCACTTGTATGGCAATCTGTGCGAGATGGACCGTCTCCTCGCAGTAGGGCAGAAGCACGGTATCCCGGTAATTGAGGACGCAGCGGAGGCCATTGGTTCGATTTACCACGGAAAGCGTGCCGGTGCCATGGGGCGCTTTGGGACCTTTTCATTTCACGGCACCAAGACGATCACCACCGGTGAGGGCGGCATGTTCGTCACTAATGACGCCAACCTGTACGAGGAAGTTCTTACGCTGAGCAACCACGGCCGCGCGCGCAGCCAGACCAAGCAGTTCTGGCCGGATGTGGTGGGCTTCAAGTACAAAATGTCGAACATCCAGGCAGCCATCGGTTGCGCACAGATGGAGCGTATCGATGACCTGATTTCACGAAAGCGCGAGATATTCCGGGCTTACCAGGGTGGGTTGGTCGGCGTGCCGGGGGTATCGATGAACTCTGAGCCGACGGGGACCCAAAATGGATTCTGGATGCCGACTGTTGTATTCGAAGAGTCGACCGGGGTAACGACCGAGCGTCTTACTACTACATTCGCGGCCGAAAATATTGATGCCCGGGTTTTCTTTCATCCGCTATCCACGACCCCTCCATTTGCAGGATCGCCTGGAGGCAAATGGGCCGGCAATATTTCAGACCGTGCAATCAATGTTCCCAGTTTCCATGACATGACCGAAATCGAGCAGCGCCGAGTCGTGCAAGTTGTCCGGGAGATTTGCGTTGCATGAGAAGAGTTCGCGGGTGCTTATTGCCGGAATCGCGGGCGCCTCGCTTGGGACCGAGATCGCCAAGGCCCTCAACCATGCCGGAGGCTATGACATCCTGGGATGCGACATCTCCCCGCTCGCTTTCGGGCACTATGACCAGCGTTTCGCCTCGACCTTCCTCGTCGATCGCGAGGGCTATGCCCGAAATCTGCTAGACCTTTGCCTCCGCGAGCAGGTCGATTGCATCATCCCGGGCGGCGACGAGCCCGCGATCCTCATCGGCAGAGACCACGAGCTGTTCACCCGCGCCGGGATACGGCTCGGGCAAAACAACCCACAGCTCACCGAGCGCCTTGCCCACAAAGGTCACTGCTTCGAGATCCTTGAGAGTGCCGGTGTCAGAACGCCGCGGACCCGAACGGTGGACCCGGGGACCGACTTCGGTGACTTCCCGATGCCCTGCATCGTCAAGCCTGCGGTGGCGAGCGGCGGCAGCGTATTTGTGTTCTTTGTCAGAAGCCATGAGGAAGCACGTCTGTACTGCACCTACCTGCACAACAATGGCCGCACCCCGGTACTTCAGGAGTATCTGCCCGAGGACAGAGGCGAGTTCACCGTGGGCGTTCTTTCGTTGCCCGACGGCAGCTGTGCCGGCGCGATAGCCCTCAAACGCGCGTTTCACAGCAAACTTTCCGTCTCAATGCGCGGCCCGGACTTCCTCATCTCGAGCGGATATAGCCAGGGTCTGATCGAAGATTGCCCAGCCATCTGCGAGACCGCCGAACTGATCGCCCGGCGCCTCGGCAGCACCGGCCCCTTGAACATCCAGGGGCGCGTCGCCGCCGACGGCACGTTCGTTCCCTTCGAAATCAATGCCCGGTTCTCGGCCAGCACCTACCTGAGGACACTCGCCGGTTTCAACGAGGTCGATTGGTACGTCCGACACCTCCTCGGCCTCGCGCCGCGGGGCGCACTCGGCATCACTCCGGGATGGTATTTGCGAACCCTGAGCGAGGTCGCCGTTCCGCTCTGGCAGGTCGTGAAATGATCCGATGGATCGTCGAAGGCCGACTGGGAACCGCGCCGGGTGACAGCATCGCGCGCGACTGCCCGTTCCACGTGGTCGATACGAGAGCCATGGTCGACAAGCGCGGCAACTCGGCTGACGATCTGCTCGACAAGATCCGCGAGGGCGTGGCGGAACTCGAGAATGGCGGCTCCGTCGTGGTCGTCTGTGATTTCGGCGTTTCTCGCAGCAACACGATCGCAGCCGGCATTTTAGCCGAATGGCGCGGCCTGGAATTCGATGTGGCGGTAGCTCAAGTTATCGCAACGACAGGAGAGCAGGCGGTCAAGCTGGAGATGGTCGACTCACTGCGTACGGCCCTGCGGAATTCTCCCGCGTCGGTCCGCCAGGACGGCATCCTCATCACCGGCAGCAGCGGCTTTCTGGGTGCCGCGCTGCGCGACCGCCTCGCTGATTCGCATCGTGTCGTTGCACCCGACCGCGCCACGCTGGACCTGCTGGGTCCCGTGGTCCACCTTGACCGCTATTGCCGCGACAACGAGATAGGACAGATCATTCATCTCGCCTACCCTCGGATCTACACCAACAACGACGCGATGGGTCACAGCTTGACTATGCTGCGCGGGATTCTCGACGTCTGCAAATCGCTCGGAATTCACCTTGTCCTGCCCTCAGGCGCAGTGGTGTTCTCGGCCTACAGGTCGAGCTCGATGATTGCTGACGTCAACACAACGATGCGTCCTCGGGGGGTATACGGCGAAACAAAATTTCTCGAAGAGGTCCTCGTTCAAAATGCGCGGGCCAACGGTGAAGTCAATTCCACCATCGTTCGAATCTCACCGACTTTCGGTCCGCAAAGCTTGCGGCCGCGCTTGATATGGTTCGCGTATCGGCGCCTGAAAGAAGGGCGGCCGATCGTGACCCACCGCTATCGCAACGGGTTACCTAGTCTGCAGCTTCTCTACATTGATGACGCCATCGAGGGGCTTGCCTGCATCATCGAAAAGAAAGGAAACGCTCCGATCTACCATCTGGGTGGCGATTTCTCCCATGAACCGCGCGAAATCATCAACGAAATGGCCGAGATCCTCGGGTGCCATGCGGCGATCGAGGAGACCAGCATCGATGACGACATCGCGAACGTCTTCCTTGATTGGTCAGCGACGGAGACGGAATTCGGCTGGCGGCCGACGACCACCCTAAGTGACGGGCTGCGCCGCACACTTGCGTGCGCCGCTGCTCCCGAAATTCAGTCCGGAAAAGGTGAGTAATGGATAACCGTTTTTCGATGCTCGACGCGCGCACACAAACTTCCGCGGACGAGCAATACGCTACTAAGGTTCAGGAATTCTTTAGCGCCGGCGAAGGTGACATACTCGCCAAACTGAAGAACTTCGCGAAGTTTGTTCCGCGGCAGACAATGGCGACGTTCCTGGCGAAGAACGAGATTTTCAAGCAAATCGTGGACGTTCACGGCCATATCATCGAGTGTGGCGTCTTCATGGGGGGCGGCTTGATGACGTGGGCGCAGCTCTCGGCGATCTACGAGCCCTACAATCACACACGACGAATCGTGGGGTTCGACACCTTCGCCGGCTTTCCCAGCCTTGCCGATCAGGATGCGACAGCCGCGGACGCAACTCTGTCATTTGCCAAGGTCGGCGGCTTGGCGGTTCAAGGCATCGAGGACGACATTCGGCACGCTGTGTCGCTGTACGATCTCAATCGCCCGCTGGGGCATATCGACCGCGTGGAACTCGTCAAGGGGGACGCCCAACAGACGATCCCTGCCTACTTGGAAGACAATCAGCACACGGTGGTCGCGCTTCTCTACCTCGACTTTGATCTGTTCGAACCGACTTTGGCGGCGATCAGGACCTTCCTGCCCAGAATGCCCAAAGGCGCCGTACTGGCCTTCGATGAGCTCAACCAAAAATACTGGCCCGGCGAGACCCTTGCCGTACTGGAGTCGGCCGGCATCAGGAATCTTCGTATCAGGAGATTTCCTTTTACGCCGCAAATTTCCTACGCGGTGCTGGACTGACCCGCGAACGCGGCACAGCAGGCAGGTTTCGCCTGGAAGTCGGTCTTACACCGCTTGTGGGCCGGCGATATCAACCCCGCCGAACGCCGGTGTAGCCACGCACGCGTACTGCAGAAACACCCCGTCGGCGAAGTACCCCCCGCTCAACAGGATGAACAGTGCTCCAAAGGGCCCCAGGAAAGGGTTGATGCCTTTGATGCGCTGGACGGCGTAGCCTGCGTCCTCGAACATCCGCACGATGCTGCTGCGCGTGAAGAAACGCAAGTGTGTGCGGTCGAAGATGCCAAAGTCCTCTTGGGGGAAGTCTTTTCGGAACACCACCTTGCCCAGCGCGGGTAGATAGCGGATGTTGGGGATCGACGCGACCACGACACCGTCGGGTTTGAGCTTGCCCCGGAGCTGGGCCAGTGTCTCGAGTGGATTGACCAGATGCTCCAAGACGTCGTTACAGACGATCGCGTCGAAGTAGCCGTCAGGCAACTCAGCGATCCGCCGATTCGCGTCTCCGGCCAGGACATGATCGAGGACATCTGCGGCGCGCCGGGCCGCGTTTTCGTTGTATTCGATGCCCCAGACCTCCGCGCCCCTACCTTTCCTGAGTTGGGCGCTGAAAACTCCCTGCCCGCAGCCGAGTTCGAGCACGCGTTGCGCATCGGCCGGGATGAACTTGAGCATCTCCGGCCGTTTGTGGCCGTAGTACTCGGTGACACTCTTGGATTCCGGCAAGATTCGTATCACTCAGCCACCTCGCAGGACGAATTACCCTGGGCCGCAGCTCTTCTCAATGGCGTCACGAAGACGTGGTGACTTCTTCCGGGACCAGCTGCGTGAACAGGTGATCGGCCAGCCCCCGCACCGTGGTGATGTCGGTGGAGCTGATCCGTATCCCCGTTTCCGACTGGACGCGTGTGCGCAGTTCCAGGTTGCCCAGCGAGTCGAGCCCGTACTCAGAGAGTTGACGGTCCGGATCGATGGTGCGCCGCAGGATGAGGCTGACCTGCTCGGAAACCAGACGCCGCAGCAGGCCCGGCCATTCGTCCACCGGCACCGAAGCCAGCTCGTTGCGGAATTTGCTTGAGCCCGAACGTCCTTGCTCGGAGGCCTTGAACGCCTCGGCGAACTTGCTCCGCTCGGCAAAAGCGGCCACCCACGGCACTCCGACGGTGGGAGAGTAGCCGGTGTAGGCACGGTCGTGACGAAGCATCGCCTCGAACGCGTAGGCGCCCTCCTCGGGAGCGATCGCGGCGTCGGTGCTTTCGGCCAGCGCGATGGCCCGTCCAATTTCGGCCCACGCACCCCAGGCGATCGCGATCGTCGGCAGGCCCTGCGACTGTCGCCACTGGGTAAACCCATCCAACCAACTGTTGGCCGCGGCGTAGGCGCCCTGGCCCGGCGAGCCCAGCATGGCCGCCGCCGACGAGAATGAGCAGAACCAGTCCAGCGGCTGATCGGCAGTGGCCTGGTGCAGATGCCAGGCACCGTACACCTTGGGCGCCCAGTCCCGGTCGAGTAGTTCGTCGCTGATGTTGGCCAGGGTGGCGTCCTCGACCACCGCAGCCGCGTGCAGCACACCACGCAACGGGAGGCCGGTAGCGGTCGCATTGGCCACCAACCGCTGCGCGGTGCCGGCCTGGGCGATGTCGGCGCACTCCACCACGACGTCGGAGCCGATGGAACGGATGAGTTCGATTGTCTCCAAGGCTTTTTGGCTGGGTGCGGACCGGGAGCTGAGGACAATCCGGCCCGCGCCGGCGGTGGCCATTTTCTCGGCGAGGAAGAGTCCCAGGCCACCCAAGCCGCCGGTGATGATGTAGGAGCTGTCGCCACGGAATACGGGCACCTGCTCCGGCGGCAACACCACGCTGCTGCGCCCGGCGCGCGGGATATCAAGGATGAGTTTGCCGGTGTGGTCGGCGGCACCCATCACCCGGATCGCGGTGGCCGCATCGGCCAACGGGTAGTGCGTGCTCTCCGGCATCGGTAGCGTGCCGTCGGCGGTGAGCCGGTATACCGTGCTCAACAGCTCGCGGATGTATCGCGGATGAGTGAGCGACATCATCCCCAGGTCGACGCCGTAGAAGGACAGGTTGCGCCGGAACGGGAACAGCCCCATCTTGGTATCGCCGTAGATGTCACGCTTGCCGATCTCGACGAAACGCCCACCCCAGGAAAGCAATTCGAGTCCGGCGCGCTGCGCCGCACCGGTTAGCGAGTTGAGCACGATGTCGACGCCGTAGTCGTCGGTGTCGCGACGGATCTCCTCGGCGAAGTCAATGCTGCGCGAGTCGTAGACATGCTCAATGCCCATGTCCCGCAGCAATTGGCGGCGCTTGGGGCTGCCTGCGGTGGCGTAGATCTCGGCTCCGGCCGCGCGGGCGATCGCGATCGCGGCCTGGCCTACCCCGCCGGTTCCGGAGTGGATGAGCACCTTGTCACCGGCTTTGATCCGGGCCAGGTCATGCAAGCCGTACCAGGCGGTGGCGTGCGCGGTGGTCACGGCCGCGGCTTGGGCGTCGGTCAGTCCCAGCGGAATCGGTGTCGCCAAGCTCGCATCGCAGGTGACGAAAGTTGCCCAGCAGCCGTGGGGTGACATGCCGCCGACGTGATCACCCACCTGGTGCGTCGTGACATCGGGCCCGACAGCAGTTACCACGCCCGCGAAATCGGTTCCTAGCTCCGGCATCCGGCCGTCTGGCGAGTTGTATCGACCGAACGTGACCAGAACATCGGCGAAGTTGATGCTGGAAGCGGTGACGGCGACTTCGATCTCGCCGGGCCCCGGCGTAACCCGGTCGAAGGCGACGAATTCCATGGTCTGCAGATCACCCGGCGTACGGATCTGCAGTCGCATGCCTTCACTGTCGTGGTTCACCACAGTGGTTTTGCGCTCCTCGGGACGCAGCGGCGCCGGAGATAAGCGTGCGGTGTGCCACTCGTTGTGGCGCCATGCGGTCTCGTCTTCTTCTGAGCCGGACAGCAGTTGGCGTGCGATGTGCTCGGCCTGAGTGTGCTCGTCGACATCGATGTGGGTGGTGTGCAGGTGTGGATGTTCGGCACCGATTACCCGCAGCAGGCCTCGCAGCCCGGCCTGCTCGAAGTTGGGGTTGTCCGTGGCGAGCACCGTCTGCGCGTTGCGGGTCACCACATGCAAGCGGGGCGCTTCGCCAGTGATTTCGGGCAGCTCTCGGGTGATGCGCACCAGATGCCGGACGCACTCAAGACCGTGGACCGCGCTCTTCTCGTCGCGTTCGCCGTTGTCCTGCCCGCAGATGATGGCGACATTGTGGAAACTGCCCGCATTGAGCTGGTTTCGCAGCCGCTCGGCGCTGCCGGCATGGTCGGCGTGCTCTGGCCAGCTCAGGGTGGCACACTGCGCGCCGTGTGACTTCAATGTGTCGGTCAACTCGGTCGCCAACATGTCGGCAACCTCGGTGGTGTTGATCAGCAGCCACGTTCCGGCGTCGGTGACGTCTAGTTCGGGCAGGTCGCGCCGTTGCCATTCAATGGTCAGCAGCCGCTCCCCGAGTACGCGCTCACGGTTGCCCTGCTCGGAAACCCCTGTGCCGAGGCGCAACCCGCGTACGACAACCAGCACCGTCCCGTGCTCGTCGAGCACATCGAGGTCCGCGTCGACCCCGGCCGTGTCGACATTGGTTACCCGCGCATAGCAGTAGTGCGCATTGCGGGTGGAGGCGTGGGCACGGATCCGGCCTACGCCCAACGGCAACATCAGACCACCGTTGCCCGCGACCTGGACGTCGGGGTGAGCCCCGACGGCCTGGAAACAGGCATCCAACAGCGCGGGGTGAATCGCATACGCCCGCTGTTGTGATCGCATGGCGCCGGGGAGTGAGACCTCGGCTAGCACGGTGCTGACGGCTCCGTCCGCAATGTGCGCCGCGCCCAGCCCGGTGAAGGCCGGACCGTATTGCACGCCGTGGTCGTCGAACTTTTCGCGCAACTCGGCGCCGTCTTCGGTGCGCGAGTGGGCCGCCAACAAGGCGGGGATGTCGTAGGCCGGCGGCTGGTCCTCATCTTCGGCGACGTGCAGCGTTGCCGCACCGCGCCGGATGGCGCCGCCCTCTTGGAAGGTTTCCACCAGGAAGTCGACAACACCGGGCGATTTCACCGATCCGACCGCCGACAACGGGGTCTCTTCGTCCAGCAGCAGCATCTGTTCGAAGCGCACATCGCGGACTTCGGAAGCTTCGCCGAGAATGGTGCGGGCAGCCGCCAGCGCCATCTCGCAGTATGCGGCTCCGGGAAGTGCTGGGGCACTGTGAATTTGGTGATCAGCCAACCAGGGCAGCGCCTCGGTGCCGACGTCGGTCTGCCACACATGCCGCTCCGGTTCCTCCGGCAGCCGCACATGCGCGCCCAGTAGCGGGTGCACGACCACCGACGATCCGCCCTGGCCCTGGTGGTCGTGTCCGGCGCGGTTCAACAACAGCGATCGATGTGTCCACATCGGCAGCGGCGCTTCCACAAGCCGCCCGGCCGGGTAGACAACGGAGAAGTCCACCGCGGCGCCCGCGCTGTGCAGATCCGCCAGCAGGCCGCGAAGCCCGTGCGGCAGCGGCTGTTCGCGCCGCATGCCGGCCAATGCGGCCACCGGTATGTCGAGGCTCTCGGCCGTCTTTTCGACGGCACGGGTCAGCAGCGGATGCGGTGACAGTTCGGCGAAAACCCGGTAGCCGTCTTCGAGTGCTGCTTGCACGGCCGCGCCGAAGCGCACGGTGTGACGCAGGTTGTCCACCCAGTAGTTGGCATCGCAGTACGGCTCCTCGCGCGGGTCGAACAGCGTCGCGGAGTAGTAGGGCACCTCCGGTGCCAGCGGCTCGAGGTCGGCCAGCATCTCGTACAGGTCGTCGAGGATCGGGTCCACCTGCGGGGAGTGTGATGCGACGTCGACGGCCACTTCCCGAGCCATGACCTCGCGCTGCTCCCATGCCGCCACAAGCTCGCGCACTGCCTCGGTGGCGCCGCCGATCACCGTGGACTGCGGCGAGGCCACGACCGCCACCACGACGTCGTTGACGCCGCGTGCCATGAGTTCCGAAAGCACTTGCTGGGCAGGCAGTTCCACCGATGCCATCGCTCCGGACCCGGAGATCCGGGTCATCAGGCGGGAACGGCGACAAATGACCTTTGCGCCGTCTTCGAGTGACAGCGCGCCCGCCGCGACGGCCGCGGCCGATTCTCCGAGGGAGTGCCCGATCACCGCCCCGGGGCGGACGCCGTAGGACTTCATGGTGGCGGCCAGTGCCACCTGCATGGTGAACAGAGTCGGCTGTACCCGGTCGATCCCGGTCACGGTCTCCGGTGCGGTCATTGCTTCGGTCACCGAGAATCCGGACTCCCGGGCGATCAGCCGCTCCAGTTCCAAGACGGTTGCGGCGAATACGGGTTCGTTGGCGAGCAGGTCGGCGCCCATCGTCGCCCACTGTGAGCCTTGGCCGGAGAACACCCACACCGGGCCCCGGTCGTCCTGCCCGACGGCGGCTTGGTAGGGAGTCTCGTCGTCGGCAATCTCGTGCAACGTCGCGGACAGTTCCGCTGCGCTGCCGGCCAGCACCGACGTCCGGACCGGACGATGACTGCGCCGACGGGCCAGGGTGTAGGCCAGATCGGACACCGACCATTCCGGGGTCTGCGCCTCGACCCAGTCCGCGAGCCTTCCGGCCGTCTGCCGCAACGCGTCGGCCGACGTAGCCGATAGCGGGAAGATCAACTCGCCGCCGGCGGTTGGGTGAGCCGGCACCTCGTCGGGCGCGGTGATTGCGGGCGCCTGCTCGACGATGGCGTGCACGTTGGTCCCGGATATGCCGTAGGAGGACACCGCCGCCCTTCGCACCTGCTCACCGTTCGATGGCCACGGCGTAGTTTCTTGTGGCACAAACAGTTTGGTGCTGATTCGAGCCATATCCTCCGGCAGCCGGGTGAAGTGCAGGTTCCGCGGAATTACACCGTGCTGCAAGGCGAGTATGGCTTTCATCAGCCCGAGCGCCCCGGCGGCTGCTTGAGTGTGTCCGAAGTTGGGCTTTGCGGATGTCAGCGCGCAGGGCCGGTCGATGCCGTATACCTCTGCCAGACTTTCGTATTCGATGGGGTCACCCACCGGGGTGCCGGTGCCGTGCGCCTCGACCAGGCCGACGGTGCCCGGGTCCACGCCGGCGGCGGCCAGCGCCGCACGGTACACCATGGACTGCGCCTGCACCGACGGCGTTGCGATGCTTACCGTGTGGCCGTCCTGGTTTGCGGAGGTTCCACGCAGGACGGCCAGAACTTGGTCGCCGTCGCGCTGGGCGTCCGGCAACCGCTTGAGTAGCAGCACCACCGAACCCTCGCCGGACACGAACCCGTCCGCCGCGGCGTCGAATGCGTGACAATGTCCGGTGGGCGACAACATATTCTGCGCGGACGCGGAGGCGAACCTACGCGGTTCCATCATCACGTAGACGCCCGCGGCGAAGGCCAGATCACTTTCCCCTTCGCTGAGGCTGCGGCAGGCCAAGTGGGTTGCGTACAAGCTGGACGAGCATGCGGTGTCTACCGTGACCGCGGGGCCGTGCAGCCGCAGCGCGTACGAAATCCGCCCCGAGGCAAAGCAGGAGTTGGTTCCGGTGTTGCCGTACGGGCCGTCGAAGGCCTCGGCGTCGATGTGCACGAACTGGTAGTCGCCGTGGTTGAGACCCACGAATACGCCGGTGAGCGATTCGGCCATCTGTTCCGGTGTCAACCCGGCGTGTTCCATGGCCTCCCAGGCGGTTTCCAGAAGCAAGCGGTGTTGCGGGTCGATCGCGGTGGCTTCTTTTTCGGTGATGCCGAAGAACTCCGGATCGAAGTCTCCGACGTTGTCCAGGAAGGAGCCCCACTTGCAGACGGTTCGGCCAGGCACGCCCGGCTCGGGGTCGTAGTACTCGTCGGCATCCCAGCGGTCCGGCGGAACCTCGGTGACCGTGTCGAGTCCCCGTAACAACGCTTCCCACAGCTTCTTCGGGGAGTCCACGCCTCCGGGAAGCCGACATGCCATCCCGATCACCGCCACCGGGATCACACCTGTGTCGTTCACCGCCGTCACCTCTTCTTTTCCCCCTGCCTCAAGGAGACTTCATCGAATGTCGATCCGGGCTGGGGACGCCGCCGCATCACGTACCGCGCCATGATCCCCCTGGTCGCATCCGACCCAACTAGTCAGGTGAACAGCAGCGTAACCCCTTAGCTTCACCAATGTGGGAAAACTGTGCGTACGTACAAAAAAATCTGCTGAAACGGGAAGAAATCGCAGGTTGACGGCTTGAGGGGACGGGTGGATGTCCGCCGAAATCGGACGTCAGAGCCTTTGCCCGGCAGCCCCGCAACGGTGCCCGAGTGCAGACGATATCCCACCACGCGGCGAGCGGGGCGGGCTTTCGTGTGCAAGCCGGCGCCATGGGATTTCGGGGTCTGCGGAGCCCGTGGCTGCAGCCTGCTGGCGGAATTGACCCGCACCGCTGACCCTGCATCGGGCAAACTTCCGTCTGGGCGCTGACGAGCAGATTCGGCACCAGCCAAGCGCATCCGAGGTAGTGTGAGCCCGTGGTTGAGTCCTCGATTCCCGCTGTGTTGCGCGAGCGCGCGAGCCTGCAGCCCAACGACACGGCGATGACATTCATTGATTACGAGCAGGATTGGGAAGGCGTCCCGGAAACCCTCACATGGGCGCAACTGTATCGGCGCATGCTCAATGTGGGTCGGCAGCTCAGGGAGCTCGGTTCACCCGGCGATCGGGCAGTGATCTTGGCACCGCAAAGTCTTGACTATGTCTTCGGGTTTCTCGGGGCGCTGGAAGCCGGGCTGACCGCCGTTCCGCTTTCGGTCCCGTATTCCGGCGTCCATGACGAGCGCACCACATCGGTGTTGGCCGATACGTCGCCGGCGGTCATTCTGACAAGTTCCGCTGTCGTCAACCATGTCTCGGGATACGGCAAGCCGCAGGGCGGACAGCCTGCGCCCGCACTGGTGGAAGTCGATTTGCTGGATCTGGACGCGCGGCAGGGGTCGTCGGCCAGGCCCGGGTCGCGCAACATCGAAGCGCCGGAAGCCCTGTATCTGCAGTACACCTCGGGGTCGACCCGCACACCTGCCGGCGTCGTCATCTCGAACAAGAATTTGTTCGTCAATTTCGGGCAGATCATGGACGGTTACTACGGGAAGTACGGGAAGGTTCCCCCGCCCGGAGCGGCTGTGGTGTCGTGGCTGCCCTTCTACCACGACATGGGTTTCTTTGTGGGAATTATCATCCCCATTCTGTCGGGTATGCCCGTCGTGCTGACGAGCCCGGCCGGGTTCTTGCAGCGACCGGCTCGTTGGATGCAATTGATGGCTAGTAACGGTCGGGTGTTCACAGCGGCGCCGAATTTCGCATTCGATGTGGCCGCGCGCAAAACGACAGATAAGGACTTGGAGGGCTTCGACCTCGGAGAAGTGCTCCACATTCTCAACGGCAGTGAGCGGGTGCAGCCGGTCACGGTGAAGCGCTTCACCGACCGCTTCGCCAAATTCAACCTCGACCCGGCGGCGGTACGGCCGTCCTATGGGATGGCCGAGGCAACCGTCTACATCGCGACCCGTGAACCGGGCGAACCGCCGAAAGTCGTACATTTCGATTCCGCGAAACTGCCCGCGGGTCAGGCGGAGCCGTGTGAACCCGGAACCGGCACCGGCCTGGTGAGCTATGGCATCCCGCGGCAAATGATGGTGCGCATCGTCGACCCCGACACCGGTGTCGAATGCCCGACAGGCTCGGTCGGTGAAATCTGGCTGTACGGGCCCAACGTCGGCGCTGGCTATTGGCAGAAGCCAGCCGAGTCCGAGCGCACGTTCGGTGCCCGCATTGTCAACCCGTCGGAGAACACCCCGGAAGGTCCCTGGCTCAGAACCGGTGATTCGGGCTTCTTCTTCGGCGAGGAGCTGTTCATCATCGGCCGTATCAAAGACCTCTTGATCGTGTACGGCCGCAACCATTCTCCCGACGACATCGAGGCGACGATCCAGGAGGTAACTCCCGGCCGATGTGCGGCGATAGCGGTTCCGGACCAGGGCGCAGAAAAACTGGTCGCCATCATCGAGCTCAAGAAACGGCCCGACGCGGACGAGGATTTGGCCGATATGCAGGTTGTGAAACGCGAAGTGACGTCGGCGATTTCGAAGTCACATGGTCTTAGTGTGGCGGATCTGGTACTGGTGTCTCCCGGCTCGATTCCGATAACCACCAGCGGCAAGATCAGGCGAGCCCAATGCGTGGAGCTCTACCGGCAGGACGAGTTCACCCGCTTAGACACTTAGGTCGCTTCGCGGTCGCCCGTTCGAGTCAGGCGTTCGCCGAGATCGATGTCAGCGTGGCGTCCACTCGAACTTTTGTGCGCTGGTGTTGATTTCGGCGTCGGCCGAGTGACCTTCGGAGTTCGCAGCTGGTATTGGCGGTTGTCGTTGCCACGCTCCGGCTACAACTGGAATATCAGGTGATGGCTGACTTGTCCGGGAGGGCGCCTCCCGTTTCGGCGGGTTGCGTGCCGTTGGTGTGGCCGTTGCCGTTGGTGTGGCCGTTGCCGTTGGTGTGGCCGTTGGTGTAGCCGTTGCCGTTGGTGTGGCCGTTGGTGTGGCCATTCGTGTGGCCATTGCCATTGGTGAGGCCATTGGTGAGGCCATTGGTGAGGCCATTGGTGAGGCCATTGGTGAGGCCATTGGTGTGCCCGTTGCCGTTAGTCATCAGGGCAGGCAGATTGATGGGGCCGAACAGCGGCAAGGCGTGCTGGATACGGTCGCCGTCGCCGTCGGCGATAACCGATTCATGGCCATTCGATTTGGCTGTCTTGGCGTGCAGCGCAACGGAACCGAACAGCGGAAGCGCGTGCTCGCCCAGATCGGCGAATGGGTCTTTGCCGTTGCTCGTGATGGGGAAATCCAACTTCCGCAGCGGCACGGCTTTGTCGGGACGGCGACGTACGACTCGGCGCGCATCGCCAACCGGAGCGGGGCGAACTTTCGACGGTGGACGCGTCGCACCGCCGGTCTTGCGGGCCGGGACGGGTTTCGCCCGGGCGGGTTGAGCCGGGCCGCGCGCCGTGGTGCGTCGCTTGGCCCGCCGCTTCGAATTCTTACTGGACGCGGCGAGCTTCGACGGCCACCAGTTAGCCTGGCCGATAAGCGCAGCCAACGCCGGCACCGTAACGGTACGAACGATGAAGGTGTCGATCAAGATTCCGGCTCCGATGATGAAACCGGCTTCCACCATGGTGGTGATGGTGGCTGCCAGCAGCCCGAACATCGAAGCGGCGAAGATGAGGCCGGCCGACGTGATCACACCGCCGGTTGAACCGACCGTGCGGATGACGCCGACCCGCACACCATGCGGGGATTCGTCACGGATTCGCGAGATCAGCAACATGTTGTAGTCAGCGCCAACCGCAACCAAAAGGATGAAGGACAGGCCGGGAAGGCTCCAATGTAATTCTTTGCCGAGTATCAGCTGGAAAACGATGACACCGAGCCCCAGGGCTGCAAAAAACGAAACGAGTACGGAACCGATGAGGTAAAGGGGTGCAACAACTGCTCGCAGCAGCATTACCAGGATCAAAAAGACGATAATGATCGTGGCCAACACGATGAAATTGATGTCGCTGTTGTAGTAGTCCCGAGTGTCTGCGAGCCCGGTCGGAATGCCGGCCAGCGATATCGTCGCATCCGACAACTCCGTATTCGGTTGTGAGGACCTTGCTGTCGACAGGATCGTGCCCACCTGGTCCATGGCCTGGGTGGTGAACGGGTTGAGCGAGCTCTGGATGAGGTAACGCGCTGCATGTCCGTCGCTGGATATGAAAATCTGCGCGGCCTTCTTGAACTCGTCGGCGGCCAGCACCTGCGGTGGAACGTTGAAGCCGGCCATGGACGGCCGTTCGGCGTCATGCTTGAGGCCCAGCAAGAAGGCCGATGCTTCGTCAAGCCCGGTGCCCATCTTCTTGGTCTGGTCAACCAGCGCTGCGACGCCGTCGGCGATTGCACGGCTGCCTTGTGCCAGCGCACTGGCGCCCTGCTGCATCTGATTCAGCCGGTTCTGCAGACCGTCGATAGAGCGCAACGTACTGACAGCCTGGTTCAGGTTCTGCTGCAGCTTATCGATCGTCTGGCTGACCGTCTGCACCTCTTTCGTTTGCTGCAGACTGCGAGCCAGATCGGTGATGCTGTTGAGCGTTCCGCTGGTCTGTGCTTGGACCAGCGCCTGCAACTGGCTCCGCGAGGCCGCACAGGCCGGGTCCGCATTGCAGGTAGGACTGGAGTTCAGCGCCTTCAGCAGGGGACTGGCCCAGGCGACAGTATTGGCCACATCGACCATGTTTGCGCTGAGGGCATCGCCGAGTGCCCGCATCCGGCCGACAAGCTTGGCTGTGCGGTCCAGGTCGTTGAGCGTCTTGTCGCCGCCCATCAGTTGCTTCATCGTGGTGAGCACGCTGACCAGCGTGCCGGCACTGCCGACGGCTTGACTGACCTGGTCGCGCACCTGAGCCAGGGCGCCGGCCAAATCGTTGGAGCCGTTGACCAGCCGGTCCAAGTCGCTACCGTGGTCCCGGATCGCATCCCCGGCCTCGTCGAGTTTGCCGCCCACCTCGCCGGCCTGGTACGACACCTTCGTCTGCTGCAGCGGTTCGCCGTTGGGCCGGGTCAACCCGCGGACAGCGGTGATGTCGGGTAGTTGGCTGATCCGGTGCGACATCATCTCGAGATCAGCGAGCGCGCTGGGGCTCCTCAAGTCACGTGGTGACTTAATGAACAGAGCCATCGGCGTCATCATGTTCTGCGGGAAATGGCGACTCATGGCCTCGTATCCGGCGACGCTGGTGACGTCGGACGGCAACGCCTTGAGATCGTCATAGTTGAAGCGCACCAGGAAGCTGGATCCCGCCAGGACTGCCAGCACTACGAGACTGGCGACCAAGTGGATCCGGGGCCGGCGCACGATGCGCGTTCCCGTGCGCCGCCAGAAGCGATGGGTAAGATCGCGCCGCGGCTTGATCCAGCCGCGTCGTCCGATCAGCACCAGAATGGCGGGCAGCAGGCTCACCGCAGCCACGAAGCTGACGACGATCGATACCGAAATGGCCGGACCCACCGTGGAGAAGACCGGCAATTTGCAGAAGACCATCACGATGAATGTGACCGCCACAGTCGCCGCCGAGGCAGCGATTACCTTGCCGATCGACATCAAGGCCCTCCGGACCGCGAGGTCCGACGCCAAGCCCTGCCGCACATAGTCGTGATAACGGCTGATCAGAAAGACCGCATAGTCCGTTCCGGCGCCAATCATTACCGCGCTCATGAAAATGATCGTCTGCGTTTGCACGCTCAGGCCCAGTGTCGCCAGCGCGGACAAGGTGCCTTGCGCGGTCCCCATGGAGATACCGATGGTGGCCAGCGGCACCAACATGGTGACGATGTTTCGGTAAATGATCAGCAAGATGATCAGCACGCTCACCGCGGTGCCGATTTCAATCAGATGTGCGTCTTCCTGGCCGATGGCGGTGAGGTCGGACATGGTGACCAGACCGCCGGCATAATTGGCGGTCAGCGTCGAGCCGGCGAGAGTCTGGCTAACGATCTCCCGGACTTGTTTGTACCCCGCAATAGTGGCCGGCTCCTGCGGGTCGGTCTGGAACATCACCGGCAGGTTCCAGGCCTTGTTGTCCTTGCTGGACAACACGTCGTGCAGGGCGGGCGTGGCGATGAAGTCCTGCACCGACAGATTCGCCTGGTGCAGTTTGTCGACCAGCGTGTGGTAGGTCTCCAAATCGGCCGGGCCAAGCCCATTTTCGTCGGTCAGGATCACCAACAGCTGTGAGCCTTTGCCGCTGTCGCCGAAGGCCTTACCCATCTCTTTGCTGGTGACCATCGTCGGGGCGTCAGCGGGCAACGCGTCTCCGCCGGCCTTGCCGGCAACCTCCATCAGCGGCGGGAAAGTCAGCGCGAGCAGTGCCGCCAGCGCGATCCAGAATGCGATGACCAACGCCGGCGCCCGAACGACCAATTGGCCCAGTCGGTCGAAAATGCCTCCGGGACGGGCTGCTTCGGAATCGCTCATCAGGCGCGACGCCTTTCAACGCCATAGCGGTGGTGTGTGAATTCGGCGGCCCGTCCGAGGACTGGCAACGCTATGGAACGCGTCGCCGACAACTGATCGAGTGGACGGGTGAATGTAGCTGGATAGGCAGCGGTGCTATGCAATTCCAGCCACCTCTTTTCGGTGGTGCTCAGGCACCCGGTCCCGGGGGCATCGCATGTCGACTCAGCCCCCCAACATCTCGGTCCGCAACGGCCGGGCATCCTCAATTCTGCTAGTGCACCACAGGGTAGCCCGTTGCTCTTCGGCCCGTGGAAAAATCGTGCCAACGTACAAAAATTTTTTGTCCGAAGTGCAGAAAGTCGACTGTTTTCGGTAATCCGGCAGCGCCCGGACGGGTATTGATGTCAACGACGCGCCACCAGCGCGCGCCGGAAGGCCGCGGCTACGGCACCGCTCGCACCAACGTCCCTCAACCGGGGAACAGGCCGTCATTTCCGTTGCCGCTGAAGCTGAGCGCGGTTGCTCGCCGGTGGTGGATCTCGCTGCGGCCCTCGGCGACACGCACGTACACCGATTTCATGGTGTCGAGGTAGCGCTGTACGGACTCGTGGGCTATCGGACTGTCGGGGAAGGATGCTGTCACCGTGGTCTCTTCGTGGAACCGGTTGACCCACATGCACACCCGAGCCGCGATGCGACCATCGCTGAAGACTCTGGTATTTGCGGCGCGGATTTGAGGCGCGAATACGGCCGAAAGCGGCGGTACCCCGGCGTCGAGGAACGACAGCATAGGGAAGCCGCCTCGCGGTGGTGGCGTCGCGAGCCAGGGCGCCAACTCCAGCACCCGTTCGAAGGGCACTTTGGCCAGGTGGGCGCGAGAGTCGAAAGCCGCTTGGGCGCCGCGCGCGGTTTCAGTGAACGACGCGGCGATCGGCACGGCGAGCGGAAGGTGTCCGATGAACCATCCGCTGGTGACAAATTCCGCCGGTGTGCTTCGGGTGCCGGTGGGTGTGACCGCGTAATAGGTCTCCGCGCCGGCAAGTTCGTATTCGGTGAGGGCGGCGCACGCGAAAACTCCGCCGCTGAACCTGGCACCGGCCTTGGTGCACGCGGCCTCGAAGTCGGCGGTCTGCTGAGCATCCAGCAGCTGCAGCGAAAGCACCTCGCCCGTTGTGACCCGCGACGTGTCGCCGAGCGGCAGCGGGAACGCGGGAAAAGATCCGTCGTTGTTTTCCAGGAATTCGATCCATTGCCGGACCTCCGGCGAATCCAATGTCAATGCGGAGGTGTACGCGTGCTCGCGCAGGCAGTACTCGGCGTAGCTGCCGGCCGCGGGCAAGGGGATGGGCTCGCCGCCGTCCATCAGTGTGTTGTACATCTCGCGAATCTCCAGGAAGATCGTGCCGAGAAATGTCGCATCGAAATGTATGTGGTCAATGCTGATGCAGACGGTGAAGTGACCGTCATGCTGGATCACGCCGAATCTGAAGCAGTCCCAATCCAGGGGACTTGGGGTGCTCAAGATGTAGTTCTGCCATTGATTCGGTGTCATCTCGCCGTACTCGACCGGTTGCATTTCGATAACACCGGGATCGGTGATGGTGTGACGGATTATCTGCCGAGTGACACCTACCGCAAACCTGCTGCGGTAGGTGTCATGGCGACGAAGGTGGGCGTTGATGACGTAGGTCATGGTGCGCATATCGCAATGCCCGAGGATGTCGAAGGCAATGACCAATAGCCGCGACATGTCCAGGCCGCTGGCCGTTTGCTCAGCGAACCGGCGCAGATGCCGGGCCTGTATGTAGCTCGGCGGCGCGGCGCTGGGCGGCGCGTCGCGGGCGTTGTCCCGGGTTGCCGGTGACGGGTGCCACAGCCAGACAACACCGGGCTCCGGCAGCCAATTCCTGACATTATCCAGACCGAGATTGCCCACGACAACCAATTGAACTCCTTTGGTTCAACGCCCGATTCCAGGATATTTCACACCGGCGAATAGGCCGCACATTGTCATCGGATCGTTTCTTTGACTGCCAGCTTTTCACTGAGGCAATCGGCTAAATCGCGAACTGTCGTGACATCCGTGGGGCTGCAACGTATCCCGACCTCGGTTTCTATCCGCGTGCGCAGCTCCAGATTGCCCAGCGAATCCAGCCCGTATTCAGAAAGGGGACGATCCGGGTCAACGCTGCGACGCAAAATCAGCGCGATTTGCTCGGCGATTAGCCGGCGGAGCCGTCCCGGCCACTCGTCTAAGGGTAGTTCCAGCAGGTCGGTTCGAAATGTGCTGTCGCCCGGCCGGTTCCGGGCGGCGGAATGGAATCCCTCGGCAAACCTGCTGCGTGCGGCCAGGGCAGTCAGCCAGGGCGATCCGACGACCGGGAGGTAACCCGTGTACGCGCGGGTGTGCCGAAGCAATGCCTCGAACGCGTAAGCCCCCTCGTCAGGAGCGATCATCGTGGTGTCGCCGGTATCGGCAAGATGGGCGCCCCGGCCAACCTCGGCCCACGGGCCCCACGCGATCGCGGTCGCCGGCAGGCCACGAGCTCGCCGCCACTGTACAAAGCCGTCCAGCCAGCTATTGGCCGCCGCATAGGCGCCTTGGCCGGGTGAGCCCAACAGGGCGGCCGCCGACGAGAACACCGCGAACCAATCCAGTGGCTGGGCGGCGGTCGCCTGGTGCATATGCCAGGCGCCGTGAACCTTTGGCCGCCAGTCCCGCTCGATCAGCTCGTCGGTGACGTTGGCCAGGGTGGCGTCTTCGACAACGGCGGCCGCATGCAGCACGCCGCGCACCGGCAACCCGGTGGCTGTTGCGCTTGCCACCAACCGGCCCGCGGTTGCGGGATGGGAGATGTCGCCACACTCGACTACCACGTCCGACCCGGTAGCTTCGACGAGATCGATTGTCTCGCTGGCTTTTTGATTGGGCTGAGCACGTGAGTTGAGGACAATGCGGCCGGCGCCGGCGGCGGCCATCTTCTCCGCCAGGAACAACCCCAGGCCGCCGAGGCCGCCGGTGATGATGTAGGCGCCGTCGGGCCGGAAGACGGGGATCTGCTCGGGCGGGAGCAGCACGGTGCTGTGTCCGGTGTGCGGGATGTCGAGGACGAGTTTGCCGGTATGCGCTGCGGTGCTCATTGCCCGAATCGCTTCGGCCGCCTGGGTAATCGGGTAATGCCTGGACTGCGGCATGGGCAACGTGCCCTCGGCGACCAGTCGGTAGACGGTGGTCAACAGCTCGCGGATCCGGTTGGGGTGGGTGACCGTCAGCAACGCCAGGTCGACGGCGTGGAAGGTGAGGTTGCGGCGCATCGTGAACAGCGCCAAGCGGCTGTCGTCGTAGATGTCGCGCTTGCCGATCTCGACGAACCTCCCGCCGAAAGACAACAGGCCAATGCCGGCGCGCTGGGCGGTACCGGTCAGTGAGTTGAGGACGACGTCGACGCCGTAACCGTCGGTGTCCCGGCGAATCTGGTCGGCGAATACGCTGCTGCGTGAGTCGTAGACGTGTTCGATCCCCATGTCGCGCAATAGCTCTCGACGCTTCGGGCTGCCGGCGGTGGCGAAGATCTGGGCACCTGCGGCCCGGGCGACCGCAATGGCGGCCTGTCCTACCCCGCCGGTGGCGGAGTGGATGAGCACCTTGTCGCCGGTCTGGATCCGGGCCTGATCGACGAGGCTGTACCAGGCGGTGGCGTGCGCGGTGGTCACCGCGGCAGCCTGCCCGGCTGTTAGCCCCGCCGGCAGTGTCGTGGCCAGGCGTGCATCGCAGGTGACGAACGAGCCCCAACACCCCGCCGATGACATGCCACCCACCCGGTCGCCGATCCGGTGGTCGGTGACATCGGTGCCCACCGCGGTCACCACACCCGCGAAATCCGCGCCGAACTGCGGCGACAGGCCGTCGAAAGCGGGGTATCTGCCGAAGGCGATCAGGACGTCGGCGAAGTTGAGGCTGGATGCGGTCACGGCGACTTCGATCTGCCCGGGACCGGGCGTTACCCGCTCGGCCGCCACCAGTTCGATCGTCCGCAGGTCCCCGGGCGTCCGGATCCCCAGCCGCACACCGTGGCGGTCGAGTTCGGCGACCGTGGTGTCGCGCTCGTCGGGCCGCAACGGTGCCGGGCACAACCGCGCGGTTAACCAGCGGCCCTCTCGCCAGGCTGTCTCGTCTTCGTCGGAGCCGCTCAACAGTTGGCGCGCCACCTGTTCGGCATCGGTGTGGTCGTCGACATCGATATGGGTGGTCCGCAGGTACGGGTGCTCGGCGCCGACGACGCGCAGCAGACCACGCAAGCCGGCCTGTTCCAGATCGGGGCAGTCGTCGGATCGGACCCGCTGCCCGTTCCTGGTCACCACATACAGGCGGGGGGCCGAGCCAGCGACTTCCGGCAGCCGGCGTGCGATGTGCACCAGCTGTTTGACGTTATCGCTGCCGCGGCGCAGACTTCGCGCGCCTTCACCACCCAGACGCTCGGGTGCCAGTACGACCACCCCGCTAACTCCACCGGAGTCGAGCTGCCCGCTCAACCGGTCGACGTTGGGCGCCGGGTTCGCTTGCCGAGGCCAGCACAGCGTCGCGCATTGGGCACCGAAGCCCTTCAACGCATCGATGAGTTCGGTTGCCAACATGTCGGCTGTATCGGACATGCTGACCAGCAGCCACTTCCCGGCGTCGGCGTTCACGACGTCGGGGCCAGCCGGTTGGCGCTCGTGCCACTCGATGGTCAGCAATCGCTCGGCCAGCAGGCGATCGCGGTCGGCGCTCTCCGAGAGCCCCGTGCCCATCTGCAGTCCGCGCAGCACCAGCAGCACGGCCCCGTGTTCGTCCATCACGTCGATGTCGGCCTCGACATTGGTGCCGCATGCAGTCACGGTCGTGTAGCAGTAGCGGGCGTTGCGGGTCGACGCGTAGCCGCGCAGCCGGCGGATACCGAGCGGCAACAGCAGGCCGCCGTTGCCCACCTGCCGCACGGCGGGGTGGGCCGCAACCGACTGGAAACACGCGTCCAGCAATGCGGGGTGCACTCCGTAGCTGCCCTGCTGCCGGCGGATGGAACTCGGTAGGGCGACTTCGGCGAGCACGGCACTGACCGTCTGCTGTGCCACGTGTGCGGCAGCCAGGCCGGCAAAGGCCGATCCCAACCGAATACCACGCTCGTGGAACCGCTTTCGCACCTCGCCTCCGTCGTGGCGGCACGGATAGGTCAGCAGCAGCGCGGCCACGTCATGGGCGGGCGGCCGCTCCTCGGCGGAGACGGCGCGCAGCGTCGCGCTGGCCCGCCGCACCTTCTGGTTTTGCTGCTCGGTCTGGACGACGAAGCTGGCGGCTCCGGGTTCCTCGACCGACGCGATCGCGCTGATCGGGGTCTGGTCGTCCAGCAGCAGCATCTCCTCGAACCGGATGTCGCACACGTGCGACTGTTCGCCGAATATCGTGCGGGCTGCTGCCAATGCCATTTCGCAATAGGCGGCGCCCGGCAGGGCGGCCACATCGTGGATCTGGTGGTCTTGCAGCCACGGTAGCGCCGCCACGCCGACCTCGCCGTGCCAGACATGGCGCGGCGGCTCCTCCATCAGTCGTACGTGTGCGCCCAATAATGGGTGCGCCGCAACGGTATTCACGCACGAACCGGGGCCCGCCCGGTCAGGGCGCAGCAGCATCCGGCGATGTGTCCACACGGCAAGCGGCGCGTCGATCAGCTGTCCGCCGGGATGAAGCACCGCGAAGTCCACCGCGGCGCCGGCACTGTACAGATCGATCACCACCGGACGCAGTCCCCATGGCATGGGCTGCTCACGTCGCATGGCGGCCACCGCGGCCACGGCAATGTCGAGGCTGCCGGCGCTCTGCTCGACGGCCCGTGTCAGCAGCGGGTGCGGTGAAAGCTCCGCGAACACCCGGTATCCGTCCTCCAGCGCCGCTCGCATCGCGGCGGCGAACCGCACCATATGACGCAGGTTGTCGACCCAGTAGCGCGCGTCGCAAGCCGGCTGTTCGCGCGGATCGAACGACGTTGCCGAATAATACGGAATCGCCGGTTCCATCGGGGTCAGGCCGACCAGAGCCTGGGACAGCTCGGCCAGGATCGGGTCGACTTGCGGGGTGTGCGATGCCACGTCGACGGCTACCTCGCGGGCCAGCACTCCACGCTCTTGCCACCGCGCGACCAGGTCGCGAACGGTCTGGGCCGCACCGCCGATCACGGTGGATTGCGGTGAGGCGACCACGGCGACGACGACGTCGCGAGCCGTGGCGCCGCGCCGGGCCAGCTCCTCGCGTACCCGTTGCGCGGGCAACTCCACCGAGGCCATCGCGCCGTTACCGGCGACCCGCAGACACAGCCGCGACCGCCGACAGATCACGCGTGCCCCGTCGTCCAATGACAGGGCTCCCGCGACCACGGCTGCCGCCACTTCACCTAGCGAATGCCCCACGACCGCGCCCGGACGGACTCCGTAGGACGACAAGGTAGTCGCGAGCGCGACCTGAAGGGCGAACAGCGTCGGCTGCACCCGGTCGATACCGGTAACGGTGTGCGGAGCGGACATCGCATCGGTGACCGAAAAGCCCGACTCCCGAGCGATCACCGGCTCGACCGCGGCGACGGTCGAGGCGAACACCGGTTCGCGGGTCAAGAGCTCGGCGCCCATCGCGCGCCACTGCGAACCCTGGCCCGAGAATACCCACACCGGGCCGCGATCGTCGTGGCCGACGGCGACGGGGTAGGGACGTTGGTCGTCGGCGACCTCCCGCAGGCGCTCGATCAAGTCGTCGGGGCTTTGGGCGACCACCCCGGTACGGACCGACCGGTGGCCCCGGCGCCGGGCCAAGGTGTAGGCCAGATTCGGCAATGTCGCCGGATCGTGGTCCTCGAGTTCGGACATCCATGCCGCCAGCCGGCGCGAACTGGCGCGCAACGCCTCGGCCGAAGTGGCCGAGAGCGTAAACACCAGCGGCGCCGGGGCGGCTGAGTCCCCTGTGTCATGGCATGTCGCGGTGGCCGGTGCCTGTTCGAGAATGGCGTGCACGTTGGTGCCCGACATTCCATATGACGACACCGCCGCCCGCCGCGGCAGCGCGGCATCTTGTTCGGGCCAGGTTGTAACGTCCTGCGGCACAAAAAGTTTGGTGTCAATCCCCGCCAAGTCATCGGACAGCCGGGTGAAGTGCAGCACCGGCGGAACCGCCCCGTGCTGCAGCGACAGGATCGCCTTGATGAGCCCCACCACGCCGGAAGCGGCCTCGGTGTGGCCCAGGTTGCTCTTGGCCGAACCGATTGCGCAGGCGCGTTCTACACCGTAAACCTCTGCCAGGCTTGTGAATTCGACAGGGTCGCCGACGGGGGTGCCGGTGCCGTGCGCCTCCACCATCCCGACGGTGGCGGGGTCCACGCCGGCCGCCCGCAAAGCCGCTCGATATGCCTGGGCCTGGGCCTGCGGGGAGGGGGTTGCGATGTTCTCGGTGCGGCCGTCCTGGTTGGTAGCGGTGCCGCGCACCACGGCGAGGATTCGGTCGCCGTCGCGCAGGGCGTCCGGGAGCCGTTTGAGCAGCACCATGGCGCAGCCCTCGGAGCGGACGAAACCGTCTGCCGAGGCGTCGAATGCGCGGCAGCGGCCGGTCGGCGACAGCATGCCCAACGCCGATGCCGAAGCGCCGATCCTGGGCTCCAGCATCACCATGCAGCCACCCGCCAGGGCCAGGTCGCTCTCGCCGCCGTTCAGGCTGCGGCAAGCCGTATGCACCGCAAACAAACTCGACGAACATGCGGTGTCAAGGCTGACTGCCGGCCCGCGCAGCCCCAGGCCGTATGAGATTCGTCCGGAGGCCATACTGAACGGAATTCCGGTGAACCCGTAAGCGTCTTCCAGCGCGCCCGCATCCGCGGTGACATGCGCGTAGTCGCTGTGAGCGATTCCGATGAACACACCGGTCTGCGTGCCGGTCAGCGATTTCGGTGCCAAACCAGCGTGTTCCACCGCCTCCCACGAGGTTTCCAGCAGCAGCCGCTGCTGCGGATCCATCGCGGTCGCTTCGCGCTCGCTGATCCCAAAGAGGTCGGCATCAAAGCCGGCGACGTCGTCCAGGAAGCCCCCCCATCGCGACACCGATCGCCCCGGCACGCCAGGTTCCGGGTCGTAGTATTCATCGGCATCCCAACGGTCGGCGGGAACTTCGGAAATCAAGTCGTGGCCCCGCAGCAGCGCTGTCCACAGCGCCCCGGGTGAATCGATGCCGCCCGGTAGCCGGCACGCCATACCAATTACCGCAACGGGGTCCACACGCGTGTCGTCCACCGTCAGCCACCTCCCCAGCGCGACCCCCGATCGCCATCTCTTCAGGTGACCGCAGCGTATCCGGTTGCTGGGCCTTCGAAGACCTGCCACACCGCGTCCGGTTTGACGTTTTTGCGAATTCGCTGGCGTTGATCGCCGGCGAACGTCGCGGTTTGCTCAGACAGTGCTTTTCGGGGTATCCGGATTGGGTCGTGGCGCCGGCCCGATGGCCGGTCTGCGTTGCGCTGCTGTTCCTGGCCGCGAACTTCAGCGTTGTGCCACAACGAGTTCCCCCGATCCCGGTAGTTGCCCGGGACACGCGCTGGCTCGCTATTGACCGGTTAGTCAGCCGTCCATAGTGTGCTGGTATGTCGGACGGCGCGGTTGCGCGGGCACTGGTGTTGAAACCGCCGCGCGGCCGCGTCATCGGTGGGTATCGGCGTCCAGGCGTCGGCGCGGCGGCTTCGCGGTGCGCATCCGACGACGGCGCGTGGGCCCCGGTCAACCGGCTGAAAACTGGAATACCTTGGGCGATAGCAGCTTCGATGGCAAGGTGGCGGTCGTCGCCGCGGTATGGGATGCGAGCGCAGGCCGGCGAACCTGCCATGGCGTGTCGCCGTCCTTGCCGGTACCAAGGGACGCCGCGCCGTTGCGTGTGGGTCCACGACGTCGAGGAACTGCTGGCTACCATGGCCGGCGAAAGCGATGGTATCCCTGCAGGACACGGAGTGCTCACACCATGACCCCACCCTTGAAGCCAGCCCGGGTACCCCAGTTGGCGGTCGACGAGGCCAAGGCGGCTGCCGATGAAGCCGGCGTGCCCGACTACATGGCCGAGCTCAGCATCTTTCAGGTGCTGCTGAACCACCCGCGACTCGCGCGCGCCTTCAACGACTTTCTCGCAACCATGCTCTGGCACGGCGCCCTCGATCCGAGACTGCGTGAGTTGGCGATCATGCGGATCGGCTGGCTGACCGCCTGCGACTACGAGTGGACTCAGCATTGGCGCGTCGCCTCGGGCCTGGGGGTGTCGGCTGACGATCTGCTTGGCGTACGGGACTGGCAGAGCTACGAAGGGTTCGGGCCGGCCGAGCGGGCGGTGCTGGCGGCCACCGACGATGTGGTGCGCAAGGGCGCGGTAAGTGCGGACAGCTGGGCCGCCTGTGAGCGCGAATTGCATGGGGACACAACGGTTCTCATCGAACTCATCACGGCCATTGGGGCGTGGCGGATGGTTGCTTCGATGCTGCGCAGCCTCGAAGTCCCGTTGGAAGAGGGCGTGTCGAGCTGGCCGCCCGACGGCGTCTCGCCGTAGGCGAACCGTAATCGAGATAGTCGCGGATCAGACGATCCGGTAGGTCTGGATCGCGTGGGCGACGACATTGCCGTCGGCATCGGTCGCGGTGATCTCGGTGAAGGTGAGTTCCTTGCGGCGCCGGGTGGTGCGGGCATGGCACAGCAGGTCGCTGCGCTTGGCGGCGCCGGTGTACTGGATGCTCAACGCGACCGTCGCCGCCCGCATGCCCTTGTCGAAGTCGTGGTTGGACCAGGCGGCCGCCGCGCCGGCGGTATCGATCACCGACGCGATCACCCCGCCGTGAAAGTAGGTGCCGTCATTGGTGAGGTCGTCTCGGAACGGCAGCCGAAGGATGACGTCGTCGGGCTCGTAGCGTTCGAACACGATGCCCAGCCCGCCCATGAACGGAGTGCTGGTCATCAGGTCACGCACCGCCTGGCGGCGCTGGTGTTGCTGTTCAGCGGTCAACGGCTCGGCCATGGCGGCTACGCTACCGCATTAGATTGACATATCAATCAATAGCTCATAGCGTCACCCAGATGCGGACCAGAGTCGCCGAAATGCTCGGTGTCGAATTTCCCATCTGCGCATTCAGCCATTGCCGCGATGTCGTTGCCGCGGTGACCAACGCCGGCGGGTTCGGGGTTCTCGGCGCCGTTGCACACAGCCCCAAGCGGCTCGACAGCGAGTTGACCTGGATCGAGGAGCAGACCGGCGGCAAGCCGTATGGAGTGGACCTGCTGTTGCCGCCGAAGTATGTCGGCGCCGAGCAGGGTGGGATCGACCGGCAGCAGGTGGCCGAGTTGCTGCCGGCTGAGCACCGCGCTTTCGTCGACGATTTGCTGCTGCGCTACGGCGTCGCCCAGCCCGCCGAACCGCAACGCCGGACATCCGGGGGAGGCCTCAACATCTCACCCAAGGGTTACGAGCCGCTCCTGGATGTGGCTTTCGCCCACGACATCCGGCTGATCGCCAGTGCGCTGGGGCCACCGCCGGCTGACCTTGTCGAACGCGCTCACGGCCATGAGGTCCTGGTGGCGGCGTTGGCCGGCACGACGCAACACGCTCGCCGGCACGCCGCGGCGGGTGTCGATCTGATCGTGGCTCAGGGTACCGAGGCCGGCGGTCACACCGGCGAGGTGGCAACGATGGTGCTGGTCCCCGAGATCGTCGATGCCGTCGATCCGCTTCCGGTATTGGCTGCCGGTGGGATCGCGCGGGGCTGCCAGATTGCTGCGGCCCTGGCCTTGGGCGCCGAGGGCGTGTGGTGCGGGTCGGTGTGGCTGACCACCGAGGAAGCCGAGACACCTCCGGTGGTCAAGGAGAAGTTCCTGGCCGCCGGCTCCACGGACACCGTGCGGTCCAGGTCGATGACCGGCAAACCGGCACGCATGTTGCGCACCGCATGGACCGACGAGTGGGCCCGGCCGGAAAACCCCGACCCCCTCGGTATGCCGCTGCAGACGGCGCTGATCGGTGACGCACAGCTGCGAATCAGCCAGGCGGCCGCGCAGCCGGGCACCAAGGCCCGAGAGTTGGCGACCTACTTTGTCGGTCAGGTCGTCGGCTCCCTCAACCGCGTGCGGCCGACCCGCTCGGTGGTGCTCGAGATGGTCGAGGAATTCATCGACACTGTCGGGCGGCTCGAGCGGCTGGTCGACAAGTGAGCACCACCCGGCGGCGCCGGGCAGTCAGTGACGAGGACAAGTCGCAACGGCGTGACCAGATCATGGCCGCAGCCAAAGAAGTCTTTGCACGCAAGGGTTTTCACGCCACCACGATCGCGGACATCGCCAGGCAGGCCGGCCTGGCGTACGGCTTGATCTACTGGTATTTCGACTCCAAGGACGTCCTGTTCCACTCCTTGATGGCGGCTGAAGAGGATGCGTTGCGCGCGCATCTCGCCGATGCGCTGGTCGCGGCGGGCGGTTCGGCCGCCAGCATCGGGGGAGAGGTGTCGTTTCGGGCCGGCGTGCAGGCCACGTTCGAGTTCTTCGAAGCCGACAAGGCCACCGTCAAACTCTTGTTCCGGGACGCTCATGCGCTCGGCGACCGGTTCGAAAGGCACATCGGCGGGATCTACGAACGGTTCATCGACGACATCGAAGCCTTCATCGTCGCTGCTCAGGCCCGAGGTGAAGTGGTGGCGGCCCCGCCCCGGATGGTCGCCTACACACTGGCCGCGTTGGTGGGCCAATTGGCGCACCGGCGCCTGAGCACCGACGACGGGGTCACTGCTGCTCAAGCGGCGGACTTCGTCGTGTCGCTGGTACTCGACGGGCTGCGCCCGCGCCCGGAGGCGGACGGACGGGTCGCGCCGATCGATTCATACACAAGTCACAGGCGCCGACTCTGAGGGTGTTCTGAGAGTATAAGGCCAGTTCAGAGCGGGTAAACCTGCTGAATTGCTGTCAACGCCCCTAGTGAATACGTAAAGATTCGGACACGGGCGCGAGGTTCGTTTGACCGACTCGCATCGGTGGTGCATCATCTCTCGGGTAAGCACCTCGTTAGGTGAGGCGGCTACACGAACACAGGCCACTGACCCCGAACGTCGAAAGACGCCCCGGGTCAGGACAGCTCCTCCCGGCTTAAGGGTTGAGCCCAGGTGGCTTCCGGATTACCGGACACGTCGTGTGGTGCCAAAGCTCTGACGAGAGGGGTGCGGGCTCCGACGATCGTCGGCATTCCGTTACTCCTTTGTGCACGTAGAACGTGCGGATTACCGCGCGTACCGCGACCGCGAGGAGGTGAGGGACTCATGAGTTCCGGTGACAGTCCGGACCGACATCCGGGCTCTGTTTCGTCCCGATCCGATCGCCGGCGCGACGTGCTCTGCTGAGTCGTCACACCTAGATCAGCCCCCGCTGGATCGGATCGCTACGGGACGGGACTACAGCTCTAGCCAGTCCAATCAGTCCATAGCTTGATCTCCCCTCTAGGAGCCGATCATGACCGCTGTTCTGTTCGACGAAGTAGTAACCGCAACCCCCGCTCCCCGGCTGCACGTGGTGCGCGAGGGAGCCCCCATCGAGATGCCCGCGCCCGCCAAGGTGCAGGTGGCGCGGCGTACCGCCAACCCGCCGTTCGGCGGTGGCGGGGACCCGCTCGTGGACGGGGCCGCCCGCTTGCTGACCATTCCGATTCGCCATGTCTACGCTGCGCTGTGGCGCATCGGTGTGCTCGAAGTCCGGGTCTAGTCCGATGGATAGCGAGCATTCAACCTGCCGCATGCGTCGGCGGACGTCCGGTTGACGGCTCCGAAGGGCGGCCCGGCTGCAGAAGTGGTTCTGCGGCCCGGCCACCCTTCGGGGCTGTCGCGGCGCCGGACTAGTGCGCGTCATCAGCCGCCGGCGATAGACCACGAGCAGCGCGCCTGCGTACTACTGTTGCTGAAGTGTTGCGCAAGCCACGACTTCGCCCGCAGAGGTACAGTTGCCTATGACCAAAGACCGCTATTTGCTGCACCCGAATCTCATTGGTTTGATTCCATTAGGTCATTCGCTTACCACCAGGTTACTTAATCGGCGAATTGATGAAACTCTGACGGATGATCCGGCTAAAGATCCGCGGCTTAGTGTGGTCATCCGCGTGTTCAACGAGGCGGCCAAATTAGAAAAACTCTTCGAAGATATCGATGAGCAGCAATACGCTAGCGAAATCGAGGTCATCGTCGTCGACAATGGGTCAAGCGACCGGAGCCCCGAGGTGGCCAAACATTACGGCGCCGAGTTGGTGCGACTGGCCCAGAGCGACTTTACGTATCCGAAGTCGTTGAACCTGGGTGTTGAGGCCGCCAGCCATGCCGTGGTGTTCGTCACCGTTGCCCACGTGCGGCTGAGCAGCGGCTACAACCTGCATGCCGGCGCCCGGCATTTCGGCAAGAGCAAGGATGTGGCCGGCGCCTACGGAGTGGTGTTACCGAACGAGGGCGCATCATTCGTGGAGCGGTGGGGTGCGCTGACGGGAATGAATCAGTGGCTGGCGCGAGCGGCTCGACCGGCAAGGCGGACCGGACCGGGATTGCTCAGCGCGACCGGCGCCATGATTTCCAAGGCGGCGTGGCAGGAGCTGGGCGGTTTCGATAACCGCTACCAGGCCGGCGGGGAGGATACGGCTTTGGGAAAGTTGATGCTGAAAAGCGGCTACCGCATTATTCAAGAACCTGCATTGACGGTTCATCACTCGCACGGGTTGGGACTAAAGGACTCTGTCAAACAGGGCATACATCAGCTGCAAATTCTCGGAGAACCCAAGGAATTCGACAAGAAGAAATTGTTGGCGCGCAGACCGGATCTGCGGGCCGGTGAGCCTGTCCCCGACTCTTAATCAGCCATTTCCTGCTAGTGGAGAATCGCTTTTTCTCGGTTTGCTGAGAGTGCCGGGTAGCGTGGTGAGCCGCGATGTGTCGTTACTTGTCGCGGCCGGCTGAGCGGTGCCGGTTCAACCGTCGGTGCGCACTTGGCACCGTTGTTTCCGGAGTGCCTTTGCCGACGTCGACGGCGGTGTACCGTCAGCTCATGTCCGACATGTCCGTACTGATCACGGTCCCGGTCTTCGGCCAGCATGAGTACACGCATGAACTCGTCAGCGATCTGGACCGCGAGGGCGCCGACTATCTGATCGTCGACAACCGGGGTGACTATCCCAGGATCAGCAATGAACGTGTCATCACGCCCGGTGAGAACCTTGGCTGGGCCGGGGGCAGCGAGCTTGGATTCCGGATTGCCTTCTGCGAAGGCTATTCCCATGCGATGACACTCAACAACGACACCCGCATCTCCAAGGGCTTCGTCGAAGGGCTGCTTGACCCGCGGCTACCCGCTGACGCCGGAATCGTTGGGCCGATGTTCGATCACGGCTTCCCGTGTGCAGAAGACGACGAGAAGCCGGACGCGGCCGACTACGTACCCCGGCCGTGGTATCGGTCCGTAAACGTAGTGGAAGGAACCGCGTTGATGCTGTCCCGCGAATGCTGGAGAGATGTCGGCGGGATGGATCTGCGCACCTTTGGTCGCTACGGGTGGGGAGTCGACTTCGATCTCGAGCTTCGGGCTCGCAAGGCCGGATACGGCTTGTACACAACGGAAATGGCATACATCAATCACTTCGGACGCAGGACCGCCAATACCCACTTCGGCAGTTGGCGGTATTTGCTGGGTGCAAATCTGACCATGGAGCTGGCGATGCGGAAAACGCACGGCAGCGCCTGGCGCAAGCAATTTCCTCCGGGGACGTTGTCGCGGCCGCTGTGGGGCAAGCCCCCGGTGGCGTACACGGCGCACTTGCTCGAGGGCTGACGCGCCTTTCCGAAGCGGTGCAACCCGCCTCACGAAGCTTGGCGGGCGCCCCTTGTGAACATGCCTAAGAACCCCGAATTCGGGGCAGCAGGGCACCCGACGCAGACATAGTGGACATAACGCCCGTCGGCGAAGAGGCCGGCACTGACCACGGCGATCGCCATGCCAAGAGGGCTGGGCCACGGGTTGATTCCCTCGACCCGCTGCACTTTCAAGCCCGCCTTCTTGAAGATTCGCACAATGCTCCGGCGGGTGAAGAAGCGAATGTAGGTGCGGTCGAACGTGCCAAAGTCCTCTTGCGGGAAGTCTTTTCGGAACAGCACCTGGCCCAGCGCGGGAAGAAACCGAAAGTTGGGAACCGTGGCAACCACGACGCCGTCGGACTTGAGCTTGGTTCGAAGCTTCCGCAGCGTCGCGCCCGGTTCCACCAGGCGTTCCAATACGTCGACGCAGATCACCGCGTCGAAGTAGCTGTCGGGTAGCTGGGCGATTTGCGTCTCCACGTCTCCGGCATGCTGGGCGGCGTGCCCATCGGAGTCGATGCCCCAAAGTTCGGCGCCGGTTCGGTCTTTGACTTCGGCTCCGAACGATCCGTCTGCACTGCCCACAACGAGGACCCGTTCAAGGTCGGTGGGTATGAGCCGCAACGTCTCTGCCGTTGCTTGGCGGTAATACCGGGTGAGGCGGCTCGGTTCTTGTGTCATCGGCATGGCTATCGATCCTGGGTCCGGCGGCGAATTGGCCGCAATGGTGCAAAGCGACGCTCGGGGATGGTCGCGTTTGCTAAGCGCGCCCCGCACGCGGCGTTCAGTTCATGCCACTTGCCACCAAGGCGACACCTGCGACGGCGAAGGCAACGGAGAGGATCTGCCGCCGATGCGTCCGTAGCCAGTTGCGCAGCCGCAGCATGGTGGCTTCGGTCTTGTCGGGGTTGATCAGATGGCTGACGAGCGGGATCTCGACGATCGCGAGCATCACCAGTAGGTAGGCGACGGTCGCGCTGACCTGAGTGCCGAATGCCGCACCCGAAGCGCCGATAGCGGTCAGCACCACCAGGTACTCCACCGGCGGCGGTCCCGCAGAGCTCAGGCCGGCCACAAACGCCACCCAGGGAAACCCGCCCTCGAGTGCACCCTGCGCGTTCGCCATCAGCCGCGAGAATCGAGAGGGCTGCTCCTGCACCAGCACCGCCGAGGGTTCGCCGGTCGACACCAGCGCCGGTGAACGGATCGAGAGTCCGGCAGCGGTCAGCGCGGCAACCACCAACGCGATGACACCAAGGGCGACTTGAATGTGCCCGACTGTGGAACTTGCCGCCAGGGAACTCACATTGTCGACGAGGGCATGCGCGAAGTCACGCAGCAGCAGCAAAACACCCAGCGCGACGGCTGCGCCCGTTGCCATCCCGCCGAACCAGAAGGCGAGCAGGTTGACCATTGGCCGCGGCTTGGAGATCAAGAAGAGGGCCACGCCCAGACGCACCGGCTCAGTCGCTGTTATCAGCGCGAGGATCAGCACTGTGGTCCACATCTGCCCCCTCCTCCCGTTCGCCGTCTTTCAGCTGATCGGCACTGCGTCAACGCATAGGAAGCGGTGACCGCTCAGGGCTCTGTCGTTGAAAAAGCGTTCCGCGGTCATGTCGTCCTGTTCGAGTGGGCAGTAGCGCACCGGAGTCAGTTGCGAAATTGCTTGCTGGGCTGATTCCGGCTCACCTCATTTTCCAGAAGATCGGCTGCCCTCGTGGCGCTTTCGCCAGGTTTGGTCATCTGATTTGCGATCTCGCGGGCCCGGTTGACGTACTCGGGAGCCAGAATTGACCGGAGGTCGCTGACCAACGTCTCCTTCGTGGTGGCCGCGAGCCGGCGCCCAGAGCCGACCCTGAGCCGTTTGATCTGGGCTAACCAAATGGGTTGTTCTATCCAGATCCAGAGGATCAGGGTAGGGATGCCGGCTCGCATGCCTGCGGCGGTCGTTCCGGCGCCGCCGTGGTGTACCACCGCACGGCAGGCCGGAAACACGGCCGCATGGCTGATGCCGGGCACCAACTTGACGTGGTTCGCGCACTCGACCTTGCTGATGTCATTCTGGCCGGTGCAGATCAATGCGCGTTCACCCAATTCCGCACAGGCGGCGCTGATCATGGCGATGGTGTCGGCGGGCGAATCCACCGGCATGCTACCGAATCCGAAGTAGATCGGCGGTGTGCCTGTCGCAATCCACGACAACACCTCGTCGTCGTAATCCGTTGGCAATTCCAGGGTCAGAGCCCCGACGAACGGCCGGCGGTCAGCCCATTGCGCCCATTCGCTGGCCAGACCGGGAAAGCACAGTTGGTCATAGGCCTGGATCTCGAGAGCCTCGCTGTCCAGAATGCGTGACGAGGAGGACGCGGTTGCCTTCGGCAGGCCCAGTTCGCGACGCTGCACATCTTCAGGGTTCTTGGTGAGGTGCCACTGCACCCACCACAGTGCTGAAACCAGTGAGCGATTCAACCGCGCCGGCAAGATCGGCAAGAGCTGGCTATTGACCCGCGCGGGCATGAAGTGCATTGTCGCCAGCCGAATGTCGTAATACTCCGCGATATTGGCGGCGATGCCCTGATGGATCATCCCGGTCAACACCAGATCCACGCCGTCGGCCAACGATCGCAGCGTCGCCGCCATATCGGCCCAGGCCTGGCGCAGGTCCGCGATGCCCTCACGAACCAACTTGATCGAAGTCTGCGGCTTCCAAAACTCGTGGTAGTTATCTTCGTTGTCGAGCAGCGCCTGGGTGTCCGGCCCGTAGCTGACCGCATCCAATCCGGCCGATTCGGCCAAACCGATCAGGTTGGGTGGCACCGCGACGCGGACCTGGTGCCCACGGCGCAACAGTTCACGACCGAGCGCGCTGCAGGGCTCGACATCGCCGCGCGTGCCGTTGATCGCCAGTGCGAACTTCATCAGCCCCTACCTGGTGCTTCCCGCCCCCCAACGTCCGTTGGCTTGGAGCTATCCGAATACCTCTGCGGTCAGCCGATAGTCTGCGAGCGTTTGTTCGATCAATTCACGCAGATACCGGTTCGAATTCTCCACGCCCAGCTGATAGGACGACACACTAATGAAGACGTGTTCATTCAGACGCCCGCAGAAAAGGTAAAGCTGGCCGTTTTCCCGCTCGATGTTTTGTTTGGTTGCACCTTGATTGAACAGCCGGGCCGAGAAGTAGTCGGCGTCGCTGCCGTCAATACGGTTGAGGTCTTGACTGAGATTGCTGACGTTCGAACAGCAAACCGGCAAATCCGAACTTCCCAGAGCCAGTGCTGCCATCTTCCTGGCCAGCCACCGCGGCGTATACGGAACCAACGGCAGCGGTTCGAGCAGCTCGTTCGGGGTGTCGTGGAGCGCGGCCAGGCTCTGTTTCATCTCGTTGCGGATGAGCTGCAAATCCGTCACCACATGGTCCGGATCGACCCGGAAGGTAATGGCTGTGAGTGCATTCGCCCGGAAATCGCCTTCGGTACGTTCGTTGACCGGCATTGTTATGGTGACAGCGCCATCGGCCGGGCTCAGCCGTCCCATTAGCTGCGCGAGCCTGGTCGCGAAGGCAACGAACAGCGAATTACTGGACCCGCCGAGTTCGAGTACCCGGGCATCCCATGACGCCAAATCACACGAAAACGTGAGGGCTGGCACAACGATTGATTCGTTGCTGCGGTTCGGGGCGGCCGGTGATGTGTTTGGTTGTGCCGTCGCCGAGTCGCGCTTGAGTACGAGCGTGATGCAGGCGATAAGTGCCCGAAAAACCTCGGGCAACCCGCGAACGGCGTCCCACGTGTCGATCAGCAATGCTCGGCCACGACTGCGCGACCGCGGCGGTGGGTAGCCCAAATCCCGGGTGATGCCGTTGACGGCCTCGTGGACTGCGAGATGCAGTGCGACGCCATCCACCACCGAGTGGGACGTGATCAGGGTTACCACCGTTCCGCCGTCCTCGAGCGGAAGGACCCCGAGATGCCAGCACGGTCCGTATTCGGGGTCGACCCGAATCTGCGCGCGCTCGTCGAGCCAGCCCATGATTTCAGCGCGGGACCGGGGTGAGGCAGCCACATCAATGTCGAGCGCATCGTGGTATGCGACCCAACGGGGACGGCCAAACGGCAACGGGGAACGCTCGATCCGGCGCCCGAGCCAGCCACGGCCGAGGTTGCGGTTGAAGCGGTGCAACCCTTCCATGTCAACCGCACGATCGTAGATCCACGTAACCTGGCCGACGGTGTCAACGCCGGTTGCGCGCAGCCGAAGAAAAGACGCGTGGTCGAGAAAAGCGATCCGGTTATCCGTCATGGCCTACGAGCTCGCCAATTCGAAACTCATTGGAAAACCTGGATTTACGCCTAGCCGGTGCGCCACGTGGTCAAGGGGGGGACCGCCGTCGCGGGTTCGTAAGCGCGCCGGCTGTACGCAAGGTGCAGTTGACTGCCGTTGCGGCGCCGGGCGGGCAGCACCTCGCGTCCCTCGGCTACCCGGACATACGCGGCCTTCAGCGTCTCGGCGTAGCGGGTGACCGATTCGCGGGCGACCGGGTTGTTCGGGAACAACACCGTCAACTGGGTTTCTTTCTCGAACCGGTTCACCCGGATGTCGATTTGCCCCATCATGCCGCCGTCGTGGCAGAGCCGGGCGTGCAGGCCCTCCACGTGACAGTTGGCCAGAGCCGACAGCGGAGGAATGCCGGCGTCGAGGTAGAAGAGCAACGGTGCTCCCCATTGTCCTTTGCGCAGCCACGGAACTAGTTCCAGCACGCGGTCCAACGGCACTTCGGCGAGGTCCCGGCCGGAATCAAAGCATTCCTGAGCGGCCTTGACGATTTCACCGAACGACGATCCGATGGTGGGGACGGTGATTGGCACGAAGCCGGTGAACCAACCCGTCGTCATGAAATCCGTCTGGGTGCGCCGGATGTCGATGGGGACGATGGCGTGATACTCGTCGGCTCCGGTCAATTCGTGCTCGGCGACCGCCGACATGGCGAGTACGCCGCCGCAGAACCGGGCACCTGCCGACAAGCACGCGGACTCGAAGGCGAGGGTCTGCCGCTCGTCCATCAGCCGGACGCCCATCATCTCGCACGGCGCGGACGTGTCGCCCAGCGGCAGTGGGAATTTGGGCAGCGACCCGTCATTGCTGTCGAAGAACTCGGCCCATTTGCGGATGAGCGGGGACTCCAGGGTGAGCCCGGCCAGGTGCTCCTGCTGCCGGGTGCAGTAGTCGTGGTAGCTACCCGTTTCCGCAAGCCGCAGCGGCGCCCCGCCCCCGACCAGTGCGACGTACATGAGATGGATCTCGGCGAACGCGACACCGACGAACATCGCGTCGCAGTGCAGATGGTCAATGGCCACACAGAAAGTGAAATGGTCTGCGCGCTGAATGATTGAGAAGCGAAAGCAATCCCACTCCAGTGGGCTCGGGGTGGCCAGCAGGTGGTCGCGCCATTGACTTTGGGCTGTCAGTTCACCGTGCTGCGTCGCGACGAACTGAATGTCGTTGGCTTTGTTCATGGTCCGTCGCACGAAGCGATCACCTTCGGTGTGCTCGAACCAGCTTCGGTAGGTGTCGTGGCGACGCAGGTGCGCATTGATGACATGCGTCATGGTGCGGATGTCGCATCGACCGGGAATATCCCAGGCGGATATGAGAAGTCGTGACATCTCCAGGCCACGGCTGGCGTAGGACCGGAAGTTGCGCAGGTGATGGGCTTGCATGTAGCTGGGCGGTACCGCGCTGATAGGCGCTTGCTTCGCCTTGGCGAGCGACGCGGGCGACGGTTGCCATGACACCAACATGCCGGCCTCGGGAGCCCAATCGCGGATTGTGCCGGCCTCTACTTTCCCTACTCTGACCATTCTTCCTCCCAGTCGGTCAGCAGGTTGCGATGCACCGGAGAGCCAAAGGTGGTCCACGGAACCTGGCGCGTTGTTGACATGTGTAGGGATCCCGGTGAACCGGGTTCGAAGTGTTGACCGTAGCGATTTCGGCGTGTGCCACCAGTGCCGGTCCACTGCACGTCACGGGGCCCGTGGGACTGGCCGGCACGGCTGGCCGGCCAACGGACCGCGGTCGTGACCGCACTGGGTAGGCCGGGTATCGTGGTGTTCACATGCCCCCTCATTAAGTTTGACGTGCCTCCCCGAAGGCACGTCTATATTGCCGTCGGTGTGGGTTGTTGCCCATGCCCGACGTTGTGACGACCGTTCATCCGGGTATTTAGTTTGTAGCGTTGGTGAGCTGAGCCTAGTTGATTGTTGGTACTTAAATTTCGGTTTTCGCTGCATTGGGTCTAAACCCGTGGTCGAAGGGCCGCAGTTGGTTGGCTGGGCGGGGCTCCTACGGTTGCGGCGGGGTAGGATCTGGTGCAACGGCGTTGATCCGGCTATCACCGGTGAGCCTTCGGAAGAACAGCCTAAAAGCCCAGTAGAACCGAACGGGTGGGCCCGTCACAGCCCCAACGAGCGGCCGTGCGCAGCCACGGCAAGCGGGGTGGTACCGCGGTGTATGCGCTGCCGGCGCGTCGTCGTCCCCGTGTCTTGTGACCGATGACACAGGAGACGGCATGACCGAAAGCGCCTACCCGCGCAGCGAAGTGGGTGCCGACCAACGCGGTGGCTCTCCGGACTTCCCCGCGATGGAAGCCCAGGTCCTTGATTATTGGGCCGGCGACGGCACCTTCCGGGCCAGCATCGCCCGTCGCGACGGCGCCCCGGAATACGTGTTCTATGACGGGCCGCCGTTCGCTAACGGTCTGCCGCATTACGGGCATCTGCTGACCGGCTATGTGAAGGACATCGTGCCGCGGTATCGAACCATGCGCGGCTACAAGGTGGAACGCCGCTTCGGCTGGGACACCCACGGGTTGCCCGCCGAACTAGAGGTTGAGCGCCAACTGGGCATCACCGACAAATCACAGATCGACGCCATGGGGATCGCCGCGTTCAACGATGCCTGCCGGGCTTCGGTGTTGCGCTACACCGACGAATGGCAGGACTATGTGACCCGCCAGGCTCGCTGGGTCGATTTCGACAATGACTACAAGACACTTGATCTGCCGTACATGGAATCGGTGATCTGGGCATTCAAACAGCTTTGGAACAAAGGCCTGGCATACGAGGGCTACCGGGTGCTGCCTTACTGCTGGCGTGACGAAACCCCGCTGTCCAACCACGAATTGCGGATGGACGACGACGTTTACCAGAGCCGCCAGGATCCCGCGATCACGGTCGGCTTCGAGCTGGTGAGCACCCAACCACATACCGAGCTAACCGGCGCATTCCTGCTGGTGTGGACGACGACACCGTGGACGCTACCGTCGAATCTGGCCGTGGCCGTTCATCCTGATGTGACGTATGTGCAGGTCAGGGCCGGTGATCGGCGCTTCGTGCTGGCGGAGGCGCGGCTGACCGCCTACACCCGCGAACTCGGCGCCGACCCGGACGCCGAACCCGGGGGTGCGCCCGAGGTACTCGGCACCTACCGCGGGACCGATCTACTCGGTATGCGGTATTTGCCGCCATTTACATACTTTATGGACTCTCCCAACGCCTTTCGTGTACTTGAAGGTGATTTCGTGACCACCGAAGAGGGCACCGGAATTGTGCATATGGCGCCGGCCTACGGAGAAGACGACATGGTGGTCGCCGAGGCGAACGGCATCGCGCCCGTCACGCCGGTCGATGCCAAGGGCCGTTTCGACGCCACCGTGCCCGAATACCGGGGGCAGCATGTGTTTGACGCCAACGCTCAGATCATCCGCGACCTCAAGAGGCACGATGGCCCGGCGGCTGCGAACGGGGCAGTGCTGATCCGCCACGAAACCTACGAGCACCCGTACCCGCATTGCTGGCGCTGCCGTAACCCGTTGATCTACCGAGCCGTGTCGTCCTGGTTCGTCACAGTGACGGAATTCCGGGACCGCATGGTCGAACTCAACCAACGGATCACCTGGTATCCCGAGCACGTCAAGGACGGCCAGTTCGGAAAGTGGCTGCAGGGCGCCCGCGACTGGTCCATCTCACGAAACCGGTACTGGGGCACCCCGATCCCGGTGTGGAAGTCGGATGATCCCGCATACCCCAGAATCGATGTGTACGGGAGCCTGGACGAGCTGGAGCGTGATTTCGGGATCCGGCCGGACAACCTGCACCGGCCCTACATCGACGAGCTCACCCGGCCCAACCCCGACGATCCCACCGGGGAAAGCACGATGCGGCGCATCCCTGATGTGCTCGACGTGTGGTTCGACTCGGGCTCCATGCCTTACGCACAGGTGCACTACCCATTCGAAAACCGTGACTGGTTCGACGGGGTCGATTGCGCCGATCCTGACCAACGGGTCGATGCCCACTATCCCGGGGATTTCATCGTCGAGTACATCGGGCAGACCCGTGGCTGGTTCTACACCCTGCACGTGCTGGCGACCGCGCTGTTCGACCGGCCCGCGTTCAAAACCTGTGTGGCGCACGGGATCGTACTTGGCTCCGACGGCCAGAAAATGAGCAAGTCGCTGCGAAACTATCCCGACGTCAACGAGGTGTTTCACCGGGACGGCTCCGACGCCATGCGCTGGTTCTTGATGGCCTCGCCGATTCTGCGCGGCGGCAACCTAATTGTCACCGAGCAGGGGATCCGTGACGGGGTGCGGCAGGTCTTACGGCCGTTGTGGAATGCCTACAGCTTCTTGGCCTTATATGCTCCGAAAGTTGGTACCTGGCGCACCGATTCGCCGCATGTGCTGGACCGTTACATCCTGGCCAAGCTGGCGGTGCTGCGCGACGACCTCACCCGGTCGATGGAGGTGTGCGACCTCTCCGGCGCCTGCGAACAGCTGCGGCAGTTCACCGAGGCGCTGACGAATTGGTATGTGCGGCGGTCACGGTTGCGATTCTGGGAAGAAGACGACGATGCCATCGACACCCTGCACACGGTTCTGGAGGTCACCGCCAGACTGGCTGCGCCGTTGCTCCCGTTGATTGCCGAGGTGATCTGGCGTGCTGTGACCGGTGAGCGTTCTGTTCATCTGACGGACTGGCCGCAGGCCGATGCGGTGCCTGCCGACGCCGACCTGGTGGCCGCGATGGATCAGGTGCGCGAAGTATGCTCGGCCGCGTCATCACTGCGCAAGGCCAAGAAACTGAGGGTCCGCTTGCCGTTGTCGAAACTAACTGTGGCAGTGGCTGATCCGCAACGGCTCAAGCCATTCTCCGAGCTGATCGCCGACGAGCTCAACGTCAAACAGGTCGAGCTCACCGACGACATCGACACCTACGGGCGGTTCGAGCTGACCGTCAACGCCAGGGTGGCCGGGCCACGGCTGGGCAAGGACGTGCAAGCCGCGATCAAGGCGGTCAAGGCCGGCGGCGGCGTCGTCAATCCCGACGGCACGTTGACCGCGGGGCCCGCGGTCCTGCAACCGGAGGAATACAGCTCGCGGCTGGTGGCCGCCGACCCGGACTCGACCGCAGCCCTGCCCGGCGGTGCCGGATTGGTGGTGCTGGACGGCACGGTGACCCCGGAATTGGAGGCCGAGGGCTGGGCCAAAGACCGTATCAGGGAACTGCAAGAGCTGCGCAAGTCGACCGGGCTAGAGGTATCCGACCGGATCAGCGTGGTGATATCGGTGCCCGCCGAGCGTCAAGACTGGGCATACACCCATCGTGAACTCATTGCCGGCGAAATCCTGGCAACTAGCTTCGAATTCGGCGAGCCGGCCGGCGGTGTCGAGATCGGTGACGGGGTGCGGGTGGCGATTACGAAAGCTGGTTGCGTCCGGCGGGCCGCGCCTTAGAGCAGCCGGATCGTCACCTCCTTGATGGTGCCGTTGAACGGGAAGGTGCCCTCATAGGTGTCAGCGGCGGGGGTGCCGCCATCGAGTCCGATATCCAGCCCCTCGTCGGCGCTGAAGCCCAGCGGGACGGTCCGCTCGATGCGCGATTCGCCTGCCTGGCACTCGTTCACCAGCAGTCGCGCGACGCCGCCTTTGCCCAAACCTCCACCGTCATAGTCGAATTCGATCGCGACCGTCGCATTGCCTGCGGGCAGGGGTGTGGCAGCGGCGACGGTCGTGTATTTCGACCCGAAATAGTTGTAGGTGAACTTGGCCAGGCCGTTCTGCACGTAGAGAGCCAGTCCGGCGAAGTAGCCGCCGGCGGCCAGAAGAACGCCCTCGACCGTCTCCCCACCGGGAGTGTCGATGACCGCGGTAATCGAGTAGGACCGGTTAAAGGCGCACCGAATAATGTCTTCAGGCATTCGGATTGATCCGTGCCCCAACGAAATCGAAGTTCGCTGGCCCAGAACCGTCGGCCGCGCACCGATCGCCCGTGCGGGGCCGCGGTCATCGAGCGGAAAGACATGGTTTTTCTCGCCTTCCGCGTCGAATAGTGCCTTCAACTCGGCAAGCCGGTCGGGATGCTGCGCGGAAAGATCAACGGCTTGACTGTAGTCTTGCGACAGGTCGTAGAGCTCCCAGCGGTCATCGGAGAAGGCGGGCATCTTCGAACCCGGTTGCCACTGAATCTTGCCGTGATAGGTGCAGGCCATCCAGTCATCGTGATAGATCCCGCGGATGCCCTTGATCTCGAAATACTGGGTGCGACGCCGGTCCGGGGCGGCCGCGTCGTCAAATGTGTACGCCAGGCTGATGCCGTCGTAGGGCTGCTGCGGCACGCCGTTGACAACAACCGGTGCGGGGATGCCGGCGGCTTCCAAGATGGTTGGGGCGATATCGATGACATGGTGAAACTGCGAACGCAGCCCGCCGCAGTCATTGATGCGTCGTGGCCAGGTCACAACCATCGGATTGCGGGTGCCGCCGAAGTGACTGGCGAACTGCTTGGTGAACTGGAACGGGGTGCACATCGACCAGGCGAAGCCGACCGGATATTCGTTGCTGGCCTTCGGCCCGCCGAAATCGTCGATCCTCGACAGAACGATCTCGGGGTCTTCTTGGAGGCCGTTCAACGTCACCATCTCATTGAAGACACCGGTTATCCCGCCGGCGGCTGCTGCGCCGTTGTCACCGATGATGTAGACGAACATCGTATTTTCCCAGACGCTCATGTCCTTCAGCGCGGTGACGATCCGGCCGATCTCGTGATCGGTGTGGGCCAGGAATCCGGCGTAGACCTCCATGAGACGCGATGCGATGCGCTGCTGCTCGGCAGACATCGTGTCCCAGGCGGGTATCGATTCATGGCGCGGCGTCAACGCGGCATCTGCCGGGATCACGCCCAATTCCTGCTGCCGCGCATAGATTTCTTCACGCAGCTTGTCCCAGCCGCCGTCGAACCGGCCACGAAAAGGTTCGCTCCATTCCGGTGCCACGTGGTGCGGCGCATGGGTGGCGCCGGGCGCCCAGTAGACGAAAAACGGTCGGTCGGGCGACATGGCCTGCTGCCGATGTACCCATTCGATCATCCGATCCGCGAGGTCGGTCGTAAGGTGGTAGTTCTCAACGCCTTCGGGACGTTCGATCGGAGTCGTACCGTGATACAAGCCGGGATTGTACTGGTGGGCTTCACCGCCCATGAATCCGTAGAACTCTTCGAAACCCATTCCGGTTGGCCACCTGTCGAACGGGCCGGCCGGACTCACCTCCCATACCGGGGTGTTGTGCCACTTACCGAATGCTGCTGTGCTGTAGCCATTTTGGCGAAGCGTTTCGGCAATGGTAGCGGCAGACTTGGGGATGATACTGTTGTAGCCGTCATACCCGGTGGCCCACTCGGTGATGTTGCCCGTGTTGACCGCGTGATGGTTCCTGCCGGTCAACAGCGCGGCGCGCGTCGGAGAGCACAGGGCCGTGGTGTGAAACCGGTTGTACCGCAGGCCTTCCTGTGCCAATGCATCGCCGGTAGGAGTGGGGACCGGGCCGCCGAATGTCGCGGTGGCCCCGAATCCGACATCGTCGAGCAAAACGATCACCACGTTCGGCGCGTTCTGCGGTGGGCGGATTGGAGTGATGGTGGGCATCGTCGACTCGGAAACCGTACGCCCGGCTTTCCCGCCGGTCGGAGTGTCCGGCAACGGTAGCCGGGTCCGGTCGACGGTGTCGGTCATGTCCTGGGTCACTGCTTTCTCCGCTCTGGTCGGTTGGGGATTGACGGTTGCTGTGGGGCGGGTCGGCAAGGGCCGACGATGTACCTACCGGGTGCCGCCAATCGCCAACTGCTCCACCGGCGGGGCGAACCGGGCCTTCCGCAGCAGTTGGGCCGGATGCGTACACCGCTCGCTGACCTGTCGACAGATTTTAGCGGGGATGTCGTCGCCGAACCGATGGACGGAGCCGGACCCGGCGTGGCTTGGACACACGTTGCGTTTCCTTGGCCTTTCTGATGTCGCTTCGCAGCGACACGGTTGGTCAGTGGGGGGTCATGCCGCGGGTTTGATCGCCCGCCAGCGCTGCCTGCGGTCGCGAACTTCAACGTCGACGTCGCGAAAACCCGCTGCGCGCAAGCGGTCCGGCAAGGTTGCCGGCGGGATCGGGTTGCAGGTGTCGCGAAGGTGCAACATGGTGAACATCAGAGACGGCACGCCGTCGCTGCCGGCGAATACGCCGCCCGGGCGCAGTACCCGGAAGGCCTCGCCCAACAGCCGGTTCTGCAGGTTCGCAGTCGGTACATGGTGCAGCATGGTGAACGACACCACCGAGCTGAACTCGTCGGCGGGCAGTCTGGTAGCCGTGCCGTCGCCGATGATGATGCGTGCCCGGTCTCCGTAGAGTTCCTGCAGCCGCTGCGCCATCGGGGCGTCGATTTCGACAGCGGTCAGGTTCGCCGTCATGTCGGCCAGTAGCCGCAGAAATGCGCCGTATCCGGGTCCGATCTCGAGGGTGTTGTCACCCAGCTCGACGTCGGCGAGCACCCATGGCAAGAGCCGGCTTTCAACTTCCCTGGCCCAGCGGTCGGAGTTGCAGCACAGCCGGTGAACCAGATTCATTGCCATACCGACCGACGTTAGCCCACGGACGCGTCCCGTAGCCGCGAATAGCATTGCCCGTTGTGGAGTCCCGTTGGGTGCTGCACCTGGACATGGACGCGTTCTTCGCCTCGGTCGAACAACTCACCCGTCCTACCCTGAAGGGCCGGCCGGTGTTGGTGGGAGGTCTGGGCGGACGCGGTGTGGTCGCCGGCGCCAGCTACGAGGCGCGCGTCTTCGGTGCCCGCTCGGCCATGCCGATGCACCAGGCGCGCCGGCTGATCGGTGTTACGGCGGTGGTGTTGCCGCCGCGCGGTGTGGTGTACGGGTTGGCCAGCCGCCGGGTTTTCGACGCCGTGCGCAGCCTCGTCCCGGTGGTCGAGCAGCTGTCTTTCGACGAGGCCTTCGCAGAACCGCCCCATCTGCGCGCCGCAGCGGCCGAAGACGTCGAGAAGTTCTGCGAATCGTTGCGACGACGGGTGCGTGAGGACACCGGCCTGGTGGCCTCCGTCGGGGCCGGCTCGGGCAAGCAGATGGCCAAGATCGCCTCCGGACTGGCCAAGCCCGACGGCATTCGAGTGGTCCGCCGAGAGGAAGAACAGGGGCTTCTGCGCGGCTTGCCAGTGCGCCGGCTGTGGGGCATCGGCCCGGTCGCCGAGGAAAAGCTGCATCGACTCGGCATCGAGACGGTGGGACAGCTGGCCGCGTTGACCGACGTCGAGGTGGCCAACATCCTGGGCGCGACTGTCGGGCCCGCACTGCACCGGCTGGCCCGCGGTATCGACGACCGGCCCATTGCCGAGCGAGCCGAAGCCAAGCAGATCAGCGCCGAGTCCACCTTCGCCGCCGACCTGACCACCGTTGACCAGCTGCGTGAGGCGATCGAACCGATCGCCGAACACGCCTATCAACGCCTGCTGCGCGACGGCCGCGGAGCTCGCACCGTCACTGTGAAGCTGAAGAAGGCCGACATGAGCACCCTGACCCGTTCGGCGACGATGCCCTACGCGACCACCGAGGCGGGGGCGCTGATCGCGGTGGCCCGGCGACTGCTGCTGGACCCCGTTGAGATCGGGCCGATTCGCCTTCTCGGCGTTGGTTTTTCGGGGCTCAGCGAGGTGCAGCAGGAGTCGCTGTTCCCGGACTTGGACTTGTCATCGGATCCGGCGGAGGACGCCCAGCACGACTTGCTCACGCTACGGGCCGCGCAATTTGGTGGAGCCGGCAACGCCGGATGGCGCATCGGCGACGACGTCGCGCACCCGGAACTCGGGCACGGCTGGGTACAGGGCGCCGGGCACGGCGTGGTCACCGTCCGGTTCGAGACTCGTAGTTCGGGCCCGGGTCCGGCGCGGACGTTTCCCATAGACACCGCCGAGCTCGTCGCGGCCAACCCGGTCGACAGCCTGGACTGGCCGGATTATGTCGGCCGGCTGCGGGCCGACGAACCGACCGGCGTCTCAGCCCCAGCGGCCGATGACCTCGGCGGCCGGTAGCCCGGCCGCCAGCGCGCCCATCAGCAACACCCGGGCCTGCGACGGCGGCAGCCGCGGCACCATCACCGCGCCGGCGTCGACCAGATCGTGACCCGGACCATAGCCGGCGCCCACCCGCGCGCCGGCGACCCGGGTCGAGACCGCGACCACCACCCCGTCATCGCAGTGGCGGCGCACCGCGTCGATTACCGCGAGCCCAGCATTTCCTGAGCCCAACGCTTCGAGCACGATTGCCCGGGCGCCGGCGGCCACACAGGCGTCCAGCGCGACGGCGTCACTTCCCGGATACGCCGCGACGATATCGACGCGCGGCGCCTCGGCGGCCCGCAGTTCGCCGAGGTACGGGCGTGCCTTGTGCCGCGTCATGGTCACCGTGCCGGTGACGGTGCCGAGCAGCTCGCCGGCGAATCCGCTCAGGCCGTCGCCGCCGCCCACCTTGCGCAGGCCCAGTGGTTGCAATACGCGACCGGCGAAACACACCAGCACGCCGTGGTCCTGAGCCGCCGGGTCGGCCGCCAGCGTCAGCGCGTCGCTCAGGTTGGCCGGGCCGTCCGGGTCGGCGGCGTCTGCGCTACGCATGGCGCCGGTGACGACCACCGGAGCGGTACCGCAGTAGGTGAGGTCCAGCCAGAGTGCGGTTTCTTCGAGGGTGTCGGTGCCGTGGGTGACGACGACACCGACTGCACCGCCATCCACGCCGGTCTGCACCGCGACGCGGATGCGATCCCAATCTGTCGGTGTCAACTGCGAACTGTCGAGTGCCATCAGGTCCACGGCGTCGACGTCGAGATCTGCGCCGAGGGCCGCGGTCAGTTGTGTCCCGCTGCGCGATGGACGGCGCACTCCGTCGGCGCCGGTGCTGGTGGCGATCGTGCCGCCGGTGGCGATGACAGTGAGGCGGCCCATGCTGCGATCATCTCGCATGCCGGGTATCGCCATCCGCATGTGGGGTCGGTCACGGGACTGGGGGATGATGGTGGGGTGCCTGACGAACCAACGGGATCAGCCGATCCGCCGACCACGGCGGGGGATGGCAGGGTAGCCGGGAAGGCCGAGGCTTCCGCGTCGCAGTCGCCGCCCAGGCGGCTGCGCTTGCTGCTGTCGGTTGCGGCGATCGTGTTGGCGCTGGACATCGTCACCAAGGTGCTGGCCGTCAAGCTGTTGCCGCCAGGACAGCCGGTGCCGATCATCGGCGACACCGTGACGTGGACTTTGGTGCGCAATTCCGGTGCCGCTTTCTCCATGGCGACCGGCTACACCTGGGTATTGACGCTGATCGCGTCGGGCGTGGTCGTTGGTATCTTCTGGATGGGACGACGGCTGGTGTCCCCCTGGTGGGCGCTAGGGCTGGGGATGATTCTGGGTGGCGCCATGGGCAATCTGGTTGACCGGTTCTTCCGGGCGCCGGGGCCGCTTCGGGGACATGTCGTCGACTTCTTGTCGGTCGGCTGGTGGCCGGTGTTCAACGTCGCCGATCCGTCGGTGGTCGGCGGTGCGATCCTGCTGGTGGTCCTGTCGATCCTGGGCTTCGATTTCGACACCGTAGGCCGGCGTAAAGCCGACCGCGCCGCACCGACTCGGCGCAAGGCCGACGGAGACACTGGCCGGCGTAAGGCTGATCAACACTGATGGCCGACCGCTCGATGCCCGTCCCGGAGGGCTTGGCGGGCCTGCGCGTGGATGCCGGGCTGGCGCGTCTGCTCGGACTTTCCCGCAGTGCGGTGGCGTCCATCGCCGAAGACGGCGGCGTTCAACTGGACGGCGTGCCGGCGGGCAAATCCGACCGGCTGACATCGGGGGCGTGGCTGGAGGTTCGGCTGCCCGAGGCGCCGCCACCGCTGGAAAACATACCCGTCGACATCGAGGGCATGACGATTCTGTATTCCGACGACGACATCGTCGCGGTGGACAAGCCGGCCGCGGTCGCCGCGCACGCATCGGTGGGCTGGACCGGTCCCACGGTGCTCGGCGGTCTTGCCGCTGCGGGTTATCGCATCACCACATCCGGCGTGCACGAACGGCAAGGCATTGTGCATCGCCTCGACGTCGGCACCTCCGGGGTGATGGTGGTGGCATTGTCGGAACGGGCGTACACCGTGCTGAAGCGCGCATTCAAGCACCGCACCGTCGAGAAGCGGTATCACGCTCTGGTGCAAGGACACCCCGATCCGTCCAGCGGCACGATCGACGCACCGATCGGCCGCCACCCCGGCCCCGAATGGAAATTCGCGGTCACCACGAACGGCCGGCACAGCGTGACCCACTACGACACCATCGAGGCTTTCGTCGCCGCCAGCCTGCTCGACGTAGAGCTCGAGACCGGACGCACTCACCAGATCCGGGTGCATTTCGCCGCGCTGCGCCATCCCTGCTGCGGTGACCTGGTTTACGGAGCCGACCCCAAGCTGGCGAAAAAGCTTGGCCTGGAACGGCAGTGGCTGCACGCGCAGTCGCTGGCCTTTGCTCATCCCGCCGATGGCCGGCGGGTGGAGATCGTCAGCCCCTACCCGGCGGACCTGCAGCACGCGCTGGAGGTGCTACGAGCCGAGGGATGATGGCGGGCTCAGTCGACTGGCTTCCGGACCTCCGTCCCGCGTCGATCTGGTGCCACCACGATCGTCATAGCGGTGACACCATCGAGTCGGAAGGGGAGATCAACATGCAGTACTGCCTACTCATGCACTACCAGGAGGGCGGTCAGATCGGGCTGAGTGACGAAGACATGGCCCCCGCACGGGCGGCGTTCGCCACGTATGCCGACGATCTCGACGCGGCGGGGGTGCTGATCGGGACCCAGGTGCTGCAGCCGGCGGTCGCATCCACCACCTTGACTGCCCACCACGGTGTCCCGCAGATTCAGGACGGACCGTTCGCCGACACCAAAGAACGGCTCGGCGGGGTGTTCGTCATCGAGGTGCCCGACCTGGATGCGGCCCTGTCATGGGCGCGACGGTGCCCCGCGGCCGCATGGGGGACGGTCGAAATACGGCCCGTTGCAGTCACTTACGCTCGCGGTAAGGGGTGGTATCGCCCTGGGTGAGGTGCGTGCTCGGGTCGCTGAATTGGCTCGCGGATCATACGGTCGGTTGTTGGCGCTGCTGGCCGCGCCAACCGGCGACATACCCGCGGCCGAAGACGCCCTCGCCGACGCGCTGGAGCGCGCGCTCATCCGCTGGCCCGTCCAGGGAATACCGGCCAATCCGGACGGCTGGCTGCTCACCGTTGCCCGCAACCGGCTGCGCGACCGATGGAAGTCGCATGCCTACCGAATGACCGATATGCTCGATGAAACAACTTCCGCCGCATACGAATTCAACGATGATCCGGATGCGATTCTGGACCGCCGCCTCGAGCTGATGCTGGTGTGCGCGCATCCGGCAATCGCCGAGAACTGCCGCGCACCCTTGATGCTGCAGACCGTGCTCGGTATCGACGCGGCCGCGATCGGCCGGGCGTTCTCGATTCCGGCCGCCACGATGGCGCAGCGACTGGTCCGTGCCAAGCGCCGAATCCGTGACACGCGCATACCCTTCGTGGTGCCGGCTCGCGCCGAACTCGACGAGCGGCTGCCTGCGGTTCTGGAGGCCGTATACGGAGCGTTTGCGATCGACTGGCAGGCAGCGCCGTGCGCTGAACCGACGGAATCGTTGTCGGCTGAGGCGCTGCATCTGGGATTGCTGCTGGCCGAATTACTGCCCGACCAGCCCGAAGCACTCGGCTTGGCGGCGCTGCTGTGTCTGTCGGAGTCGCGTCGGGCTGCGCGGCGCACCAGCCGGGGCGAGTTCGTGCCGCTGGACGAACAAGACGCCCGGCTCTGGGATTCGGTGATGATTGCGCGGGGGGAGGTACTGCTGCGTCGCGCACACCGCATCGGCTGTCCTGGGAGATATCAATACGAGGCGGCGATCCAGTCGGCGCATTGTGTCCGCGCGCACGGCGGTCACGTCGACTGGTTATCGCTGCGCAAGCTGCACCGCGCGCTGTTGCGTGTCGCGCCGTCGCTGGGTGCGTCGGTGTCGCTGGCGGCAGTTGACGCTGAGCTCGACGGGCCGCAGGCCGGGCTCAGCGCGCTTGATGCGATTGCCGACCCTGCGGTTGCGCGGTTCCAGCCGGCCTGGGCCGTCCGGGCGCATCTGCTGGTCGCATTCGGGCGTCCCGCGGCCGCCGCGCAGGCCTACCGCACGGCCATCGACCTGAGTACAGACGCCGGCGTCGTCACATACCTGCGGCGCCGGCTTGCCGCAGTGGGCGAGCGCTGACTCATCGTGGGTTGCCGACCGGTTCGGCCCGGCTCAGACCCTGGCCCTGGAGCTCTCGTCGGATGCGATGTCGGCGGCCAACGGTGAGATGACCTTGAGGATTTCGGTGACCGTTGCGGGTGGCACGCCGGCGGCGGTCAGCGCGTCGCCCAGGTGTCCGGCCACCAGGGCGAAGTGGTGCATGGTGATGCCGCGGCCCTGATGTACCTGCTTCATGGGCGCGCCGGTGTAGGGCTGCGGTCCGCCCAGGGCTGCGGCAAAAAATTCCGTCTGTCTGCCCTTGAGCCGGCTCATGTTCGTGCCGGCGAAGAAGCCAGCGAGTTGGTCATCGGCGAGCACCCGAACGTAGAAGTCGTCGACGACGCCCTCGATCGCCTGGTAGCCACCGACCTGGTCGTAGATGCTGGCCGGTTCGCGTCTGCGGAAGCGTGACAGTAGTTCCATCCGGTCAGGGGAACAGCTCGGCGTTGCTTGGCCGTTAGGGCGCGATCACCCCCGGATTATCTGCTGTAACAAGTCGATTGCGTAGCAACGCGGGTGGCGGCCCCGTTTTTTGGAGGTGTGGGCCGGCCCGGTTTGGCGACGGGTTCGCCCCAGTCGTTGACCGATGCCCTAGGTTTGCTTCATGACCAACGTCACATCCACCACACCGCCATCAGGAGCGACAACCGATGAATCTTGGTGACTTAGCGAACCTCGTCGAAAAGCCGTTCGCGACGGTGTCCAATATCGTCAACACGCCGAACTCTGCCGGGCGATATCGGCCCTTCTATCTGAGGAATCTGCTCGATGCGGTGCAGGGCCGGACGCTGGGCGACGCGGTTGAGGGCAAGATCGTCCTCATCACCGGCGGATCGTCGGGTATCGGCGAGGCGGCCGCGAAGAAGATCGCCGAGGCCGGCGGCACGGTTGTGCTGGTCGCGCGCACCAGGGAGAACCTGGAAAAGGTGGCCGAGGATATCCGCGGCAATGGCGGGGCCGCGCACGTCTACCCGTGCGATCTGTCTGACATGGATGCCATCGCGGCGATGGCCGACCAGGTACTGGCGGATCTGGGCCGGGTCGACATCCTGATCAACAACGCGGGCAGATCAATTCGGCGCTCACTGGAGTTGTCGTATGACCGGATTCACGACTACCAGCGGACCATGCAACTGAACTATCTCGGCGCGGTCCAGCTCATCCTCAAGTTCATTCCGGGTATGCGGGAACGCGGATTCGGCCAGATCATCAATGTCTCGTCGGTCGGCGTGCAAACTCGCGCTCCGCGTTTCGGCGCTTACATCGCCAGCAAGGCCGCGTTGGACAGCCTGTGTGACGCGCTGCAAGCCGAGACGGTCAACGACAACGTGCGGTTCACCACCGTGCACATGGCGCTGGTGCGAACGCCGATGATCAGCCCGACCGCGATCTACGACAAATTCCCCACGCTGACCCCGGACCAGGCGGCCGGTGTGATCACCGACGCGATCGTGCACCGGCCCCGGCGGGCGAGTTCGCCCTTCGGGCAATTCGCGGCGGTGGCCGACGCTGTCAACCCGGCCGTCATGGACCGGGTCCGCAACCGGGCGTTCAGCATGTTCAGGGATTCCGCCGCGGCCAAAGGAGGCGAATCACTAACGGACACATCGGATTTGGACAAGAGAAGCGAAACATTCGTGCAGGCGACCCGAGGGATACATTGGTGACATCATGAGTCTTCCCAAACCGAACAAGCAGGCCACCGTCGTCATCACCGGCGCCTCATCAGGTATTGGAGTCGAACTGGCTCGCGGTCTGGCCCGCCGCGGCTTTCCGCTGGTGCTGGTCGCCCGGCGCCGCGAGCGTCTCGAGGAACTCGCCGAACAATTGCGCGGGGAGTTCTCGGTGGGCGTTGAAGTCTTGCCACTCGATCTGGCCGATGCGCAAGCCAGGGTACAGCTGGCCGATCGGCTGGGTAGCGACGAGATCGCCGGTCTATGCAACAGCGCGGGCTTCGGCACCAGCGGCCGTTTCTACGAGATGTCACCCGAGCGCGAAAGTGAGCAGGTCACCCTCAACGCGCTGGCTCTCATGGAACTCACCCGCGCAGCACTGCCCGGCATGGTGGAGCGGGGCGCGGGCGCGGTGCTCAACATCGCGTCGATCGCCGGCTTCCAGCCGATTCCGTTCATGGCGGTGTACTCCGCCTCGAAGGCCTTTGTGCTGACCTTCTCCGAAGCCGTCCAAGAGGAGCTGCACGGAACCGGCGTGTCCGTCACGGCATTGTGCCCGGGCCCGGTGCCCACGGAGTGGGCCGAGATCGCCAGCGCCGAGCGCTTCAGCATTCCGATCGCGCAGGTATCGCCGCGCGACGTCGCCGAAGCCGCGATCGCGGGGATGCTCGCCGGTAAACGCACCGTGGTCCCCGGAGCAGTGCCCAAATTGGTCAGCACCGGTGGCAGATTCGCGCCGCGGACCCTGTTGCTGCCCGCGATCCGGATCGGCAACCGGCTGCGTGGGGGACCCGGTCGCTAGAGCGTGTCAGCTCACGTGGCATCTGTCTCAGCAGTCTCGGTAGGCGTCGTCCGGCGCCGGGCGGACGGCGATTGGCCCAGTTCAACTTGAGCATCCCAGCTGAGATTGGTCGGTGGCTGCGATGGATGGGTGTTGGGTCGTTAGTTCCGCCGGAGATGGATGGGGTGCGGGCGTTGAAGCAGGTGTCGGGCTAGGCGATGCTGACGGGGCGGTGCTTCGAGGTTGGTTGCCGGGCTGAGGTGATCCCGCGGGCTACCGCGGGCTTTCTGCATGCTGCTACGAAGCTGTATCGACTTGATCAGCGCGTCGACGGGCACAGCCTTGGAGCCCACGCTTGCTTTGGCGGTTGTAGTCGGCGGTGATATGCGGCTTTCGCTTGAACCTCTTGCAAAGGCCCGGTATTCGGTGCAGGCGCAGAAGCTTCATGCGTCATCAGGCGCAGAAGCTTCATACGTCATCAGGTCGGCTTCCGCGTATCGAGTGTGCGATGACGGCTTTGGAGTGTGCGGTGACGGCTTTGAGCGTGCGCGCAGGGCGGTACATCCGCGCGCGGCCCACCCTGACGGCACGCTCGACGCCATCAGCGCACACTCGGCGCCATCAGCGCACCGTCGAGGCCATCAGCGCACACTCAGCGGGCCATGCGGCCCGCATCGTCGCCACGGCTAGGTGTGATTGCCGTGCTCCTCAGCGGGCCATGCGGCCCGCATCGTCACCACGGCTAGGTGTGATTGCCGTGCTCCTCAGCGGGCCATGCGGCCCGCATCGTCACCACGGCTAGGCTCGTGCGATGGCTTCCGTTGCGATGACCGCCGACGTTCCGATGACCCCACACGACACGTGGGCGCACGTTTCCAATCTGTCGGAGTTGGGTGATTGGCTGGTGATCCACGAGGGATGGCGCAGCGAGCTCCCGGACGAGTTGAGCGAAGGCGTCGAAATCGTGGGTGTGGCCCGGGCCAAGGGCATGCGCAACCGAGTCACCTGGACGGTCACCAAATGGAATCCGCCCCACGAGGTTGCACTGTCGGGCTCCGGCAAAGGCGGCGCCAAGTACGGTGTCACCCTCACGGTGATACCGGCAGAAGACGGATGCAGCCTTGGCTTGCGCCTTGAACTGGGCGGTCGCGCGCTGTTCGGGCCGGTGGGTTCGGCAGCTGCCCGAGCCGTCAAGGGCGACGTGGAAAAGTCGCTGCAGCAGTTCGTCGAGCTGTATGCATAGCGACCACGCGACACACTTCGCGACACGCGCGAAAGCCGTCGGTGCTCAGTCATAGACTGGCGTCCCTATGAGCGGTTCTTCGTCGCGGAGCTTCGTGCACCTGCATAACCACACCGAGTACTCGATGCTGGACGGTGCCGCGAAGATCAACCCCATGCTGGCCGAGGTCGAGCGGCTGCAGATGCCGGCGATCGGCATGACCGATCACGGAAACATGTTCGGCGCCAGCGAGTTCTACAACTCGGCGACTCAGGCGGGGATCAAACCGATCATCGGCGTCGAGGCGTATATCGCGCCCGCGTCTCGTTTTGATACCCGGCGCATCTTCTGGGGCGACCCGAGCCAGAAGGCCGACGACATCTCGGGAAGTGGCTCATACACCCACTTGACGATGATGGCCGAGAATGCCACCGGCCTGCGCAACCTGTTCAAGCTGTCGTCGCTGGCATCCTTCGAGGGCCAGCTGAGCAAGTGGTCGCGCATGGATGCTGAGCTCATCGCCGAGCACGCCGAGGGAATCATCATCACCACCGGCTGCCCCTCGGGTGAGGTGCAGACCCGCCTTCGCCTCGGTCAGGAGCGTGAGGCGCTGGAAGCGGCGGCCAGATGGCGCGAGATCGTGGGGCCGGACAACTACTTCCTCGAGCTGATGGATCACGGGCTGACCATCGAACGGCGGGTCCGTGAGGGGCTGCTGCACGTCGGCCGCACCCTCAACATTCCACCGCTGGCCACCAACGACTGCCACTACGTGACCCGCGACGCGGCCCACAACCACGAAGCGCTGCTGTGCGTCCAAACCGGCAAGACCCTGTCGGACCCCAATCGCTTCAAGTTCGACGGCGACGGCTACTACCTCAAGTCGGCCGCTGAAATGCGCCAGATCTGGGACGACGAGGTCCCCGGCGCCTGCGACTCCACGCTGTTGATCGCCGAACGCGTGCAGCCATACGCCGACGTGTGGACACCGCGTGACCGGATGCCGGTCTTCCCGGTTCCCGACGGCCACGACCCCGCGTCCTGGTTGCACCATGAGGTGGCCGCGGGACTGCGCCGAAGGTTCCCCGACGGACCGCCCGAGAGCTACATCACCCGCGCGGACTACGAGATCGATGTGATCTGCGCCAAGGGTTTTCCGTCCTACTTCTTGATCGTCGCCGACTTGATCGGCTACGCGAAGTCGGTCGGCATCCGCGTCGGACCGGGCCGCGGCTCGGCCGCCGGCTCCCTGGTCGCTTACGCCCTCGGCATCACCGACATCGACCCGATTCCGCACGGTCTGCTATTCGAGCGCTTCCTCAACCCCGAGCGCACGTCGATGCCCGACATCGACATCGACTTCGACGACCGCCGCCGCGGCGAGATGGTGCGCTACGCCGCCGACAAATGGGGCCACGACCGGGTAGCCCAGGTCATCACCTTCGGCACCATCAAAACCAAAGCGGCACTGAAGGACTCGGCGCGAATCCACTATGGGCAACCCGGCTTCGCGATTGCCGACCGGATCACCAAGGCATTGCCGCCAGCCATCATGGCCAAGGACATTCCGCTGTCGGGCATCACCGATCCCGCTCACGAGCGATACAAGGAAGCCGCTGAGGTTCGCGGCCTGATCGAAACCGATCCGGACGTGCGCACCATCTACCAGACCGCACTCGGGCTGGAAGGCCTGATCCGCAACGCTGGCGTGCACGCCTGTGCGGTCATCATGAGCAGCGAGCCGCTCACCGAGGCCATCCCGTTGTGGAAGCGACCGCAGGACGGGGCCATCATCACCGGCTGGGACTACCCGTCGTGTGAGGCGATCGGCCTGCTGAAGATGGACTTCCTGGGCCTGCGCAACCTGACGATCATCGGCGACGCGATCGATAACATCAAGGCCAACAAGGGAATTGACCTCGACCTGGAATCGGTGCCGCTGGACGACAAGCCCACCTATGAACTGCTGGGCCGCGGCGACACCCTGGGTGTGTTCCAGCTCGACGGCGGCCCGATGCGCGACCTGCTGCGCCGCATGCAACCGACCGGCTTCGAAGACATCGTCGCGGTGCTGGCGCTGTACCGGCCTGGCCCGATGGGCATGAACGCCCACAACGACTACGCCGACCGCAAGAACGGCCGGCAGGCGATCAAACCGATCCATCCCGAGCTCGCCGAACCGCTCCGCGAGATCCTGGCCGAAACCTACGGCCTCATCGTCTACCAAGAGCAGATCATGCGCATCGCGCAGAAAGTGGCCAGCTACTCGCTGGCCCGAGCCGACATTCTGCGCAAGGCGATGGGCAAGAAGAAGCGCGAAGTGCTCGACAAGGAGTACGAAGGCTTCTCACAGGGCATGCAGGCCAACGGATTCTCCTCCGGTGCCATCAAGGCGCTGTGGGACACCATCCTGCCGTTCGCTGACTACGCGTTCAACAAATCGCACGCCGCCGGCTACGGGCTGGTCTCCTACTGGACGGCCTACCTCAAGGCCAACTACCCGGCCGAATACATGGCCGGCCTGCTGACTTCGGTGGGCGACGACAAAGACAAGGCAGCCGTCTATCTGGCCGACTGCCGCAAGCTGGGCATCACCGTCTTGCCGCCGGACGTCAACGAGTCCGGGCTGAACTTCGCGTCGGTGGGCGAGGACATCCGCTACGGCCTGGGCGCGGTACGCAACGTTGGCGCCAACGTCGTTGGCTCGCTGATCCAAACCCGCAACGACAAGGGCAAATTCACCGACTTCTCGGACTATCTGAACAAGATTGACATCTCGGCGTGCAACAAGAAGGTCACCGAGTCGTTGATCAAAGCAGGGGCGTTCGACTCGCTGGGCCATGCTCGCAAAGGTCTGTTCCTGGTCCACACCGACGCGGTGGACTCGGTGCTGGGCACCAAGAAGGCCGAGGCGATGGGGCAGTTCGACCTGTTCGGCGGCAATGACGACGGGACCGGCGCAGCGGACCCCGTGTTCACCATCAAGGTCCCCGACGACGAGTGGGAGGACAAGCACAAGCTGGCCCTGGAACGAGAGATGCTGGGCCTGTACGTGTCCGGGCATCCGCTCAACGGGGTGGCACACCTGCTCGCCGGCCAGGTCGATACCGCAATTCCGGCGATCCTTGACGGCGATGTGCCCAACGACGCCCAGGTGCGGGTGGGCGGCATTCTGGCATCGGTCAACAGACGGGTCAACAAGAACGGAATGCCTTGGGCTTCAGCGCAACTGGAAGACCTTACCGGTGGAATCGAGGTGATGTTCTTCCCGCACACCTATTCCAGCTACGGCGCCGAAATCGCCGACGACGCCGTGGTGCTGGTCAACGCCAAGGTCGCGATCCGTGATGACCGGGTTTCGTTGATCGCCAATGAGCTTGTGGTGCCAGACTTTTCCAACGCACAGGCGCAGCGGCCGCTGGCCGTCAGTCTGCCTACCCGGCAGTGCACCTTCGACAAGGTGACCGCCCTCAAGCAGGTGCTGGCGCGTCATCCCGGCACCTCGCAGGTGCACTTGCGGCTGATCAGCGGGGACCGGATCACCACGCTGGAGCTGGATCAGTCGCTGCGGGTGACGCCTTCGCCGGCATTGATGGGGGACCTCAAGGAGCTGCTCGGTCCGGGGTGCCTGGGCAGTTAGGCTAAAGCGGAACGCGATTTGAGAACCGTTGACCTGCCGCAGGATTCGCGATTGGGTCAGTTTTTTCCGGTTACTCGTTTCCCGGCCTCGGGTTGTGTTACTTTCGCTTACCAATGAGTCAGGGCCGGTTTGCTTCCACGTGTTTGGCTGATTCGGAGGAGAGCTGATGTCGTACGTGATGGTAACGCCGGAGATGGTGAGCGCGGCCAGCTGGAGAATTGACCACTATGGGGTCGTCCATCGATGTCGCGCGGGCTGCGGCGGCGGCTCAGACAAGCGGGATCATGGCCGCGGGTACCGATGAGGTGTCGGCGGCCATCGCCACGTTATTTAGTGCGCATGGACAGGCATTTCAGACAGTAAGCGCGCAGGCGGCGGCATTTCACAACCAGTTCGTGCAGGCCCTGAACTCGGGCGCAGGAGCGTATGCGGCTGCCGATGCCGCTAGTGTTTCACCCCTGCAGACCATTGAGGAACAGATCCTCAATGCCATCAATGCGCCGACCGAGTATTTGTTGGGGCGGCCGTTGATCGGCACCGGCACCAGTGGGACGGCCGCACATCCCGACGGCGGCAATGGCGGCCTGTTGTTGGGCAATGGCGGGGCGGGCTATAGCCAACCAGGTGACTCCGGTTTGGCAGGGGGCAATGGCGGAAACGCCGGTTTGTTCGGCAGCGGCGGGGCCGGCGGCCACGGTGGCTACGGTGCGGCTGGCGGCCATGGCGGCGGCGGCGGGTTACTGTATGGCAACGGCGGTGTCGGTGGGCAGGGCGGTGCTGCGGTTTCAGGCTTTAATGGCGGGGCTCCCGGCATGGGAGGCAAGGGTGGCAGCGCTGTGATGTTCGGCAGCGGCGGCGCCGGTGGGCAGGGCGGCACCGGGCTGGCCGGAGCCGGCGTGACCACTCCCGACGGCGGCACCGCGACCACCGGTGGGGGTGGCATCAGCCAAATTAGCACCAATGGCTCGACCCAGGGCGGCGCCGGAAATCCGGGGCCTCAAGGAACCGTTGGGCAGGTCGGCGGGACGGGCGGTGCCGGCGGCACCGCAAGTACCGTGAACAACGGCTTCAATGCCCTGGATGCCAAGGGCGGTTTTGGCGGTAATGGCGGCTTGGGGGGGCCTGGCAGTGTTGCCGGTGCTGTCAACGCGGGCGGCGTCGGCGGTCATGGCGGTGCCGGCGGGAATGGTGGGCTGTTCTTCGGCGACGGCGGGGCCGGCGGGCAAGGCGGCACGGGCGGCGTTGGCGGATCGGCGGGCACCGGCGCGGCGGGCGGCACTGGTGGTGCCGGCGGTCCAGCCAGTATGACCGTCAACAACAACGGGGTGAGTGGTCAGGCGGTTGGCGGTGGTGGTGGCACCGGAGGCACCGGAGGCACCGGAGGTACCGGAGGCACCGGAGGCACCGGAGGCACCGGGGGTGACGGCGGTCGGGGCGGCTTGCTGGTCGGCATTGGGGGCCACGCCGGCACCGGCGGCACCGGAGGCGTCGGCGGCGTCGGCGGGGCAGGCGGTATCGGCGGCGTCGGCGGCGCTGGCGGTAGCGCCAATGGAAGTGGCATTGGGATTGTTTCCGCTACCGGCGGGGACGGCGGGGACGGTGGTAGCGGCGGTACCGGTGGTACCGGCGGTACCGGCGGGACCGGTGGTGCCGCCGGTACCGCAGGCTCTGGAGGGTTGCTCGGTTTTGCGGGCTCCAGCGGTGCTGCCGGCCAGGGCGGCGTCGGTGGCCAAGGCGGCGCCGCTGGTGCCGGCGGAGCGGCTGGAAGTGGCGGCACGGCTACCGGAGGCAACAACCCCACGGCGGGCCTGCCCGGCACGGATGGCGGTATCGGCGCCGAGGGCAAGCAGGGCGCATTTGGGGCCAACGGTTAACCGGGCCGAGGCCGGTACACCCGGCTGCCGCCGCTACGGGGACTCCCGGCTTCTCGGATGATCTCGAATCGGGCGGTCAACTGGAGGTTTAAGGTTCGGACGGGAGATGCTGCAGGTCCACGATCTGCGAGCCCAACAGTTAGGTCGGTCAGAACCAGTGGCGGCGTTGACGGCCGCGAACAGGTGACCGGCGGTGATGCTGACGGGTCATCATCGCGGCGCGGCCGGCTTTCATCGGCAGGGCTGGCGGGGTGCGGTCCACGCTTGACAGTCGGTCTTTCGTCGAAGAAGAACACCGCCGCGCGCGCCGGCGGACCCAACCACCGTGTCGCCGTCGCCGTCGTCGTGGCTGGAAGGAACTGCGAAACTGGCCCTGGCTCCGCGACTCGGATGATGAAATTCGTTGGACCACGGCATAATTAGAAGAGCTTCCCGGCGGGCTTGAGGTGATGTTCTTGTCGCAGGTGCACGTGCGGCTTGTCAGCGGGGACCGGATCACCACGCGGGAGCTGGATCAGTCGCTGCGGGTGACGCCTTCGCCGGCATTGATGGGGGACCTCAAGAGTTGCTCGGTCCGGGGTGCCTGGGCGGTTAGCGCCTGGTCACCCGCCACCACGCAGTGCGAAAAGTTCCGGATGGACCATGTCCAACGGCCCGGTCATGTCGGGCCATCCGTGCCCATGGGCGACGTCGTCGGTGGCGTAGACGAGCACGTTCTGCCGGTACCACCACTCGCATCGGGTGTCCCACCACAGCCGACCGCGGAGGAGGTCGTAGGGCCGGTAGCCGTGGGCGGCAAACAGCGCCGCCCAGAAGCTCGGCCACCTCTCGTTGATATGCCCCGTTCCGCCCTGGCCGGGGATCGCCGCCGAGAAGACGATCACGTCGCCGTGTCGGCAGAGGCTGTCGACGAGCGTCTCGGCGGCCTCCGGTGGCAGGTGTTCAGCCACTTCAAGGCAGATAACCAGGTCGAATCGACGACCTAGGTCCAACCGGGTGGTCAGGTCATAGTCGATGAACCGGTCGGCGGGGATGCATAGCTGAGCGCGCGGGACGTGATCGCCGTCCACTCCGATGGCGTCGGCGCCGCTGTCCAGCCAGCTGGCGACCCAACCGCCGACCCCACAACCAACGTCGAGCACGGAATTGGGCCGGGTCAGCTCGGCCAGCATCGGCACCATCACTGCGGCGGAGGCGGACGATCCCGCGGCCTGCCCGTCGTAGAACGCCGGTGTGTAGAGAGCGGCATCGCTACTGTCGCCGGCGATGCAGAGCACCTCGTCGAGGCTGGCGGTGCTACCGCCGGGCCGGTCCAGTCGTTCGGTATCGAACATCGCCGGGCCGGTGGCGATCTCGTCGGTGAGCAGGTATCGGCCGCCCTCCGGTGTTCGGCGCACCGCCTGCTCGGGCGCGCTGACGCCGGTCAGCTTGACCGCATCGCCGAGGTTGATGCCCACCTGATACACCTGCGGTTCGGCTTCGAGGACGGCCGTGAGGCGGGTGATCAGGTTTTCGGGTGCGAAGAATCGCCAGCCTTGGCCCAGATGTAGCCAGAACCGTGCGTGGATCTGGGCGCGGATTTGCCCGAGCTGAGCGCCGATGTGAACAACGTCGAGGAATTCGTAACGCTGGCATAGTATTTCGCGATCCGGGCCGGATAGGCCGGCATCGACGACCAGGAAGCGTCCGGCCCGCGAGACGTCGTTGCAGCAGCGCAAGAATGAGTCCAGCGTCTGCTGGGTGGCAGCGAGATCCGGCCCGGCGACCAGGCTGACGACCACCCCGGAGTTGTGTCGGCCATGACGCGGCACGGAAGCCAGCAGCTCCGGGTCGGGATACGCGGACGCCGCCTCGATCATCGTCGGCGCGCAGACGTCGCGGTTTTCCGCGATCCGTTGGCGCTCGTTCTCCGGGAGGTCGGATCGGGTCAGCAGCCGCCGCCACAGCGTGAACGCCTCGGCGTGCTTGCCGATCCAGGAGGCGCACACCGCTTGTTCGTCGGCTATGCGCCAGTTGTAGATGTCGGTGCGGACAAACAACATGTCCTGTTCGGGGAACGGGATATCTGCGGCGCGCTTGGCGAACTCGTAGCCGAGTTGGTAGCACCCGTCGGCGCGGTACCGGGCTGCGATGGCAAACAGCGGTTCGGCTCGGGTCGGCCGAAACTTCCAGGCCCGCAAATAGGCATTGCGCACGTCGGGCCACGGCTCGTTGAGCTGGCCCATCGACACCGCGACCCGCCACATCGCGTAGTAGGTCTCCTCCTCCCAGCCGCCCATCTCGGCACGCCGCGCATACCACTTGCGCGCGTTGGCGAAATCGCCAAGGTCGTAATAGCTCTGGGCCAGATAGAAGATCGACCGCGCGTTCGCGGGGTTGCGCTCAACCTCGGCCAGCAACAGATCGCGGTCGCGCGCATACTTCTGCCCAGACAAGTTGCGGGCACCGCGTTGACGATCCTCGATGTGGTAATCGCCCTCCAGGCGCGCCTCCACGCAGCAGGCGAAATCCCACATCGGGGCCTCATGAGTGACGCCCACCCACTGCACCCGCACGCCGTCGCGGAACAACTGCGAGCGATAGTAGCCGTGGGCGTTGCACACGTAACGCACCCAGTAGACGTCGGCGCCCAGGCCCGCGAAATCGGGTTTGCCCACCAGCAAGTCGTCGGCGTCGACCACCCAAACGTAGTCGCCCTGACCCTGGGCCAGGGTCAGCGCCTCGGTGCGGTTGTCACCGAAGTTGCGCCACGGGCGTTCGTAGAGCTCACCCGGAACGCCGAGCCTGTCCATGTGGTCGCGAATGAGAGCCTGAGTCCCGTCGTCGGAGCCGGTGTCCACGATCACCCACGAGCTGATGTAGGGCGCCACCGAGTCGAGCGCCTCGGCGACGATGTGTGCCTCGTTTCGCACGATCATGTTGAGGCAGATTGCCGGCCGCTTCGCGCGCTCTGCCCGTGGGTCGGACACGGCCAAATCGTACCCAGCAATCGCGCGTCGGGTTGCGGATATGTGCGGCCGGGGCAGACCCCAAGCAGCAGCTCCGTCCACGGCGCTGAAGCGCTCGATCCGGGGATGGCCAATCGAACTCGCCTTCTAGGTTCCAGATGACTTGGGGGCCAACGGAATTTGGCTTGCGAAAGCTCAATATCGGGTGCGGGCGCCAGGCGCGGTCTTCCATGCCCGGCGATCGCCGACGTACGCTCACCGATGTGAGCGGGCAGCGCTGATTCGCACACGATGCAGCCGCGAAGAGAGGGACAGATGACCACGACCGAACGCCCGGCCACCATGTGCCAGGCATTTCAGCGAACCGCGGCCATCGACCCGGATGCGGTGGCACTGCGGACCCCGGGTGGCGCCCAGACGCTGGCCTGGCGCGAATATGCAGACCAGGTGCGCCACGTTGCTGCCGGCCTTGCGGGTCTGGGGGTCGGGCGCGGCGACACGGTATCGCTGATGATGGCCAACCGCATCGAGTTCTATCCGCTGGAAGTGGGCGCCCAACACGTTGGCGCCACGTCGTTTTCGGTCTACAACACGTTGCCCGCCGAGCAGCTGACCTACGTGTTCGACAACGCCGGCACCAAGGTGGTGCTCTGCGAGGAGCAATACGTCGACCGCATCCGTGCCAGCGGTGCCCCCATCGACCACATCGTCTGCATTGACGGCGCGCCGCAGGGCACCATCTCGATCGCCGAGCTCTATGCGGCAGCGCCCGCTGATTTCGACTTCGAGGCGGCCTGGCGCGCGGTCCGGCCCGACGACGTCGTCACCCTCATCTACACATCCGGAACCACCGGGAACCCCAAGGGTGTGGAGATGACTCACACCAACCTGCTGTTCGAGGGCTATGCCATTGATGAGGTGCTCGGAATCGAGTTCGGGGATCGGGTCACGTCGTTTCTGCCGTCGGCGCATATCGCCGACCGGATGACCGGTCTGTACTTCCAGGAGATGTTCGGCACCCAGGTCACGGTGGTTTCCGACGGTCGCGCCATCGCGGCGGCGTTGCCCGACGTGCGGCCCACCGTGTGGGGCGCGGTACCCCGGGTATGGGAAAAGCTCAAAGCCGGAATCGAATTCACGGTCAGCCACGAGGCCGATGAGATGAAGCGGCAGGCACTGCAGTGGGCGATGTCGGTGGCTGCCAGACGCGCCGAAGCGGTGCTCGCCGGCATGCCGATCCCCGATGAGGTCGCGGCCGAATGGGCCAGGGCCGACGAGCTGGTGTTGTCGAAGCTTCGCGAGCGGCTCGGCTTTGGGGAGCTTCGGTGGGCGATCTCGGGAGCTGCGCCCATCCCGAAGGAGACGCTGGGTTTCTTTGCGGGCATCGGCATTCCGATTGCCGAGATATGGGGAATGTCCGAGCTGAGTTGCGCGGCTACCGCGTGCCACCCCTGTGACGTGCGGCTGGGCAGCGTCGGCAAGCTGCTGCCCGGGCTGGAAGGCAGGATCGCCGACGACGGTGAATATCTGGTCCGCGGCCCGCTGGTGATGAAGGGTTACCGCAAGGAACCGGAGAAGACCGCGGCGGCCATTGATGCCGACGGCTGGCTGCACACCGGCGACATTTTCGACGTCGACGAACGCGGCTACCTGCGGGTGGTCGACCGCAAGAAGGAGTTGATCATTAACGCGGCCGGAAAGAACATGTCGCCGGCCAACATTGAGAACAGCATCCTGGCCAGCTGCCCGATGGTCGGCGTGATGATGGCGATCGGTGACGGGCGTCCCTATAACACTGCGCTGCTGGTTTTCGACGCCGATTCGGTCGGGCCGTACGCCGCCCAGCATGGGCTGTCCGACGCCTCGCCCGCGGCCCTGGCCGCCGACCCCGAGGTGATCGCCCGGATCGCCGCCGGCGTGGCCGAGGGCAACGCCAAACTTTCCCGGGTGGAGCAGATCAAGCGCTTCCGGGTATTGCCCACCGTGTGGGAGCCCGGCGGTGACGAGATCACGCTGACCATGAAGCTCAGGCGGCGCCCGATTCTTGCCAAGTACGCCGCCGAGATCGAGGAACTCTATGCGGTCGAGCCGGGGCCCGATGTCCATGAACCGGCCGTCGCGGCGTCCGCACATCCGGCATCGCTGGGGGTGCGGCGGTGACGGCGCGCGAAGCGGGTCGGGTTGCGGTGCGAAAGCTGCTGCAGCGCACCGGAATTATCGACGAATCGATCACACCGTTGTCGACCGACCCGGCCGAGGTCGTCCAGTTACTGGGCACCCCGTGGTACGACGACCGGCTGGCCAGGCTGGCCAACGAACTCGAGCGTGATCCGGACAGCGTGCGCGCCGAGGCCGCGAGCTACCTGCGGGAGATGGCGGCCTCGCTCGACGAGCGCGCCGTCGAGGCATGGCGAGGTTTCAGTCGTTGGCTCATGCGGGCCTACGACGTTCTCGTCGACGAGGACCAGATCGCCTCACTGCGCAAGCTGGATCGCCGGGCGACCCTGGCCTTCGCCTTCTCGCATCGGTCGTATCTGGACGGCCTGCTGCTACCCGAGGTCATCCTGGCCAATCGGCTGTCACCGGCGCTGACCTTCGGCGGCGCGAACTTGAACTTCTTCCCGATGGGTGCGTGGGCCAAACGCACCGGGGCCATCTTCATCCGGCGCCAGACCAAAGACATCCCCGTTTACCGGTTCGTGCTGCGCGCCTACGCCGCGCAGCTGGTGCAAAACCACGCCAACCTGACCTGGTCGATCGAAGGGGGCCGGACCCGGACCGGCAAGCTGCGCCCTCCGGTGTTCGGGATCCTGCGCTACATCGCCGACGCGGTCGACGAAATCGACGGTCCGGAGGTGTATTTGGTGCCGACATCCATCGTGTACGACCAGCTGCACGAGGTGGAAGCCATGACCACCGAGGCCTACGGTGCGGTGAAACCACCGGAGGACCTGCGCTTCCTGATCCGGCTCGCGCGCCAGCAGGGCGAACGGCTCGGCCGCGCCTACCTGGACTTCGGCGAGCCGCTGCCGCTGCGCAAACGCCTCGAGGAGTTGCGGGCCGACGAATCGGGCAGCGGAACCGAGATCGAACGCATTGCCCTGGACGTGGAGCACCGCATCAACCGCGCCACGCCGGTGACGCCCACGGCGGTGGTCAGCCTGGCGCTGCTGGGTGCGGACCGCTCGCTGTCCATCAGCGAGGTGCTGGCCACGGTGCAACCGCTGGCCAGCTACATCGCGGCGCGTCATTGGGCGGTGGCCGGCGCGGCGGATCTGACCAATCGCTCCACCATCCGGTGGGCACTGCACCAAATGGTCGCGTCGGGAGTGGTACGCGTCTACGAGGCCGGCACCGAAGCGGTGTGGGGCATCGGCGAGGACCAGCATCTCGTCGCCGCGTTCTATCGCAACACCGCAATCCACATCTTCGTCGACCGTGCCATCGCCGAGCTGGCCTTGCTGGCGGCCGCGGAAATCGCCGAAGGTTCCGCTGAAGGTTCAGTGCTGCCCGCGACCGTGCGCGACGAGGCGCTACGCCTTCGCGAGCTGCTCAAGTTCGAATTCCTGTTCTCGGCGCGCGCGCAGTTCGAGAAGGACCTCGCCGACGAAGTACGGCTGATCGGGCCGGTGGAAGACACCACCAAGGCCGCCACCGCCGAGCAGGTACGGCAGCTGCTAGAGTCGGCCGATCTGCTGCTGGCGCATCTGGTGTTACGGCCGTTCCTGGACGCTTACCACATCGTCGCCGACCGGTTGGCTGCCTGCGAAGACGTCGTGTTCGACGAGCAGGCATTCCTTGCCGAGTGTCTGCAGGTGGGCAAGCAGTGGGAATTGCAGCGCAGAATTGCCAACGCCGAGTCGCGGTCGATGGAGCTTTTCAAGACCGCACTTCGACTGGTTCGCCATCGTGAGCTCGTGGACGGAGTCCCCGACTCCGACGACTCTCACGACATTGCCCAACGGCGGCGTGAATTCGCCGACGAGATCGCGACGGCCATACGGCGGGTCAACGCGATCGCCGAACTGGCCAGAACGCGGTGACGGCCCTCAGCGCTGCGCCGGTGTGAGGATCTTCAACACCAGGCCGATGACGATTCCGACCGCGGTGGCGCCCAGCACCGCCGCGGCTGCACTCGTGGTCACTGCCCCGAGCAGCATCAGCGCGGCGAACCCGGCGATCACGGCGAACAACTTGTGCCGCGGCCAGGGCACACCCGCGACCAGCACGTCCGCATTATTCGGGGCGGCGAACGAGCGCAATCGTTCGGCTGTGGTCATAAATTCAGCATACCGGCGACTTTGGTTTCGGGTACCCGAAGTTTGGCCGGCGGTGTCGGCAGCGTGAGCATGCCTCTCTACAGTGTGGTTATGCCGCTAGAAGGTGAATACGCGCCCAGCCCCCTCGATTGGTCGCGCGAACAGGCCGACAAGTACTCGGAATCCGGTGGGACCGAAGGCACGGAAATGAAGGGCAAACCCGTCGTTTTGCTGACCACCGTCGGGGCCAAATCCGGCAAACTCCGCAAGACGCCGCTGATGCGCGTGGAGCATAACGGCGAGTACGCAATCGTCGCCTCGCTGGGCGGTGCCCCGCAAAACCCGGTGTGGTACTACAACGTCAAGAAGAATCCGCGGGTCGAGCTTCGAGACGGCACCGTCACGCGGGACTACGAGGCCCGCGAGGTATTCGGCGATGAGAAGGCCACGTGGTGGGATAGGGCCGTGCAGGCCTGGCCGGACTACGCCGAATACCAGAAAAATACCGACCGCCAGATCCCGGTGTTCGTGCTGACGCCGACGAGCTGAGTCGCCCGGCGGCTGGCATGGCACCATTGATCGGTGTCCGCTGAACTGAGCCAGTGCCCGAGCAGCCCGCCGCTGCTGTCGGCGGCTGACATCGACAGTGCGGCGACGCGGATTGCCCCGGTCATCACGCCGACGCCGTTGCAGCTCAGTGACCGGTTGTCGGCGATCACCGGCGCGACCGTCTATCTGAAACGCGAAGACCTGCAGGTGGTGCGCTCCTACAAGCTGCGGGGGGCCTACAACCTGCTGGTGCAACTGACCGACGAGGAGCTGGCCACCGGCGTGGTGTGCTGCTCGGCGGGTAACCACGCGCAGGGCTTCGCTTTCGCCTGCCGGGCACTGCGGGTGCACGGCCGCGTCTATGTCCCGGCCAAAACACCCAAACAAAAGCGAGACCGAATCCGCTATCACGGCGGGGAGTTCATCGAGTTGATCGTGGGCGGGGCGACCTATGACCTGGCCGCCGAGGCGGCGCTGGAAGACGTCCGGCGCACCGGCGCCACGCTGGTACATCCCTACGACGACCTGCGGACCATTGCCGGCCAGGGCACCATCGCCGTCGAAATCCTTGCCGAGCTCGGCCCGATCGTCCGAGAGCCCGATCTGGTGGTGGTGCCGGTCGGCGGCGGGGGCTGCATCGCCGGGATTAGCACTTACCTGGCGGAGCGAACGACAACCACCGCGGTACTGGGTATCGAGCCGGCCGGGGCCGCCGCGATGATGGCCGCGCTGGCCGCGGGCGAGCCGGTGACCTTGGACTACGTGGACCAGTTCGTCGACGGCGCGGCGGTCAGCCGGGCCGGGGCGCTGACGTATTCGGCGCTGGCAGCCGCCGGGGACATGGTGTCGATCACCACCGTCGACGAGGGCGCGGTGTGTACCGCGATGCTCGATCTCTATCAGAACGAGGGCATCATCGCCGAGCCGGCGGGCGCCCTGTCGGTGGCCGGCTTGCTGGAAGCCGACATCGAGCCCGGGTCCGCCGTGGTGTGCCTGATCTCGGGCGGCAACAACGACGTGTCACGCTATGGCGAGGTGCTCGAGCGCTCGTTGGTCCACCTGGGCCTCAAGCACTATTTCCTGGTGGACTTCCCGCAGGAGCCCGGTGCGCTACGCCGGTTCCTTGACGGGGTGCTCGGCCCCACCGACGACATCACGTTGTTCGAATACGTCAAGCGCAACAACCGCGAGACCGGCGAAGCCCTGGTAGGTGTCGAGCTCGGGTCGGCCGCGGACTTGGACGGGCTGTTGGCCCGGATGCGGGCGACCGACCTTCACATCGAAGCCCTCGAGCCGGGTTCGCCTGCCTACCGCTACTTGCTGTAACCGGCGTCCTTGGTCACATCTGCACGGGCTGACGGCTTGATAACCTGGTCGACGCCCGCACCCCCGCCGCATTGCCCTGCACGTTGGGTGAGAACATGAACCAGCCATCTGGACCCGGTACACCCGGTTTCGGTCTGGTGAGCGCAGCCACCGTGGGCTTTCTGCTGGTACTGGGCGCGTTGGCGATGTGGATCGCTCGAAACGAGACGCCGATGCGCAGCCGGTGGGCGCGTGCACGCAACCTCGCCGTGATCGGCCGCGTGGTGGCCTGGCTACGCGCGCGGGCCGGCGCCAGAGGAGGGGCGCTGCCTCGACGACTGGCGGTGTCCGAGGTCGCCGGTGCCGCGTTGCTCATTGGCGCTGCGGCGGTCACGGCATTGGCGGTCTGCTTCACCGAAGTGCTCGATGACGTCCTCGAGGGTGACGGTATAGCGGGGATCGACCAACCGGCTGCCGAATGGCTTGCGGCCCACCGTGACCTGTGGTTGACCACGACGCTGGGGATCGTTACAGCGGCCGGCGGTCCGGCCGCTATGGCGGTGCTCACCGCGCTGACCTGCGCCCCTGTGGTCTGGCGGGGCAGATCCTGGCTGCCGGTGGTGCTTGCTCTGGTCGCCGGCGGCGGAATGGCGCTGGTGGTTATGGTCGCGAAAGCACTGGTACTCCGGGATCGTCCGGGTCTGCCGTTCGCCGCGATCGACGAAGGCGGATACTCCTTTCCCTCCGGTCACGCGGCGGGCACCGCCGCTGTCACAGTGCTCTCCGCGTGGCTGTTGAGCCGCTGGTTGATCACCTCGTGGACCGGGCAGGTCATGGTATGGACTGTGGCGATGGGATGGTCCGCCCTGGTCGGATTTTCGCGCATCTATCTGGGGGTGCACTACATCAGCGATGTGCTGGCCGGCTGGTTGGTAGGCATGGCCTGGGGTGGTGTCGTCGTGCTGGTCGGAACGTGGTGGGACAGCACCCGGGGAGCGCACGCCGCGTAACCGGGCGCGGTGAGTGCTCCGATAGGTCATGGTCTGCGCTCGCCCGTCAGATACTGCGGCAGTGGGGTAGCGGGGTCGAGATCGTCGGCGGGCTGCGGTGTACCGGCCGCCAGGCTCATCGGGATGACTCCGGCCCAGTGCGGCAGCAGGCGGTCTTCGGGGTCGTCTACCGGACCGCCCTGGCGCACCTTGGCCGAAACCTCGACAAGCCCGAGCGCAAGCACCGCGGTGGCGGCCAGTTCACGGGTGTTGGGGGTCCGGCAGTCAGCGGCGCGGCCCGGCCGGATGTGATCGAGCAGCGCGTGCAAGGCACACAACTTCTCGGCGTCCTCGTCAACCACACGCGCAGTGCCCATCACGACCACCGAGCGATAGTTCAGGGAATGGTGCATCGCCGAGCGAGCCAGCACCAACCCGTCGACGACGGTGGCGGTAACGCAGACCGGCAGGCCGGCCGGCCTAGCGCCAAGCATGGGTCCACTGCCGGTGGAGCCGTGAATGTACAGCGTCTCGCCGCAGCGGACATGCATGGTCGGCAAGACCACCGGCCCGCCGTCGCGGACATAGCCGAGATGACAGAACAACGCCTCGTCCAGGATGCGGTGGACGGTATAGCTGTCGTAATGTGCACGCTCGCGGTAGCGAGAGGGGGTGGTGCGCGGCGTTGTTTGGTATGCAGGGGACATATGATGCCACGGCTTCCGTACTAGTACATAATTATTACTGTGCCAGCACAATATAGGATAACCGGGACGGGTGCCGAATCCATAGCCACCAGCGTCGAACAAGCCATCTCCCAAGGCAGTCTCGCGCCCGGCGACTTGCTGCCCCCGATCCGCGACGTCGCGGGGCGACTCGGCGTGAATCCCAATACGGTGGCCGCCGCCTACCGCATCCTTCGTGAGCGCGGGGCCGTCGAGACCGCGGGGCGACGAGGTACCCGGGTGCGGAACCGCCCGGCCACGACACCTCGCTCCGCACTCGGCCTCGATGTCCCCGAAGGCGCCCGAGACTTGTCTACCGGAAACCCGGACCCCGCTTTGCTGCCGATCGGAGCCTCGCGACTGTGGATCCGTCCCGGACCGCCCGTTGTCTACGGACAGCCGCCGATGTCGGACGAGTTGGTCAACCATGCTCGCGCCGCGCTGACCGCGGATGGCGTCCCGCCCCATCACCTGGCGGTGACCAGCGGCGCCCTCGACGGGATTGAGCGGGCGCTGACCGCACACCTGCGACCCGGTGACCGGGTAGCCGTCGAGGACCCGGGTTGGGCCAATCTACTCGATCTGCTTGCGGCACTGAGGCTTAACGCGGAGCCGGTACGAGTCGACGACGACGGGCCGCTGGTTGCCGACCTTGCCCGGGCGCTGGGCCGCGGCGTGCGGGCACTAGTGGTCACCACCCGTGCGCAGAATCCGACCGGCGCGGCGTTGTCCGCGGATCGTGCGGCCGCACTCGGCAAACTGTTGGCGGGCCGATCCGACGACGTGTTACTCGTCGAGGACGACCACTGCGCCGGCATCGCTGGGGTGCCGCTGCACGCCCTGGCCGGATCAACCGGCCACTGGGCTTTCGTGCGTTCCGCGTCGAAGGCCTATGGCCCCGACCTGCGCCTGGCCATCCTTGCCGGAGACCAGCGGACAGTCGAACGGGTGCAGGGGCGGCTGCGGCTCGGGCCGGGGTGGGTGAGCCACCTGTTGCAGGATCTGGCCGTCACGCTGTGGTCGGACGAGGCGGCCACGCGCCTGGTCCGCAAGGCCGAACGGCGCTACGCCGATACCCGCGTCCGGTTGCGCGCTGCTCTGGCCGACCGCGGTGTCATCGCATATGGCCGATCCGGGCTGAACGTGTGGATCCCGGTGCCCGACGAGACGGTCGCGATCACCCGGCTGCTCAACACCGGCTGGGCGGCTGCGCCCGGGTCGCGGTTTCGAATTGCGACCCCGGCCGGCATGCGCATCACCATTGCCGACCTGAACGTGGGCGAGATCGACCCGCTCGCCGACTCGATTGCCGAGGCGATGCACGTCGCAGGCCGGCGCTGCGTGTGAGCTACCGGGTGGCGAGCAGACGCGGAATCGCACTGTTGTGGCCACAACAGTGCGATTCCGCGTCTGCTCGCGGTGCTATCCGCAGCGGAGAATGGCGACCGAATGGCCTTCCAGCGCAGTGTGGTCGGCGTCGACTGCCGGCTCGCCCCAGGCCAGTACCACCTCACCAGTGACGGGCACCTGCACCGATTCGGCGCCCAGGTTGCACGTGATGCGCAACCGGTTGCGGCACACGATGATCCAACGCCCGTCTTCGTCGTAGTCGACGATCAGGTGCTCCAGCCAGCGATCAGCCATGTCGGGGTCGTTGCGCCGCAACGCGATCAGATCGCGATAAAAGTGGTGCAGACGGGCATGTTCGCCGGCAAGGAGCTCATCCCACTTCAGCTTGGAGCGCGCAAACGTCCGCGGGTCTTGGGGGTCGGGGATGTCGTCGGCATCCCAGCCGTGCTCGGCGAATTCGGCCTTGCGTCCCTCGGCGGTGGCCCGGGCCAGCTCCGGTTCGGGATGCGAGCTGAAGAATTGAAACGGCGTCGAAGCCGCCCACTCTTCACCCATGAAAAGCATTGCGGTATAGGGTGATCCGAGGGCCAGCGCGGCTTTGATCGCAAGCTGGCCGCTGGTCAGGTTTTGCGATGGGCGGTCGCCGAGAGCGCGGTTGCCGACCTGATCATGGGTACAGGTGTAGGCGAGCAACCTGGTGGCCGGGATGGTCGCGGTATCCAGTGGCCGCCCGTGGCGGCGGCGCCGGAACGACGAATAGGTGGCCGCGTGAAAGTAACCGTGCCGCAAGGTATGTGCCAGTGTGGCAAGCGAGCCGAAATCCGAGTAGTAACCCTGGCGCTCGCCGGACACCGCGGTGTGGATGGCGTGATGAATGTCGTCGGACCATTGCGCGGTCAGCCCGAAACCGCCGCGATCACGCGGCGTGATCAGCCGCGGATCATTGCGATCGCTTTCGGCGATCAATGACAGCGGCCGCCCCAGCTGCTCTGCCAGCCAAGCGGTTTCACCGGCGAGTTCTTCGAGGATATCGATGGCGGTGGTGTCCACCAGTGCGTGCACGGCGTCCAGCCGTAGCCCGTCGGCGTGGAAGTCGCGCATCCAGCGCAGCGCGCACCCGATGATGTAGCGGCGCACCTCGTCGGAGTCGGAGTCGGCGATGTTGATGCCTTCGCCCCAGGGGTTGCTCGCCGACGAGAGGTAGGGCCCGAACCGCGGCAGGTAATTCCCCGACGGGCCGAGGTGGTTGAACACCGCATCGATCAAGACCCCCAGACCGCGAGCGTGACAAGCGTCGACGAACCGGATCAGCCCCTCGGGTCCGCCGTAGGGTTCGTGCACGCTGTACCACAGCACGCCGTCGTATCCCCAGCCTCGGGTGCCGGCAAAAGAGTTGACCGGCATCAGCTCGACGAAATCGATCCCGAGATCGACCAGATAGTCCAGCTTTTCGACGGCTGCGTCGAAGGTGCCGGCGTCGGTGAAGGTGCCCAGGTGCAGTTCATAGATCACCGCACCCTCGATCGAACGGCCCGGCCAGTCGCCGTCGGTCCAGGTTGCATCGGCCGGGCTCCATAATTGCGAGCGCCCGTGCACCCCGTCGGGTTGTCGCGGTGATCGGGGATCGGGCAGCACGGTGGGGTCGTCGTCGAGCAGATACCCGTAGCGGGCCTGCGGTGCCGCGTCGACGTCCGCGTGCCACCACCCGTCGTTCGAACGCGTCATCGCGTGCACCCGGCCGTCGACGTCAAGGCCTACCAGCTCGGGTTTGGGTGCCCAGACCCGAAATTCAGTCACGGTTGCGCTCCAGCAGGACCACGGGCAGGTCCGCGAACAGTTCGCCGGCCGAGGTCGGCCCGCTTGCGGTGGCGCCGGAAAGCGTGTCGGTCCATGACCCATCGGGCAGCGGCACCACGGTGTTACCCCAGCCGGTCTCCGCCAACCGCACGGTCCAGCGGGTCACCGCGACCACGATGTCCTGACCTTCCCAGCCGCGACGAAACGCCACCACATGGTCACTGGCGTCGCCGTCGGCTAGCATCGGAACATAGCCGCCACGGAGGAAGCTGTCCGGACGGGAGCGCCGTAGCCGAAGTGCCGTGGTGACGACGCGAATCTTGGGGTGTGCCAACGCCTTCAGTTCGGTGCGGCGCGCGGCGTAATCGACGGGCCGGCGGTTGTCCGGGTCGACCAGGCTGTCGTCCCACAGCTCGGTGCCTTGGTAGACGTCGGGTATCCCGGGTACGGTCAGCGCGAGCAGCTTCTGACCCAGCGCGTCGCTTGCCGCGTGCGGGTGCAGCTGAGCCACCAGCCCGGTCAGCTGCTCTGCCACCGGACCGTCGAGCACGGTATCGAGCCAGCGGTGTGTCGCGTCCTCGAAATCGCTGTCCGGATCGTTCCACGAGGTGTGCCAGGCCGCTTCCCTGATGGCCTTCTCGGCGTAGCTGTGCAACCGGTTGCGTAGCTCAGCGGTTACCTCGCCACTGACGGGCCACACTCCGAAGATGTTCTGCCACAGGAACTGTCCGGTGGACGGATCGGGGGAGGGGGCCTCGATCTCCCAACGGGCGACGAACTCGGCCCACAGCGACGGAACCTGCGAGAGCACCCCGATCCGGGCGCGCGCATCCTCACCGCGCTTGGTGTCGTGGGTGGTCAGTGTCGTCATCGCGAGCGGCCACATCCGGGCCCGGGTGGCAGCGCTGTGATGGAACTCCGCCGCCCCAACGCCGAAACGGTGCGGTTCGCCACCCACCTCGTTGAGTGAAACCAGCCGGGAGTCGCGGTAGAAGTAGCAGTCCTCGACGGATTTGGCGGTCACCGCACCGCAGAGCTGCTGCAGCCGGGTGGCCGGTTCGCCGCCAATGGCCAATGCCGCGGCGACGACCTGCAGTGCCGGACCTAATTCCGGTGCGGCCGACTGGGTTTCGGCTAATGCGGTGGGCATCACCGCGGCCAGGCCCGGGTAGTCGCAGCGGTACACGCCGATGTGGGTGAGTAGCGCGGCTATCGCCTCGGGCAGCAACGGATCATCGGCGCCGGCGGCGGCCACGATACTGCGGCGTAGCCTGCGCAATTCGCTTGCCAGGGTGTCGGTTGCCGAACGGGTCTTGAGCTCGGCCAACATGTCCGGCATCGCCCGATAGTTCACTCCCGCGGACTCGACCAGCGCGGTGAGCTCCGCGGCTCCGCTCGGATCGACGAAAAGCCCGCCTATCTCCCGCAATGCGTCGTAGCCGGTGGTGCCGGCCACCGGCAGCGTCGGCTCCAGCGCCTCGTCGACGGCCAGGATCTTCTCGATCACGATCCATGCGTCAGGGCCGAGCAATTCGCGTAACCACGTGAGGTATCCACACGGATCCGACAGGCCGTCGGGATGATCGATGCGCACGCCGTCGACGAGTCCCTCGACAAACCATCGCGCGACTTCGGCATGGGTGGCGTCGAACACCGCCCGGTCCTCCTGACGCAGCCCGGCCAGCGAGGTGATCGAGAAGAACCGGCGGTAGCCGCAGACCCCGTTTCGCCAGCCCACTAATCGGTAGTGCTGACGGTCGTGAATCTCCGGGCCGGTGCCCGCCGCGGTGCCGGGCGCGATGGGCAGCGCCAGATCACCCAACCGCAACAGGTCGCCGTCGACTTTCAGGTCCGCGACGTCGTCGTCGGAACCCAGAATCGGCAGCACAATTCGGCCGTCCTCGTCGAGATCCCAGTCGATGTCGAAGTAGCTGGCGTAGGCCGACGAGCGGCCGTGCCGCAAGACGTCCCACCACCAGGAGTTCTGCTCGGGCTGGCCGATGCCCACATGGTTGGGCACGATGTCGACGACCAGACCGATGCCGCGGGCCCGGGCCGCCGCCGACAGTCGCGCCAACCCGTCAGCGCCCCCGACCTCGGCCGATATAGTCGTCGGGTCGGTGACGTCGTAGCCGTGGCTCGACCCGGCGGCTGCGGTCATGATCGGCGACAGGTACAGATGTGACACCCCGAGGTCGTCGAAGTAGTCCAGCAGGTTTTCGGCGTCGGCGAAGGTGAACGCAAATCCGCTGGAGAGACCACGCAGCTGCAGCCGGTAGCTGGACACGATGGGCAAAGCCATGTGTCACAACGTCTTACGGAGTACGAGGAGCGAACGGGCGGACAGCGCGAGCTGTTCTCCGGCGTAGCGGACCTGATCGGTGTCACCGGCCGGGTCGTTGGTGTCGAGTTCCACGGTCCACTCCTGCGCGTAGCTGCCATGGGGCATCACGAACTCCACCGGCTCGTCGTGAGCGTTGAAGCACAACAGGAATGAATCGTCGACCACCCGCTCACCACGGGCGTTGGGTGCCGTGATCGCGTCGCCGTTGAGAAACACCGCCACGCACTGGTGAAAACTCTTGCCCCAGTCCTCGTGTGTCATTTCGCGGCCGTCCGGCGTCAACCAAGCGATATCACGTACCTCGTCGCCGCTCCGGATGGGTTCGCCTTCGAAGAACCTGCGTCGGCGAAATACCGGGTGGTTCTTGCGCAACGTGGTCGCCTTGCGCGCGAAGGTCAGCAGATCCGAGTTCTTGTCCACCAAAGTCCAGTCCATCCAGGATAAGTCGGAGTCCTGGCAGTAGACGTTGTTGTTGCCATTTTGGGTGCGCCCAAATTCGTCGCCGTGGGCGATCATCGGCGTACCTTGGCTGACCATCAAGGTGGCCCAGAAGTTGCGTATCTGGCGGCGGCGTAGCGCCGTGATGTCGAGGTCGTCGGTGGGACCTTCGACCCCGTAGTTCCACGACCGGTTGTGATTTTCTCCGTCGCGGTTGCCCTCACCGTTGGCCTCGTTGTGTTTTTCGTTGTAGGACACCAGGTCGTTGAGGGTGAACCCGTCGTGAGCGGTGACGAAGTTGATGCTGGCACTGGGCCGGCGGCCGGTCGCTTCGTAGAGGTCCGACGACCCGGTCAGCCGGGACGCGAATTCGCCCAAGGTTGCGGGCTCGCCCCGCCAGTAGTCACGCACAGTATCCCGATATTTCCCGTTCCATTCCGTCCACAAACCGGGAAAATTGCCGACCTGGTAGCCGCCCTCACCGACGTCCCAGGGCTCGGCGATCAATTTGACCTGGCTGACCACCGGATCCTGCTGTACCAGATCGAAGAATGCGCTCAACCGGTCCACGTCGTGCAGCTCGCGGGCCAGGGTCGCGGCCAGGTCGAAGCGGAATCCGTCGACGTGCATCTCGAGCACCCAGTAGCGCAGCGAGTCCATGATCAGTTGCAGCACGTGCGGGTGACGGGCGTTGAGGCTGTTACCGGTGCCCGTGTAGTCCTTGTACAGCCGCAGGTCCGAGTCGACGAGCCGGTAGTACGCGGCATTGTCGATGCCGCGGAAGTTGATGGTCGGGCCCAGGTGGTTGCCTTCGGCGGTGTGGTTGTACACCACGTCCAGGATCACCTCGATGTCGGCTTCGTGCAGGCTGCGCACCATGGATTTGAACTCGGCCACCGCCCCGCCGGGTTGCCGGTTCGACGCGTACTGGTTGTGGGGGGCGAAAAAGCCGAACGTGTTGTAGCCCCAATAGTTTCGCAATCCCAAGTCGAGCAACCGCGAGTCGTGCAGGAACTGGTGCACCGGCATCAGTTCGAGCGCGGTGACGTTCAGCGACTTGAGGTGGTCGATGATCACCGGGTGCGCCAGGCCGGCGTAGGTGCCCCGCAGTTGCTCAGGAATTCCCGGGTGAGTTTGCGTCATCCCTTTGACATGAGCCTCGTAGATGACCGTCTCGTTGTACGGGGTCACCGGTGCCCGGTCGTAACCCCAGTCAAAAAACGGGTTGATCACCACGCTGGTCATGGTGGAGCCCAAGGAGTCAACCAGGGGAGGGGTGCCCGGGTCGGCCGAATCGCCTGCGGGATCTACTGCGCTCAAGTCGTAGGAGAACAGCGCCTGCCCGAAGGTGAAGTCACCGTCGAAGGCCTTGCCGTAGGGGTCGAGCAGCAGTTTGCTGGGATCACAGCGATGGCCGGTCGAGGGCGCGAAGGGCCCGTAAACCCGAAACCCATAACGCTGGCCTGGGACGATGTTGGGCAGATAGGCGTGCCAGACGTATCCGTCGACCTCGTCCAGGGAGATCCGGGTTTCGCTGCCGTTGTCGGCGATCAGGCACAATTCGACTTTCTCGGCGATTTCGGAGAACACCGAGAAGTTGGTGCCGGCACCGTCATAGGTAGCTCCGAGCGGATACGGGGTGCCCGGCCACACCGTGGGCAGTGTGGGCCGGGTTGCGCCTGAGCGTTCGGTGTTGTTCGGCGACATGGCTTGACCTTATCCGCGTTCGGTGTGGCGCCGATTGGTGATCGACACTCGTGTCCGGCTGATTTGCCGCATCGGTGCGGCGCCCGGTCACCACCAACCGGTGATCGCCGCGATCTGCCGCCCCAGCTCCGGTGCCATGGTTCGCATGTACGTCGGAGTGAGGTGGTGAGAATCGCGGTAGATCAGCACATTCCCCTCTACCGCGCGACAGAAATCCTCGCGGCATATCGCATCTGACATGTCAATGGGTTTCAGCAGCGGAAACTGCGCCACGAAATCCAGGGTGGTGTTGTAGTCGGAAAGCAGGTCCGAGCGCTTGATTCCGCAGGATTTCCCGTTACCGCCCTTGGCCAGGCAGTCCGCAGGCTTGAATGGTTGGCCGTCTTTGACCATCCACGGGGTGTCGCGAACCGCGAGAATAGGAATGTTGTTGTCTGACAACGTTTGCCAGATCCCGATGTAGGTGGCCGGCATCACGTCACCGGGCTTGATGTTCCACGGGCGGGTCGACGTGGTGAACACGTAATCGGGACGATCAGCGACGATCTTTTCCATGGTTGCCTGCACCCACTCGCGGCATTGTGGGTACGCGGCGTTGTTGCCCATGATCAATGGGACTTCTTCGGTCGACAGCGGGCAGCCCATCTTGAGATAGGTCACCACCTTGAAGTGATGCAGACGCCCGAGCAGGTCCAGTGCCGGCAGCCAGTGTTCGGCATGGGACCCGCCGGCCAGCGCGATCGTTCGGGGGGCTTCCGGGTCGCCGTAGGTGCAGTTGACCAAAGCCGGATTCACGAAGTCACTGATGCACCCGTCCCGGGTGGACGCCGGCAGGTCGTCTTTGACTTCCAGGACGGTGGGACGCATCCGCAAGGTTGGGACCCGGGCGTGGTTGGTTAGGGCTCGGGCGCCGGGATAGTCGCTGGCGCTGAGTCCACTGAGCTCCTTTCCGGACGCTCGCGCGACGATGACATGCTCACGCCAGCTGAACGATGTCGCGGTCAACGTGACGCCCAACAGCACCACGATCGATCCCAGCGCCATGCTCGGCCGGCGAAAACGCAGCTGCCAGGGCTTCGTGGCGGGGGTGGCGGGGGCGGCTTGGGCGGTGGAGGATGCGCGGTACCGCAGGGGGTCTTCGACATGGCGAAGGGTCAGGTAGGCCAGCAACCCCGACACCAGCAGTACCGCTGCGCCCTCGAGGAAGTTCGCCTGCCGGTGGCCGGTGTAGGAAAGCCAGAAGATGAGCAGCGGCCAATGCCACAGATATAGCGAGTAGGCCATCGCCCCCAACGTCACCAACGGCCCGATGGCCAGCACCCGGTTGGGCAGCGGCAGTCGATTGCTGGTGCTCGGATGGGCTTGCCGGTTCGCTCCGGCCATGATCATCAGCATCGCGGCGCCAACGGGTACCAGAGCCCAGGGGCCGGGGAATTCCTTGACGCCGTCGATCAGGGCGCCGCACGACAAAATCGCCGCCAGGGCGGCGGTGGCGGTGAGGGTCCGCAGCCACATCGGCCAGCGGATGTAGGGCACCGATGCCCCGACGAGCACTCCCAAGAGCAGCTCCCAGGCCCGCGCGAAGCTGTTGTAATAGGCGTTGGCCTGGTCGGCCTGGTGGGCGGCGACGGCGTAGCTGAACGACGCGACCGTGAGCACGCTGAGCAGCACGACGAACAGCGTTCGCAGGCGGGGGCGCAGCGGACGCCGGATTAGGTGCGCACATCCGGCAATCAGCAACAGGAAAGCCAGATAGAACTGGCCCTGAACTGACATGGACCAGATGTGCTGCAGCGGGCTGACGGCTTCGCCGGCGCGCAGGTAATCCGACTGTGAATTGGCCAGTTCCCAGTTCTGGTAATAGCCCAGGCTGGCCAGGCTCTGGTCGGCGAACGTCTCCCAGCGGGTCTGTGGCTGCACCAGGACGGTGAGCAGGGCGCAGCCGGCGAGAACGACGACCAGCGCCGGAAGCAGGCGGCGGATCAGCCGGACCACCTCGGTGACCGGCGAGAGCTTCGCGCCTGGATCAAGGGCCGCACGCACTACTTTGCCGCCGAAGAAGAAGCCGGACAGCGCCAGGAACACGTCCACTCCGCCGGAAACCCGGCCGAACCACACATGGAATACCGCGACCAGCGCTATCGCGACACCCCGCAAGCCGTCGAGGTCATGCCGATAAAACCCCGCCGCCCGCGACCCCATCGCGGTGGGGGTATGAGGAGGCGCCACGGTCTGCATGATCGACCGCCAATTTACCGAAACCCGCCACCGGCCCCGCGCTGAGCGGCGGGTACCGGTGGCGGGTTGCGGGTGGTCGAAAAGGTTACCGGGGGGTGCCGGCGGGCGCTTGCTGTGCAGGCACGCGCTGTAGCGGTGCCTGTTGGGCCGGCAACTGCTGTAACGGGGCCTGCTGGCCGGGCGTCTGCTGGGCCGGCAACTGCTGTAACGGGGCCTGCTGGCCGGGCGTCTGCTGGGCGGGCAACTGCTGTAACGGGGCCTGCTGGCCGGGCGTCTGCTGGGCGGGCAACTGCTGCAGGGGTGCCTGCTGCAGCGGTGTCTGCGACGTGGGTGCTTGCTGCACCGGCGCCTGCGGTAATGGCGTCTGCGATGGCACCTGCCCGGGCGCCGTCTGGGTGCCGAGGATCCGGACCAGGTAGGGGGTCATGCCGCTGGTTCGCACCGGCGAAACCTGAACGACGTCGCCGACCTCGAGCATCTGGCCGTTCCCGAGATACATCGCGACGCTTTGCGTGCCTTCGGGGCCGTAGAAGATCAGGTCACCTTTGCGTGCCTGCTGCGGCAGGACCTTCTGGCCCACTTTGTACATCTCGCCGGAGGAACGCGGGAGCTTGATTCCGGCGCCGGCGTAGGCGTATTGGATGAGACCTGACGCGTCGAATCCGACGGTGTAGATGCCGGATCCTTTGCCGCGGGTGGGGCCGGTGATACCGCCGCCGGCCCAGGAAAATGGCACCCCGCGTTGCGAAAGACCGCGGGCGATGACGGCGTCGGTGGCCTGCTGGTAATCCGTCGACCTCAGGCCTGGGTCGGCGGCCGCGAGGCTCGGGACGGCCGCCATCGGGCTGACCATCATCGCCAGACCGACGGCGAAGGCGTAGATGCGTTTCATGGTGATCAACCTCCTGGACCCTGCCGGGCCCTTCCTGCGTCAGCGCGGTGACTTCGCGCGTCAGCCGCCGTTGCATGACCGCCGCGGTGGCCGCTACGTCGAGACCTCACGGCGCTGCATGCACTCGGAAGTGTGAATCACTCGGCCGAAACCACTTAATTCACACCAGTCACTACAGTCACTTTGACAACCGGAACCGACGATCGCCAGGGTTTACCGGAATTTTTTGTCTTAACGTGACCGGACAGTGACTGCACTGGCCCCAATCTTCTGCGGGCAGTTGTGATTTCGGTCTCAAAGAGGCTGCGGCCAGGTGTTCAGTCAGATGCGGAGATCAGTGCCAAAAACGTTCGCTGAAGCCGGCCAGCGCGTACCCGAGTACGGACGTGATGGTGATGACGCCGACCGCGATGATCGGCCAGAAGGACATGTACCAGCCCTTGACCATCGACACGAACGGGCCGATGACGGCGGCGGCAATGGCGGCGCCGATACCGCCCCACATCACCGGATAGATGTAGTAGTTGGCGCCGTACGGCACGGGCGGGCAATCCTCGGTTAAACACACGTTGTCGGTGAAAGCGAACAGCCGCGCCGGCCAACTGGTTGCGGTGACCAGGTACAGCAGCAGCGCCGACACCGCGACGGTACTGACCACGTCCCACGGGACTATCCGCAGCTTGAGCACGCGCGGAGCCTGATGGTCCGCGGTAGCGGAGCTCGGACGGTCTTCGGAATCGGGCGCGGCCATGCCATGCATGCTCCCGGATGACCGGGGTTTGCGCGACCGGCGACCGGGATGGGCCGTGCGGCGCCTGCATTACTCTCGGTCTCCATGGCTGCCGCGGTAACGCCCGGGTTGACACCCGAGCAGATCAGCGCGATCGACGCCGCCCACCTCTGGCACCCGTACAGCACGATCGGCGCCGAGGCGGTGCCGCCCGTCGTGGCGGTCGCCGCACATGGCGCTTGGCTCACGTTGATCCGTGACGATCGCCCGATCCGGGCACTCGACGCGATGAGCTCCTGGTGGACGGCGATTCACGGGCACGGCCATCCCGTTCTGGACGCGGCATTGACCACTCAGCTGGCCACGATGAACCACGTGATGTTCGGCGGCCTGACGCATGAGCCGGCGGCCCGGCTGGGCCGGCTGTTGGTCGAGCTGACTCCGCCCGGCCTGGACACCGTCTTCTTCAGCGACTCGGGCTCCGTCGCGGTAGAGGTGGCGGTGAAGATGGCGCTGCAGTATTGGCGCAGCCGGGGCCGGCCCGCCAAGCACCGGCTGATGACCTGGCGGGGCGGCTATCACGGTGACACGTTTACGCCGATGAGCATCTGTGACCCCGACGGCGGCATGCATTCGCTGTGGACCGACATCCTGGCACGGCAGGTGTTCGCACCACAGGTGCCGCGGGACTACGACCCCCACTACAGCGCGGCGTTCGAGGCTCAGCTGGCAGTGCATGCCGGCGAGCTGGCCGCGGTGGCGGTGGAGCCGGTCGTGCAGGGCGCGGGCGGCATGCGTTTCCATGACCCGCGCTACCTGCGCGACGTGCGCGAGATCTGCCGTCGCCACGAGGTATTGCTGATCTTCGACGAGATCGCCACCGGTTTCGGCCGCACCGGCGAACTGTTCGCCGCCGACCACGCCGGGGTGAGCCCGGACATCATGTGCGTGGGTAAGGCGCTCACCGGCGGATATTTGAGCCTGGCAGCCACGTTGTGCACGACCGAAGTCGCGCACACCATCAGCACCGGTGCGGCCGGCGCGCTGATGCACGGGCCCACGTTCATGGCCAATCCGCTGGCCTGCGCGGTGTCGGTGGCCAGCATCGAAGTGCTGCTGACGCAGGACTGGCGTTCGCGGATCTCCGAAATATCGGGGGGGCTGACCGCTGGGCTCAAACCGGCCCGAGCCCTGCCCGCGGTGGCCGACGTGCGGGTGTGCGGCGCTATCGGCGTCATCGAATGCGACCGCCCGGTCGACCTGGCTGTCGCCACCCCGGCGGCTCTGGATCAGGGTGTCTGGCTGCGCCCGTTTCGCAACCTGATTTACGCGATGCCGCCCTACATCTGCCCACCCGCCGAGATCGCGCAGATCACCTCCGCGATGGTAGAAGTCGCGCGACTCGTAGTCTGAACGCCTATGAACGCCTCTGCGCAGGCACCGACCGAGACGTCACCGTTGGCTTGGCTGGACGAAGTCGAACGGCAACGGTACGCGGCCGGGTTGCGCCGCTCGCTGCGGCCACGTCGCGCCGTCGCCACCGAATTGGATTTGGCCTCCAATGACTACCTGGGACTGTCCCAGCATCCCGATGTCATCGACGGTGGTATCCAGGCGCTGCGCGTGTGGGGTGCCGGTGCAACCGGTTCGCGACTCGTCACCGGCGACACCGAACTGCACCAGGAGTTCGAAGCCGAGATCGCCGAGTATGTCGGCGCCTCCTCAGCGTTGCTGTTTTCCTCCGGATACGCCGCCAACCTCGGAGCTGTCGTGGGCCTGTCCGGTCCCGGCTCGCTGCTGGTGTCCGACGCCTATTCGCACGCGTCGCTGGTTGATGCTTGCCGTCTTTCGCGGGCCCGCGTGGTCGTGGCCCCCCATCGCGACCTCGCGGCGGTGGCGGCGGTGTTGGGATCGCGCGACGAGGAACGCGCCGTCGTCGTCACCGATTCGGTGTTCAGCGCCGACGGCACCTTGGCCCCCATCCGCGAGTTGGCCGGGGTGTGCCGCCGGCATCGGGCGCTGCTCATCGTCGACGAGGCGCACGGCCTGGGGGTACGCGGCGGCGGGCGGGGACTGTTACACGAAGTCGGGCTGGCGGGTGCGCCCGATGTGGTGATGACGACCACGTTGTCCAAGGCGCTGGGCAGTCAGGGCGGTGTGGTCTTGGGACCGGCGGCGGTGCGCGCGCATCTGATCGACGCGGCCCGGCCGTTCATCTTCGACACGGGCCTGGCACCTGCGGCGGTGGGCGCGGCGGTGGCCGCGCTGCGAGTGCTCAAGTCCGAGCCGTGGCGACCCGACGCGGTGCTTGCGCATGCGCGCCGCCTGGCCGGGATCTGCGGGGTGCCGACGGCGCCGGAATCCGCGGTGGTGTCCGTGGTGCTGGGTGATCCGGAGGTGGCGGTGGCGGCCGCGGCGGACTGCCTGGACGCCGGGGTCAGGGTCGGCTGTTTTCGTCCTCCGACGGTGCCCGCCGGGACGTCGCGGTTGCGGCTGACGGCGCGCGCCTCGCTGAGTCCCGACGAGCTGGAGTTGGCTCGACGGGTCTTGACCGACGTCCTGGCTGTGGCGCGCGGTTGACCGTACTGCTTGTCACCGGGACCGGCACCGGCGTCGGTAAGACCATCGCCAGTGCGGCGCTGGCGTCACAGGCGCGCCAGGCCGGCATCGAGGTCGCGGTGTGTAAGCCGGTGCAGACCGGCACCGGCGCCGGCGACGACGACCTGGCCGAGGTGGGCCGGCTGTCGGGGGCGACCGAGCTTGCCGGGTTGGCCCGCTACCCGCTGCCCATGGCGCCGGCCGCGGCGGCGGAGCAGGCCGGGACCGCATTGCCCACCCGCGATCAGGTGGTGCAATTCATCCGTGGCGTCGACCGTCCCGGCCGGTTGACCTTGGTCGAGGGCGCGGGCGGGTTACTGGTCGAACTCGCCGACGGCGGGGTAACGCTGCGCGATCTGGCCGCCGCGCTGCGGGCCCCGGTGCTAGTCGTGGTCGGCGCCGGGCTAGGCACGCTTAACCACACAGCGCTGACTCTGGAAGCACTTGCCGTCCAAGGGATTTCCTGCGCCGGCCTGGTGATTGGCAGCTGGCCGGCCCGCCCCGGCTTGGTCGAGACGTCGAATCGGTCAGCACTGGCCCGGATGGCCCCGATCCGAGCGGTAGTTCCAGCGGACGCCGGGGCGGCCGACGACTTCGAGGCCATCAGTGCGGCCGCGTTCGACCCCGAATGGGTAAGAACGCTGGTCGGCTGATGGTTCACTCAATCGAGCTGGTTTTCGACCGCGACACCGAGGCGGCAATCCGTCGCATCTGGGACGAGCTGGCGGCCGCCGGCATACCCAGCCAGGCGCCGGCCAGCCGTCCGCACGTGACGCTGGCCGTCGCTGACCACATCGACCCCGAGGTCGACGAGTCGCTTCGCCCGGTCGCCGCAACACTGCCGCTGAACTGTGAGATCGGCGCACCAGTGCTATTCGGCCGGGCCAACGTCGTGTTCGCGCGGCTCGTGGTGCCGACGACCGAGCTGTTGACCCTGCACGCAGAGGTGCACCGGCGCTGCCTCCCGCACCTGACGCCCGCGCCGATGTCCAACAGCCTGCCCGGTCACTGGACCGCCCATGTCACGCTGGCTCGTCGGGTGGGCGGCAGCCAGCTGGGACGGGCACTGCGGATCGCGGGACGCCCGGCGCAGCTCGCCGGCGGCTTCACGGGATTGCGTCGCTGGGAGGGCAACAAGCGGCTCGAGCACGCCATTGGCTGACTATCCGCCGAAGAGCAGATACAAACCGGTGAACGTGTAGCCGACCATGACCAGCATCATGGTGAGCTGACCGGTGAGCTGATAGCCCGCCGGGAGCAGCCGCAGCGCCCTGTCGTGTGCCGCGATCACCGCAACGATGTGGCCCGTGACCACGCACGCGACCTTGATCGTGGCCAGCACCGGCGGGTGCGTGGACAACACGTAGTCGACATGCAGGTGCGCCAGCCCCAGCAGGTTCCACCCCCGCGCGAATGGATCGGCAAGAGAAATGACCGTCTGCTGTCCACGCTCGACCAGACAAGTCAGATAGTGCGCGGCCTCGGCCAGGACCGTTTTGTGGTCGGCGGCGGTGTTGGTCCCGGCATGACGGGGGCGCAGCAAGATCGCCACCGGTTCCCCGGTCTCCTGGGGGCCGTGATCGACGAGCGCACTACGGGTGAAACGCGTAGCCCCCTTATAGGTTGGGGCCGCGAACTCCTTATCGGAATGAGCGGTCACCAGCGAGGCGTCCAGATCGATGACCAGTGGATGTTCGGCATCAGCGTCGTGATTAGGCGCCCGATCCCGGGCGGCCGCCTACGGCTATCCACGCACACGCCCTGGGCGCACCTGCTGGTCACCGCCCTGACCCGGCTACAACCCGACTGACCAACACCAACGCTCCCCAACGAACCGAAAGGAGCCCTGGAAAGTGGAACCCGGCAGAACCCGCTGACCCGGGCAACCCGTCATACCCCCCATTCAGAATCCAGTCGAAAACATCAACCCGAACCCGCTCAAGCCAACACGTCAGCCACGCGAAAGACCGAGGTTAGGAGACAGGCGAATAGCCTATTCTCGGAAGAACGTCGTAGAACGGTGTTCCCAGCCACGAAATGCTGACGCTAGGAAGACCGAGCGGGTTCAACGGCAATGCAAGCTCTATACCGTTGAGAGTGAACAACACCGACGCGGGCGTTGACCCCCATGTAGCTAGCGTGTTGAACGTGCTGTAGCCAAAGTAGATGAAGGGCGCCGAGAAATGATACACATTCAATGCCCAATCATTGGTAGCCGTGACTGCAACGCCTTCCGAGATTAACTCCACAGGGCCCAGCGGCGTGTTTAGCCTGATTCCCAGATTATTGCTTATCCCTTTTACGGGCGGAATGTCAAAGGACGTCGAATCATAAAAAGCCTCGAAAGGACCAAGGCTTTGGCTGTAGATCGTTTCAGCTGGGTTGGCGACTGCGGCTGCGAGCGCTTGACCGGTTCCAACTAACGGATGACCCAACAGAGATTGCGCCGGCGTATTCACGGCATCGGCTAATGTTTGCTGAACATTCGTCGCCTCGGTACTGAGGTACTGTGTGGCCCCACCATTCAGCAAGTTCACGAACTCTTCATGAAAAGACGCCGCTTTGGCGCTCAGAGCTTGAAATTCCTGAGCATGCGTACCAAACAGCGCTGTAATCGCCTCCGACACTTCATCGGCGGCAGGCGCCGCAAACGCCGTCGTTCGGCTCGCCGCCTCCGCAGTTGCATTGCGCAGTGCAGCGCTTAAGTTCTTTAAATTTCCACTGGCTGCCGACACGATTTCGGGCGCGATACTTAACAATGACATTGATTTCTACCTTTCGTGAGCTACCCAGGACGCCGACTGCCCGATGGTCAGCAACAGCTAACAATTTAACATCCGCCTGCGTCTGGATGGCAAACTTTTGCAAGGTTCCGGACCCGCGAATCAGGGACGAATTGCTGCCTGGCGAAAAGCCGCCTCCCGCCCGGGTTAGGTACAGATTCGCGATACGCGCAGCCTGCCTCGCGACCCCTCGGTCGCCGGCTTCCATACCGTGACATTTCGTGTTGCGGGACATGGCCCACTGGCCCGACGTTGGCAATCGCCGGCTCGCGGGATTCATCGGACGACTCGCAACCTGGCTTGCCGGCTGAGGGTGGTGAAGCCGGGCCACGCTGACGACTGAACATCTCAAGCAACAGCGCCGTCGCCTCTAGCCCAGCTGTGCCGGCGTCCAGCCACGTGCCTCGATAACGGTCAGCGACGCCTCGATACGCCCGTAGGGGCAAGACTCGGGCGTGCAGGACTTGCAACTCATCGTGCCCGCCCGTCAATCTCGGCGGCAGCTTCGAGCAGCGCGGCGGCCGGCTCGCGCGCTTGGTCAGAATAAAGCTGGTCGTCCGGTCATGGCCCCAGACGACAACACCACGTTTCCGGCGCACCGTGGGCCGAGCCCGTCAGCCGGTCGGAGAAGTTGCGCCAGGTCGGTGACGACGAATAACTGTCGAACGCCGTGGAACCGAGCAGCACCGCCAGGATCATGACCACCCCTGGCGCACCGGCAGCGAGGGCAGATGGTCGAACGGGTTGCCCACCACTATTTGCGTGAGGACGGAGCCTGCCAAAAAGGAGAAAGCCGCGAAAGAGCCATGCTGTAGACGCCGAACGGGTCCGCCCCGCGCCAGCCAGCGCTGGCCGCACAACCTGGCCCCGCTCACCAACACCACCGCGTAGACCAGTACCAGGTCCGCACGCCGGTCAGCGATGCCGAGTCCGGACTTCAGGCGTCATGGTGGTCACGCTCCGGGCTGTCAGGCCGGCACCATCGACATTGGCCCAATAACATCACGGTGCGCAAGCAAACGGTGACGGCGCCGATGCCCAGCACCGGGTGCCCCAGCATGCCCATAAGCTGGCGGGCCTACGCAGACCGTTACCCTAGCCTGAACACCGTTTGCTTCCGGCCGCGCGTGCCCGTGCGGCCGGAAGTGGGCCAGAGACTAGCTGCGGGTCCGCACACCCGGACACGACAAGATGATGCAGGGGAGCACCTGGTGACTCACGCGCCGATTCGACCGACGACCGACGCCGGCCAGCATGGCGTGTCCGACGCGGACATTCCGGCCGACATTTTGGCCGAGGCTCGGCAGCAGGTGCTCGAGCGTGGTGAGGGTCTGACCCAGGCCCAGGTGCTGCAGGTGCTGCAGCTGCCCGACGACCGGCTCGAGGAGCTGTTGGGGCTGGCGCACGAGGTGCGGATGCGGTGGTGCGGCCCCGACGTCGAGGTGGAAGGCATCATCAGCCTGAAGACCGGCGGTTGCCCGGAGGACTGTCATTTCTGCTCGCAGTCGGGCCTCTTCACATCGCCGGTGCGCAGCGCCTGGCTCGACATTCCCAGCCTGGTCGAAGCGGCCAAGCAGACCGCCAAGACCGGTGCCACCGAGTTCTGCATCGTGGCCGCGGTCCGCGGGCCCGACAACAGGCTGCTGGCCCAGGTCGCGGCGGGCATCGAGGCGATTCGCAACGAAGTCGAGATCAACATCGCCTGCTCGCTGGGCATGTTGACCGCCGAGCAGGTTGAGCAGCTGTCGGCGATGGGCGTGCACCGTTACAACCACAATCTGGAGACCGCTCGCTCCTACTTCACCCACGTCGTCACCACGCACACCTGGGAGGAGCGGTGGCAGACGCTCACGATGGTGCGTGACGCCGGCATGGAGGTGTGCTGTGGAGGCATCCTCGGCATGGGCGAGACGTTGGAGCAGCGGGCCGAATTCGCGGCCAACCTGGCCGAGCTGAACCCCGACGAGGTGCCGTTGAACTTCCTCAACCCGCGGCCGGGAACCCCCTTCGGTGATTTGGAGGTGCTGCCGGTCAGCGAAGCGCTCAAGGCCGTGGGTGCCTTCCGGCTGGCGCTGCCGCGCACGATGCTGCGTTTCGCCGGTGGCCGCGAGATCACCCTGGGCGATCTCGGTGCCAGACGCGGGATTCTGGGCGGCATCAACGCGGTGATCGTCGGCAACTACCTGACCACCCTGGGCCGCCCTGCCGAGGCCGACCTGCAACTGCTGGACGACCTGCAGATGCCGATCAAGGCCCTCAACGCCACCCTGTGAGCAGGCAGCACATATGGTCGACACGCTGGGCGATCCGGTCGGTGGTGGCGTCTACAACGTATACACCGGGCAACCGGCGGGCACGGCCACCCCAACCGCTGCCCAGTTGGGCCTCGAGCCGCCGCGGTTCTGCGCGGAGTGCGGCCGGCGAATGATCGTGCAAGTTCGTCCCGATGGCTGGCGGGCACAATGTTCCCGCCACGGACAGGTGGATTCGTCCGACCTGGAGACGCGGCGGTGACGGGCGAATCTGTGCCGCAGGCTGTCGCCGTCCCGGGGGCACCGCCAGCCGCTCGAACGTCCCGTAGAACCGCAGCCATCACGGTCTTGCTCGGCTTGTCGCTGACCGGTGTGGTGGTCGGTGCGCTGTGGGCCTGGGTAGCACCACCGATCCATGCGGTGGTGGCGATGACGCGTGCGGGCGAGCGGGTGCACGACTATCTGGGCGAAGAATCGCAGAATTTCTTCATCGCGCCGTTCCTGATGCTCGGACTGTTGGGTGTGGTGGCGGTGGTGGCTGCGGTGCTGGTGTGGCAGTGCCGCGGATCCCGGGGGCCGGGGATGGTCGTCACGCTGTCGGCGGGGCTGGCCAGCGCCGCGGCGGTGGCGACGGCGGTGGGGGCGTTGCTGGTTCGGTTGCGCTACGGCGCACTGGACTTCGACACCGTGGCGCTGGCAAGCGGGGAGCATTCGCTGACATACGTCACGCAGGCGCCTCCGGTGTTCTTTGCCCGCCGGCCGTGGCTGGTGGCGGCCACACTGCTGTCGCCGGCGGCCACCGCGTCACTGGTCTACGCGATGATCGCGGCCGGAACGGCGCGTGACGACTTGGGCCGCTATGCCGGCATAGGGCAGGCCTCGAACGCGCCGGTGGAGCCGGTGTCCGAAGCCGGGGTGTCTTGACCCTGGTCAGAGCGGCCGACGGTGGACTTTACGTCCGGTGATCACTTTGGCAGCAATGACGGCGAGGCGGGCCATGCCGGCATAGGTCATCGGGTTGAAGATCGTCGGCCAGGTAGTCCGGATCAGATGTTCGCTCAGCGGCCGCCCGGCGAATCGGTCGGTGAGCCAGCGCAGGGTCATCGGAGCCGACAATGGGTGCAGCACCATGTGCTCGTTGAAGGCATCCCGATGGTAGGTGACGTTGGCGCCGCCCGCCGAATACGCCTCGGCCAGCGCGTCGATATCGTCGACGTCGATGAGGTAGTCGTGGACCGCCTGCACGATCAGGACCGGTGGTGCCGGTACCGCGGCACCGAGCTTGATGTCCTGGAAGACGTGCACGATCTCGGGGGTGGACAGGACGTCCTCGAGCGGCTCGTCCAAATAGTCGCCCAAGTTCTTGTTCGCCGTGCGGATGACCGCCTCGATGGTCGTCATCCCCTCCAGCCGCTTGAGTAGGTCGATGCCCGCGTCGTTGGCGTGTTGTTTGATCACCCCGTCCAGGCCGGGGTAGGTGTGTGCGAGCGCAGCGACCACCAGCGAGGGCAGACCTGCGAGCAGGGTGCCGTTGAGCCGGCGGAAGGTGTTACCCAGGTCACCGACCGGTGATCCCAGCACCGCCCCGACGATGTCCAGCTCCGGCGCGTAGTCGCCGGACATTTCGGCGGCCCAGGCGCTCGCCAGGCCGCCGCCCGAGTAGCCCCATAGGCCGATCGGCGCCGACGGAGACAACCCGAGACGTTCCGAATTTAGGGCCGCACGGATGCCGTCCAGCACGCGATAGCCGGGCTCGTACGGCGCCCCCCAGAGTCCCCGTGTGCCTTCATGATCGGGCACCGAGACCGCCCAACCCTCGGCGACGGCGGCGGTGATCAGCAACAGCTCCAGCTGAGTCAATGAGCCCAGGCCCTTGGCCCGGCGCCGCAGCGCGTAGGACGGAAAGCAGCGAGAGGATATGGCGTCGATCGCACACTGATACGACAAAAGCGGACAGGTCTGGCCAGGCGCGGCTTCGGCGGGCAGGATCACCGTGGTCGCCGTCGCCTCGGGGTTGCCGTTCATATCGGTCGTCCGGTACAGCAGCTGGGTCGCAGTGATGGATTGCGGTATCAGACCCAGAAACGCAAGCTCGACGTCGCGTGATCGCAGTACCGTTCCGGGTTCGGCGTGCTGGTAGCCCGCTGGCGGCTGGTAGAAGGGGTCATCGCACGGCAGCAGTGGGCGCACCTTGCGCTGCAACTCCTCATGCGAGGGCCGGCCGATCCATTCCGCGGCGCGCGCATCTGCCAGATTGCCGACGCTAACCATCAGGCTCCCTTCTCGGCCTCGGCGTTTCGCGCATCAATCCGTCCCGGACCAGGAGACAGCGCAATTAGCCCAGTCATAGTCAGGCGCCGGCACCTCAAATGGCGGCCAGCGCCTCTTAGCTACCTCTTATATAGCCTTATTCAGCTCTTATGCAACTTACGGCATCGTCGGTCGCGGGAGCGACAAGGAGGCGGCGTGCCGCTCGTCACAGTCGGTGAACTGGGCAAATGAGAGCACCGTGCGCCCGCGATCCTGCCGACACGCCGAGCCGAAAACAGTCGAGTTTGTGGTGCCGCGGTCCGCGGCCATTCAGAGTTGGCCAGGAGGGCGCAACGCGGCGAATTCGTCGGTCACCCTCAGCTGAGAGTCGGTGAACCGGTACAGCGCCGCGGGGCGGCCGCCGCTGCGACCGGATTGGGCGACGGTACCGGTCTGCGTGATCACGTTGCGGCGTCCCAAGACACGCTGCAGGTTCGTCGCATCGACCTGATAACCCAAGGCGGCACCGTAGATGGCGCGCAGCGTGGACAACGCGAATTCTTTGGGAGCCAACGCAAAACCGATATTGGTATACGACATTTTGGCGACCAGCCGGGCGCGGGCATGGGCGACCATCGGGCCATGGTCGAAAGCCATCAGCGGCAGTGAATTCACCGGATGCCAGCGGGTATCTTCGGGCAACTCCGGGGTCGCGGGGGAGGGAACCAGCCCGAGGAAGGTCGACGCGATCACCCGAGTGCCCGGCACCCGATGCGGATCGGAGAATACGGCCAGCTGTTCGAGATGGGACAGCTCACGCAGATCGACTTTCTCGGCCAGCTGGCGGCGAACTGAAGTTGTCAAATCCTCGTCGTTGCGCAGCCGTCCCCCCGGAAGTGACCACGCGCCCTTCTGCGGGTCTCGGGCGCGTTGCCATAACAGCACGTTGAGCTGCGGCTTCTCGGCACTCGACCGTTGCTCCCGGCCGACGGTGACCATGCGAACCTGGAATACGACGGCCAGCACTTCATGCGCGGTGTTACCATGGGGCATGTTTTCGATTGTAAGTCGAAAACCTGCTGGCGTGAAAGGAGCCGCAGTGACGGTCTTGAGTCGCATGGACACGCTCGGCACCGGCATCACCGACATGACCGCCCGGATCACTGATACGCCAACCGGCTATACCGGGGTCGAGGGCGACGTGCGGTGGGCCGCGGAAGTGCGCCGATTGGCACGATTACGCGGAGCCACGATACTGGCCCACAATTATCAGCTCCCCGCCATTCAAGACGTCGCCGACCATATCGGGGATTCACTGGCGCTGTCGCGTATCGCCGCCGATGCGCCCGAAGACACCATTGTTTTCTGCGGCGTGCACTTCATGGCTGAGACTGCCAAGATCCTCAGCCCGCACAAGACGGTGCTGATTCCCGATCAACGGGCCGGCTGCTCTCTGGCCGAGTCCATTACTGCTGACGAATTGCGTGCCTGGAAGGCTGAGCACCCCGGCGCGGTCGTCGTCTCCTATGTCAACACCACAGCCGAAGTGAAGGCGCTCACCGATATCTGCTGCACGTCGTCGAACGCAGTCGACGTGGTCGCGTCCATCGAACCTGATCGCGAGGTGCTGTTCTGCCCGGACCAATTTCTGGGCGCACACGTGCGCCGCGTCACCGGCCGCCAGAATTTGCACGTATGGGCCGGCGAATGCCATGTGCACGCCGGGATCAACGGTGAAGAGCTCACCGACCAGGCGCGCGCCAATCCCGACTCGGAGCTGTTCGTACACCCCGAATGTGGCTGCGCTACGTCAGCGCTCTACCTGGCCGGCGAAGGCGCTTTCCCGCAAGAGCGGGTGAAGATCCTGTCCACCGGCGGCATGCTCGACGCAGCCCGCCGAACCCGTGCCCGCAAGGTGCTGGTGGCTACCGAGGTCGGCATGCTGCACCAGTTGCGCAGGGCGGCACCGGAAGTCGAATTCCAGGCGGTTAACGATCGTGCGTCGTGCAAGTACATGAAGATGATCACGCCCGCGGCTTTGCTGCGTTGTCTGGTGGAAGGGGCCGACGAAGTCGACGTCGATCCCGACGTCGCGGCAGCGGGCCGGCGCAGTGTCCAGCGGATGATCGCAATCGGTCAGCCCGGCGGTGGCGAATGAGGACCGCGCCCGCCTGGCGCGGTGCGGTCGACGTCGTTGTCATCGGCACTGGCGTGGCCGGCTTGGCCGCCGCGCTGGCGGCCCATCGTGCGGGCCGCAGTGTCGTGGTGCTCAACAAGGCGGCTCAGCGAATCGGGGTGACCGCGACACACTACGCGCAAGGCGGCATCGCGGTGGTATTGCCGAACACCGACGATTCCGTCGAGGCACACGTTGCCGACACACTGGCTGCGGGGGCCGGGTTGTGCGACGCCGGCGCGGTGCACTCGATCGTCGCCGACGGCTACCGGGCGTTGACCGAACTCGTCGGCGACGGGGCGCGGTTCGACGAAACATCGGCTGGCCGTTGGGCACTCACGCGCGAAGGCGGCCACTCCCGGCGACGCATCGTGCATGCCGGCGGCGATGCCACCGGTGCCGAGGTCCAGCGAGCGCTCAACTACGCGGCTGGCGCACTGGACGTCCGCCCCAGTCATGTGGCGATGCGGGTGCTTCACGACGACGCCGCGGTGACCGGCGTCTTGGCGCTCAGCCCGGACGGCGTCGGGATCATCAGCGCTCCGTCGGTCATCCTGGCCACCGGCGGGCTCGGGCACTTGTACAGCGCGACCACCAACCCCGACGGCTCGACCGCGGACGGGATCGCCCTGGCCTTGTGGGCTGGTGTGGCGGTCAGCGACCTCGAGTTCATCCAATTCCATCCGACGATGCTCTACGCGGCGGGCGGCGGCGGCCGACGGCCGCTGATCAGCGAGGCAGTGCGCGGTGAAGGCGCGAAATTGCTGGACCGCCAAGGTCATTCGATCACCGAGGGTGTTCATCCGATGGGCGACTTGGCGCCCCGGGATGTCGTGGCGGCGGCGATCGATGCACGGATGAGGGCCACCGGCGACCCGTGCGTCTACCTCGACGCGCGCGGCATCGATGGCTTCGAATCGCGGTTCCCGACCGTCACCGCCTCCTGCCGTGCCGCCGGTATCGACCCGGTTCGCCAGCCGATCCCGGTCGTCCCGGGGGCGCATTACAGCTGCGGAGGCGTCGTCACCGACGTGTCCGGGCAGACCGAACTACCGGGGCTGTTCGCCGCCGGCGAGGTTGCCCGCACCGGGATGCACGGCGCCAACCGGCTGGCCTCCAACAGCCTGCTCGAAGGCCTTGTGGTCGGTGGCCGGGCCGGAAAGGCTGCGGCCGCGCATGCGGCGGTGGTCGGGCGGTGCGATGCGACGTTGCCAGAGCCCATCCTGCACACCGCGCCGCAGCGTGCCGACTTACAACGCGCGATGAGCCGCGAGGCATCGGTGGTGCGCAGCACCGACGGGTTGCAACGGCTGTCGGTATCGCTGACCGGGCTGATGCGCACGGTCACGTGCCGACGCGATTTCGAAGACATATCGCTGGCGGTTGCCGCGCGCGTAGTGACTGCCGCCGCGCTGGCGCGCACCGAAAGCCGCGGTTGTCACCATCGCGCCGAGTACCCGGACGCCGCCCCCGAACAGGCCCGCAGCATCCTGGTTCGGCTGGCCGACGACCACCACCCGGCGGGTGTGCCGGCGTTGGCGGCGGTGGGTTGATGAAGCTGTCCGACTGCGAACGAGAAGCCGCTCGGCAGATCATCCGGCGCGGACTCGAGGAAGACTTGAACTTCGGGCCGGACGTCACCACGATGGCGACGGTGCCCGCCGGAGCGGCGGCCACAGCGTCGATGGTTCCCCGGGAAGTCGGCGTGGTCGCGGGAGTGGACGTCGCGTTGATGGTGCTGGACGAGGTGATCGGCCAAGACGGCTACCGGGTGCTCGACCGTGTCGACGACGGCGCCCGGCTGCAACCGGGCGAGCCACTGCTGACCCTGCGCGCCGACGTCCGAGGATTGTTGACCGCCGAACGCACCATGCTCAATCTGGTCTGCCACATGTCCGGAATCGCCACTGCGACCGCGGCTTGGGTCGACGCGGTGCACGGCACCGGTGCCAAGATCCGCGACACCCGCAAGACCTTGCCGGGCCTGCGCGTACTGCAGAAATATGCGGTGCGCGTCGGCGGTGGGGTCAACCACCGAATGGGTCTGGGGGATGCGGCGCTGATCAAGGACAATCACGTTGCCGCCGCGGGATCGGTGGTAGAGGCGTTGCGCGCGGTGCGCACTGCCGCGCCCGAGCTGCCGTGCGAGGTGGAAGTCGACTCGCTCGAGCAACTCGATGCGGTGTTGCCCGAAAAGCCCGAATTGATCTTGCTGGACAACTTTCCCGTGTGGCAGACCCAGATGGCAGTGCAACGTCGGGATGCACGTGCACCCAATGTTCTGCTCGAGTCGTCCGGCGGGCTCAGCCTCGAGACGGCCGCGACCTACGCCCGAACCGGGGTGGACTACCTGGCGGTGGGGGCGCTGACACACTCGGTGCGCGTCCTCGACATCGGTTTGGATATGTAGGTCTAACCGGACAGGAGCGTGCGCGCTGCCGGCTTGACGGCTTGCAGGGCTGCCGCATCACCGGCTACCCGGGACAGGATCAGGGCTCCTTCGACCAACGAGACCACTGCGAACGCAATCGATTCCGCATCGGCGGTCGCCCGGCCTTCGGCGTGCAGCCGCTCCGCGATCGCTGCACACCACCCGGTGAAGGCGCGTGCGGAGGCTTCGCGTACCAGGGGGCTGGCGTGCACAGCTTCGGTGGCGATCGGCTCGATCGGGCAGCCGTCGCGATGGTCGCCGGCCAATCCCGCGACCAACAGCTCGACCCATTGGTCGACGACGTCGGCCACCGGCCGGTCGGTGGCCAGGAACCTGCGCAGGAGTTGCTCGATGGCGGTCCCGGCCGTGCCGACGACGGTAGCGGCCAGCTGTTGCTTGCCGTCGGGGAAGTGGTGGTAGAGCGATCCGGCGTTGACGCCCGCTTCATCAAGGATCTGCTTCAGGCCGGTCGCCGCGTATCCCTGCCGACGAAACAGCGCGGCGGCTGTGTCGATCAACGCTGAACGGCTGTGGTCTGGTCGCGGCATGGGTAAAAAATACTTGACAATTCTTGAGTGATCACTCAAAAATACCGGAATGCGGCAGTTGGTTTTCGAAGAGACCGGACGATACGGATGGCACGAGGCACCGGACCCGGCCATCACCACTGCGGACCAAGCACTGGTGCGGCCCCTTGCGGTGGCCTGTTGTGACCTCGATGTCGCGGTTGTCGACGGCCGGGTGCCGCTGACGCCCGGGTATGCCGTCGGTCATGAAGGAGTGGCCGAAGTCGTGGCGGTCGGCGACGGCGTCAGCACTGTCGGCGTCGGTGACCGCGTCGTGGTGCCCTTCCAGATCAACTGCGGCAAGTGCCATGCATGTCGCCGTGGCAGGACGGGCTCGTGCACCTCGGTGCCGCTGATGGCGATGTACGGCATGCGTCCGCTCGCCGGTCTAGATGGCGGCGGATTCATGGCTGACCTGGTGTCGGTGCCCTATGCCGACGCGATGCTGGTTGCGCTTCCCGCCAACCTCGACCCCGCTGATCTGATCGCCGTTGCGTCGCTGTCGGACAACATTCCCGACGCCTGGCGGACTGTCGGGCCCTTCAAAGACGACTTGTTCGGGCTCGAACCCGCTGACCGCCGGGTCTTGGTGGTAGGGCGGTCGTCCATCGGGTTATATGCCGCGGCCTTCGCGGCGGCGCTGGGAGCCCACGTCGACTACGTCGACATCGACGTGCAGCGGCTCGCGGTCGCCGAAAAGTTCGGGGCAAGCGCGCATGACCGGCCGAAACCGGCTAAGGAGTGGGACCCCTATCCCGTCACGGTGCACACCTCGGCCGACCCGTCCGTGTTGGCTGCCGCACTGCGAGCAACCTGGCCGGACGGCGTATGCACGGACACCGGGATCTACTACCAGCCCACGGTCGAGATGCCGTTGCTGTCGATGTACACCCGCGGCGTGCGGTTTGTGACCGGACGGGTCAATGCGCGTGCCGTCATCCCGGAAATCCTGGGCGTGCTCGCCGCCGGCTGCGACCTGTCGCCCGCCGTCGATCGGGTCGTGGCGTGGGACGACGCGGCATCGGCCTGGCCGGCGATGACCGGAAAGACCGTGTTCGCCAGGACCTGATGCCGCCTCGGACGGTGTGTAGCGGGCGTTGTGCGTGGACGCAGGCCGGGCTCCGGGCTTTTCGACTCAACCAGCCTCAGCCGCGAGAAACCTGGGGTGCTCACTGGGGTGCGCTCAGGCGATATCGGCGACGAATATCCCCATGCGACCCGCCTGCAGCCGTGCCATCAACGGCAACCCCGCGCCGTCAGAGCCGGCCGGCAGGATCCGCGGGTTGGTGACGTGCACCTGACGGCGGGTGAACAGTACGTCGGCCTCGCCGGCAGCCAGCACGTTCTTGACCCAGTCGGTCTTGCCGTGACCCAGCGCGATCGCCAGCACATTCCCTTTGCGGTAGGCGGTGACGATGGTCCGGTAGGGCTTGCCGGATTTGCGGCCGCGGTGGGTGATGGTTGCCGCTCCGGGTAGGTAACGCGCAATCGGTTTGAGTGCGGGATTGATGTATCTGATCTGGAAGTTCTCAAACCACGGCGGGAACACCATGGGGACGCCCGGGGCGTTGTTCGGGTGGTCCTTTGCCGACATGGTGGCTGCCTTTCGCGTAGGCGGGCGGCGGCGCCGCTCTACCGGCACTGTACCGGCCCGATATCGACTTGAGCTGCTCTGGGACAATGGTCGTCGTGACTACACCGCCCGCGCTGCTGGCCCGTATCGATCTGCGGGGAGCGGAGTTGACCGCCGTGCGGTTGCGCGCGGCGCTGCCCCGTGGAGGTGCCGACGTAGCGACCGTACTGCCGAAGGTTCGCCCAATCGTGCACGCAGTCGCCGAGCGCGGCGCTGCGGCCGCTTTGGACTTCGGCGAGTCGTTCGACGGAGTGCGCCCCCCAGCCGTGCGGGTGCCGGATGCCGCATTGGACTCCGCGCTGGCCGAACTATCCCCGGAGGTCCGGGAAGCGCTGCAGGTGGTGATCGAGCGGACCCGCGCGGTGCACGTCGGCCAGCGGCGCAGCGACGTCACCACAACGCTGGGCCCCGGTGCGACGGTCACCGAGCGTTGGGTCCCCGTCGAGCGCGTGGGCCTGTATGTGCCCGGCGGCAACGCGGTGTACCCATCGAGCGTGGTGATGAACGTGGTGCCTGCGCAGGTCGCCGGGGTCGACTCACTGGTGGTGGCCAGTCCGCCGCAGATCGGCTTCGGCGGACTGCCGCATCCGACGATCCTGGCCGCGGCCCGGCTGTTGGGAGTCGACGAGGTCTGGGCGGTCGGCGGAGCCCAGGCCGTGGCGTTGTTGGCGTACGGCGGCAACGACACCGACGGGTCCGAATTGACGCCGGTCGACATGATCACCGGGCCCGGCAACATCTATGTGACGGCCGCGAAGCGGCTGTGCCGCTCCGACGTCGGCATCGATGCCGAAGCGGGGCCGACCGAGATCGCCATCCTCGCCGACCACACGGCCGATCCCGCACATGTGGCGGCCGACTTGATCAGCCAGGCCGAACACGACGAGATGGCTGCCAGTGTGCTCGTCACCCCGAGCGTGGATCTAGCCGACGCCACCGACGCCGAAGTTATCGCCCAATTGCAGACCACGGTGCATCGGGCACGGGTGACGACCGCGCTGAGCGGCCCCCAATCGGCGATCGTCCTGGTGGACGACGTGGCGGCCGGCATCAAGGTCGTCAACGCCTATGCCGCTGAGCATCTGGAGATCCAGACCGCCGATGCGCCGCAGGTCGCCGGTCGGATACGTTCGGCCGGAGCCATTTTCGTCGGACCCTGGGCACCCGTCAGCCTGGGCGACTACTGCGCCGGGTCCAACCACGTGTTGCCGACGGCTGGCTGCGCCCGGCATTCCAGCGGCCTTTCGGTGCAGACCTTTCTGCGCGGCATCCATGTCGTCGACTACACCGAGGCCGCACTCAAAGACGTTTCCGGGCATGTGATCACTCTGGCCAAGGCCGAAGACCTGCCGGCTCACGGTGAGGCGGTACGGCGGAGGTTCGAGCGGTGACGGGTCCATCCGAAGGAGGGTCGCCCACCCTTGCGGATCTGCCGCTGCGTGACGATTTGCGCAGTAAATCCCCTTACGGTGCACCGCAATTGGCGGTTCCGGTGCGGCTCAACACCAACGAGAACCCGCATCCGCCTACCAAGGCGCTGGTCGACGACGTCGTGCAGTCAGTGCGGGACGCGGCCGTCGACCTGCACCGCTACCCCGACCGCGATGCGGTGGCATTGCGCCGTGACCTGGCTGTCTACGTGACTACGCAAACAGGGATTAAGCTCGGTGTTGAAAACATTTGGGCCGCAAACGGTTCCAATGAGATCCTGCAGCAACTGCTGCAGGCGTTCGGTGGACCGGGGCGCAGCGCCATCGGATTCGTTCCGTCCTATTCGATGCACCCGATCATCTCCGGTGGCACCCACACCGAGTGGATCGAGACGGTACGCGCCGAGGACTTCGGTCTGGACGTCGACGCGGCTGTCGCGGCTGTCGGCGAGCGTGGACCCGACGTGGTGTTTGTCACCAGCCCCAATAACCCAACGGGGCAGAGCGTTTCCCTGGACGACTTGCGCCGGCTGCTCGATGTGGTGCCGGGGATCTTGATCGTCGACGAAGCCTATGGTGAATTTTCCGCACAGCCCAGCGCGGTCGCCCTGTTGGCAGAGTATCCGACCAAACTTGTCGTCAGCCGCACCATGAGCAAGGCATTTGCGTTCGCCGGCGGGCGGCTGGGGTACTTGGTCGCCACACCGGCGTTGGTCGACGCAATGCTGCTGGTGCGACTGCCATATCACCTGTCATCGGTCACCCAAGCAGCCGCGCGAGCGGCGCTGCGGCACGCCGACGACACCCTGGGCAGCGTCAAAAGCCTGATCGCCGAACGCGAGCGGGTGTCAACGGCGTTGGTGGGCATGGGGTTTCGCGTGGTCCCGAGTGATGCCAACTTCATCCTGTTCGGCACGTTCGCGGACGCGCCGGCCACTTGGCAGCGTTACCTGGATGCCGGGGTTCTGATCCGTGATGTCGGAATTCCCGGCTACCTGCGCGTCACTACCGGCCTGGCCGAGGAGAACGACGCCTTCCTGCGGGCGAGCGCGCGAATCGCTGCCGCCGAACTTGCCCAGACCACCAGCCCCGTAGGAGCGTCATGACCGCCCCCCCAACAGGAAACGTATCCCGTCGTGCGCGCGTCGAACGCCGCACCAGCGAATCCGACATCGTCATCGAACTGGATCTCGACGGCACCGGGCAGGTCGACGTCGACACCGGTGTGCCGTTCTACGACCACATGCTGACGGCGCTGGGCAGCCATGCCAGCTTCGACCTGATGGTGCGCACCACCGGCGACGTTGAGATCGAAGCGCATCACACCGTCGAGGACACCGCGATCGCGCTGGGGCAGGCGCTTGCCCAGGCTCTGGGGGACAAGAAGGGTATCCGCCGCTTCGGCGATGCCTTCATCCCGATGGACGAGGCGCTGGCTCATGCAGCGGTCGATGTGTCCGGCCGGCCTTACTGCGTGCACACCGGTGAGCCGGATCATCTGCAGCACACCACGATCGCCGGCAGCGCGGTGCCCTACCACACCGTCATCAATCGCCACGTGTTCGAGTCGCTGGCTGCCAATGCTCGCATCGCCCTGCACGTACGTGTCCTGTACGGTCGCGATCCGCACCACATCACCGAGGCCCAGTACAAGGCCGTCGCACGCGCGCTGCGTCAGGCCGTCGAGCCCGACCCTCGGACCTCCGGCGTGCCGTCCACCAAAGGTGTTCTGTGACAGAAAAATCGGTTGTAGTCCTGGACTATGGCTCCGGCAATTTGCGGTCGGCGCAGCGTGCGCTACAGCGAGTCGGCGCGTCGGTGGAGGTGACCGCGGATGCCCACGCGGCAATGGCCGCCGACGGGCTGCTAGTGCCCGGGGTCGGAGCGTTCGAAGCATGCATGACGGGCCTGCGAAAGATCGGTGGCGAGCGGATCATCGCCGAGCGGGTGGCGGCCGGGCGTCCGGTGCTGGGCGTCTGCGTCGGCATGCAGATCATGTTCGCGCGCGGCGTCGAGTTCGGCGTGGAGACACCAGGCTGCGAGCAGTGGCCCGGCGCGGTGACGCGGCTGGCCGCACCGGTGATTCCGCACATGGGCTGGAATGTGGTGGATGCCGCCGCGGGCAGCACGTTGTTCAAGGGCCTGGACACCGACGCCCGGTTCTATTTCGTGCATTCCTATGCTGCGCAGCGCTGGGAAGGTGAACCGGCTGCGCTGCTGACCTGGGCCACCCACCAGCTACCGTTCCTGGCCGCGGTAGAGGACGGACCGCTGGCTGCCACCCAGTTCCACCCGGAGAAAAGTGGGGATGCTGGAGCAGCCGTATTGAGCAATTGGGTTGAGGGGCTTTGATATGCCGCTGATTTTGTTGCCCGCGGTGGACGTGGTCGACGGTCGTGCCGTACGCCTGGTCCAGGGCAAGGCCGGCAGTGAAACCGAATATGGCTCGGCGCTGGATGCTGCGCTGGGCTGGCAGCGCGACGGCGCGCACTGGATTCACCTGGTCGACCTGGACGCGGCGTTCGGGCGCGGCTCCAACCGCGAACTGCTGGCCGAGGTAGTGGGCAAGCTCGACGTCAAGGTCGAATTGTCGGGTGGCATTCGTGACGACGATTCCTTGGCCGCCGCACTGGCCACCGGGTGCGCGCGGGTCAACCTGGGCACGGCGGCGCTGGAAAACCCGCAGTGGTGCGCGCGGGTGATCGCCGAGCACGGCGACAAAATCGCTGTCGGCTTGGACGTTCAGATCGTGGACGGTCAGCACCGGTTGCGCGGGCGGGGCTGGGAGACAGACGGTGGTGACCTGTGGGAGGTCCTGGAACGCCTTGATAGCCAAGGGTGTTCGCGGTTCGTCGTCACCGATGTCAGCAAGGACGGCACGTTGGGTGGCCCCAACCTGGACCTCCTGGGGCGGGTCGCCGGTTGCACTGCGGCGCCGGTGATCGCCTCGGGCGGGGTATCAAGCCTGGACGACTTGCGCGCCATCGCCACCCTTGTCGGCAGCGGCGTCGAGGGCGCCATTGTCGGCAAGGCCCTCTACGCCGGGCGGTTCACCTTGCCGCAGGCGTTGGCCGCGGTGCGGGATTAGGCTGACATGGATCTGGCTGCGCAGGTAATGCCGTTGGTCGAGCAGGCATCGGCGATTCTGGATGCAGCGGTGCCACGATTCCTGGATGGCCACCGCGCCGATTCGGCAGTCCGCAAGAAGGGCAACGACTTCGCCACCGAGATCGACCTGGCGATCGAACGGCAAGTGGTCGACGCGCTGGTTGCGGCCACCGGAATCGGCGTACACGGCGAGGAATTCGGTGGGACGCCCGTCGACTCGCCCTGGGTATGGGTGCTGGATCCGGTGGATGGCACATTCAACTACGCTGCCGGCTCGCCGATGGCCGCGATCTTGCTGGGTCTGCTGCACCACGGTGATCCCGTGGCCGGCCTGACCTGGTTGCCCTTCATCGACGAGCGCTACACCGCGGTCGCCGGTGGCCCGCTGGTCAAAAACGGTGTCCCGCGGCCGTCGCTGATGCCGGCCAAGCTGGCCGACAGCCTCATCGGCGTCGGCACGTTCAGCGCCGATTCCCGGGGCCGGTTCCCCGGGCGCTATCGGCTGGCGGTCCTGGAGAACCTCAGCCGGGTCTCGTCGCGGTTGCGCATGCACGGCTCGACCGGTATCGACCTGGTCTACGTTGCCGACGGAATACTCGGTGGCGCAATCACTTTTGGCGGCCACGTGTGGGATCACGCGGCCGGTGTGGCGCAGGTGCGGGCCGCCGGAGGCATTGTCACCAACCTGGCGGGAGAACCATGGACTCCGGCGGCGTCCTCGGTGCTGGCCGCGGCGCCCGGCGTGCACGACGAGATCCTCGACATGCTGCGCAGCACCGGGGAACCGGAGGACTACTGAGATGCACGCCGATACCGGTCTTGCGGTGCGGGTGATCCCGTGCCTGGACGTCGACGGCGGGCGGGTGGTCAAAGGTGTCAACTTCGAAAACCTGCGTGACGCCGGCGATCCGGTGGAACTGGCCGCGGCATATGACGCCGAAGGCGCCGACGAGTTGACGTTTCTCGACGTGACCGCGTCGTCGTCGGGCCGGGCGACCATGCTGGAGGTGGTGCGCCACACCGCCGAGCAGGTGTTCATTCCGCTCACCGTCGGCGGCGGGGTGCGTACCGTGGCAGACGTGGATGCGCTGTTGCGCGCGGGGGCCGACAAGGTCTCGGTCAACACCGCCGCGATCGCCCGCCCCGATCTGCTTGCTGAAATGGCAAGGCAATTCGGCTCTCAATGCATCGTGTTGTCGGTCGATGCGCGCACCGTGCCGGTGGGCTCGCCGCCGACGCCGTCCGGTTGGGAGGTCACCACTCACGGCGGCCGTCGTGGTACCGGCATCGACGCCGTGGCATGGGCGACTCGCGGTGCCGAGCTGGGGGTGGGGGAGATCTTGCTGAACTCGATGGACGCCGACGGCACTAAGGCCGGATTCGATCTCGCGATGCTGCGCGCGGTTCGCGACGCGGTCACCGTCCCGGTCATCGCCAGCGGCGGTGCCGGCGCGGTCGAGCACTTCGCGCCCGCAGTTGCCGCGGGAGCCGATGCGGTATTGGCCGCCAGCGTCTTTCACTTCCGGGAATTGACGATCGGGCAGGTGAAGGCCGCCATGGCCGCGGCGGGGATCACGGTTCGATGAGCCTCGATCCCGCCATCGCCGCGCGCCTCAAGCGCAATGCCGACGGACTGTTCACCGCAGTCGTGCAGGAGCGGGGCAGCGGCGACGTGCTGATGGTCGCCTGGATGGATGACGACGCATTGGCCCGCACTCTGGAAACCCGTGAAGCGACCTATTTTTCGCGATCCCGCGGCCAGCGGTGGGTCAAGGGCGCGACATCTGGACACACCCAGCACGTGCATTCGGTGCGCCTGGACTGCGACGGGGACGCCGTGCTGGTGACGGTCGACCAGGTCGGGGGAGCGTGCCACACCGGCGACCACACCTGTTTCGACGCCGTCGTACTGCTGGAACCCGAGACCTAGCGGGCAGCCACATCCAGGCCGTTGGCCGCGGCCAGCGCCGCATGGGCCCATTCGCGTCGGAACACGGCGGGCTCGATACGGTCCCGGCGGATGACTTCGACGTCGATGACTCGTCCGGTGGTGATGGCCGCCGGCACCCGGAAGGAGAAGGCCGGCCCGTCGGTGGCAACCGCAAGCATGGCGTCAGCGTCTGCAAAACCGTTGGAACGCATGGTGTTTTCGGCCCATCGGGCCGGTTTGAGCCCGCCGAAATCCTTGACGTAGATGACCCAGAGCCGGATGCCGCGCTGGTTGTAGAGCCTGGTCAGTGCCCGGTCGACGATGGCGTGCTCGGCCGGGGTCAAGACGTTCGAGTCGTCGGTGAGGTAGGCGGACAACTGCAGTGCCGGCGTTGATGGTGGCGTGACCCCACCGTTGGGTGATGCGGTTGACGAGGACGTCGCACCGCTGCCCGGGTTGGTGGACGGGCCGCGGAGCAGTCGGATGCCGAGAACCACCGCGACCACGACCAGCGCAAGGGCCACCAACGCCGCAACCAGGGTCGCAGGCTTGGCTCGGCTACCGCGCGCCGCGGGCGGTACGGCTGGAGACGTGATGACCTGCGTCGGTGAGTCTGAAACCGCCGTGAGGCTCGTCGCGGCTGCCGAGTTGGCGCCGGGCTGGCCGGCGAGAGCGGTAGCGAAATCCGCGCACGTCGGGTAACGCTGGTCGGGATCCTTGGCCAGCGCTTTGACGATGACGGCGTCAAGGTGGGCCAGTTCGGGACGGCGTGCACTGATCGGCGGCGGCGGCGCCGACAGGTGCTGGCTGATGACCACCGCCGGATTGGAATGCTGGAACGGAGCAGCGCCTGCCAACAGGTGAAACGCGGTGCATCCCAATGCGTACTGGTCGGCGCGCGCGTCGAGATCTGCGCCCTGCAGTTGCTCGGGAGCGCAATACGCGGTGGTTCCCATCAGCATGTTCGTTGCCGTTAACCCGCTGATCTCGCCGAGCTGGCGGGCGATCCCGAAGTCGGCCAGCAGAATTCGCCGCCGGGGCGTAGCCACGCCCAGCAGAATGTTCGCGGGTTTGACATCCCGATGCAGCAGACCACGCGAATGGGCGTAATCCAGCGCGTCGGCAACGGCGGCAATGATGTCGACGACGTCGGCGTACGGCATCCCGGCGGGGTACTGGCTGCGCAGCAATTGGGCGGCGTCGGTTCCCTCGACGTAGTCCATCGAAATCCACAGTTGTCCCTGAAATTCGCCGCGGTCGTGGATGCCGACGATGTGTTCGTTGTACAAGCTCGCGGCAAGGTCGGCTTCGCGGTTGAAGCGCTGACGAAACTCGAGGTCCGCGGTGAGTTCGCGGGGCAGGATCTTGACGGCATCGCGCCGCGGCAGCCGGGGGTGCTGCGCCAGGTACACCTCGCCCATCCCGCCCGCGCCCAGCCGGCGCACGATGGTGTATCCGGCGAACGACTCGCCTTCGCTGAGGCCTGTACTCTGGCCGGCGCTGGTGGGCATGTGAGCATGCTACTGAGGCCACGCAACCAACCACCGCGTGCTTGCAGACAGCTCGCCGGGGACCATCCCCTACCATCCCCGACCATCGTGTCGGCCCGGCACGCAGCAACCGCTGATCGGCCGGCCGGTGCCATCGGCAAGAATGGCGCTCGATGCTGAAACGCGTGCCCTGGAGCGTGGTGGCGCCGGTGCTTGCGTTCATCGCACTGGTATTGACGTGGGGCCACAAAATCGGCCCACTGCTGGGCCTGCTGGTGGCGGTGCTGCTGGCCGGTGCTGTGCTGGCCGCGGTCCATCACGCCGAAGTGGTCGCGCACCGGGTCGGAGAGCCGTTCGGGTCATTGGTGTTGGCGGTCGCGGTGACTGTGATCGAGGTGGCCCTCATTGTCACGCTGATGGCCAGCGGGGGTCACGAGACAGCCACCCTGGCCCGCGACACCGTGTTCGCCGCGGTCATGATCACTACGAATGGAATCGCCGGGCTGGCGCTGCTGCTCGGCTCCCGCCGCTACGGCGTGACACTGTTCAACGACCAGGGCAGCGGTGCCGCACTGGCCATGGTGACCACCTTGGCGGCGTTGAGTCTCGTGCTGCCCACGTTTACCACCAGCAAACCGGGGCCGGAGTTTTCACCCAGCCAGCTTGCGTTCGCCGCTGTCGCGTCGCTGGGCTTGTACCTGCTTTTTGTATTCACTCAGACGGTCCGCCATCGAGATTTCTTTTTGCCAGTTGCCCAAAAGGGCGTCGAAGACGATGACGGCCATGCGGACCCTCCGAGCATCCGCGTGGCACTGCGCAGTCTCGGGGTACTGCTGGTCGCGCTGGTGACAGTGGTGGGTCTGGCCAAGGTGGAATCGCCGATCATCGAGCGCGCCGTCGCGGCGGTCGGCTTCCCGCCGTCGTTTGTCGGCGTGGTGATTGCCATGTTGGTACTGCTCCCCGAGACCCTGGCCGCAGCGCGCGCCGCGCGGCAGGGCCGCCTGCAGATCAGTCTGAACCTGGCCTACGGCTCGGCGATGGCCAGCATTGGGCTGACAATTCCGACGATCGCCCTGGCCTCGCTGTGGCTCAGCGGCCCGTTGCTACTCGGTCTCGGCCCGACCCAGCTGGTGCTGCTGATCCTGACCGTCGCGGTCAGCATGCTGACCGTGGTGCCGGGCCGGGCCACCCGCCTGGAAGGTGAGGTGCACTTGGTACTGCTGGCCGCTTATGTGTTTCTGTCGATCGTCCCCTGAAGCGGCGTCAGGACCGGGCGCGCAGGGTCGCCAACGCCTTGTCGGCGTGAGTGTCCATGCTGAATTCACTGGAGATGACGTCAAGCACCGTGCGGTCGGTGTCGATGACGAAAGTGGTGCGTTTGACCGGCAGCAACTTGCCGAGCAAACCGCGTTTGACACCGAATTGGGTGGCGACGGCGCCGTCGGTGTCCGACAGCAGCGGGTAATCGAAGTGCTGCATGTCGGCGAACTTGGCCTGCTTGTGGACGGGGTCGGCGCTGATGCCGACCCGGGCGGCGCCAACGGCGGCGAACTCTGCCGCCAAGTCGCGGAAGTGACAGGCTTCCTTGGTGCAGCCCGGCGTCATTGCCGCGGGATAGAAGAACAGAACCACCGGTCCGTCGGACAGCAGCGTGCTGAGCTTGCGAGGCGAGCCGGTCTGATCGGGAAGCTCGAAATCGGCCACGGTGTCACCAGTTTTCATGGCCGTCAGGCTACGCTCAGCGGCCGCCCACTGGCCGGCTTGCCCCCAGACACCCGGCGCTGGATCCGACCATTGAGCACGCTTTACCCACGGGTGGTCGAGCACGTTTATCGGCAGGTGCCGGGGAGCTGAATACGTGTCGAGGGGAGGCGGCCGCCGCCGTCGGAAGATTTTTCAGAAAGGCCCGACAAGTTTGCTGACAATCGAGATATGGGCGCGCGATTGTCATAAAGTTTTGGTACCGAACTGCTCGCGTCAATGGGGAGCGCCACGGTCGTCACCGTGGATTGGGGGGTCAGCCCGGGCAGGCCACCTAAGAAGGGACGGCTGTGATGAATTTTTCGGTATTGCCTCCGGAGATCAATTCGCTGCGGATGTTCGCCGGTGCGGGGCCGGGGCCGATGCTCTCGGCCGCTGCGGCCTGGGATGGGTTGGCCGCCGAGTTGCAGGGCGCGGCCAGCTCATTTTCGTCGGTAACCGCGGACCTGGCGGGCGCTGCCTGGCAGGGTCCGGCGTCGACGGCGATGGCAGCCGCGGCCGCACCCTACGCGGGGTGGCTGAGCGTGGCGGCGACGCAGGCGGCGGGAGCTGCCGGACAGGCCCGGGCGATGGTCAGCGCGTTCGAGGCCGCGCAGGCGGCCACGGTGCAACCGCTGCTGGTGGCGCTCAACCGCAATGCGTTCGTGCGGATGGTGCTGACGAATTGGTTCGGGCAGAACTGCCCCGCGATCGCCGGTGCCGAAGCCGAGTATGAGCAGATGTGGGCACAGGACGTGTCCGCCATGGCCGGCTATCACGGCTGCGCCTCGGCGGTGGCCGCGCGGCTGACCCCGTTTCAGCGGATGCTGCAAAGCCTGCCCGGCCAGGTCAGTGCATCCGTCCCGGCGGCCGCCCCGGCGGGTCCGGACATCGCCTTGTCGATGTTCGGGACGACGCTGTTCCAGTCGGGCACGGCGCACGCCACCTCCGGTTTCGGGGGTGTTGCGCTTGCCGTCGGCGCCAACAGCAACGCCACCGCCAACACCACCATGCTCACCCCGGGCTTAGGTTCCTTTGCCACTGCCATCGGCAACAACAACACTGCCGTGGCCAACGGCACCCTGTGCACGGCAACCGTGGTGGGCAACAACAGCAACGCCACCGGCGGCTTCGGCGGGATCGGCAGCACCGCCTTCGTCACCGGCGACCACTCCGGAGCTTCCGCCGGGTTCAGCAATCGCGACTTCGGCAATCTCGCCGCCGTCTCCGGCAACTACAGCTCGGCACTTGCCGGGTCCGGCAGCGGCAACGCGGCCGTGGCTTTCGGAAACGAGAACACAGTGAGGGCCGGCGGGAACCCCGGTATCGCCGGCGCACCCGGCAGCAACCTCAACTTCGGTTTCGCTCAGGGTACCGGCAACGAAGTCTCGGCTGGCACCCTGAACCCGAGCTCCAGCAACGCCAACGTCGCGGGTGTCCTGCTCGCCAACCACGCCTTTGCCAGCTCTGGTGACGGCAATGCCAACATAGCCACCGTCCTGTCCGGCACCGGCGGCTCCGCGCACGCCGCCAATGGCAATGCCAACCTGGCCACCGTCGTCGCCGGCACCGGCTGTTCCGCCCACGCCGGCTCTGGCAACCTCAACGCGGCCGGGGTCTCGGGGTTGCTACCTTTCACCAATAACCTCACGTCGTCGGCTACCGGCGGCTTTGCCAGCAGCTTCAAGTTCTTGCCGCCGGCCTTGGATCCGTTCGGGCCGTAGCAGGGGTTTTCCTCGCCGCCAGGTCAGGCGGGTGCTGATCCGCGAATCTGGTTGGATGGGTCGGTGCGTGCCAACCTTGCGACCACGACCACGAGGGCGGACTTTCGCGTGCTGGCGGCAGAGCACCGCGTGGTTCCGGTGACTCGCAAGGTCTTGGCCGACAGCGAGACTCCGCTGTCGGCGTACCGCAAACTTGCCGCCAACCGGCCGGGGACGTTCCTGCTCGAGTCAGCCGAGAACGGCCGGTCGTGGTCGCGGTGGTCTTTCATCGGGGCCGGGGCGCCAACAGCGTTGACGGTGCGTGACGGCGAAGCGGTGTGGCTGGGCACCGCCCCGAAGGACGCCCCGACCGGAGGGGACCCACTGCGGGCGCTGCAGGCCACCCTGGACCTTCTCGCCACCTCGGCGCCCGGTCAGTCCGAACCCGGTTTTCCGCCACTGTCGGGCGGCATGGTCGGCTTTTTCGCCTATGACATGGTGCGGCGCCTCGAACGGTTGCCCGAACTGGCTGTCGACGATTTGCAGCTTCCGGACATGCTGCTGCTACTGGCCACCGATGTTGCCGCCGTCGACCACCACGAGGGCACCATCACCTTGATCGCCAACGCGGTGAATTGGAACGGCACCGACGAGCACGTCGACTGGGCCTACGACGACGCGGTCGCGCGGCTGGACGTGATGACCGCGGCCTTGGGTCAACCGCTACCGTCCACGGTTGCGACATTCAGCACGCCCGAGCCGCATTACCGAGCGCAGCGCACGGTCGAAGAGTACGGCGCGATCGTCGAGTATCTGGTGGCGCAAATCGCTGCCGGTGAGGCCTTCCAGGTGGTGCCCTCGCAGCGCTTCGAGATGGACACCGACGTCGATCCGATCGATGTCTACCGGATCCTGCGGGTAACCAACCCCAGCCCCTACATGTATCTGCTTCAGATCCCGAATAGTGCTGGCGCAGTCGATTTTTCGATCGTCGGATCCAGCCCGGAGGCGCTGGTCACCGTCCATGAGGGCCGAGCGACAACGCACCCCATCGCGGGGACCAGGTGGCGGGGAACCACCGACGAAGAGGATCAGTTGCTGGAAAAGGAGCTGCTGTCCGACGACAAAGAACTCGCTGAGCACCTGATGCTGGTCGACTTGGGCCGCAACGACCTTGGCCGGGTCTGCATGCCGGGTACGGTTCGCGTCGAGGACTACAGCCACATCGAACGCTATAGCCACGTCATGCATTTGGTGTCGACGGTGACCGGCCTGCTGGACCAGGGCCACACCGCGCTGGACGCGGTGACTGCCTGCTTCCCCGCTGGCACGCTATCGGGTGCACCCAAGGTGCGGGCGATGGAGTTGATCGAAGAAGTCGAGAAGACGCGCCGCGGCTTGTACGGCGGCGTGGTCGGATACCTCGACTTCGCCGGCAACGCCGACTTCGCGATCGCCATCCGCACCGCGCTGATGCGCAACGGCACGGCCTACGTGCAGGCCGGCGGCGGGGTCGTGGCCGATTCCAACGGGCCCTACGAATACAACGAGGCCCGGAACAAGGCGCGGGCGGTGTTGAACGCGATCGCCGCCGCCGAGACGCTGGCCAGTCCGAACTTCAGTCCCGCGGCCATGCCGGGCATGCAGCGGTCCGATCATGGCCCGACCAGGGCGTGCCGCCGTGACTGACTCCGGGCCGCTGCGGTCCCGCCGGCTCAGGATCGGGTTGGCCCAACTGCTGCTGGTGATTGCTGCCGGGGCGTTGTGGGTCGCTTCGCGGCTGCCATGGGTTGTCATTCGATCGTTCGACGGGTTGGGGCCGCCTCGGCAGGTGACCCTGACGGGCGCAACCTGGTCGACTGCGCTGCTGCCGGTCGCGATGCTGCTGCTGGCAGCGGCGGTGGCGGCACTCGCCGTGCGCGGCTGGCCACTGCGGATGCTGGCCGCTCTGCTGGCGGCAGCGAGCTTCGCGGTCGGTTATCTCGGTATCAGTGTGTGGGTGATTCCCGATGTCGCGGCTCGCGGCGCCGAACTCGCCCACGTCCCGTTGACCACCCTGGTAGGCAGCGGTCGGCACTACTGGGGTGCCGCGGTCGCGGTGGGCGCCGCGGTGTGCATCCTGGTCGCAGCCGCTGTGTTGATGCGCTCCGCGTCGATGGACCGGTCAGCTCATCCGGGCACCACCAAATACGCCGGACCTGCGGTGCGCCAGTCGGCGGCGCACCGTGACGACGACGGACCCATGTCGGAACGAATGATTTGGGATGCCCTTGACCACGGTGTGGACCCCACCGACCGACTGCACGGGTCTGACACCGAGGGTCGGTGACGAAGCCTGCGCCGAGGGCCGCTACCCTTCATGAACGTCATCGCAATCGGCTGCGGGGCGTGGGTCACGGTGGTGACGGTTGGAGACCGTCGGGGACCGTTGGAGACCGTTGGGAAAGGAAGCAGCAGGCATGAGTCCGGCAACCGTGCTTGACTCCATCCTCGAGGGAGTCCGGGCCGACGTCGCCGCGCGCGAAGCACGTATCAGCCTGCCGGAGATCAAGGCGGCCGCGGCCGCCGCGCCACCGCCCCTCGACGTGATGGCCGCGCTGCGCGCCCCGGGTATCGGGGTGATCGCCGAAGTCAAGCGCGCCAGCCCGTCGGCGGGCTCGCTGGCGACCATCGCTGATCCGGCAAAGCTGGCCCGGGCCTACGAAGACGGAGGCGCCCGCATCATCAGCGTGCTGACCGAGGAGCGGCGCTTCCACGGTTCCCTCGTCGACCTGGACGCGGTGCGCGCGGCTGTCTCGATTCCGGTGTTACGCAAAGACTTTGTGGTGCAGCCCTATCAGATCCATGAAGCTCGTGCGCACGGCGCCGACATGCTGTTGCTCATCGTCGCGGCGTTGGACCAGTCGGCATTGGTGTCGATGCTGGACCGCACCGAATCACTCGGGATGACCGCGCTGGTGGAAGTGCACACCGAGCAAGAAGCCGACCGGGCGCTGAAGGCCGGTGCCAAGGTGATCGGCGTCAATGCCCGTGACCTCACGACCCTGGAGGTCGACCGGGATTGCTTTGCGCGAATCGCTCCGGGGCTGCCCAGCAATGTAATCAGGATCGCCGAGTCCGGGGTGCGCGGCACCGGTGATCTGCTGGCGTACGCGGGTGCGGGCGCTGACGCCGTGCTGGTCGGTGAGGGTCTGGTCAAGAGCGGTGACCCGCGTGCGGCGGTTGCCGATCTGGTCACTGCGGGCACCCACCCGTCCTGCCCGAAGCCGGCTCGTTAGTCGTTGATGACCCGCGTGCACCTCGAGCGTCGGTGATGGCAGACCTTTCGACTCCGGGCCTTCCGCGCACGAGTGCCGCCGTCGCCGAACGGACCAGCCACGATCCTGACTCGGGCGGTCATTTCGGTGGCCACGGCGGTTCTGGCGGTTGGGGCGGCCGTTATGTCCCCGAGGCGCTGATGGCGGTGATCGAGGAAGTCACCGTCGCCTACGAGAAGGAACGCATCAACCAGGATTTCCTCGACACCCTGGACAAGCTGCAAGCCAACTATGCCGGCCGGCCCTCGCCGCTCTATGAAGCCACCCGACTCAGCCAACACGCCGGCTCGGCGCGCATCTTTCTGAAGCGAGAAGACCTGAACCACACCGGTTCTCACAAAATCAACAACGTCCTCGGTCAGGCATTGCTGGCCCGCCGGATGGGCAAGTCCCGGGTGATCGCCGAGACGGGTGCCGGTCAGCACGGGGTAGCCACCGCCACCGCATGCGCGCTGCTGGGCCTGGACTGCGTGATCTACATGGGTGCCGTGGACACCGCGCGCCAGGCACTCAACGTGGCCAGGATGCGACTTCTCGGCGCTGAGGTAGTTTCGGTGCAGACCGGTTCGCAGACACTCAAGGATGCCATCAACGAGGCGTTCCGCGACTGGGTCACCAACGCCGACAACACGTACTACTGCTTCGGCACGGCCGCCGGACCCCATCCCTTCCCCACCATGGTGCGTGACTTTCAGCGGATTATCGGTATGGAGGCACGCGTCCAGATCCGGGACCAGGCGGGCAGGTTGCCGGATGCGGTGGTGGCCTGCGTGGGCGGCGGATCCAATGCGATCGGAATCTTCCATGCGTTCCTCGACGATCCGGGGGTGCGGCTAGTCGGCTACGAGGCGGCCGGTGACGGCGTCGAAACCGGTCGGCACGCGGCAACATTCACCGGTGGTTCGCCCGGCGCCTTCCAGGGCTCGTTTTCCTATCTGTTGCAGGACGAAGACGGCCAGACCATCGAATCTCATTCGATCTCAGCAGGTCTGGACTATCCGGGAGTCGGCCCCGAACATGCGTGGCTCAAGGAATCTGGACGCGTCACCTATCAACCGATCACCGACTCGCAGGCGATGGAGGCGTTCGGGCTACTGTGCCGGACGGAGGGGATCATCCCGGCTATCGAATCCGCGCACGCGGTGGCCGGTGCGCTCCAGCTGGGCGGTGAATTGGGAAGGGGTGCCGTCATTGTGGTCAATCTGTCGGGGCGCGGGGACAAGGATGTCGAGACGGCCGCCCGCTGGTTCGGTCTGCTGACACCCGGCGCCGGCGCGGACGGGTCTGTTGGGTGATGACTGTCGAGCAGCGTGAAACCAGCAGGCTCGGGCCGCTTTTCGAGTCGTGCCGCACAGCTGGTCGCGCGGCGCTGATCGGCTATCTGCCCACCGGTTATCCCGATGTGCGCACGTCGGTGGATGCAATGACCGCGTTGGTCGAATCTGGTTGCGACATCATTGAAGTCGGTGTTCCGTATTCGGACCCGGGCATGGACGGACCCACCATCCAGCGGGCTACCGAGGCCGCATTGCGTGGGGGAGCACGCGTCCGCGATACCTTGGCCGCGGTCGAGGCGATCAGCGGGGCCGGTGGCAATGCCGTAGTGATGACGTACTGGAACCCGGTGCTGCGCTACGGGGTCGACGCATTCGCCAGGGATCTGGCTGCGGCCGGCGGACAGGGCCTGATCACTCCTGACCTGATTCCCGACGAGGCGCAACCCTGGTTCGCCGCTTCCGACGAACATCGGTTGGACCGCATCTTTCTGGTGGCGCCGTCATCAACGCCCGAACGATTGGCGACCACGGTCAAGGCTTCGCGCGGGTTCGTCTATGCGGCGTCGACGATGGGGGTGACCGGGGCGCGTGACGTGGTTTCACAGGCTGCGCCCCAACTGGTGGGGAAGGTGAAAGCGGTGACGGACATACCGGTCGGGGTGGGGTTGGGGGTGCGGTCGCGCGAGCAGGCCGCGCAGATCGCACGTTATGCCGACGGCGTCATTGTCGGTTCGGCGTTGGTCTCGGCGCTTGGTGCGGGTCTGCCGAGCCTGCGCGCGCTGACCGACGAACTTGCCGCGGGTGTGCGCGAAAGGCCGGCGTCATGACAACGACGTGGCTTGCCTACATTCCCAGCCCGCCGCGCGGGGTCTGGCACCTCGGGCCGCTGCCCATCCGGGCCTACGCGCTGTTCATCATCACCGGGATCATCGTGGCCCTGCTGATCGGCGACCGGCGCTTCGTGGCCCGTGGCGGAGAGCGCGGCGTGATCTATGACATCGCGCTGTGGATGGTGCCTTTCGGCTTGATCGGCGGCAGACTTTATCACTTGGCCACCGATTGGCGGACATATTTCGGCCCCGGTGGCGCCGGGTTCGCCGCGGCGCTTCGGATTTGGGATGGGGGCCTGGGCATTTGGGGCGCCATCGCCCTCGGTGCCGTCGGGGCGTGGATTGCCTGTCGCCGTCGTGGAATTCCGCTGCCCGCTTTTCTGGACGCGGCCGCCCCGGCAGTCGTTTTGGCGCAGGCTATCGGCCGGTTGGGAAACTACTTTAATCAAGAGCTCTACGGACGCGAGACCACCGTACCGTGGGGACTGGAAATCTTCTACCGCCATGATCCCGCCGGATTCGTCGACGTCCATTCCCTTGACGGGGTTTCTACCGGGCAGCTCGCCGTCGTTGTGCATCCGACGTTCCTCTACGAATTGCTTTGGAACGTACTGGTATTCGCGGTGTTGATCTACCTGGATCGGCGTTTCACGATCGGCCATGGGCGACTGTTCGGTCTCTACGTCGCGCTGTACTGCGTCGGGCGATTCGGCGTCGAGTTGCTGCGTGACGATACCGCCACACACATCGCCGGTATCCGGATCAATTTGTTCACGTCCACTTTCGTGTTCATCGGCGCCATGGTGTACGTGATTTTGGCGCCGAAGGGGCGTGAGGATCCGGCCACCGTGCACGGTGGTGTTGCTGGCGGGACCGCTGCCGAGCCTGAGGCACTGGACGAGTCTGAGCAGGAGCCCGCGGCGGTGGCTTCGGACTCGTCGGCTGTCACCGCTGCCGCGGCCGGTGCGCAGGTCGAGGATGGCGAAACGACCGAGTCAGCGCAAACCGTGCAGTCCGGCGAAGTCGCCGAATCGCAAACCGTGAAGTCCCAGGCCGCGGTGGCCGAGGAGGGCGCAACTGAGATCCAGCCAGTGGAGACTGGGCAGGCGGAAGCCGTTGAGGCGGAGCCCGAGGCGGCTGTGGGAGCCGAGCCTCGCGAAGCCGACGGGGCGAAGGTCGAGGAAGTCGGGGGAGCCGAGCCCCGCGAAGCCGAAGGGGCCGAGGAGGCTGAGGAGTGCGAGGGCACCGAGGCTGAGGAAGCCGAGATCGAGCCGGAGCCCGAGCCTGAGCCTGAGCCTGACGTCCACGAAGCTCGAGCTGAAGAATCGCAGCCCGCTGTCGACGAGGCCGAGCCCGGTTCGGTACCTGATGAGGCCGAGCTTGCACCGGCCGACGGTGAATCGGAGGTCGGGGCGCCGGAGGTCGGTGAGGCAGCAATGACCGAAACCGAGGTAGAAGAGCCGGAAGTCGAAGAGGCTGAAGACAATTCCGCTGCTGAAGAGGCCGAGCCCGCGGAGGCTGAGGTTACAGAGGCGCAGACCCCCGAGTCCGAGCCGGCGGAAGCCGAGGGACCGCAGACCGAAGCCCTGGAGGCCGAGCCGGACGCCGTAGCGACCCAAACCGAACACGCCGAGGCGCGTGAACCTGCGGCCGAGACGCAGACATCGGAGCCGGACACAGAAGACGCCACCCGGCCTGATAAGCCTGAGACACCCCAGACACCGGAAGGGGACGCATCCAGCGGTTTTACCGGTGATGACGGCCAGGCACCGCCCGTTTCCGGTTTGCCGACGGCGGAGAGCGCCGGCTTGACTCGGCAGAGCTGGCGGGCTCGGTTGCGCAACCGGCGACAGCGGTCCGGGCGGTAGCGGGCGGGGCAACTTGGCGCACCAGCGGCTCGGGCGCAGACCCGCCGAATCTGGCATGCTGAAGCGGTGACTGACCAGCCGTGGGCTGCGCAACCCGGTTCACCAGAGCAGCAACCGGGATATCCGCCGCCGTTTCCGCCGCCGTACTACCCCGAATACTCGCGGCCCGGCGGTTACTCCGGTCCAGCAGCGGATCCGTCCGCTCCTTTCGGCCGACATCCTGTTACCGGACAACCACTTTCGGACAAGTCGAAGACAATAGCGGGGCTCTTGCAGTTACTCGGGCTGTTCGGCATCGCCGGTATCGGACGAATCTACCTCGGACACACCGGGATTGGTGTCGCGCAACTGCTCGTCGGTTGGCTGACGTGCGGGGTGGGCGCCGTTATCTGGGGTGTCATCGATGCGGTGCTGATCCTGACCGACAAAGTCAGCGACCCCTGGGGTCGCCCATTGCGCGATGGAACCTGATCCGGGCGCGCGGGGCGGGCACGCTCGGCGGCGTCGTCATCGCTACGGTGTGGCCGGCTCGGCCGTGCTGTTCGTCGGGGCACTGGGCTACATCGGGCTGGTCGATCCGCACCGCGGCGACTCGCTGTACCCACATTGCCCGTTCAAGTTGCTCACCGGCTGGAATTGCCCCGCCTGCGGTGGGCTGCGGATGACGCATGATCTGCTGCACGGTCAGGTCGTGGCCGCCATCAATGACAATGTGTTCTTGCTTTTCTTGCTGACCGGCATCCCCATCCTGGCCGGCTGGTCGCTGCTGCGCCGTCGCCACGGTCGGTCGGTGCTACCGCAACCCCTGATCATCACGCTGGCGGTGGCGACGGTGGCGTGGACGGTGTTGCGTAACCTGCCCGGCTTCCCGTTGGTGCCGACCGTTCTCGGCGCATGACCTCCCGCGGCCCCATTCAGGCGGTCGGCCCGTTCAGTTGCCGAAGCCGGATAGTGGGCCCGGCGCCCCGGCGGCAGGCACGCTAAGCCGACTGGCGGCAAAGGCTACACCCTGCTCCACTGCCAGCCCATCGCCTGCATAGGCGTCATGGGCCGCAAAGTTGAGCCCATCAGAGCAAACCGGGTCCTCCGGCTCGCACACCTTGATGGTCTTGGCCTGATAAGCGGGACCAATGGCGACCGGGGGCTGGCCGAGGAAGTCCATCGCCCGGTGGTTCGGCAACCCGAACAACACCACCGCGGCGACGTGGTCAGCTACCTCGGGTGCCAGCGGTTTGGGCACGGTGGCGGCATCGACTCCATCCGGCACCGCGGCCGACGTGACGAAGCCCATCACTGCCGCTCCCTGCGAATATCCGCCGAGGACCATTTTCGTCTTCGGGCAGCTGCCCGCCATGGAAATGACGTGGGCACTAGCGTCTCGGATGCCGTCGATCCCGGTATCCCACTGGTCGCTGGCCGGGTAGTTGACCGGGTATACCCCGAACGTCTTGCCGCCGGCTCGCGAGCGCAGAGAGTCGACAAATGCCTGCCCCGTGGGGCCGACTCCCGGAGCTTCCCCGGTGCCCCGGGCGAACACCACCTCGACGTCTGGACAAGGCTCTGCGGACGCTGCCGGGACCACAAAGCCGGGAAGGACGGAGGCGCCGATACCCCACGCGGTGACCACTGCGGGGCTAAGGATTCGAACGACGGGAGAAGCAATCAGGGCGCGGTAGGTGTCCATATGAGGAGTTTCTCAAATCAAGAATTTTCCGGCACCTTTTGCGGAGGGAATTTCAGTCCCTGGCTATGACGTGTCGAACGTTGCCACCGTGCGGCGGCGCTGACCCGCGAAAGCGCGGGGTGACGACGCCCGCGTTGGGTTGTACGGGTATCGGCGAGGCGCACCGAAGGCACCTGACCGCGACTATGCTTTGTCGTCGTGACAAGACGCGGGAAGATCGTCTGCACTCTCGGGCCGGCCACCCAATCGGACGACATGGTCAGAGCGCTGGTCGAAGCCGGAATGGACGTCGCCCGAATGAACTTCAGCCACGGCGACTACGCCGATCACGAGGCCGCCTACAAACGAGTCCGGGCGGCCTCCGATGCCACCGGCCGCGCCGTTGGGGTGCTCGCCGACTTGCAAGGCCCGAAGATCAGGTTGGGGCGCTTCGTGAGTGGGCCCACCTATTGGGCTGACGGCGAAACGGTCCGGATCACTGTCCGGGAATGCGATGGTTGCCACGACCGGGTGTCGACCACCTACAAGAGGCTGGCTCAGGACGCGACGGCCGGCGACCGCGTGCTCGTCGACGACGGCAAGGTCGGCTTGGTGGTCGATCACATCGACGGTGACGACGTGGTGTGCACGGTCGTTGAGGGCGGCCCGGTGAGTAACAACAAGGGAATCTCCTTGCCCGGCATGAATGTTTCAGCGCCCGCGCTGTCCGAAAAGGACATCGAGGACCTGACGTTCGCGCTGAACCTCGGCATCGACATGGTGGCGCTCTCCTTTGTGCGCTCGCCATCTGATGTCGAGCTTGTCCACGAGGTGATGGATCGGATCGGACGCCGAGTGCCGGTGATCGCCAAGCTGGAAAAGCCCGAAGCGATCGACAACCTCGAGGCCATCGTGCTGGCCTTCGACGCCGTCATGGTGGCCCGCGGTGATCTCGGGGTCGAGTTGCCGTTGGAAGAGGTTCCGTTGGTGCAGAAGCGGGCGATCCAGATGGCGCGGGAGAACGCCAAGCCGGTGATCGTGGCAACGCAGATGCTGGACTCGATGATCGAGAACTCGCGGCCGACCCGCGCCGAGGCCTCCGACGTCGCCAACGCCGTGCTCGATGGCGCCGACGCGCTGATGCTGTCCGGTGAAACGTCGGTCGGTAAGTATCCGTTGTTGGCGGTACGGACCATGTCGCGGATCATCTGTGCGGTCGAAGAGAATTCGACGGCGGCTCCGCCACTGACGCATGTGCCGCGCACCAAGCGAGGCGTGATTTCCTACGCCGCCCGCGACATCGGCGAGCGGCTGGACGCCAAGGCGTTGGTCGCTTTCACCCAATCCGGCGACACGGTGCGACGGCTGGCCCGCCTGCACACCCCGCTGCCGCTGCTGGCCTTCACCGCGTGGCCCGAGGTGCGCAGCCAGCTCGCGATGACATGGGGCACCGAAACATTCATCGTCCCAATGATGACGTCCACCGATGGCATGATCCGCCAGGTCGACAAGTCACTGCTCGAACTGGGCCGCTACAAGCGGGGCGACCTGGTGGTGATCGTCGCGGGTGCGCCGCCGGGCACGGTAGGTTCCACCAACCTGATCCACGTGCACCGGATCGGTGAGGACGACGTTTAGTTGTCCGATTTCGACGAACTGTTAGCGGTGCTGGATCTCCAGTGTGTCGGCGAGGACCGGTTCATCGGATCACATCCCAGCAAGAACCCGCTGCGCACCTTCGGCGGGTTGCTCGTCGCCCAGTCGTTCGTCGCGAGCAGCCGCACGCTGGCCCGTGATGACCTGCCGCCCAGCGCGCTCTCGGTGCATTTCATCAACGGTGGCGACACCACCAAAGACATTGAATTCCATGTGGTTCGGTTGCGCGACGAGCGTCGGTTCGCCAACCGCCGCGTCGACGCCGTGCAGGACGGCACCTTGCTGTCTTCGGCGATGATCTCCTACATGTCCGGCGGTCCCGGACTCGAGCACGCCGTCGACCCGCCACAGGTGGACGAGCCGCATACGCGGCCGCCCATCGGCGAGCTGCTGCGCGGCTATGAGCAGACAGTCCCGCACTTCGTCAACGCATTGCAACCGATCGAATGGCGCTATACCAATGACCCGTCCTGGGTGATGCGAGAGAAGGGCGATCGGCTTGGTTACAACCGGGTGTGGGTCAAGGCGCTCGGTGCGATGCCCGACGATCCGGTGCTGCACACCGCGACGATGCTGTATTCCTCCGACACCACCGTGCTGGACTCGGTGATCACCACCCATGGGCTGTCGTGGGGCTTTGACCGTATCTTCGCGGCCTCCGCCAACCACTCGGTGTGGTTTCATCGGCAGGTCGACTTCGACGACTGGGTCCTGTATGCGACCTCGTCGCCGGTGGCCGCGGATTCGCGCGGGCTGGGCACGGGTCATTTCTTCGACCGAGGTGGGCGTCTCATTGCGACGGTGGTGCAGGAGGGCGTCCTGAAATACTTTCCCGCGGCGCGCCGATAGACAGGTGGGGTAACCGCAGGACAACCACCGGTTTCGGCTCGACCCGGCCGCGCTCAGGCGTACCGTTCCTGGTAGCGGGTACCCTTCCGGCAGCTGAGAGGCAGGTCAGGGGGAGGTGAGCGTGAACGAACCGTCGGTTGAAGTTGCGCCGCGCGCCCGCGAACGCGTCGTGGTCCATGTCGATTCACTCACGGCCCGCTTTGTCGCTGCCCTCGCGGTGTTCTGCGCGGCGTGCTGGCTTATCGCTCTGCTCGCACACAACTATCGGCACGAGGATTGGCAGGCAGCCGGGCGGCTGAGTTGGTCGCTGACGATGCTGGCGGCCGTCGCCTTGATCGCCCGGGGTATCTTCCTCGGGCGTCCGGTCACGGCCATGCACGCGGCGGCGGCCGGCTTGTTCCTGGTCATCGGGTTGGGCTTGCACGTGCTGTCCTTCGATCTGGCCGGCGAGATGCTGATCGCCGGATCGGGTTTGGTGTTGATGTGGCCCACGTCATCGCATCCGCGGCCCGGCGACCTACCTCGGGTCTGGGCGTTGGTCAACGCCACCTGCGAAGATCCGTTGGCGCCGTTCGCCATGCAGGCGGGCAAGTGCTACCACTTCAGTGCTGCCGGCACCGCCGCGCTGGCATACCGGACGCGGATGGGCTTTGCGGTGGTCGCGGGGGATCCGGTCGGTGACGAATCGCAGTTCGCCGGGCTGGTTGCCGACTTCGCCGCCCTGTGTCATGCGCGGGGTTGGCGGATTGCGGTGCTGGCCTGCAGTCAGCGACGGCTTCGTCTGTGGACTGACCCCGCCCTGCCGGGACGCTCGCTGCGGGCGGTACCCATCGGGCGAGACGTCGTCATTGATGTCCCCAACTTCGCGATGGTGGGCCGCAAATTCCGCAACCTGCGTCAGGCCGTCAAACGGACCCATAACTTCGGGATCGCCACCGAGATCGTGGCCGAGCAGGAGCTCGACGAGGAGCGGCGCGCCGAGCTGACCGAGGTGCTGCTGGCGTCACCCAAAGGAGCCCGCACCGATCGCGGCTTCTGCATGAGCCTGGACGGTGTGCTGGAAGGAAAGTACCCGGGAGTTCAGCTGATCATCGCCAGGGACGCATCGGGGCAGGTGCAGGGCTTCGACCGGTTCACCACGGCGGGCGGCGGTAGTGACTTCTCCCTCGACGTGCCCTGGCGGCGCCGCGGTGCCCCGAACGGGATCGACGAGCGGCTCAGTGTCGACATGATCACCGCCGCCAAAGATGCTGGCGCACGGCGATTGTCACTGGCGTTTGCGGCGTTTCCGGAGATCTTCGACGCAGCGCACCGAAGCCGCCTGCAACGCCTGTTCTATCTGCTGATCCATCTGCTTGACCCGATGATCTCACTGGAATCCTTGTACCGGTACTTGTGCAAGTTCCACGCGTTGGACGAACGACGCTATGCGCTGGTCTCGCTGTCACAGCTAGTTCCGTTGCTGATAGTGCTGCTGTCCCTGGAGTTCATGCCGCGACGCCGACAGCTACCCTAAGGGGCGCGCCGGTGAGCCGACGCTGAGGCGAGCACACTCAATATCGTCGGGCAAGTGGTGGGTGGCCACCACAACCGTCCTGGCGCCCAGAATCGGTCCGGGACCGGGTGTCAGCAGATCGCGCAGCACAGCGTCGGTGTCGCTCGCGTCAAGGTGCTCGGTTGGCTCGTCCAGCAGCACAATCCGGGCGGGAGACAGTACGGCCCGCGCCAGCAGCAGCCGCCGGCGTTGGCCTGCTGAAAGCCCTTGCGCACCACCGATTAACACCGTCGATAAGCCTTCGGGCAGAGCGGCCAGCCAGTCGCCGAGGCCAACTTTCGCCAGGGCGGCCGTCAATTCGTTGTCGCTGCAGTCGGCCCGGACGACCAGTAGATTGTCTCGCACCGTGGTGCCGAAAACGTGTGCGTCTTCGGCGAAAAAGGTTATCGCTCTTCGTAGTTCGGCTTCATCGAAGCGGCTCAGCTCGATTTCATCCAAGAGCACCCCGCCGTGTACCGGCGGCAGCAGCCCGGCCAGCGTCATCAGCAGCGTCGTCTTGCCGGAACCGCTGGGGCCGGTTACGGCAAGCCGGGTGCCCGGTGCCAGGTCGACCACCGCCCGGGCTGACTGCGCCTGGATGTGACCGAACCACACATCGGCGGACAGCCGGCCGGCGACCACGCTGCCCGCTGGAGTTGCGGCGGCCTCGGCGAGGCGGTCGGGCGGAGCCAGGTCGAGCAGCCGCCGGGCCGCGATGCGCGACCGGGTCAACTGGGCCGCGGCCGCCGGGAGCGCATTGGTCGCCTCGAAGGCCGACAACGGCAACAACATCAACACGGCCAGCGTCGTCGGCGCGACCGTGGGCGCCATGGCCATTCCGGCCACCACCGCGCCCAACACGCTGGCCCCGATCGCCGCGGTCGGTATCGCCTCGGCGATCGCCGCCGGCCGGGCCGCGTTGTCAAGGGCTTGGCCCCAAGCACGTTGCCGCCCTTGGGATTCGGCAATGACGTCCGGCAGCACCCCGGCGACCCGGAGCTCGGGTGCATGGTCGAGTGCGGCCATCGCCGACGTGTCGCGTTCGCCATGATGGCGGCGGGCCAGCGCTTCGTGTTCGACGGCGGCTCTGCCGGCAAGCCAGGGCGCGAGAGCCCCGGCCACCAGGAGGCAGAGCGCCAGTACCACTCCGGCCGGCACCGAGATGATCGCGACGGCGGTGGTCGCGGCCACCGCCAGTACTGCGGCGACGCTGATCGGTACCACCGCGCGCACCAGCATGTCGGCAACGGTGTCGACGTCGGCACCGACACGGGCCACCACCTCGCCGCTGGGCAGCCGGACGGCGGCCGCCACGGGCCCCGTGGCCAGCCGGTGGTACATCTGGGCGCGGGCGGTGCCGGCCGCGCGCAGTGCGGTGTCGTGGGTGGCCAGCCGCCCGCAGTAGTGCAGGATCGCGCGCGAGATCGCCAATGTCCGCACCGCGACGACCGCGACGGACAGGTCCAGCAAGGGCGGCATTTGCCAGGCGCGGGTGATCAACCACGCCGACACCCCGGCCAGGGTCAGGCCGCTGCCCAGCGACAAGGCCCCCAGCGCAGTCGCGGCCACAATGCGGGCCCGCCGAGGGCGCAGTAGGCGATAACCGGCCAGCAGCGGATCAGACCGGGGCATAGTCGGCCTCGCTGCTGGCGGTGACCTCGACGACCCGGTCGCCGATAGCCACGACCCGCTCTCGGTGCCCGATGACCACCACTGTCGCGCCGGCGCGGGCCCGATCGACGATGGCCCGCAATACCCGGTCCTCGGTGCCGGCGTCCAGGTGTGCGGTGGGTTCGTCGAGCAGCAGCACCGAAGCGGTGGATCCGAGGGCTCGGGCCAGTCCCAGCCGCTGGCGTTGCCCCAGCGACAAGCCGACGCCGCCGCGGCCAAGCGTGGTGTCCAATCCGTCGGGTAGCTCGGCCAGCACGGTATCGAATCCTGCTGCGGCGCAAGCCTCATCGATGTCCTCGAGATCACCGAGCAGGAGCAGGTTGTCGCGAACGGTACCCGGAATCAGTACCGGGCGTTGGGGTAGCCAGGACAATTGCCGCCACCAACCGGCGGGGTCTAGGTCGCCGACGTCGATTCCGGCGACGGTGACCCGTCCCGACGACGGCAGGGTGAGGCCCGCTATCGTCTGCAGCGCTGTGCTCTTGCCTGCGCCGTTTCGCCCGGTCAGCACCGTGACTCGGCCGGGTTCGAGCGCCGCGGACAGACCATCCGGGGAGCGTCCTGCTCTGCTTGCGACGCTGAGGTTTTCGATGCGGATCGGGGCTCCGTGGGCCGCCACCGTCCGGGTGCCCGCCGAGGCGGGCTTCGGCTGTTCGATGAGCGCGAAAGCCTCATCGGCCGCGGTCTTGCCGTCCTGGGCGGCGTGAAACTCCACCCCGATGCGCCGCAGCGGCCAATAGACGTCTGGGGCCAACAACAGCACCGTCAACCCGGCCGCCAGGCTCATCTGCCCGAACACCAGGCGAAGACCGATGCTCACCGCGATCAGTGCCACACCCAGCGTGGCCAGCAACTCGAGCACCAACGCCGACAGGAAGGCCACCCGCAGCGTGGCCATCGCCGAACGTCGATGGGCGGCGCTGAGTTCTGCGATGCGCTGCTCCGGCCCCACTGCACGGCCCAGCGCCCGCAGGGTGGGGATGCCCGCGATCAAGTCCAACAGCCGAGCCTGCAGCGTGCCCATCGCGGCCAGCGCGGCTGCCGACCGATCGGCGGTCGTGAGCCCGATCAACACCATGAAGAGCGGAATCAGCGGCAGCGTGATCACCACGATCACCGTCGACTTCACGTCGTAGAACGCGATGACCGCGACGGTGGCCGGCGTCAGAATCACCGCAAGCAGCAAAGCGGGCAGGTAACCAGTGAAGTAGGGGCGCAAGCCGTCCAGCCCCCGGGTAGCCAGTACCGCCGCGGCATCCCGCTGTGCCGCCACCTGCCTGGGCTGTCGGCCGGTTACCGCCGTCAGCACCTGCCCGCTCAGATCGGCGATCACCGCGCTGGCGCCCCGCTGCCCAAGGCGCGCTTGCAGCCAGTGCGTCGCCGTACGGATCACCCACAGCGCCAACACTATTGCCAGCGGTCCCAGCCAGCGGCCTAGGTGTCGCGTCGAGGGATCGGCCACGACCCGCGCGACGATGCTCGCCAGGACCACCGCCGAGCCGATCGCGCAGCCGGATATCGCCACTCCACATGCCACCGCGGCGATCAGGTAGCCGCGCAGGGCCGACGACGCCCGCCACAGCCGCGGATCCAGCGGCGCCCGGGCCGACCTGTCCGTCGCGCTCAGGACGGGCGCCTCGCCAGACCGACGGACGGGGGTATCCGCTCAGCCGATATGCGTTGCCGGAACACCCAATACGTCCAAGCCTGGTACGCCACCGTCAGCGGTGCGAAGATGGCGGTCACCCAGGTCATGATCTTCAGGGTGTATGGCGTCGACGAGGCGTTGTAGATCGTGACGTTCCACTGCTCGTTGAGCGTCGACGGCACCAGGTTCGGGTACAGCACGCCGAACAACAACACCACCACGGCCGCGACGACCACCAACGTGCTCAGGAACGCAAACCCGTCGGATGCGCGCCGCCATATCAGCAGCACGGCCGCGAGCTGGGCGATCACGGCCACCCCCAGCGCCGCCCACGTCCATTGCTTGCCATACACCAGCTGGGTCCACACTCCGAACCCGCCAACCACAACGGTCGCCGCCAGCGCGAGCCACAGCCCAACCCGGTAGGCGCTGTCGCGGATCGGCCCGGCGGTTTTCAAGGCGATGAACACCGCACCGTATTGCAGGAACAACCCTGCGGTGGCCAGACCGCCCAACAGTGTGTAGCCATTGAGCACATCGCCGATGCCCAGATGCACGTGGCCATCGCCGTCGACTGGGAGTCCGTGCACCAGGATGGCGAACGCGACGCCCCACAGCACCGCGGGCAGCCACGACCCCGCGGCGACACCGAAATCTGCCCAGGCCCGCCATTTGGTGTCGTCGACCTTGCCGCGCCATTCGATAGCCACCGCGCGCAGGATCATGCCGAACAAGATGGCCAGCAGCGGCAGGTACAACGCCGAAAATACGGTCGCGTACCACCCAGGAAACGCGGCGAACATTCCGGCGCCCGCGGTCAGCAGCCAGACCTCGTTGCCGTCCCAGACCGGGCCGATGGTGTTCAGTACGGCTCGCCGTTGAATTTCGGAATCGCCCGGGGCCACTCGGGCCAGCGGCTCCATGAGCATGCCAACACCGAAGTCGAATCCCTCGAGCACCAAGAAACCGAGGAACAGCAACCCGATGACAGCGAACCACAATTGTTGGAGTCCCACCGGTCATCTCCCTCCTGGGTCAGTGGGTGTCAGTAAGCGAACGAGAGCGGTGCCACTTCGTCGCTGTCAGGGGCCGCCGGCGCCGCCGGCTCCGCGTCGTGCTCCTGCGGACCTTCGACGACGTAGCGCTTGAGCAGCCAGAACCAGATGACCGCGAGTACCGCGTAGACCAGCGTGAACGTCGCCAATGAGGTGACGACCATACCGAACGGGTGGTTGGATACCGCGGTCGCGACGGTGAGTCGAACCTGCTGATCGCCTGTCGGGTTGGGAGCCACGATCCAGGGCTGGCGGCCCATCTCGGTGAACACCCATCCGAACATGTTGGCCAGGAACGGGGCGGGAATGGTGAGCAGCGCAAGCCGGGCGAACCACCGCCGTTCCGGGATCCGTCCGCCGCGCGTCAGCCACAGGGCCAGCAACGCGAACAGGACCGGAATCGCGAGGAACCCGATCATCGCGCGAAATGACCAGTAGGTGACGAACAGATTGGGCCGGTAATCATTCGGGCCGAATCGTTGGTTGTAGTCCTGCTGCAAATTGCGGACACCCTGCAACGTCACGCCGGTGGTTTGGCCCTGGGCGAGGTACGGCAACACATAGGGCACCTCGAGGACCCGGGTGAGGCTGTCGCAGTTGTTCTGCCGGCCCACCGTCAGGATGGAAAAATCCGGGTCGGTCTGGGTGTCACACAGCGATTCCGCGGACGCCATTTTCATCGGTTGCTGGGTAAACATCAGCTTGCCCTGGTGGTCACCGGTGAAGAACAAGCCAACCGTAGCGACCAGCACAACCCAACAGCCCAGGATGGTTGCCGGGCGATACATGGCGCGGGTACCGGGCCCGACGGGGGCGGTGTTCGAACGCACCAGCCACCATGCGCTGACCGCGGCGACAAAAGTTCCCGCGGTGAGCAGCGAACCCGCGACGGTGTGTGAAAACGCCGCTATCGCAGTGTTATTGGTGAGCAGCGCGGTGATGCTGTTCAGCTCTGCGCGTTTGGTGGCCGGGTTGTAATGCGCCCCCACCGGGTGCTGCATGAACGAGTTCGCGGAGATGATGAAGAATGCCGAGACGTTGACCGCGATCGCGACGATCCAGATGCAGGCCAGGTGGACCAACCGGGGCAGCCTGCTCCAACCGAAGATCCACAGGCCAAGGAACGTCGATTCGAAGAAGAAGGCCATCAAGCCTTCCATTGCCAGCGGCGCGCCGAAGATGTCGCCGACGAATCGGGAGTATTCACTCCAGTTCATTCCGAACTGAAATTCCTGCACGATCCCGGTCGCCACGCCGATGGCGAAGTTGATCAGGAACAACTTCCCGAAGAACTTGGTCAGTCGATACCAGGCCGTGTTACCGGTGACCACCCACACCGTTTGCATCACGGCAAGCAGCGGGGCCAAGCCGATGGTGAGTGGCACGAAGATGAAGTGGTAGACGGTGGTGATACCGAACTGCCAGCGCGAAATATCGACGACATTCATCTGTCATCTCCCGGGATCGCGGGCCTTACAAACGGACTACGACGAAGTGTAGTAGATACGTCGGCGTTGACGCGAGTCGAGTGACGTTTGTCTGGGACCCTGCGGGGATTTTGCGAAACCCTATAGCCCTAGTGTTTTGGCCGCCTTGCGGATGCCGAACGCCGACACGATCTCGCAAGCGCCGATGATGACCAGCCAGACACCCACGACGATCGCCAAGGTGATGATCGACTCGAACGGCGCGGCTATCACCACGACGCCGGCGATCAGGCTGATTACCCCGACGAAGATCTGCCATCCCCGTCCGGGAAGGGCTGGGTCGTTGATCGCGGACACGGTTGTCGCGACGCCGCGGAAGATGAACCCGATGCCGATCCAGATGGCCAGCAACAGGACCGCGTTGCCGAAATGGCGGAACGCCAGTACGGCCAGGATCAGTGAGGCGGCGCCGCTGATGAATGCCAGGATCCGGCTGCCGGCCGAAACGTGCAGGCTGAACGCGAGGACGACCTGCGCGATGCCGGTCACGACGAGGTAGACGCCGAAAGCGACGGCGGCTACCAGGACCGATATTCCTGGCCAGACCAGGACCAGGACGCCGAGGATCAGCGACAGGAGTCCCGACAACAGCGTCGATTTCCACAGATGCGGCAACAAGCGTGGGACGGAGCCCGAGACGGGTGCAGTTTGCATGGCACCAGTGTGACGCATGTGACGGGTTTTGGCATAGTCGTGAACCCCGGTGCCCGCCCGGTGCGTTGTGGTGTCAGACGCCGGCGGTGCTTGGCTCCTCGGCAGGCGCGTCGGCCGGCTGCTCCGCCGGTCTGCGTCCGAGCAGGTACCAGGTGCGCATGACGCCTTTGCCCTTGACGTTGATGTGTCCGCGCTCCTGTAGCACGAAGTCGTCCTTCAAGCGCTCGTAGACCTCGTCGGGCACCTGGATCTTGCCCACCGAGTCGGTGGTCTCCATCCGCGACGCGACGTTGACCGCGTCGCCCCACACGTCGTAGAAGAAGCGGCGCGAGCCCACCACGCCGGCGACCACCGGACCGGTGGCCAGACCCACCCGCACGGGCACCGAGCAACCTTGCGGATCCTTCAGTCCGGCCGCGACGTCCACCATGTCGAGGGCAAAATCTGCCAATGCCCGCACATGGTCGGGCCGCGGGCGCGGCACTCCGCTGACCACCATGTAGCAGTCGCCGCTGACCTTGATTTTCTCCAGCCCGTGCTTGTCCACCAACGCGTCGAAAGCGCTGTACAGCCGGTCCAGGAATCGGACGAGTTCGGCCGGCGCGGCGCTGCTGGCCAGCTCGGTGAAGCCGACGATATCGGCGAACAGCACCGAGGCCTCGTCGTATTTGTCGGCGATGACGTCTCGTTCGGGATGCTTGAGCCGTTCGGCGATGCTGGCCGGCAACATGTTGGCCAGCAGGGCCTCGGAGCGGTCGTATTGGGCTTCCATGATCGCTTCGGCGCGGGCGGTGTCCCACAGGGCAAACCAGACCGAGACGACCACCACCACACAGGCGGAGACCGTGGTGATGACGAAGCCCGCCGATTGAGCCCAGGCGGGCTCCACTCCGGTGTTGCGGGGGACGAGAAACTCCACCGCGATGATCAACGCCGTGGCAAGGGCCGCCAGCCCGCTGGCCAGCACGATGTGTTCGATACCCAGCACCAGCACCACCAGGCAGGCGCCGACGAGAAAGAAGAACTGCGCGCCCGACCCGGTGCCGATGCTCCAGCAGCTGGCGAAGACCGTCACGTAGGCGGCTCCGATAAACGTCAGCGGTGCCACCAGTTCCCCGAACCGGTACAGCATCGGGACGATCGCGAAGACGACGGCCGCGGCGACGTTGATCCAACTCAGCGGCCACAGCCAGGCATCGGTCAGAAGTTGCATCAGCACAAAGCTCACGCTGACCATCACGGCCAGCCAGGCGGCAATGCTGAGCAGCCGGGCGCGGCGCGCCGCGCTGCGGGCGTAGTGTTGGTCGAACTCGCGGGTTTGCTCGCGCACGACCGTGACGCAGTCGTGGCGGGTTGAGCCCTCGGATCGTTTCCGTGGGGCACCGCGTTTCTTAGCCGCCACGATCAAGAGCGTAACCGCTGCGCTCGATATTGGGGGCCACCTGCCAAGACTCAGGACCCACCAGCGAGGTCATGGGTGAGCCACTCCGACAGACGATGTGGCGATAGTGCACCGTTGGGCATGATGTGCTGCGCCTGGCGTCCGTCGCGGGTGGCCAAATCGGCGATCATGCGCCGGTGACAGCGCCACCAGGTCGGTTCTCCGCACATCACTGCCACGTTGGTGGTGTCGGCATCCCGCAGCAGCCGCTGGTATGCGGCGTGAAAGCCGGGTGTTCGGGTATGCGCCGCGTAATTCGCGAACGCCGGGTTTTCCCACCACCGGTCGCGTGGGACCGGGTCGACGGGCGGTTTGCGCCGGCCACCGAGGTCAGGTTCATGCCGGTAGGCAATCCCGGCGGCGCCAAGCCAATCGGGCATTGCCTGTTTGGACACATCGGGGTTGCGACGGGAGCCTGGGAAACTACGGACATCGATCAGCAGGTTGATGTGGTGTTGGAGCAGCATGTCGGTGAGTTGCTCTGCGGACTTGGCGCCGTGGCCAATGGTGTACAGCATGATCCCGGAGTGCCCTCGGTGGGATTCGAACCCACACTGGACGGGTTTTGAGTCCGTTTCCTCTGCCAGTTGGGATACGAGGGCTGAGGTCGTTTGCGTACGGCTTTCTACCTCAGAGCAGCCTCCAACCATAGCGGATTCATATCCTGATCCCGACTCGCCGCCCCCCAAGGTTTCCCATCGCAGCCGCTCACGCCACAATGTCCGTCATGACCGGCCCCACCAACGACGCCGACGCCGTAAAACCACACCGTGTCCTGATCGCGGAAGACGAAGCGCTCATCCGGATGGACCTCGCCGAGATGCTGCGAGAGGAGGGGTACGACATCGTCGGAGAGGCCGGTGACGGCCAGGAAGCCGTCGAACTGGCCGAGCGACACAAGCCCGATCTGGTGATCATGGATGTGAAGATGCCGCGCCGCGACGGGATCGACGCGGCGTCGGAGATCGCCAGCAAGCGCATCGCGCCGATTGTGGTACTCACCGCATTCAGTCAGCGCGACCTCGTGGAGCGCGCCCGCGACGCCGGGGCCATGGCCTACCTGGTGAAGCCCTTCACGGCCAGCGACCTGATCCCGGCCATCGAGCTGGCCGTCAGCCGGTTCAGCGAGATCACCGCGCTGGAACAGGAAGTGGCGGCGCTGTCCGACCGTCTGGAAACGCGCAAGCTCGTCGAACGTGCCAAAGGCCTGCTGCAGGCCAAGCAGGGAATGACCGAGCCGGAGGCGTTCAAGTGGATTCAGCGCGCCGCCATGGACCGGCGGACCACCATGAAGCGGGTGGCCGAAGTCGTCCTGGAAACCCTCGACACGCCCACCTAAAAGGGCGCGAGCAGACACGGAATCGCGCGCATCCGCGCAGCGGAGTGCGATTCCGCGTCTGCTCGCCAGTGATTACCGCGCCACGATCACCGACGAGCCGTGGCCGAACAGGCCCTGGTTCGCGGTGATGCCGACCTTCGCGTTCGCCACCTGCCGGCCGGTGGCCTGACCGCGCAGCTGCCAGGTCAGCTCACATACCTGGGCGATCGCCTGCGCGGGGATCGCCTCGCCGAAGCACGCCAGCCCGCCCGACGGGTTGACCGGGACCCTGCCGCCGATGGCGGTCGCGCCGCTGCGCAGCAGCGCCTCGGCCTCACCCTTGGCGCACAACCCCAGGTGCTCGTACCAGTCGAGTTCCAGCGCGGTGGACAGGTCGTAGACCTCGGCCAGGCTCACGTCCTCGGGCCCGATGCCGGCCTCGGCGTAGGCCGCGTCGAGGATCTGGTCTTTGAACACCCGGTCCGGCGCCGGCGCCGCCGCGGTGGAATCCGTTGCGATATCCGGCAATTCGGGCAGGTGCTGCGGATAGCGGGGGGTGACCGTGCTGACCGCGCGCACCGACGGCACCCCGTCCAGGGAGCCCAGGTGCTCACGGGCGAACTTCGCGCTGGCCACGATCAGCGCCGCGGCGCCGTCGGAGGTGGCGCAGATGTCCAGCAGGCGTAGCGGATCGGCCACCACCGGGCTGGCCAGCACGTCGTCGACCGATGTCTCCTTGCGGAAGCGGGCGTTCGGGTTGTGCAAGCCATGCCGGGAGTTCTTGACCTTCACCTGGGCGAAGTCCTCGAGCGTGGCTCCGTAGAGGTCCATCCGTCGACGCGCCAGCAGCGCGAAGTACACCGGGTTGGAGGCCCCGATGAGGTGGAAGCGCTGCCAGTCCGGATCGTTCTTGCGTTCGCCGCCCACCGGGGCGAAAAAGCCCTTCGGCGTGGTGTCGGCGCCGATCACCAACGCCACATCGCAGAAACCTGCCAGGATCTGCGCCCGGGCGCTCTGCAGCGCCTGCGAGCCGCTGGCGCACGCCGCGTAGCTGGAACTGACCGGCACACCGTTCCAGCCCAGCTTCTGGGCGAACGTGGCGCCGGCGACAAAACCCGGGTAACCGTTGCGGATGGTGTCCGCCCCGGCCACCAATTGGATCTGACGCCAGTCCAGACCGGCCTCGCGCAGTGCGGCACGCGCGGCGGCCACCCCGTATTCGGTGAAGTCGGTGCCCCACTTGCCCCATGGGTGCATTCCGGCGCCGAGGATGTAGAGCGGCTCGGGAGTACTCATGCGGGGGCGACCCGCCACGCGTAGACGATGCGCTCGATACCGTCGTCGTCGGTGAACAGCGGCATGGTGGTCAGCTCCATCTCCATTCCGACCCTCAGGTCGGCGGCCAGCGTGCCCTCGACCACCTTGCCCAGCACGATGAGCCCTTCGTCGGCCAGCTCGACCGCCGCGACGGCGAACGGCTCGAAGGGGTCGGGGGAGGGGTACGGCGGCGGTGGGGCATACCGATTCTCGGTGTAGCTCCACAGCTTCCCGCGGTGCGACAAGGCGACGGCCTCTAGCGTGTCGGACTCGCAGCCCGGGTTGGGGCAGTTGTTCGGCCGGGGCGGAAACACATAGGTGCCGCACTGCGGGCACTTGCTGCCGATCAGATGCGGGTTGCCGGTGTCGTCGGTGGCGAACCACCCGTCAACGGCCGGTGCTTGGCTGGTGACCTCGGGCACCGGCCCAGCCTACCCAGCGGAAGCGCAAAACTGAAACGTGTTGCAGTTCCGGCCCCGCATACTGCGTCGGACCAGGTGCATAGAGTGTGATCCGTGAGCACCGCCAGTGAGGATCGAGCCAAGCCGACGCTGATGTTGCTGGATGGCAACTCGCTGGCGTTTCGGGCGTTCTATGCCCTGCCCGCGGAGAACTTCAAGACCCGCGGCGGGCTGACCACCAACGCGGTCTACGGCTTCACCGCCATGCTGATCAACCTGCTGCGCGATGAAGCCCCGACGCACATCGCCGCCGCCTTCGACGTGTCCCGGCAGACCTTTCGCTCCGAGCGTTACCCCGAGTACAAGGCCAACCGGTCATCGACGCCCGACGAATTCCACGGCCAGATCGACATCACGAAGGAAGTCCTGGGCGCGCTGGGCATCACGGTGCTTGCCGAACCGGGATTCGAGGCCGACGACATCATCGCGACGCTGGCCAGCCAGGCCGAGAAGGAGGGATATCGGGTTCTGGTCGTCACCGGCGACCGCGACTCACTGCAGCTGGTCAGTGACGACGTGACCGTGCTCTACCCGCGCAAAGGTGTCAGCGAACTCACCCGCTTCACCCCCGAGGCCGTCGTCGAGAAGTACGGTCTCACGCCCGCGCAATACCCGGACTTCGCCGCGTTGCGCGGCGACCCCAGTGACAACCTGCCCGGCATTCCCGGGGTGGGCGAGAAGACCGCCACCAAGTGGATTGCCGAATACGGCTCGCTGCAGGAGCTGGTCGACCATGTCGACTCGGTTCGCGGCAAAGTTGGCGATGCGCTTCGGGCGCACGTGGCCAACGTGGTGCGCAACCGCGAACTCACCGAGCTGGTGCGTGATGTGCCGCTGGCCCAAACCCCGGACACGCTGCGGCTGCTGCCCTGGGACCGCGACCACATCCACCGGCTGTTCGACGACCTGGAGTTCCGGGTGTTGCGAGACCGGTTATTCGACACGCTGGCGGCTGTCGAGCCCGAGGTCGACGAGGGGTTCGACGTGCGCGGCGGGGCGCTGCAGCCCGGCACGGTGGCGCAGTGGCTAGCCGCACATGCCGGCGACGGGCGCCGCTGCGGCCTGACGGTCGTGGGCACCCATCTGCCGCACGGCGGTGACGCCACCGCGCTGGCAATCGCGGCCGCCGACGGCGACGGCGGCTACATCGATACCGCCACGGTGACACCCGAGGACGACGCAGCGCTGGCGTCCTGGCTGGCGGACCCGGCCAAACCCAAGGCACTGCACGAGGCCAAGCTCGCCATCCATGACCTCGGGGGCCGCGGTTGGACCCTGAACGGTGTCACCTCCGACACCGCACTGGCCGCCTACCTGGTGCGGCCGGGGCAGCGCAGCTTCACCCTCGACGATCTCTCGCTGCGCTACCTGCGCCGCGAACTGCGCGCGGAAAATCCTGAACAGCAACAACTTTCATTGCTTGACGATATGGATGGAGTGGACGACCAAGCCGTCCAAACCGCGATCCTGCGGGCCAGGGCGGTGGCGGACCTGGCCGATGCGCTGGACGCCGAACTGGCCCGCATCGATTCCACGGCCTTGCTGGCCGACATGGAACTGCCCGTGCAACGGGTGCTGGCTGACCTGGAGCGCGCCGGCATCGCTGTCGACCTGCGGCTGCTGGCCGAGTTGCAAAGCCAGTTCGCCGATCAGATCCGCGACGCCGCCGAGGCCGCATACGCCGTCATCGGCAAGCAGATCAACCTCGGCTCGCCCAAGCAGCTGCAGGTGGTGCTGTTCGACGAACTCGGGATGCCGAAGACCAAGCGGACCAAGACCGGCTACACAACTGACGCCGACGCTGTGCAGGGTCTTTTTGAAAAGACCGGGCACCCGTTCCTGCAGCATCTGCTGGCGCACCGCGACGTCACCCGGCTCAAGGTCACCGTCGACGGGCTGCTGAACTCGGTGGCCGCCGACGGCCGGATTCATACCACGTTCAACCAGACCATCGCGGCCACGGGCAGGCTGTCGTCGACGGAGCCCAACTTGCAGAACATCCCGATCCGCACCGACGCGGGCCGCCAGATCCGCGACGCGTTCGTCGTCGGCGCCGGTTATAGCGAGCTGATGACGGCCGATTACAGCCAGATCGAGATGCGGATCATGGCGCACCTGTCCGGCGACGAAGGCCTCATCGAGGCCTTCAATACCGGCGAGGACTTGCACTCGTTCGTCGCGTCCCGGGCTTTCGGTGTGCCCATCGACGAGGTGACCGGCGAGTTGCGCCGCCGGGTCAAGGCGATGTCGTATGGGCTGGCCTACGGGTTGAGTGCCTATGGGCTGTCCACGCAGCTGAAGATCTCCACCGAAGAGGCCAAGGTTCAGATGGACCAGTACTTCGCGCGCTTCGGCGGCGTGCGCGACTACCTGATGGCCGTGGTCGAGCAGGCCCGCAAGGACGGATACACCTCAACTGTGTTGGGTCGCCGGCGCTACCTTCCCGAGCTGGACAGCAGCAATCGGCAGGTGCGTGAGGCTGCCGAGCGGGCGGCGCTCAACGCACCGATCCAGGGCAGTGCGGCCGACATCATCAAGGTGGCGATGATCGAGGTCGACAAGGCGCTCACCGAGGCCGGGCTGGCGTCGCGCATGCTGCTGCAGGTCCACGACGAATTGCTGTTCGAGATCGCGCCCGGAGAACGCGAACGGGTCGAGGCGCTGGTGCGCGAGAAAATGGGCGGCGCCTACCCGTTGGACGTTCCGCTGGAAGTGTCGGTGGGCTTCGGTCGCAGTTGGGACGCGGCGGCGCACTGACAGGCGATCGCGCGCCGCGTGTAACGTAGCGGCGGAAAAACTCGCTGAAATTCGCCGTGGCGTTACATTCGCGACGGATGATGCGGTTTGTCCAGCATGTACACCGTCGAGTAGCCTCGACTCACATCAACAACTCAAGTCCCACGTCCCTACGACCGACCCTGTCCGGAGCAACCCAACAATATGCCGAGTCCCACCGTCACCTCGCCGCAAGTAGCCGTCAACGACATAGGCTCCTCCGAGGACTTTCTCGCAGCAATAGACAAAACGATCAAATACTTCAACGATGGCGACATCGTCGAGGGAACCATCGTCAAAGTGGACCGGGACGAGGTGCTCCTCGACATCGGCTACAAGACTGAAGGGGTCATCCCCGCCCGCGAACTCTCCATCAAGCACGACGTCGACCCCAACGAGGTCGTTTCCGTCGGCGACGAGGTCGAGGCCCTGGTCCTCACCAAAGAGGACAAAGAGGGCCGGCTGATCCTGTCCAAGAAGCGCGCCCAGTATGAGCGCGCCTGGGGCACCATCGAGGCGCTCAAGGAGAAGGACGAGGCCGTCAAGGGCACGGTCATCGAGGTGGTCAAGGGCGGCCTGATCCTCGACATCGGCTTGCGCGGCTTCCTGCCCGCCTCGCTGGTCGAGATGCGCCGTGTCCGCGATCTGCAGCCCTACATCGGCAAGGAGATCGAAGCCAAGATCATCGAGCTGGACAAGAACCGCAACAACGTGGTGCTGTCGCGGCGCGCCTGGCTGGAGCAGACCCAGTCCGAGGTGCGCAGCGAATTCCTCAACCAGCTGCAGAAGGGCACCATCCGCAAGGGCGTGGTCTCCTCGATCGTCAACTTCGGCGCCTTCGTCGATCTCGGCGGTGTGGACGGTCTGGTGCATGTCTCCGAGCTGTCCTGGAAACACATCGACCACCCGTCCGAGGTGGTTCAGGTGGGCGACGAGGTCACCGTCGAGGTGCTCGACGTCGACATGGATCGCGAGCGGGTTTCGTTGTCGCTCAAGGCAACTCAGGAAGACCCGTGGCGCCACTTCGCCCGCACCCACGCTATCGGCCAGATCGTGCCGGGCAAGGTCACCAAGCTGGTACCGTTCGGTGCGTTCGTCCGCGTCGAGGAGGGCATCGAGGGCCTGGTGCACATCTCCGAGCTGGCCGAGCGTCACGTCGAGGTGCCCGACCAGGTGGTCGCCGTCGGCGACGACGCGATGGTCAAGGTCATCGACATCGACCTGGAGCGCCGCCGGATCTCGTTGTCGCTCAAGCAGGCCAACGAGGACTACACCGAGGAATTCGACCCGGCGAAGTACGGCATGGCCGACAGCTACGACGAACAGGGCAACTACATCTTCCCCGAGGGCTTCGACGCCGAAACCAACGAGTGGATGGAAGGTTTCGACGCCCAGCGCAACGAGTGGGAGGCCCGCTACGCCGAGGCGGAGCGCCGGCACAAGATGCACACCGCGCAGATGGACAAATTTGCCGCGGCCGAGGCAGCCGGGCACGGCGGTGGCGAGCAGCCCTCGGGCAGCTCGGCGTCGTCGGAGAAGGCCGCGGGCGGGTCGCTGGCCAGCGACGCCCAATTGGCCGCGCTGCGGGAAAAACTCGCCGGCAACGCGTAGTCGCCGATGCTGCGCATCGGACTGACCGGCGGCATCGGCGCCGGCAAGTCGGTGCTGTCCACCACGTTCGCGCAATGCGGTGGCATCATCGTCGACGGCGATGTGCTGGCACGCGAGGTGGTCGAGCCGGGAACCGAGGGGCTTGCTTCGCTGGTCGGCGCCTTTGGCGACGACATCCTGCTGCCCAGCGGGGCGCTGGATCGGCCGGCGTTGGCTGCCAAGGCATTTCGGGATGACGATGCGCGCACGATGCTCAACGGCATCGTGCACCCGCTGGTAGCCCGCCGTCGAGCCGAGATCATCGCAGCGGTATCTGACGACGCGGTTGTCGTTGAGGACATTCCGCTGCTGGTCGAATCCGGGATGGCGCCGCTGTTCCCGCTGGTGGTGATCGTGCACGCCGATGCCGAACACCGGGTGCGGCGGCTGGTCGAGCAGCGCGGCATGCCCGAAGCGGACGCTCGTGCCCGGATCGCCGCGCAGGCTACCGACGCGCAGCGCCGTGAAGTCGCCGATATCTGGCTGGACAACTCGGGCAGCGTGGACGCTTTGATCGAGCAGGCCCGCGGCGTCTGGTACAACCGGATACTGCCGTTCGCCCACAACCTTGGCGAACGTCGGTGCGCCCACGCGGCGGCACGGCTGGTACCGGCCGACCCGAGTTGGCCGGACCAGGCCCGCCGCATCGTCAACCGGCTCAAGACAGCAGCCGGCCACCGGGCGCTGCGAGTGGACCACATCGGTTCGACGGCGGTGCCGGGCTATGACGCCAAGGATGTCATCGACATACAGATCACCGTCGAATCACTGGCGGTGGCAGACGAACTCGCCGAATCCCTGCTGTCCGCCGGTTATCCGCGCCTGGAGCACGTGACCCAGGATGTCGCCAAAGCCGACGCCCGGAGCACCGTCGACCGCTACGACCACGCGGCCGATAATACGATGTGGCACAAGCGCTTTCACGCATCAGCCGATCCCGGACGGCCGACGAATGTGCATATCCGGGTGGACGGTTGGCCAAATCAGCAGTTCGCGCTGGTGTTCGTGGACTGGCTGCGGGCCAACCCCGGTGTGCGGGCCGACTACCTGTCGGTCAAGCGGGCCGCCGAGCAGAGCGCGGCATCAGGTGCCGGCGACATCGCGCACTACGCCGCAGCCAAAGAGCCGTGGTTTCTCGACGCCTACCGGCGGGCGTGGGATTGGGCCGACTCGGTCGGCTGGCGGCCCTAGGCCTAGGGCCGGGCGCGTTCTGGGCCGGCCGGTCAGTTGCCGGGCAGCGGGGCGCCGCACTGCAGTACGCCGCTCATGAGATCACTGTTGCCCTGCTTGGGCCTGACGAACTGGTCGACCTGCGCGGCGACGTTGTCGTCGACGTCGATCTCGCAATGCACATTCGCGGAGTAGGGCCAATGCAGGATCACCTGCATCCCCGCCTGTTGCGGATCGGCCAGTACCTCGTTGGCTTCGAACACGTTGCCGGGCATCGGGCTCAGCGGGGCGGTGGCTGTCTGGCCGCCGTTGAGCATGAACGTGGCCTGGCTACCGGGCGCGACGCCGTCGATCCGGGCAATGTAGGTGACGTTGTGCAGGTCGGCCAGCGCGGTTGCCGGGTCTAATTGTGAGCCGACCGCGACGGCCGTCATCGCGGCGATCGACGACCATTTCTGCGTGGTGGAGCTCATGTCGATGACGTTACGCCCGGTGGTCACGATCGCCGAGGCTGAGAAATCGGCCCACGCGGCGCCGGCTGCCGGGGTTGGGCCGGCGCGCGAACGTGCCCTGACCAGGCCGCTCACGGATCCAGCTGTCCCGCGAGCCGTTGGGGCATGTCGCGTGCAGCACAACGCTTACCGAGGCCGGCGGGCGGGCGAAATCGATCACGACCAGTCGTCGAGTATGCCGCGGGCCAGGGCCGCTTCGGGTGGTTCGCGGTGGGTGCCGGCTTCGCCGGACGAAGGGTAGTCGCCGCGTTTGGTCATGAGCCAGGTTTCGTCGTCACCTTCCCGGATTCGGGTCAGCGCGTAGCCGCCGTGCACTGTCCGACCGCGCAGTCGGAACGAAAGGTGGCCACGGTCAAGGCCTTTGATCATTTCGTGGCCGGTCATGTTGGCGTACGTGCCATAGTCCCAGACGATGACCCCGCCGGCGCCCTCGAATGTCGCGTACTGCACCGGGTGGTCGTCGATGCGACGGGCCATCCGCTTGTCCTTCGGACTTGCCGACGGACTCTTGGGCATCGCCCACGACGCGAGCACACCGTCGATCTCGAGGCACAGGTCGTAGTGGTCGTCATAGTGGTCGCCGTTGGCCACGTGGTGCCGGATGACGAAACGCGGTCCCTCCTCGGCCGTCAATTTCTTCGGGCGGTGTCGTCCTGGTGCTTCGGCGCGCGGTCCGCCGGTACGGTCGGCCCGCCGTCGGCGCCGGTTCTCGATCAATTGCATAAGAGACAGGTACCCGTTGTGGCCGGAAACGACCCGGGACCGCTCCGATCAACCCGAGCGCCAGGTGAGCGCCATGCCGCTGGCGGCCAACCAGCGCGCCAGGTCGTAATCATGACGGGCCAGGCCCTCGATGGCGGTTACCGCCCGCCGCAAGGCCTGTTCGGCGACCTCGGCGGGCAACAGCCCGTGTCGGACGGCGCCCAACAACTCGTCGACGTCGGCCAGGAGGGTCGCCCGGCCGGTGCGGACCTCGATATCGAGGTAGTGGTCTTCGGAGCGCCACAGCGCCGGCCCGGGTGTGTATTCGCCCACATCGAGGTAGTAGTCATAGTCGCGCTCATGGCCCGGATTGAAATGGAAGACAGTGGCGCGCAACCCCAATGACGGCAGCAGCCACGACTCGAGATAGTGGAACTGGGCACGGCCAGGAGTTGGCCGGGCCAGGTAAAGGCCCCAGTCGTGCACGACGTATTCATCGACGGCCCGCACGATGCCCTTGGGGTCTGTATTGGTGCGGGCGAGGAGGTCGAACGTCTCGTGCTTGGGCGGATGAATGAGACCACCCTACCGGCGCCCGGGGCCTTGCTATCGGGGCTATCGGCACAGCCGGATATTCGGGCCGGGGCAAAGGCGTCGCTGGCTCCGCAGGCGAGACATCCGGCGATACCGCGATGTCCGCGCCCAATGGCCGCCACCTGCACGAATGCGACCCGCTCGGCCGGATATGGGTCCGCCACCGCTAGCAGCGCGGGCTATGACGTCACCGCTCGGCGGTGCTCGGGACGGACTTGTCGGTGCGTCGTCCTACCCTGGTGACATGGCATTTGCCACCGAACACCCAGTAGTGGCCCATTCCGAATACCGACCAGCCGCAGAAGAAGTGGAAGGGTTGGTGCGTTCCGGCGCCCGCTTCGAAGTGATCAGCCCGCACGCGCCCGCCGGCGACCAGCCGGCCGCCATTGACGAGCTAGAGCGGCGGATCAAGGCGGGGAAGCGCGACGTGGTGCTCCTCGGTGCTACCGGCACCGGTAAGTCGGCCACCACCGCGTGGCTCATCGAGCGCCTGCAGCGTCCCACCCTGGTCATGGAACCCAACAAGACGCTGGCCGCCCAGATGGCGAATGAACTGCGAGAGATGTTGCCGCACAACGCAGTTGAATACTTTGTGTCGTATTACGACTACTACCAGCCGGAGGCGTATATCGCCCAGACCGACACGTACATCGAGAAGGACAGCTCCATCAACGACGACGTGGAGCGGTTGCGCCACTCCGCCACGTCGGCCCTGCTGTCACGGCGCGACGTCGTGGTGGTGGCGTCGGTGTCCTGCATCTATGGCCTGGGCACCCCGCAGTCCTACCTGGATCGCTCGGTTGAGCTGCGGGTCGACACCGAGGTACCGCGGGACGGTTTGCTGCGGCTGCTGGTCGACGTGCAGTACACCCGCAACGATCTATCCTTCACCCGCGGCTCGTTCCGGGTCCGCGGAGACACCGTGGAGATCATCCCGTCCTACGAGGAGCTGGCGGTTCGCATCGAATTCTTCGGCGACGAGATCGAAGCGCTGTATTACCTGCATCCGCTGACCGGTGAGGTGATCCGCCAGGTCGACTCGCTGCGGATCTTCCCGGCCACTCACTACGTGGCCGGGCCCGAGCGGATGGCGCACGCGATCTCCACCATCGAGGAGGAACTGGCCGAGCGGCTGGCCGAATTGGAGGCGCAGGGCAAGCTGCTGGAAGCACAGCGGCTGCGGATGCGCACCAACTACGACATCGAGATGATGCGGCAGGTCGGGTTCTGCTCGGGCATCGAGAATTACTCGCGACACATAGATGGGAGGCCGGCCGGATCCGCACCCGCGACGTTGCTGGACTACTTCCCGGAGGACTTCCTGCTCGTCATCGATGAGTCGCATGTCACGGTGCCGCAGATCGGCGGCATGTATGAGGGTGACATCTCGCGCAAGCGCAATCTGGTCGAATACGGGTTCCGGCTGCCGTCGGCGGTCGACAACCGCCCGTTGACCTGGGAGGAATTCGCCGACCGGATCGGGCAGACGGTATACCTGTCGGCCACTCCTGGACCGTATGAGCTCACTCAATCCGGTGGCGAGTTCGTCGAACAGGTGATTCGCCCTACCGGCCTGGTGGACCCGAAGGTGGTGGTCAAGCCGACCAAGGGGCAGATCGACGACCTCATCGGCGAGATCCGCGCCCGCGCCCAAGCCGACCAGCGGGTGCTGGTGACAACGCTGACCAAGAAGATGGCCGAAGATCTCACCGACTACCTGCTGGAGATGGGTATCCGGGTGCGCTACCTGCATTCCGAGGTCGACACCTTGCGGCGGGTGGAGCTGCTGCGCCAGCTCCGGCTCGGCGACTACGACGTGCTGGTCGGCATCAACCTGCTGCGCGAGGGGCTGGATCTGCCCGAGGTGTCGCTGGTGTCGATTCTGGACGCCGACAAGGAAGGCTTCCTGCGGTCGTCACGCAGCCTGATCCAGACCATCGGCCGCGCCGCGCGCAACGTCTCCGGCGAAGTGCACATGTACGCCGACAAGATCACCGACTCGATGAAGGAGGCCATCGACGAGACCGAGCGGCGGCGGGCAAAACAGATCGCCTACAACGAGGCCAACGGGATCGACCCGCAGCCGTTGCGCAAGAAGATCGCCGACATCCTCGACCAGGTCTATCGCGAGGCCTCTGATACAGAAGCCTCTGCCGTCGAGATCGGCTCCGGACGCAGCATGTCGCGCGGTCGGCGGGCGCAGGGGGAGCCCGGCCGGGCGGTTAGCGCCGGCGTCTTCGAGGGCCGCGACACCTCGAACATGCCTCGCGCGGAGCTGGCCGACCTGATCAAAGACCTCACCGAGCAGATGATGGCCGCCGCACGCGATTTGCAGTTCGAGCTGGCCGCCCGATTCCGCGACGAGATCGCCGACCTGAAAAGGGAATTGCGCGGGATGGACGCCGCTGGTCTGAAGTGAGTGCCGGCACGCCTACGGTGTAGTTGTGACCGAGACGGCAAGCCAGATCGGCCGTTGGCGCGAACTGCTGAGCAGCCATTTGGGGACGGCCACCATGCTCGCCGGTGGTGTCGCGCTGTATGCCACCAACGAATTCCTGACCGTCAGCCTCCTGCCGAGCACCATCGCCGAAATCGGTGGCAGCCGGCTGTATGCCTGGGTGACAACCCTGTATCTCGTTGGTTCGGTGGTGGCGGCGACCGCCGTCAACCCCATGCTGTTACGGGTCGGTGCCCGCACCTCGTACCTGATGGGGTTGACCGTTTTCGGCGTCGCGAGCCTGGTGTGCGGGGCCGCGCCGAATATGGAGACCTTGGTGGCCGGACGCACCTTGCAGGGGATGGCCGGTGGGCTGCTGGCCGGACTTGGCTACGCGCTGATCAACTCCGCGCTGCCGCATCGGTTGTGGACCCGCGGATCGGCGCTGGTGTCTGCGATGTGGGGGGTGGCGACGCTGGTCGGGCCGGCCACGGGCGGACTTTTCGCACAGTTCGGGCTGTGGCGGTGGGCGTTCGCTACGACGGCGGTGATGTCCGGGCTGATGGCCCTGTTGGTACGGGCCGTGCTGCGTAGCCGGGCCGGCGCAAGCGGTGGGCAGCCGGTGACCCCGGCGCACAAGGTGCCGGTGTGGTCGCTGTTGTTGATGGGCGCCGCCGCCCTTGCTGTCAGCGTCGCCGCACTCCCGCGCTACCTGGTGCAGACCGCGGGCTTGCTGGCCGCCAGCGTGCTGCTGATCGGAATTTTCGTGGTCGTCGACTGGCGGATGCAGGCTGCAGTGTTGCCGCACAGCGTCTTTGGTCCTGGTCCGTTGAAGTGGATCTACCTGACCATGTCGGTGCAGATGGTCGCCGCGATGGTGACCACCTATGTGCCGCTGTTCGGTCAGCGGTTAGGGAACCTCACACCGGTGGCGGCCGGCTTCCTGGGTGCGTCGCTGGCGGTCGGCTGGACGGCCAGCGAGATCGTCAGCGCATCGGTAAACAACAGCCGAGTGGTCGGGCATGTGGTAGCGGCCGCGCCGTTGGTGATGGCGTCGGGTTTGGCGCTGGGCGCCCTCACTCAACGCGCCGATGCATCCCTCGGGATCGTCGGGCTGTGGGCGCTGTCACTGCTGATCACCGGGACCGGAATCGGGATCGCCTGGCCGCATCTGTCCGCCTGGGCAATGGATTGCGTCGACGACCCGGCCGAAGGCGGCGCAGCGGCGGCGGCCATCAACATCGTGCAGCTTATCTCGGCAGCCTTCGGCGCCGGCCTGGCCGGCGTCGTGGTCAACACCGCCCAGGGCGGCGAAGTGGCGGCCGCTCGTTGGTTGTTCACGATATTCACCGGGCTGGCCGCGGTTGGGTTCGTCGCTTCCTATCGGGCGACTCACCGCGTACGGCGTTCACCTGGTTGATTTGACGACCTGCGAGTAGTGGAACTGCCACCGCTCGACAATGCGGAAACCCAGGTAGCTGGGAAACTGGTACACCGGCGTGCGTCCGAACGCGGTTCCCGGCGACAACGCATGTCCCGCTTGATGATCCGGCAAGGACTTGTCGCGGTTGGTGATCGTCCACAATGCCGGGCATTTGTTGATCTTGGCTGTGGTCAGCCACACCGCCACGTGGCCGTCCCATAGCGTGCCGACCTTGGGTCCGTAGGCGCCGCGTTCGACGTCGATCAGCGACTGGAACGCGGCCGGGCGGGTGGCCAGTAGCGCCCGGATCGGCCCCGGTCGCCAGGGCACGGTGTTGTCCACCAGGAGGCAGTCGCCGGGCGCGGCATGGGCGCTGATGACGTCGGCGACCTGGCTGTAATCCCAGCCCTCCTTGGCGTAGGGCCCGCGCTGGGTGAAGTAGTAATTCGGGAACGCGGCGACGGCGAAGGCCGCGACCGCGCCGGTAACGAGCCAGGGCCTGCGGGCCACGGTGACGATGCAGATGGCCAGGATGATCGCAGCTCCGGGCGCGGTCAGGATCAGGTAGCGCGGGTAGTAGATGGGTTCGACGGCCATCGAGTAGATCAGAACGACGGCGGTAGGGATGCCGACCCAGGTCCCGCCGGCCAGCAGCAGCGGGCGGGTGCCCTCGCCGGGCCCCGGCGCGCCGGCCAACCGCACCACCCCCGCGGCTGCGACGACCACACCCGAAAGGATGGCGAACGGAACGCTGTGGTCGAAGTACTGCCGATGCACCACATCGAGAAAGAGGCTTCGGTTCAGCCCCGAGATCCACCCCACCTGCCACACCTGTCCGTGCGCGAACAGAATAAAGGGCGTCATGGCCCCGACCGCGGCGACCGAGGCGACCGCCCACCGGATGACGGCACCTTTGCGCGCCGTTGCGGGCGCCAGCAGCGGTAGCAGCGCGGCATACACCGGCACCAGCAGCCCCAAGTTGATGCTGACCAAGATCGACAGCATCAGCCCCAGCGCATACAGCAGCCACAGCCACGGCTTGTTGCGCCGCACCGCGGCGACCAGCAGCACCGTCAGCCACACCGCGGCCGTCACCGAGAGGGCGGAGGAACGGGCCTCGATCCCTGCCCAGGTCACCCGCGGCAGAATCGCGAAGATGGCTCCGGCGCACAACGCGGTGCTGCGGCCGGAAAATTGCCTGGTGAACACGACGACGCCCGCGGCGGCGGCTCCGATGGCCAGGCTGCTGGGCACCCGCGACCAGAACTCGGTCGGCGGGAAGATCGCGAACCAGCCATGCATCAGCAGGTAGTACAGGCCGTGCACGGCGTCGATATGGCTCAATAGGTTCCACAACTCCGGCAGCGTGCGCCGCGCTGAAGCCGAGATCGTCGCACCCTCGTCGAACCACAGCGACGGCCGACCGGCCCAGGCGCCGCTGATGACCGTCGCCAGCAAAGCGATCGCCCAAGGGTCGAGGCGCCGGCCATGGGCGCGTGTGCGCACCGCCTGGGCGGCGCGCGGCGCCGCGTCCTGATCGAGTGCCGGTGCAGACATGATGCTTGTCACTGTAGGTCGCCCGCGATGATTCCGGTCACCAGCCGTCGTCCCGGTACCGGCTCGGCTGCCGGGGACAACAGTCGCGAACGCCACGTGGCGTCCGCACCTGTTATGACAAAAAACGTTGCACCGCAGCTATTTTCGGCGCCAGCATGGACCTTCGATTGCATTGCCATCGCCCGCTAGTGTCCGCCCGCTGCCGTCGCCCGGCAAAATGCGGATTGCGCCACGCCGCTGCGGTGTGGGTAATCTGACCCATCTGGATCAGCCAAAGCGATACTGTCTGGGGTTGGCGTAGCAACCGACACTGGGAGGGTAAATGGGCGCCTATCGGACCGTGGTGGTAGGAACCGACGGCTCGGACTCGTCGATGCGGGCGGTGGACCGGGCCGCACAGATCGCCGGGGCCGATGCCACGTTGATCATCGCGTCGGCGTACCTGCCTCAGCACGAGGACGCCCGAGCCGCCGACGTCCTGAAGGACGAAAGCTACAAGGTGACCGGCACCGCGCCGATCTACGAGATCCTGCACGACGCCAAGGAACGCGCGCACAATGCCGGCGCGAAGAACGTCGAGGAACGCGCGATCGTGGGCGCTCCGGTCGACGCGCTGGTCAGCCTTGCCGAAGAGGCGAAGGCCGACCTGCTGGTGGTCGGCAACGTCGGCCTGAGCACGATCGCGGGCCGGTTGCTGGGATCGGTGCCGGCTAACGTGTCGCGTCGGGCCAAGGTCGACGTGCTCATCGTGCACACCACTTAGGCGGCCGCAGTCGGGCGAGCCAGCGGGGCGCTCCGGCGACGATATTCACGGTCGGCGCTTGTTCATCGGAATGTGGACGCCGCCGGCGACCGTGCTGACTGGTTCGGTTGATGCGCGATGCCGGTGAGAACGAGTTCCGCAGTGCGTCTAGGAGTCTCGGCGAGCATCGCAAAGACGGCCGCCCGTCGGGGCAGCCGGACGTGTTTCCGGTTTTTCCGTACCGCCCGGACGACCTGGTCGGCAACTTTCTTGCGCGGGACGTCGACCATGAGATGCAGCCGGTAAAGGCGGCCGAAGGAATCAGCGGTCGGCGGGTAATGCTCGGTATGGGCCAGCAGGTCGGTGGGGATCGGCCCCAGTTCCACGAGGGTGGTGCGTATCGGCAAGCCGCGAAGGTCGGCTCTTAGGCCCGCGGTGAAATGCGAAAGAGCCGCTTTGGAAGCCGAGTAGGACACCAGTCCCGGAAGCGCGACACAGCCCCCCATCGAGGAGACGTTAACGACGTGGCCGACGCCGCGGTGAAGCATTCGCGGGATGGCCTGCCGGCACAATTCGGCCGGGGCGAGGTAGTTGACCTGCGTTACCTTTCGCACATCGTCCTCGGGTGCGTCAGCAAAGCCTCCCGTGCTGTTGTCGATGCCCGCGTTGTTGACGAGGACGTCGATCGGCCCGACTTCGTCTTCAACGCGGCGAATCAAGGTTGCGACCTGGCCGGGGTCCGACAGGTCGGCAATGTGAGCAGAACCGCCGAGCTCGACCGCCAGCGCCTGAAGTGGCCCTTCGGTCCGCGCGACGAGCGCCACGGTTGCCCCGGCACCCGCAAAAGCGTGGGCGAGCGCTGCTCCGATGCCTCGCGAAGCTCCTGTGATGAGGACTCGCTTCTGCGCTAGCTCCATGGCATCTCCTGCTGTCGGCGAAATGCGCGCCTACGCCATCGCCGGCCGCTTCCCGTTGCGGCGGGCGGCGGACTGGCGCGTCTTGCGCGGTTGCGTGAGGGCGGGGACCGGATCGAATGCAGCGGGATCCTCGAGATACTGGCGAAACACCCGGGCCATCGTCGCCGCCTGATATCCGTCGATGAACCGGTGGTCCAGACCGATCGTCAACGGCAGCACCGGACGCACCACCGGTTGACCGCCTTCGGCTAGCACCTTGTCGGTGACGGCGCCGATCAGGATCCCGAATGGCACTTGACAGAACGTCGGCCATGGGGCAGCGGCCGTGTCGAGGCCGTAGGTGCCTACGTTGCTGACGAGTATCGAACCGTAGGGCCGGGCCTCGAGCCCGAGGAACGGGACGGGCAACTGCAGGCTTTCGGTGATGAACGCAATGGCATCCATGACCGGGCGCAGCAACAGTGGCGGGAGGCCTTTGACCATGGCCTTGGCCTGTTTGAACTGAGGATCGTCGTTGTGCCGGATCTGCGCGGCACGATCGGCCAATTCCGTGGCGATGACCCAGGGCGGTTTCTCGTTGATGCGACGCACGACGGCGCCGGAGAGATCAGTTCTGGCCGCTTCCAATCCGGTGACCACGTCGGTGCGCAGGGACACGACGAAGAAGCAGTCGATTGTCGGAGACGGTAGAAAACTGCCGAACACAACCCGGCCGTTGAGGCCGGGCAGCGTTTCGACGACTTTGCCCGCCGCCCTGCCTACCAGATCCACGGGGGTGACGTGCTGGCCTGTGGCCTCGCGGACGCCAGCGATGTAGTCGAGCAGCCGCGACGCATCGATGTCGGCCGTCGCCCAGATGATCGGATCCTTTCTGGGACGCCAGGTAGCCATGGCGATCTTGCGCCACACGGAGAACGGGACAGATGACGGTGCCCACATCGCCGGAGCTCCATTCCTTCGCGCCATGCTCGGCAACAAACTTCACGCCGCGCCTTGTGCCGATTCTGCGCCTGGGCTCGCAGGTCAGACGAGGGAACAAGGTCACCTGCTGGGCTGCCTTGGGGCCTTGTTCTGCCCGCATGTCAGCGCGAAACGGCGGTCACCAGCCGCGCTGGCGCCATTCGTTGAGGTGAGGGCGCTCGGTGCCGAGGACGGTGTCGTCGCCGTGACCGGGGTAGATGATCGTGGAGTCAGGGTAGACGTCGAACACCCGGGTGATGACGTCGTCGAGCAGCTGGGTGAAGTCGCCTGGCTGCCACGTCTTGCCGACACCTCCCGGGAATAGGCAGTCGCCGGTGAACAGCTGCGTGGCCTCGCCGGTGGCGGGACCGCCGAGGGCCAGTGCCACCGACCCCGGAGTGTGCCCGCGCAAGTGGATGACGTCGAACGTCAGCTTGCCGATCTGGATGGAATCGCCGTTGGCCAGCAAACGATCGGGCTGGACCGGCAACGCTTCGGCGTCGATTTCGTGGGCGGCGGTGGGGGCGCCGGTAGCTTCGGCCACCGACTGCAGCGCCTGCCAATGGTCGAAGTGCTGATGGCTGGTGACGATCAACGACACCTTCGGTGCGTAACGCCGGATCAAGTCGATGAGGACCTCGGCGTCGTTGGCGGCGTCGATCAGCAGCGTCTCGCCGGTGGCCGAACAAGTGACCAGGTAGGCGTTGTTGTCCATCGGTCCCACCGAAGCCTTGAGGATCGTGGCGCCGGGCAGGGTGCGTCGGGCCGCGGTCCCCGGGTCGACATGCCCGGTGTAGTTGTCGTCGACGACAGTCATCAGCGCCCCTTCTCGGTTCCGGCCGCGCCGGCATGTTCGTCGTCGGCGCGGGTCATAGCGGTCACGTTACTGGTCGCCGATTGCTTGTCGGTATGGGCACATAGCATGGGAGGCGGACTCCGTCCTTGGGGCAGGAACCCGAAGGACCTCATCAGTGAAAGGGCTTGGGTGGCTGAGCGCCTGATCGTCAGGGGTGCGCGCGAACACAACCTGCGCAGCGTGGACCTCGACTTACCCCGCGACGCGATGATCGTCTTCACCGGGCTGTCCGGGTCCGGTAAGTCCTCGCTGGCCTTCGACACCATCTTCGCCGAAGGCCAGCGCCGCTACGTGGAATCGCTGTCGGCCTACGCCCGTCAGTTCCTGGGACAGATGGACAAGCCGGACGTCGACTTCATCGAGGGGCTTTCTCCCGCGGTGTCCATCGACCAGAAGTCGACCAACCGCAACCCGCGATCGACGGTCGGCACGATCACCGAGGTATACGACTACCTGCGGCTGCTGTACGCACGTGCCGGCACGCCGCACTGCCCGGTCTGCGGAGAGCGAATTGCGCGTCAGACGCCGCAGCAAATCGTCGACCAGGTGCTGGCCATGGCGGAGGGCACCCGGTTCCTGGTGCTGGCGCCGGTGGTGCGCACCCGCAAGGGCGAGTTCGCCGACCTGTTCGACAAGCTCAACGCCCAGGGCTACAGCCGGGTGCGGGTCGACGGAGTAGTGCATTCGCTGACCGATCCGCCGAAGCTGAAAAAGCAGGAAAAGCACGACATCGAGGTGGTGGTGGATCGTCTTACCGTCAAAGCCAGCGCCAAACAGCGTCTCACCGATTCGGTGGAGACCGCGCTGAACCTGGCCGACGGCATTGTGGTGCTGGAGTTCCCCGATGGCGGGGGGGAAGAGCATGACCGGCCCCGCGAGCAACGGTTTTCCGAAAAGCTGGCCTGCCCGAACGGACACTCCCTGGCCGTCGACGACCTGGAGCCGCGCTCGTTCTCGTTCAATTCGCCCTACGGCGCCTGCCCGGAATGCAGCGGCCTGGGCGTCCGCAAGGAGGTCGACCCGGACCTGGTGGTGCCCGATGCGGATCGCACCCTGGCCGGCGGCGCAGTCGCGCCGTGGTCGACGGGCCACACCGCGGAGTACTTCACCCGCATGATGGCCGGGCTCGGCGAGGCGATGGGTTTCGACGTTGACACTCCGTGGCGCAAGCTGCCGGCTAAGGCGCGCAAGGCAATTCTGGACGGCTGTGACGAGCAGGTGCACGTGCGCTACCGCAACCGGTACGGCCGCACCCGGTCGTACTACGCCGATTTCGAAGGCGTGCTGGCGTTTTTGCAGCGCAAGATGTCGCAGACCGAGTCCGAGCAGATGAAGGAACGCTACGAGGGCTTCATGCGCGACGTGCCGTGCCCGGTGTGTGACGGTACGCGCCTCAAGCCGGAGATTCTGGCGGTGACGCTGGCTGGGGGTTCCGGGGAGGAGCGCGGCCCGAAATCCATCGCCGAAGTCTGTGATCTGTCCATTTCCGATTGTGCGGACTTTCTCAGCGCGCTCACGCTGGGTCCGCGCGAGCAGGCGATCGCGGGGCAGGTGCTCAAGGAAATCCAGTCGCGGCTGGGCTTTCTGCTCGATGTCGGGCTGGAGTACCTGTCGCTGTCGCGCGCGGCGGCCACCCTGTCCGGCGGTGAGGCGCAACGCATTCGGCTGGCCACCCAGATCGGCTCCGGTCTGGTGGGCGTGCTCTATGTGCTCGATGAGCCGTCTATCGGCCTGCATCAGCGCGACAACCGTCGTCTCATCGAAACCCTCACCCGCTTAAGGGATTTAGGCAACACCCTGATCGTTGTTGAGCACGACCAGGACACGATTGCGCACGCCGACTGGATCGTCGACATCGGTCCGGGTGCCGGCGAGCACGGTGGCCGGATCGTGCACAGCGGACCCTACGGCGAGCTGCTGGCTGACGAAAACTCGATCACCGGTGCTTATCTGTCCGGCCGGGAATGCATCGATGTTCCCGCCATCCGCCGACCCGTCGACGCGCGTCGTCAGCTCACCGTCGTCGGTGCGCGGGAGCACAACTTGCGTGGCATCGACGTTTCTTTCCCCCTCGGTGTGCTGACCTCGGTGACCGGTGTTTCCGGTTCGGGCAAATCGACCCTGGTCAATGACATCCTGGCCGCGGTGTTGGCCAACCGGCTCAACGGGGCCCGGCAAGTCCCCGGCCGGCATACCCGGGTGACGGGGCTCGACCATCTGGACAAGCTGGTGCGGGTCGACCAATCGCCGATCGGGCGTACCCCACGCTCCAATCCGGCCACCTACACCGGGGTATTCGACAAGATCCGCACCTTGTTCGCCGCCACCACCGAGGCCAAGGTCCGCGGTTATCAGCCGGGCCGATTCTCGTTCAACGTCAAGGGCGGTCGCTGCGAGGCCTGCACCGGTGACGGCACCATCAAGATCGAAATGAACTTCCTGCCCGACGTGTACGTGCCCTGCGAGGTGTGCCAGGGCGCACGCTACAACCGGGAAACCCTCGAGGTGCACTACAAGGGCAAGACCATCTCCGAGGTGCTGGATATGTCGATCGAGGAGGCGGCGCTGTTCTTCGAACCCATCACCGGCATTCACCGCTATCTGCGGACGCTCGTCGACGTCGGCCTGGGCTACGTCCGGCTTGGCCAGCCCGCGCCGACGCTGTCCGGCGGCGAGGCCCAGCGGGTCAAGCTGGCTTCGGAGTTACAGAAACGCTCGACCGGCCGCACCATTTACATCCTCGACGAACCAACCACCGGGCTGCATTTCGAGGACATCCGCAAGCTGCTCAACGTGATCAACGGCCTCGTCGACAAGGGCAACACGGTCATCGTCATCGAACACAACCTCGACGTGATCAAGACCTCGGACTGGATCATCGACATGGGACCGGAGGGTGGTGCCGGCGGCGGAACCGTTGTCGCCCAGGGCACTCCGGAGGAGGTCGCCGCAGTGCCGGAAAGCTATACCGGAACGTTTCTGGCCGAGGTCGTCGAGCGTGCGCCGGCGAGTCTACCCCGGTCGAACCGCCGACGGAAGGTCAGCGCCTGAGCACAGCCCGGCCGCGACACTTAATCGGCTGCCAAGGCGCCCGAAAACCTAGCAGCAGTTGAGATTTCGGTATCAGCCCGTGTGCTGCACCCGGGCGTCGTCTCACTCATCGGTGTGCATCAATTCACGGATTTCAGCCAGGCGCTCGGCCGCTGCGCGCTGTCGCTTTTCGTACTGTTCCTCGACGGTGCGGCCCTCGTTCGTCTCGGCGTCCAGTTCGGCAGCGCCCATCGCCGTCGCGTAGCGAGACTCGATCTTCTCGCGGACCGATTCGAAGGTCGGGACTCCGGCGGGGTCATATCCGGGGTCGGACGAGTCGGCGGCTGATGGTTGGTCGGGCATGCCGCCACGTTACTGCGGCTGTGTGTCACCGCCGCGCCGGCGATCGAGATAGCGCACCATCTGGTTCCAATACACCATGGTCAGCGTCATTTGCAGCGCGGTCGCGACCACCGCGGGCTTGAGTCGGCGGCGACGGGCGGCGAACACCGCGCACAGCGAAACGGCCGATGCCACCGCGCTGACCAGCATCGCCGCGTCGGGCGGACGCTCGGTGACCCACAGTTCCTCGCCCAACATCGCCCGCGTTGCCCAGGCTCGATGATATTTCGGCTTGCCGAAGACAACCGGATTGAGCGCCAGCCACATTCCGATCACCGCCGCGTGACTCCAGCGCCGCGTCCATATCGGGACCAGTACCAGCGGTGTGCTCGCCCAGCGCGTCCACGCGCTCCAAGGATTGCAGTGCCGCGCGAATATTGCCCGTCGGACCCCCGCGACCGACGGCAACGCGGCTACCGCCCGGCCGTGACAACTTGTGCGGTAGCACCGCCGGTGCCTGGCAACGGAATCCGAGACACCTCCGGAGTGGCCAGCTGCCCCGCCAGCCAGGGCAGCGCCCGCACGAACGCCTGGTCGGCAAATGGCCAGTCGTGCTTGCCCGGTTGGGGAATCACCGCGCAGTCGATGCCGCTGGTCCGGCCCAGCGCGCACAGCGCATTGGCGGCAGCCGTCTGGTTGCTCGGATTGGCGGCGGCGTCGCGCCCGGCCATCCGCATGGCGGCGGTGTCGGCAATCGGAGTATCCCGGTGTGCCGCCGGCTGACCGGGAACAGAGATGGCGAACCAACCCGAAACCCCGGTATACGGGCCATGCCGGGTGATCACCGTGGTCGGATCGAACGCGGCCCAGGCGTCGGCGTTGCCGCCGAACAGCCTGGCAATGGTTTCGGTCTTGTTTCCCGCGTTCGGGTAGAAATCGCCGGCGACGTCGACGAATGCGCTGAACAGATCAGGGTGCATCACCGTCAAATCCACTGCGCAGGTCCCGCCCATCGACCAGCCCACAACGCCCCAGTTGCGCTGCTGTGAGCTGACGCCGAATTTGGAAATTATATATGGCACAACGTCTTTGGTCAGGTGATCGGCCGCGTTGCCGCGTCTTCCGTTGACGCATTCGGTGTCGTTGTTGAACGCGCCACCGGAGTCGACGAAGACCAGCACAGGCGCATTGCCGTGGTGAGCGGTGGCAAATTCGTCCACCGTCTGCACCGCGTTGCCCGCTCTCGCCCAATCGGCAGGGGTGTTGAACTGCCCGCCGATCATCATCGCGACGGGCAATCGCGGGGGCGGATCACTCGCGAACCACGCGGGCGGCAGGTACACCAGTTCCCCACGATGTTTGAAGTGTGATGCGGTGGCCGGGATGGTCACAGGCACCACGCTGCCGTGCGACGGCCGCGGCCCCTTGCCCGCCATCGCGGTAACGCTGGCTGGGTCTGCCTGATCGGGCAGCGGACCCGAGGTGAGCTGGCTCCACGCGGCCTGAACGGTCGGGAAATAGCCCACCCAGAGGTTGAGCGCCAGCGCCGCACTGAGCACGCAGAGTGGCACCGCCGTCAGCGATGCGCCGCGACCCCACCAGCGCGCGCTGCGCCAGCCCAGGACCAGCACTGTCGCGGCCACACCCGTCAGACCGGCCCACACCCAGAGGGCAGCGGGGGCCGGCTCATTGGCAAGACCGCCGAGGTACCACCCGGTCACCCAGGCCGTCGCGCCGCCCACGGCCGTCGCCGCGGGCAGCCGACGCCACCGCGATCCGATTGCCAGCAGCAGCACGATCGCGGTGACCAGCTGGACCGCGATCGGCAGCCAGCCGTGCATGAGCGAGGTGTGAGCACTGGCCAGCGGTTGCGCAAGATACGCCGTCGACGCTGTCACAGGAACTATTGTGATCGCTTGTTAACCATCCGGGAACGTGTTCATCGAATGTTCGCTGTGTGTTAGCTGGGAGACCCGGACCGGCCTAATGCGGCTTGGCCAACGGAAATGGAAGCGTCTCGCGAATGCTGCGTCCGGTGATCAGCATGACTACCCGGTCGATGCCCATACCCAGCCCGCCGGTCGGTGGCATCGCGTATTCCAGGGCTTGCAGAAAGTCTTCGTCGAGCTGCATCGCCTCGGGATCGCCACCGGCCGCCAGCAGCGATTGTTCCTGCAGACGACGCCGCTGCTCCACCGGGTCGGTGAGCTCGCTGTAGGCGGTAGCGAGCTCGATGCCCCAGGCCACCAGGTCCCATCGTTCGGCGACTCCGAGCTTGCTGCGGTGCGGCCGTGTCAGCGGCGACACCGACGTAGGGAAGTCGATGTAGAACGTCGGCCGCTCGGTACGGTTTTCGACCAGGTGCTCGTACAGCTCGAGGACCACGGCGCCGGCGTCCCACTGTGCCCGAAAGGGGATGTGGGCCGCATCGGACAACCTGCGCAGCGTCGCCAAGTTGGTGTTGGCGTCGATGCGCTCACCGAGGGCCTCGGAAACCGCGTCGTGGACCGTCTTGACTGGCCACACACCGGAGATGTCCACCGGTTGCACGCCCCCGTTGCCGGTGGGCCGCATCGCGATCGGTGCACCATTGGCGGCCTGGGCGGCGTTCTGGATGAGCTCGCGGCAGCTGTCCAGCCAGACCAGGTAGTCCGCATGCGCTTGATAGGCCTCGAGCAAAGTGAACTCCGGGTTGTGACTGAAGTCGACGCCCTCATTGCGGAAGGCCCGGCCCAGTTCGAATACCCGTTCCACGCCGCCGACGCACAGCCGCTTCAGATACAGCTCCGGTGCGATGCGCAGGAAGAGGTCCATGGAGTAGCTGTTGATGTGCGTGACAAAGGGTCTGGCGGCGGCTCCGCCATGCACCTGCTGCAGGATCGGCGTCTCGACTTCGATGAAGTCCTTGGCGAATAGCGTTTCCCGGACGGAGCGCAACACCGCGCTGCGTGCGGTGAGCAGGTCCCGGGACTCGGCGTTGACCGCCAAGTCGACATAACGCGTCCGGACTCGGGCCTCCGGATCGGTCAACCCCTTCCACTTGTTGGGCAACGGCCGCAAGCATTTGCCGATCAGGCGCCAGTTGGTCACGATCAGTGAACGGGTGCCACGCTTGCTGGAACCCATGTGCCCCGCCATCTCCACCAGGTCACCAAGGTCGATGGTGGCGTTGAAGTCGGCGGCGCGGCCCTGCTGCAGGCATGAATTATCCAGCAGCACTTGCATTTCACCGGTCCAGTCGCGCAGGTGCGCAAATAACACGCCACCGTAGTGGCGTACCCGCAGGATGCGCCCCGACACCGACAAAGTGGCCTCATCGCCTGCGGCCAGCGCCTGTGCGACCGTGTGGCTGGGCGGCCGGCCGACCGGATAAGCATCAATGCCGTTGCGTCGCAAGGCCTTCAGTTTGTTCAGTCGAACCCGGACCTGCTCCGGCAGGCGATGCCGTACTTCGTCGTCGTCGGTGAGGTCCACCTGCTGCAGCTCGACGAGATCCGGCGCCGAGCCGTCGGGATGCAACAGTCCACTGGCCGCCAGCCGTTCCGGTACCGCCGGATGGTGCCCGGTGTGTGCCTTATTGCGACGGCTGAACGGCAGTACCAGGAAGCCCTCAGCGATCACCGAGGCGACGCCCACCTTAGGTATCAACCGCGCATCCTCGTAACAGGCGTAGCGGGGCACCCATTGGGGCTGATACTTCTGGTTGGACCGGTAGAGCGTTTCGATCTGCCACCACCGCGAAAAAAAGACCAGCAACCCACGCCATAGCCGGGCAATCGGCCCGGCACCAAGCTGCGCGCCCTGCTCGAAGGCGGAGCGAAACATCGCAAAATTCAGCGAGATACGGCTCAGGCCAAGGCTTTCGGCGTGCAGAGCAAGTTCGCTGACCATGAGTTCGATGGTGCCGTTGGGCGATTCGGGCGAGCGGCGCATCAAGTCCAGCGAGACGCCGGTGGTGCCCCACGGCACCAATGACAGCATCGCCACCACCTGGTGGTCCGGGTCCAGCGCCTCGACCAATAAACAATCAGAGTCCGCCGGGTCGCCGAGGCGGCCCAGCGCCATCGAGAACCCGCGCTCGGTTTCGGTGTCGCGCCAGGCATCTGCACGCGCAACGGTCTGCTCCATTTCCGCCGCCAAAATGTCGCGGTGTCGCCGGATGCGCACCGTCAATCCGGCCCGGCGCGCCCGGGTCACTGCCTGGCGCACGCCGCGCATCTCCGGGCCGGACAACTTGAAATCGGCGGGCCGCAGAATCGCCTCGTCGCCCAGCTCCAAAGCGTTCAAACCCGCTTCCCGATATGCCTGGGCGCCTTGCGAACTGGCGCCCATAACACCGGGGGACCAACCGTAGGTCTGGCACAGCCGTAGCCATGCGTCGACGGCTTGTGGCCATGCCCGGGGATCGCCCACCGGGTCCCCGCTGGCCAGGCAGACGCCGATTTCGACGCGGTAGGTGACGGCGGCGCGGCCGCTGGGTGCGAATACCACCGACTTGTCGCGACGGGTGGCGAAGTAGGCCAGTGAGTCGTTTTGGCCATACAGCTCCACCAACCCGCGGATGGCCGACTCGTCCTCTCCGGTCAGTGCGTTGTCGGCGCGTTGCGACTGAAACAGCACGATGGTGGTCGCGATCAGGGCGAAGGCTCCGAACAAGCCGAAGATGGCGTTGAGGAAGACGTGTGGCCGGCCGGTGAACAGGTCGGGATCGGCGAGGGCGAATCCGATCACCCGGTTGGCCACGTACGGTAGCCGGTCTTGCGGTGCCAGCGATCCCGGGAACAGCTCGACCAAACCCCAGGACACCAGGATTCCGATGGTTCCGCCGGCTAACAGCACCGCGGCCGCTTTGAACAGTGCGCCCCGGCGCACCTTGGCCCAGAACTCGCGATACGCCAGCACCAGCACGACGATCGCGACGACGTGGACCGCGAAGCCCAGGTTTTCGCCGAAGTTCTGGGCCGCGGTGTTGCCCCCGGCGGCGATATCGGCGGCGTTCAAGAAGGCGGCGAGCACCATGTTTCCCAGCAACAGCAACCAGGCAATCCGTTTGCGTGCGGTCAGCGCGGCGGCCAGCAAAGCCAGCACGAAGGACCACGCGAAGCTGGTATCGGGGAAGTTGAACAGGTAGCTGTTGATGAACTCCCGGGGAACCTTGATGATCCACCGAATCAGCGGCGACATGCTCGCCAGCAGCGACAGCGTCGCGATGACTCCGACGGTCCAGCCGGCTGCCGCGGGAACCCAGTGATACCGCGAGACGGGCCTGCTCTCCATCGAACGAGGCTTTGCGAGGGTCACAAACCGCGAGGATATTCCCTCGAACCGGGAAAATCCTGGCGACGGGTCGCTGGATTGCACTGCTCGACGCGCGTGGGCTGGCGCGCAGGTCGGCTCGTTACCCGAGGGAGGGGAAGCGGCTGTTAGACTTGCGGCTGCGACCATCCCGGCGAAGGCCAGGAACAGTAAGTGGAGTCCCACTCCCACCGCTGGTCACGAAAAGTAGCAAGGCACTTTTCCAGGCCAGGCGGTCCGGTCACAGGCATATCGCAATGCCTGTTCTGCGCGTCGCGCAGGCGGCTGGAGTTTTCTCGAGCCGCGATCGGTCGGCATTGGGCCCTGCTTCGGCAGGGTTTTTTTGCTGATGGCTGGTGTTTCCACTGCTGATTCCGGCCCGGCGTCTGGGCGCTGGCCGCAGCGGAAGAAAGCCAACAAGGGAGGCCACATCAGCACTGAGACCCGCGTCAACGAGCGCATTCGCGTACCTGAAGTCCGTTTGATCGGCCCAGGGGGGGAGCAGGTAGGCATCGTGCGTATCGAAGACGCACTCCGCGTCGCCGCGGATGCCGATCTCGACCTTGTCGAAGTTGCCCCGAATGCCAGACCGCCGGTCTGCAAGATCATGGACTACGGCAAGTACAAGTACGAGGCGGCGCAGAAGGCGCGTGAATCCCGCCGGAACCAACAGCAGACCGTCGTCAAAGAACAGAAGCTGCGACCCAAGATCGACGATCACGATTACGAAACCAAGAAGGGCCACGTGGTGCGTTTTTTGGAGGCCGGATCGAAGGTCAAGGTCACCATCATGTTTCGCGGACGCGAGCAGTCACGGCCCGAACTGGGCTATCGGTTGCTGCAACGGCTGGGCGCAGACGTCGCCGACTACGGATTCGTCGAAACGGCGCCCAAGCAGGACGGGCGCAACATGACGATGGTGCTGGCGCCACATCGTGGTGCGAAGACTCGCGCCAGGGCGCGGCATCCCGAAGGACCGGCGGGCGGCGACATCAAACCTGTATCGAATTAACTCGCTAGCCAAAACCCGAACTCACCAGGACTGAGGAAAAATGCCCAAGGCCAAAACCCACAGCGGGGCCTCGAAGCGGTTCCGGCGCACCGGGACCGGAAAGATTGTCCGGCAGAAAGCCAACCGCCGGCATCTGTTCGAGCACAAGCCGTCGACCCGCACCAGGCGCCTGGAAGGCCGTACGACAGTGGCGGCTAACGACACCAAGCGGGTCAATGCGCTGCTGAACGGTTAGCCGGCGCCCCGTAGCACCGGCTGGCGCCGGTACCTGACCACGTACGTCCGAGTCCGAACGAGAGTAGGAACCATCCATGGCACGCGTAAAGCGGGCAGTCAACGCCCACAAAAAGCGGCGCTCAGTCCTCAAGGCATCGAAAGGTTACCGCGGGCAGCGGTCGCGGCTTTACCGCAAAGCCAAAGAGCAGCAGCTGCATTCGCTGAGCTACGCCTACCGCGACCGGCGGGCGCGTAAGGGCGAGTTCCGCAAATTGTGGATCTCGCGGATCAACGCGGCGGCGCGCGCCAACGACATCACCTACAACCGGCTGATCCAGGGACTCAAGGCCGCTGGTGTCGAGGTGGACCGCAAGAACCTCGCCGATATCGCGGTTACCGATCCGACGGCGTTCACCGCGCTCGTGGAGGTCGCCCGCGCAGCCCTGCCCGAGGACGTCAACGCCCCCTCCCCAGAGGCCGCTTAAGCCCGCATCCGGTGCTCACCGAACGCTCGGCCAGGGTCGCCGCCGCGGTCAAACTGCATCGCCACGTCGGCCGGCGTCGCGCGAACCGGTTCCTCGCCGAGGGTCCCAACCTGGTCGAGGCCGCGTCGGAACGCGGACTGGTCCGGGAGGTGTTTGTCACCGAGGCCGCGGCACAGCGGCACGATTCCTGGTTGGCCGGCCATGACGCGCCGGTCCATCTGGTCACCGAGCGTGCCGCAAAAGCCTTGTCTGACACGGTTACCCCGGCGGGACTGGTCGCGGTGTGCGACATTCCGTCGGCTCACCTGGACGATGTGCTGAGCCGCGCACCGCGGCTCATCGCGACTGCCGTCGAAATCAGCGAGCCAGGTAACGCCGGGACACTGATCCGCATCGCCGACGCCATGGGCGCCGCAGCGGTCATCTTTGCCGGACCCAGCGTCGACCCCTACAACGGCAAGTGTGTACGCGCGTCCGCCGGCAGCATTTGCAACCTTCCTGTCGTCGCCGTTGCAGACACCCACGCCGCCGTCATGTCGTTGCGGGATGCGGGGCTGCAGGTACTGGCCACTGCCATAGACGGTGAGACGTCCCTCGACGATGCCGATCCGCTGCTGGGAGTTGCGACGGCGTGGTTGTTCGGCCCCGAATCACACGGGCTGTCCGCCGAGATCGCCGGCGCGGCAGACCACCGGGTGCGCATCCCGATGTCCGGCCGAGCCGAGAGCCTGAACATCGCCGCCGCCGCGGCTATCTGCCTGTACCAAAGCGCCCGGGCATTGAGCGGCACTCGCTGAATCGTCTGCGTTTCATGCGGCCCTGGCCGCCCGGCCGCGGCCGCGGGCGGGACGCAGGCCGGCCAGTGAGAGCGTGTTGTGCACCAACGATCCCGCGCGCTCCATGATCAGCCGGGCCGGCTCCAGCGGGAACGGCGCGAAGCCGCGGGCGCGCGGTGGGAAGTAGTGCATCGGCAGTCCGCGGCGGTCTCGCGGCGGCGCCATGAACGCGGGCGCTTCGACCAGCGGGGCATCGCTTCGGGTACGGCCCGCGGCCCGGCGGTAGGCGGACAGCGCGCGGGGATGCAGCCTGATCTCGTCGGGCACCGCGAGGAACGCCAGCTCTACCACCTTGCCGAACAAGCGCAGCAACACCTCGTCACCGGGGGTCCAATGCATCCCCGCCTTCTCGCGGACAGCTGGCTCGAACAAGCCCGCGGCGATCCAGCGCTGGCCGGCGACCAGCGGCTTGAACAGCTGGTCCCAAACGGGAGTGGGCATCAGAACGAACTTCGGCTTGGGTATGCGCATGTTGAAGATGTCCAGGGTCGCCTGGTTGATCTCGAGTTCCTCCCGGCAGGTCCGGTCCCAGTACTCCTGAAAGTCCTCCCACGACTTGGGTACCGGCCGCATGCTCATGCCATACATGCAGTACCAGCGCACATGCTCATCGAACAGCTGGCGCTTCTCGGCCTCGGTCAAGCCGCCGCAGAAGTATTCGGCGACCTTGATGACGAGCATGAAGAACGTGGCATGCGCCCAGTAGAAAGTTTCCGGGTTCAGGGCGTGATAGCGACGACCCTCGGCGTCGACTCCCTTGATCGTGCGGTGGTAGCCCTTGATCTGCTCGCCGGTCTGGGCTGCCCGGTCACCGTCGTAGACGACGCCCATGATGGGGTACACGGATCGGGCCACCCGCTGCAGCGGTTCTCGCAGCAGGATCGAATGCTCGGTAACGCCGGCGCCCAGCTCCGGATACATGTTCTGGATCGCGCCGATCCACACGCCCATCATTCCGGTGCGCAGGTCACCGAAGTATCTCCAGGTCAGTGAATCGGGTCCGAGTGGCTCGACTGGTGTCGTCGATGTGGCAGTCATCGTGGCCTCCACGCGCTCGATGTGCGCCCACGATAAACGGTGACAACATGCGTTGTCCACGGTTTCGGCAGCTGGCGTCGCGTGGTGTTAGCCGGTGTCCTCAGCGGCGTGGCGCCCGCGTGATCAGGTTGTTCACCGTAACTCCCGATGCCCGGCCGTTCCGCACGCGAGCCGTTTGCTACGGGCGCCGGCCCGCATGTTGTCGAGTACGTGGCAGGCGGCGATATGAGACCGAGCGGATCAGCTGGACGGTATGGCTTTACCGAAATGGTGTCGAGAGCCGCAGTACAGATCCGGCCGGATGAATTGACTGTCCGGCGGGGGGATGTGCTGGCCGTATTGCTCCCCGGCGCGGTGATTTCCAGCCGGTGCGGCGCGATGGCAGTCGCTACCGAAGGCCCGAAATGGGGCTAACCAAAAAGGGATTGCTGGGAGTAGAGTTTCTTTACTGCAGACCACTCGGTGATTTTCTTCTTGACTCAAGCAAGGAGGCCGGCTTTGTCGATTCTCAGTGTGGCGCCGGACATTATGAACGCAGCGGCGGGAAATTTAGCGGAAATTGGTTCCGCGATGACCGCGGCCAACGCGGCGGCGGCCCCGCCCACTACCGGGCTGGTGGCGATGGCGGCAGATCAGGTGTCGGCGGCTGTCACGGCGGCATTTGCGACGCATGCCCAGGACTACCAAGCCCTCAGTGCCCGGATGGCGGCGTTTCACGACCAGTTTGTCCGCAGCCTGAGCAATGGCGCGGGGGCGTACCTCTGCGCTGAGATCGCCAACGCCGAGCAAAATCTGCTGAATGCGGTGAACGGGCCCGCTATGGCGTTGCTTGGCCACCCGTTGCTGGGCAGCTGCGCAGGCTTCGGTGCGCCCACCGCGTCCAGCGGCACCACCGCGGCGGCCGGCGCTGCAACTAGCGCTTCGAGCTCGGGCTGGAGTGTCGGTTCCGCCGTCAGCACGGCGGGTGCGGCGGTCACCGGGACAACGGCTACCGGGGCGGCTACCGGCACAACGGCTATTGGGGCGGCCACCGGGGCAACGGCCACCGCCACGGCGGCCGCCGGCGCAATGGCCCCGCCGGCCGCGACCGCTCCCGTGAGTGTTCCGCTGTTGAGTACAAACACCCCGTTCGGTCCGGTGGGGCTCACACTCAACGGGACCGTGGACCTGACGACCCTTCAAGTTGCCTTTGACTCCGGCTCCCTCGCATTACCCGCGCCGCTCGCACTGGGCATTGATGCATTGGGCCCGTATTACCTTGCGACGACGGCGCTCCAAAATAGTGCCACCGCATTCGGCAACGCGATATCGAGCGGGAACCCCTTGGGCGCCGCCGGCGCACTATTTTTTGCTCCGGTAAACGTCGCAAACAGCTTCCTTTTCGGACACGGCACGATAACGCAGTCGATGCCGGCGCCGTCGGGGTTCGGTTATACGGACGTGGCGTTTGGCGTTCCGGTCGGCGGGCTGCTGTCGCCGCTTCAGCCGTTCACGCTTACCCTCACGCCGACCAGCGGAACACCCACCTCGATTGCGTTGGGCGGAACCCAGGTCGGCGGCCTTATTCCGGGCTTGTTCGGGCTGCTTTCGGGCTGATCGGCGGGACGCCGGCAGCACGCCTGTGATTGCCTGGCTCAGCCACTACCACCTACCCTTGCGAGGTGGAGGTCGGGGCTGGCGATGGGGAGTCCGGCGTGCCCGACGAGACGGCGACTGCGCTTGAGCCGTCGGCTTCGCGTCGGCGTTCTCCAGCGCACTGGCTGCGCTCCACCAATCACAGTCCGGGCGTGGTGGCGTTTGTCCGGCGGGCGCGACGGCTGTTGCCCGGCGATCCTGAATTCGGTGATCCGCTGTCCACCGCGGGTGATGGCGGTCCGCGTGCCGCGGCACGGGCCGCCGACCGGCTGCTGCGGGATCGCGATGCGGCATCGCGTGAAGTCAGCCTGGGGGTCCTGCAGGTGTGGCAGGCACTGACCGAGGCGGTTTCGCGGCGCCCGGTGAATCCGGAGGTGACGCTCGTCTTCACCGACCTGGTGGGTTTCTCGACCTGGTCGCTGCAGGCCGGTGATGAGTCCACCTTGGCGCTGTTGCGCCAGGTGGCCCGGGCTGTCGAGCCGCCACTGCTGGACGCCGGCGGCCACATCGTCAAGCGGATGGGTGACGGGATCATGGCGGTGTTTCGCAATCCCGCTGTGGCTGTGCGTGCCGTGCTCATCGCTCGGGAGGCGTTGAGCACAGTCGAAGTGGCGGGCTACACGCCGCGGATGCGGGTCGGCATCCACACCGGCCGGCCGCAGCGGCTGGCGGCTGACTGGCTCGGTGTCGACGTCAACATCGCCGCTCGCGTTATGGAACGCGCCACCAAAGGTGGCATCATGATATCGAGTCCCACCCTAGACTTGATCCCGCAAAGCGAACTGGACGCATTGGGTGTCGTAGCCAAGCGCGCACGTCGACCGATGTTCTCCAGCAAGCTCACCGGCATTCCGCCGGACTTGGTCATATACCGCCTCAAACCTCGTAAGGAGTTGCCAGCTTTTGGTGACGTTGCCGAAACAGAACCGCAGGCATAGTAGATGTCGATGATTTATCGCATGTGGGCTCTGCTTTACCCGCTTGGCCGGGTCCGGTTCACAGTGGGCTACCTGGCAGCGCTTGCTTCGGTCAGCATCGCGATTTTGATGCTTGGCCCGCATGCCCACGACCGGGTCATTCGGCATGCCAGCACGAATCTGCACAACCTGGCGCACGGTCGGCTGGGAACCCTGTGGAACAGCGCCTTCGTCATCGACGACGGGCCGCTCTACTTCTGGCTCCCGTGCCTGGCGTGTCTGCTCGCCCTCGCCGAACTGCACTTGCATACCGGGCGGCTGACCCTCGCGTTCGTCGTCGGCCATCTCGGGGCCACGTTGCTGGTAGCGGCCGCGTTGGCGGGCGCGGTCGAATTCGGCTGGCTGCCGTGGTCGATCACCCGCGTCAGCGATGTCGGGATGAGTTACGGCGCTCTCGCGGTAGTCGGGGCACTCACCGCGACGATCTCGCGTCGCTGGCGGCCGGGGTGGATCGGCTGGTGGGCGTCGCTGGGCGTTGCGGCCGCGATCACCGGTGGCGATTTCACCGACTTCGGCCACGCTATTTCACTCTTGCTGGGCATGTTGGTGACCATGCGGTTCGATCGGCCGATTCGCTGGACACCGACGCGGTATGTGTTGCTCATGGTCTCGTCGGGTTTCGGCTTTCTGCTGTTGGCTCACACCAGCGCGACATCGGCGAGCGGGGTTGCCCTGGGCGTCCTCGGCGCGGGCGTGGCCTCTGGGCTTGCGCGTTGGCAGGCTATGCGCGGCGCACCGGCTCAAGCATGATGCGCGGGCGGGCCGCGCCGGCATGTCCGTAGGAGGTCAGCCGGCAGCGCCGGCGCTGCGCAGCTAACTCGGCCCGTTGGGTAGCCGAGCTGCCGTACGGCGAGGCCATTGCGCCCGGGTACCCCGGGAAGTCATCCAGTGGGCGTCGCCGAAACGGACGCATCCATGACTTATGATCGGCAGTTGCGTCATACCCGTGCCGCAAACCCACCCCGCGTCGATGCGAGCCCGTCAGTGCCCGCCCGCTGGCCGGGTGACGGACCGAGGTGGGTGTCTCCCCTTGGGGGAGAGCCAGGCAGTTATACCTAGCCTCGTCAGCAAGGAGAGTGTCGCCGCGTGGGTGATCAACCCGTCGATCTGTCGCCGGAGGCATTGGCGAAGGCGGTCAACGCCGCCCAGCAGGCTTTCGCGCTAGCCGACAGCCTGGAGGCGCTGGCGCACACCAAGACCGAGCACCTTGGGGACCGGTCGCCGCTGGCGGTGGCCCGGCAAGCGCTGGGCAGGTTGCCGAAAGAAGAGCGTGCCGATGCCGGCCGCCGAGTCAACGTCGCCCGCGGCGATGCGCAGCGCAGCTACGACGAACGCCTGGCCGCGCTGCGGGCCGAACGCGACGCGGCGGTGCTGGTCGCCGAAGGCATTGACGTCACGCTGCCGTCGACCCGGCAGCCCACCGGCGCCCGGCATCCGATCACCATCCTGGCCGAGCACATCGCCGACACCTTCATTGCGATGGGCTGGGAGCTGGCCGAAGGACCAGAGGTCGAAAGTGAGCAGTTCAACTTCGATGCCCTCAACTTCCCTCCAGACCACCCCGCGCGCAGCGAGCAAGACACCTTCTACATTGCGCCGGAAGATTCGCGGCAGCTGTTACGCACCCACACGTCACCGGTACAGGTGCGCACGCTGCTGGAGCGTGAGTTGCCGGTCTACGTCATCTCGATCGGGCGGACCTTCCGCACCGACGAACTCGACGCCACCCACACCCCGGTGTTCCATCAGGTCGAGGGATTGGCGGTGGACCGCGGGCTGACCATGGCGCACCTGCGCGGGACGCTGGATGCCTTTGCCCGTGCCGAATTCGGGCCGTTGGCTCGAACCCGTATCCGGCCGCACTTCTTCCCCTTCACCGAGCCGTCCGCCGAGTTCGATGTGTGGTTTGCCAACAAGAAGGGCGGCGCCGACTGGGTGGAATGGGGCGGCTGCGGGATGGTTCATCCAAACGTGTTGCGGGCTGCCGGAATTGACCCCGACGTCTATTCGGGCTTCGCGTTCGGAATGGGCTTGGAGCGAACTCTGCAGTTCCGCAACGGAATTCCCGACATGCGCGACATGGTGGAGGGTGACATCCGGTTCTCGTTGCCGTTCGGGGTGGGTGCCTGATGCGCGTTCCGTATAGCTGGCTGCGCGAAGTGGTTTCGACAGGCGCGCCGGGCTGGGACGTCCCGGCAGACGATCTCGAGCAGACGCTGGTCCGCATTGGCCACGAAGTCGAACAGGTGACCGCACTCGGCCCTGTCGACGGCCCGCTGACTGTGGGCCGGGTGGCCGCCATCGAGGAGCTTACCGGCTTCAAGAAGCCGATCCGCGCTTGCCTGGTAGACCTCGGCGACGGTGCGGAGCACGAAATAATCTGTGGTGCAACGAATTTTGTGCGCGGCGATTTGGTCGTCGTGGCGCTGCCCGGAACCACACTGCCGGGCGGCTTCACCATCACCGCCCGCAAGACTTACGGCCGCACGTCGGCGGGAATGATTTGCTCTGCGGCCGAACTTGGTTTGGCCGCAGACCATTCCGGGATTCTGGTGTTGCCACCGGCGACGGCCGAACCGGGAGCCGACGGCACGGCCGTGCTCGGATTGGAGGACGTGGTCTTTCATTTGGCGATCACGCCCGACCGGGGTTATTGCATGTCGGTGCGCGGCCTGGCCCGCGAGATCGCCTGCGCCTACGACTTGGCATTCGTCGACCCCGCCGACGTGCCGCCGCTGCCAGTCGAGGCAGCAGCCTGGCCGCTGACGGTGCAGGCCGAGACGGGTGTCCGCAGGTTCGCCCTGCGACCGGTGACGGGTATCGATCCGGCCGCGGTATCACCCTGGTGGCTGCAGCGCCGGCTGATGCTCTGCGGTATCCGTGCGACCTCGCCGGCGGTGGACGTCACCAACTACGTGATGCTCGAGCTAGGTCACCCGATGCACGCGCACGACCGCAATCGGATCACCGGCAGCCTGGGAGTGCGATTTGCCCGTTCCGGTGAGACCGTCGTCACCCTGGACGACGTCGAGCGGCGACTCGAGCCCGGCGATGTCCTGATCGTCGACGACGCCACCACCGCTGCGATCGGCGGCGTGATGGGGGCGGCCAGCACCGAAGTGCGTGCCGACTCCACCGACGTCCTGCTGGAGGCTGCAATTTGGGATCCGGCTGCGGTGTCGCGCACCCAGCGCCGCTTGCACTTGCCCAGCGAGGCTGCCCGGCGCTACGAACGCACAGTCGATCCGGCTATTTCGGTGGCCGCCCTGGATCGCTGCGCCGCGTTGCTCGCCGATATCGCCGGGGGAGTCGTTGACTCGGCACTCACGGATTGGCGGGGCGAACCGCCTGTCGATGACTGGTCGATGCCGCCGATCCGGATCGACGCCGACCTGCCGGACCGCTTCGCGGGGGTGAGCTACGCCGCGGGTACCGCGGCTCGGCGGCTCGCGCAGATCGGGGCGGAGGTGGTCGTTGAAGGCGAGGCCCTGACCGTCATCCCGCCGAGTTGGCGACCCGATCTGCTGCAGCCCGCCGACCTCGTCGAGGAGGTGATGCGGCTGGAGGGGCTAGAAATCATCCCTTCGGTGCTGTCCGCCGCTCCCGCGGGCCGGGGGTTGACGGCCGCACAGCGGCGCCGTCGCGCGATCGGAAAGTCGCTGGCGCTGGCCGGGTATGTGGAGATACTGCCGACGCCGTTTTTGCCGGCCGGTGTTTTCGACTTGTGGGGGCTGACTGCCGACGACCCCCGTCGTGCGACGACGCGTGTGGTCAACCCGTTGGAAGCCGACCGTCCGCACCTGGCCACGACGTTGTTGCCGGCCTTGCTGGAAGCGCTGGCGCGCAACGTGTCTCGTGGTTTGACCGATGTCGCGCTGTTCGCCGTCGCACAGGTGGTGCAGCCGACGGAGCGCACTCAGGGCATCGAGCTGATCCCGGTGCACCGCCGCCCGACAGACGGCGAAATCGCGGTGCTCAACGCGTCGCTGCCGCGACAGCCGCAACACGTGGCCGCAGTGCTGGCCGGGTTGCGCGAGCCTCGCGGCCCGTGGGGTCCGGGCCGTGCGGTCGAAGCCGCCGACGCTTTCGAGACCGCGCGAATCATTGCCCGCGCCAGTGGAATTGACGTCACGCTGCGGTCGTCTCAATACCTGCCATGGCATCCGGGCCGGTGCGCTGATGTACTCGTCGGCGAAACCTCCGTCGGCCATGCTGGGCAATTGCATCCGGCCGTGATCGAACGGACGGGCCTACCGAAAGGCACCTGTGCGGTCGAGCTGAACCTCGATGCGATCCCCATGGTGGAATCCTTGCCGGCTCCGCGGGTGTCGCCGTTCCCGGCTGTGTTTCAGGATGTCAGCTTGGTGGTGTCGACGGATGTCCCCGCCCAGGCTGTCGCTGACGCCGTTCGGGAAGGGGCCGGCGAGCTGCTCGAGGACATTCAGTTGTTCGACGTGTTCACCGGTCCGCAGATCGGCGAGGCTCGCAAGTCGCTGACCTTCGCGCTGCGGTTCCGCGCACCGGATCGCACGCTGACCGAAGACGATGCGAGCGCGGCGCGCGACGCCGCGGTGGAGTGCGCAGCCGAACGCGTCGGCGCGGTGCTGCGTCGCTGATCTGCGCCGAGTTGGTGGGCTGTAGCCCATCGGATGTCGAGGATTCGCCGAACTATGCCGGTGAAATTGTCGGCTAAAACACCGAATTCGCGTCTGGAAGCGCCTACCATCTTCATTCACCCGCGACGACAGCTTGATCGCGATGCGAGATGGAGGTTTCCAGATGTCGTTTGTGATCGCGATGCCGGACATAATGTCCACGGCGGTAACGGATCTGGCGAGCGTCGGTGCGACCATAAGCTCGGCCAACGCCGCGGCAGCGGTGTCCACCACGGGCCTGCTGGCGGCCGGTGCCGACGAGGTCTCGGCGGCTATTGCGTCGCTGTTTTCTCAGCACGCATCGGAGTACCAGGCGCTGAGCGCCCAGGTCTCGGCGTTTCACTCCCAGTTTGTGCAGAGCCTCAATTCGGGTGTGGCCGCATATGCCGGGGCCGAGGCCGCCAATGTCCAGCAGAATCTGCTCGACCTGATCAACCAGCCCTTCCTGGCATTGACCGGGCGCCCGCTGATCGGCAACGGCACCGACGGGATCAGCGGACCCGTCGGCACAGCCGGCGGGCCCGGCGGGTGGCTGTTGGGCAATGGCGGCAACGGCGGCAATAGCACGAACGTCGGAGCGACTGGCGGGGCCGGCGGGGCCGCCGGCTTGTTGGGCAATGGCGGCATGGGTGGGACCGGCGGGCCCGGAACGGCCGCCATTGCCCAAC
>NZ_UPHT01000145.1 GCF_900566085.1 Mycobacterium attenuatum
GGCGGGTGCCACCCCACTCGCGACGACCGCCCCGCCATTGCTGCTGAGTTGGGCCGGCGCCACGGAACCGCCAGTGCCGGACAACCCACCGGCGCGCACGTGTTGCGGCGTCCCCGCGGCCCCGTTGACCGCGGGTGCACTCACAGTGAGCGCCGCGGGATCGTTGATGGCCCCCGCCGCAAGCTGCATCGGCAGCACGTTGGCGGCTTCCGCCGCGGCGTACTCTCCGGCACCGGCGGTCATGAGCTGCACGAACTGCTGGTGAAACATGGCTGCCTGCGCGCTGAGCGCCTGATATGCCTGCGCGTGGGCGCCGAACAACGCCGAGATCGCAGCCGACACCTCGTCGGCTCCGGCGGGCAGCACACCCGATATCGGGGCCAGCGCCGCCATATTGGCCTGACCCAGCACCGAACCAATACCTGCCAGATCGTTGGCCGCTGCAGCCACGTACTCGGGCGCGGCGATCACCCACGACATGTACGAACCTCCCCGTCACTGCAAATTCCCCGCAATCGCGAAGTGACGTGCGACACAATGCGGAAGTACCGATGCTATCGCGAACCGGAGGGTCCATCGCACCCTTCTTGACAAACCGTCAAGAAGCTCATGCTGTGCTTAATCTGGCGCTTGCAACAGGTAGGTGTCCATAATCCAGCCGTGCCGCGCCCGCGCCTCGGCACGCAACGCCGCGATACGTGTCCCGACCTCGCCGACTGTGCCGGCAACCAGCAATTCGTCGGCAGTACCCAGGTACGCACCCCACCAGATGCGGGTTTGCGGCGGGCAGCTCAGAAACGAGCACTCGGCGTCGAGCATCACCACCGCCGAGCCGGTGACCGCCCGGGCGCGCAGCTGCCTGCCGGTCGTGATGAGCACGGAAGCGCCCACCTCGTTCAGCGGGATGCGGTGCCGCGCAGTCAGCGCCTGCACCGCGGTGATACCCGGAATGACGTCGTAGCTGATGTCGACCTCGGCGGACACGGCATCTAGGATGCGCAGCGTGCTGTCGTACAGCGATGGGTCACCCCAGGCCAAAAAGGCGCCCACGCCGTCGGGAGCCAGTTCGGTGGCGATGGCCGCCGCCCAGATCCGCGCCCGCGCCGCATGCCAGTCAAAGACCGCTTCCCGATAGTCGGTTTCGGTCGATCGCTTCGGGTCGGGCAGCTCGACGAATCGGTATCCCGGCTCCCGGATGAACCGCTCGCAGATCTGGCGCCGCAGCGCAACCAGGTCGCGTGTGGCTCCGCCCTTACCCAGACCCTTGTCCATCGCAAAGAACACTTGCGTGTCGTTGAGCGCGTTGATCGCCTGCACAGTCAGGTAGTCGGGATCTCCGGCGCCGATGCCGATGACGTGGATGTGCCGGCCCATGCAACACAACGTAATTGAGACCAGGAAAACCTAACCGAATACCTAACCGAGACCTCCGGTACCTAGTACCCTGGGTATTGACTATCGAGTGTGATCTCCCTAACGTCTGAACCACCTGATGAAGGGACACCAACGATGACCACCGTGGTGAAACCAACCGGGCCCCCGTCAAATGGACCCAGTCGTGAAGAGTTCTCCGAGCGTCTGCTCAAGGGTTCGGTCAAGAAGTCCTATGAGCCCGTCGTCGACATTGACTGGGACGCCCCGCTGGATCCGGACAAGTTCTATCTACCGCCCAAACTGGTGTCCCTGTACGGCACCCCGATGTGGGACGAAATGACCCGCGAGCAGCAAATCGAGCTGTCCAAGCAGGAACTGGTCAACACGCTATCAGCCGGCATCTGGTTCGAGAACATGCTCAACCAATCGCTGTTGCGCACCATCCTGCACGAGGACCCCACCAGCCGCTCGACGCATTACAAGCTGACCGAACTCGGCGACGAGACCCGCCACATGGTGATGTTCGGCAAAGCCATCGAGCGCATCGGCGCCAAGCCGGTGCGGCCCCAGCGAATGCATCGGATGGTCATCAACGCGCTGCCGCTGGCCTTTCAGCGAGGTTCGATGCTGTGGGTGGCCGCCCTGATCGGCGAGGAGATCTTCGACTCGCTGCAACGGCAGATGATGGACGACTCGGAGCTGCAGCCAATTATCCAGCGGCTCATGCGGATTCACGTCACCGAAGAAGCCCGTCATATCCAGTTCGCCCGCGATGGCGCACGTAAGAGGGTCGCCAACATGCCGCGGCTCAACCGATGGTTCATGGCTAACATCAACGGCCTTGGCGGGTACTTCTTCCGGTACCTGTTCAGCAATCCGATCCCATACGCGCGCACCGGCCTTGACCCGAGACGGGCCCGCATGATTGCGCGCAACAGCCCGCACCGCTACCAGATGCAGGTGACCGGATTCGCGCCGCTGGCAGCGTTTTTGACCGACGTGGGTCTGATGGGTCCCATCGCGCGCCGCGCCTGGAAGCGCAGCAAGTTTCTGTGATCGAGGCGCCCGGCCTGCACCACGTGATCATCGTCGGTGCGGGTACCCGCGGCCGGGTCGCCCGGGCCACGTTGGCGGCGGCCGGTGTCAGTGACGTTGTCGTCATCGACAGCGCTGCCGACCCGGCACTGGAGGTGCTCGCTGCGGTGTTCGACGACGACACCGACTCCTGGGGGCTGACCACCGCTGGCGGCGACGTTGCCCGTGGCCGCGTCGTCATTGCCGCACACCGGCCGCCGTATGTTCCGTGGATACCGGACCTGCCCGGGCGCAACGACTTTGGCGGCGAATCGTTTCATGCGGCGGCCTGGAATCCGGCCTTCGAGGCGGCCGGCAAACGCATTGTCGCGGTGGGCACCGACGCCGCCGTCGCCCGGCACCTCGACCGGCTCGTGGACTCCGCGGCCTCGGTCACCGTTGTTGCCCAGCCACCGCGCCGCGTGGTCTGCGACCTGCCGCTGATGACAACCCGAGCCCGACGCTGGCTGCGTCGCCGCCTGCGCGGCGGGCAGCCGCGGCAATCAGCCGCACTGGCCGGTTCGGCGATCGCGGCGCTGACGCCGTCGGGCGTGCACACCCACGATGGTGTCGAGTACGGCGCCGACGCGATCATCTACGGCACCGGCTTCGCCATCCCCGATCAGCTGCCCGAGCGGGCGCTGGTTGGCGCTCGCGGCGTGACCCTCCGGCAGGCCTGGCACGACGGCATGGAGCCCTTCCTCGGCATCGCCGTGCACGGCTTTCCCAACTATTTCTTCATCTCCGGTCCCGATAACGCCGACGTCACCGCGCAAACCCGCTACGCCGTCGAGTGCCTGGACCTGATGAACCGCACCGGCAGCTCCCGCATCGAGGTGCTGCGCAGCAGTCAGCAGGTGTTCAACGAGCGCGCCCAATTGCAGCCCGTCCGGGCGCAGCGGGTGTCCGGGGCGTTCGACCTGTCCGCCAGCGCGCCCGGTGACGACACCTATGACGGGGCCGCGACATTGGACTTAGGCGGAGCCCGGCTTCCGGTGCGTGTCCACCTGACCGGTCACCTCGATCCGATCGACGGCAACTACCACTGGCAAGGCACCGTCCTGGATCCGCTTCCGCAGGCCCCGCTCTCCCGATCAAGGACCACGACATTGACAGTCGGTGAACGCAGCGCGCCTGCCCGCATCGTCGAACAAACGCCCTGGGGCACCCACTCCGTCGCCGGAGTGGGGGCGCCACCGTACCCGTCAAGTGTCCGGTAGCAGCAGCTTCGCCGTCTTGTTGCGCCGATCGTCCCGCTCCACCGGGCAGTTCCCGATAGGCTGAGTGCCTGCCAGACTAGAGGTTGACCGCGCGCCTATTGCGGGTAACCGCCCTGGGTGGCTGGTGCTGCGGCAGACGACGACACAAACGAGAGCGGCATGGTCAGCGAGGTAGCGTTCGGCTCTTGGGAGCGGGGTCCGGGGGTTGACCCGGCCCGCGCCGGCCGATGGGCCGACGAGCGGACCCCACGACCGGGTGACGCCGGCGGCCGTAGGCAATTCGCGATACTTGACCGAAGATGGAAATCTCCGCCGCTCCCGCGGGCGGCATCCTCAAGCAATTGCACGGGCAGCAGTTCGAGGAGCAGGACATGGAACCGGACCACAGGACGGACCTGGCAGGCCGGTTCATGACGTCCCGCCGTCATGCAACCGGGCTTACCCCCGCACCGCCCGGCCCGCGGTTGAGTGAGACGGCCCCGGAAGGTCGGCTGCGGTGAGCGCGGTGGCCAAGTCGTCGAGTTCACTGGCCGTTGCGACACGACTCGAGCAGTCAACCGTCGTCCTGGCAGTCGAAGGGGTGCTCGGCGCGGCCAACTCGGCGTCGCTGCGCGACAGCATCATGAAGGCGACACTGGACGAGCCGACCGCCGTGATCGTCAATGTGAGCGGGCTGCAGGTTCCCGATGACGCGGCGTGGTCGGCCTTTATTGGCGCGCGCTGGCAGGCCGACACGCGGCCGAACGTTCCGATCGTGCTCGTCTGCGCCAGTCGTGCCGGCCGGGACGCGGTCACCCGCTCCGGAGTCGCGGTATTCATGCCGGTCTATCCCACCGAGAAGGGCGCGATCAAGGCCGTCGGCCGGCTGGCGCGCCGCAACGTCCGGCATGCCCAGGCACAACTGCCCGCACATTTGAACAGCCTTCGCGAGTCGCGGCAACTGGTTCGCGAATGGCTCACCTCCTGGTCCAAGCCCGGGCTGATCCCCGTCGCCTTGGTAGTCGTCAATGTATTCGTGGAGAACGTGCTCAAACACACCAGCAGTGAGCCGGTGGTACGGGTGTTCAGCGACGGTCCGGCGGCGACGATCGCGGTCTCCGACGGCAGCACTGCACCGGCCATGCGGCTGAAATCTCCGCCCAAGGGCATCGACGTGTCCGGCCTGGCCATTGTCGATGCGTTGTGCCGTGCGTGGGGCAGCACTCCCACATCGTCCGGCAAGACGGTCTGGGCGATCATCGGCCCGGAAAACCAGCTCTAGCCGGTGACGATCCACCTGCCGACGACCGCGGCGCCGGTGCGTCGACCGTTTTTGGGGTGGTTGCCGCTCGTGTTCCGCGCGAACGGCACGGCAAGCGCCGACGCCGTCGGCCACCCGCCCGGCGAATGAGAACGCGTTCTAGTATTCGGGCATGACGCCCGAATACAGAAGGTACGGATGACGTGCGGTTCAGCTATGCAGAGGCACTGACCAACCCGGCGTTCTATATTCCGCTGGCTCAGGCCGCCGAAGCTGCCGGCTACAGCAGCATGACGATCGCCGACAGCCTGGCCTACCCGTACCAGTCCGACTCGAAGTACCCCTACACCACGGACGGCAATCGGGAATTCCTGGAAGACAAGCAGGTCATCGAGACCTTCGTCCTGACGGCCGCGTTGGGCGCGGTGACCACGACGCTGCGGTTCAACTTCTTTGTGCTCAAGCTACCCGTCCGGCCGCCGGCACTGGTGGCCAAGCAAGCGGGTTCACTGGCAGCGCTGATCGGCAACCGGGTGGGGCTCGGCGTGGGCACCAGCCCGTGGCCGGAGGACTACGAGCTGATGGGCGTGCCGTTTGCCAAGCGGGGCAAGCGAATTGACGAATGCATCGAAATCGTCAAGGGGCTCACCACCGGAGACTACTTCGAATTCCACGGCGACTTCTACGACATCCCGAAGACCAAGATGAGTCCCGCTCCCACCCAGCCGATCCCGATCCTGGTGGGCGGCCACGCCGATGCCGCCCTGCGGCGCGCGGCACGCTTGGACGGCTGGATGCACGGCGGCGGCACCAGCGCCGAAGAACTCGACCGACTTATCGCCCGTGTCAAGAGGTTTCGGGACGAGCAGGGAAAGACCGGCCCGTTTGAGATCCATGTGATCTCGATGGACGCCTACACCACGGACGGTGTCAAGCGGCTCGAGGACAAGGGAGTCACCGACATCATCGTGGGTTTCCGCTGGCCTTACGTCAAGGGGCCCGACACCGAGCCCCTGGAGCAAAAGATCCGCCACCTCGAACGGTATGCGGAGAAGGTGATCGCCAAAGTCTAGGCATCACAGCGGATCCCATTTCGGTGCCCGCTTTTCCCGATGCGCTTTGGCGGCTTCGGCCGGGTTATCGGTGAAGCCGGTGAGCATTTGGGTGCGGTTCTCGATCTCGATGGCATGCCGCAAGCTGGGCGCATCCAACGCGGTATTGAGCCCGATCTTGGTCTGCCACACGCCGAAAGCGTTGTTCGCGGCGATCTCGCGAGCCTTGGCCAGGGTTGCGGGCATGAGGTCGTCCTGCGCCACCACCTCGTGGACCAGCTTGATGCGGTAGGCTTCGGCCGCGTCGATGATGCGTCCGGTCAGCATGAGTTCCCGCGCCACTCCGGCGCCGACGATCTTCGGCAGCAGGTAGCTGGTGCCCATGTCCATCGACGAGAAGCCGGCCTTGATGAACAGCGAGCCGAACCGGGCTAGCTCGGAAGCGATCCGGATGTCGCAGTGCAGCGCGAATGCCAGCCCGCCCCCGACGGCGGCACCGTTGACCGCGGCGATCACCGGGATGGGCAGCTCGTAGAGCCGCACATAGAGATCGGCCAGCCGCACCTGGGAGTCGTAGCTGGTCTTGAATGCAGGGCTGGCCGGCTTGGCCTTGACCCACGGCTCGCCGGTGCCGCTCAGGTCGGCGCCGGCGCAAAATCCCCGTCCGGCTCCGGTAAGGATCGCTACCCGGAATTCGGCTCGGGTGAGCACGCCCAACACCTCATCCATCGCGTCGATCAGCGAGCCGTCAATGGCGTTTAACAGCCCGGGCCGGTTCAACGTGACCAGCGCGATGTCATCTTCGAGTATCTGCAATTCGACGGCGGCCATACCCGCACGCTATCTCGAGTCTTGCAGTTATGGCGCTGGCGCGGTGAGGCGATCGCGCGGGGCCTGCCGCAGGGACGCTGTGCGTGTGGGTCCAGCCGTCGGCGGCATTGGTGCGTTTGCAACCCGTTGCTACCCGTTGCTACCCATTGCTACCCGTCGCTACCCGTTGCTACCCATTGCTACCCGAGGAATCGCCGCGCCGCGGTAGGCACGGCGAAGATGGGTGGCTCTTCGCTGTGAGTAAACATGTGAAATCTGTTGTTTGGCAGCCACTTTCTGCCCGATTCCTGTCGGTGGCGGTCGATAGGTTGCGGGTATGAGTTCGGGCGGTGTCGTGGATCGGCAGACGGCACGCAGACGACGACGAGACGGAGTAGCTCTGCCGACCCTGGGGGCTCAGCCATTCGGCAGGAACGCAGAAATCGCACCTCGCGAGTGCCAATACGTTGCGAAGCGTCCGATCATGTTGTCCGCCAACGTGATCGTACTGTCAACAGGTTACAGCGGAGTAGGTGGTGGATGCCACGCGCCGGTCAAGCCGCTGCCGGCCAGCGACAGACTTCCGCACACAATAGGTCACATGCCGGCCTGACCGGTCGTTCCGTTGACGCCGACCAACGATCCACCGCTGCCGCCTTTGCCGCCGCCACCGCCGGCCCCGAAAGTAGTTCCAAACCCGCCGTTACCGCCGTTACCGCCGTTACCGCCGTCACCGATGAGCTTCGCGTTGCCGCCGTTACCGCCGTTACCGCCGGTGCCGCCGGGCACCAGGGATCCGACTCCGCCGGTGCCGCCGGTCCCGCCGGCCCCGCCGTCGCCGTACAGCAGGCCGCCGGCTCCGCCGTTGCCGCCGTTGCCACCGTTACCGGCCGGAGTGCTGCCGACATTAAAGAAGTTTCCGCTGCCGCCGGCCCCACCGTGCCCACCGTGGCCGATCAGCCACCCACCGTTACCACCGTTGCCGCCGTTGCTTCCACTGAATCCGGCTCCCAGTCCGCTTGCGCCGGCCCCGCCGTTGCCACCGTTGCCAAATAGTCCGCCATTCCCACCGTCAGCACCTGCCGAGTTGGAGCTGCTGGCGCCGTCGCCGCCGTTGCCGAACAGCCACCCGCCGTCAGCGCCGGTCACCACTAGTGAAAATTGCGTCCCGGAGCCGGCGCTGCCGCCGTTACCGATCAGCAGCCCCGTCCTGCCGGGCGCGCCGCCGTAGGCGTTGCCAGCGCCGGAGCCACCGTCACCGCCGCTGCCGAAGAGCCACCCGGCATTTCCACCATTACCGCCAGCGCTGTTAGGGATAATGCCGCTCCCGGGGCCGCCGCTGCCGCCGTCGCCGAACAGCCGCCCCCCG
>NZ_UPHT01000029.1 GCF_900566085.1 Mycobacterium attenuatum
CCCCCGCACCCGTCACACTCGACGATCCCGGTCCCGCCAGTACCGCGCCGTCTGCTACAACACCCGGAACTGGCAACGGCGGTGTCCAAATGCTGGGCTTCGGCCCGCCAGGGCTAGTACCGGCCCCGGCGGCACCATCTTTCCCCCTACCGCGTGACCCGACCCCGCCACCCATGCCGGTCGACCCTAAAGACATGAGCGCCGAGCAGGCGATCGCAGAATGGGCCGAAGTTAACGCTGAGATACGGGCGTGGAACGCCCGATGCGGCGTCGAAAACGTCGGGCCGCTGCCGCCGGCCCAATACAACGCCTGCATCGCCTCGCGCGGTCCTCTCCTTGAACGCCTAACCGCAATCCGGGCCCGCTTAAACGACTTAGGCATACCCATAGAAGGCGAACCCGCCCCAGGCCCCACGCAGCCGGGTACACCCGGTTCCGAGCCCCCGCCAAACCAACCGGGTGCGCCTTCAAGCCCGAGTATTACCGATCAGGCCACGCAAATCGGTAATGATGTCATGGAACACGTTCCTAAAGGCTCAAGACTGAATACTTTGGTCGACAGGATTAATCAATTGCACATCGGCGATCAGCAACAGGCCGCGGAGGCGGCCGAAGCCGCGGGGGAAGCGGCGTGGGGTCAAACTGGGGGTATTGTCAACGGGCCTAATGGAGCAAAGCTGGTGCTACCCGCTAACCCGAAGTTCGGGGAAGCTATCATGGTAGCCCCGGGCGGAACGCTTTCTGTATTTCGCGGCGACCTCTATCAGTTTTTGCCGAAGTAGTGGAGTAGGCGATGAATGTAACTTTGCATGCAGCAGTAGTCAACTTCGAGGTTTATCTCCTGATGACCATGAAGCCGCGACTGTCTTTAAAAGATACCCGGGGCCTATTAGATGCCAAGCTGGCCAAGGCAGGGCTATCTTTGGACGAGGCAGTACGTATTCACGATCGGGTAGCAGAAGCCCTCAGCGAAGCGACATCGCGATTTCGAGACATGAAGACACTGTTAGGAGTTCTTGACGAGGACGCCACATCACTGAAGTACAACAGCGTGTTGTGGCCCGGCTTCAAATTCAACGCCTACGCTGACGCTAACGGACTACTTGAGTCAGCGGGTTACACGCACACCGAGCACACATCGCTCGATGTCGAATCTCCGGCGCAGCTGGCAGCTTGGAGTTGCGACATTCCCGAATTTGATGAGTGTTTCGGTCCGGCGATTCGACGTACCAAAAGGCCGCTATTCGACGACATCCTTCCCGCGGAGGAAGCTTATGAGTTCTTGTGGAACGAAGACCGCTATGGGGCGGAATTCCTTTGGGGCCTATTCTTGCAAGCTTCGATGGTCTGGGAGTGAGCTTTCCAAGGTGCGAAATATTCGAAAGTTTCGCGAAGAATTGCGAGTCCTCACAGGAAACACCCCCATTCCCACCGGCAAACAGAATCAACGGAATCACCGATCATGGAGCAGGAAGGATCGCCGGACGCGACGGCGGTCATGGCGTCAGCCACAAGGCACGCAAGATGCTGTTGCGATCCTGTTGTGGCGCCCCAGTTTAAATTGGACGAGCTTGGTAGAGGCGCTTACGTGTACGTTGGGAAAGACGCAACAGTGGTCCTAAACCTCGATCCACGGATGGATTGGGTTCGTTTCGGGTGTCGAGATGAGGAAAGTGCCTTTTGACCTGGGATGATTGGAGTTTCCAGACAACAATCGTCCAGCTCAAGAAAGGCACTTTCGGTGAGAGTGTGTCACAGGTTCGCGCCCTCGTCGGCGGTGTTCGATGATGACAATCTCGTGTCGTGTGCTGGTTTGGTGCCGGTGATGA